>NZ_CP037423.1:3603573-4204168 GCF_007754155.1 Stieleria neptunia | reverse complement strand
ATGATGACAGATTCGGCCACCAAGTGGGCTCGACACAGGGACAGCAACTTCATCGCTCGGCCACCGCGGATTCCGACAACTCGCAGTCCGGTCGCGGTCAGCATTCGCAAATCCAGCCACAGGTCGGCGTTCTGGATGTACAGCAGGTCCAAAAACTGTTTACGTTTGACGTCGGCGACGGTTTCATCGGGTTCCAAATTGATTTGGGCTAGGCCAGTGACACCGGGTTTGACGACGTTGCGGTGGTAGTAGTCATCGATGAACGTTGTCAGCACCCCGCAAATCTCCGGCCGCTCGGGACGCGGTCCGGTCAGCGCCATTTCGCCCTTGACGACGTTCCACAACTGGGGCAATTCGTCCAGGTGGGTGCGGCGAAGGACTTTGCCCAGCGGCGTGATGCGTTTGTCTTTTTTGGTGCTCCAGACGGGCTTGCCGCCGCGTTCGGCGTTGACGTACATCGAGCGCAGCTTGTAGACGTAGAACGTTTCGCCGTGCAGCCCGACACGTTTTTGGCGATAGATTCCCGGTCCTTTGGACGTGATCCGGATCAGTCCAATCAGCACGGCGATGACCGGCGCCGCAGCGAGGAACATCACACCACCGAGGACACGTTCGACCGCGTACTTGCGGCGGAAGTATTTGGCGCGTTCGACGGCAATGCGTTTGCAGTCATCGATGCTGGACGTCCGCCGCGGCTGTTCACGCAGATCATGCGTGTCGGCGCGTTCCCGGTCGCTGACCGCCGTCGAAATCGAGGAGTCTTCATCGCTGTCGTAGTAGTCGTCTTGTGGCGATGCAAAATCGAGCACGGCGCAATCCTTTTATTGAACGAGTTTCTCAAGGTGGGGCAAGAACGCTTCTAAAAACGAATGACAGGGATCAATCGCCGATCCGGTCACGGGACCGGCAAGCTGGATCTTGTACAGGTCGTCAGTCAGCCAAAAACGCGGGCTGTCCGCGGCGACGAATGCCCCACCGTCGCTCCATCCGTAATACACTGCCAACGATGCTTCTGGCTCGTCATCGCGGCTGAATTCGACCGACCACACTTGGTGACGGTCTTCTTTCGTCTCGAATGTCTCCATTCGACGCGGTCGGGTTTGTTTGGTTCCGACCGAACTGTAACAGACTTCGGGGGTATGCACCGCGATCGGGCCGCGGGGCCCGTACATGACGGCAAAGTTGATCATCACGCCGGTTTCGGTGTGTTGATAAACACGAACGACCGAACCGTAACAACGCAGCAATCGCTGTGCTGATTCCGGAAGGTCTTGCTCGTCGAGCATCTTCCAGGGACCGATCGTTGTCGGCAACTGATTGAGCAATGCCCCTTGATCGGATCGCGACGTTTGTGTCGTCCAGCGTCCGTCCAGGTAGCCGTGCACAACTCCCGACAGCAACGTCAGCGCCAGCAGACTGGCAACGATGACGCGTCGTGATTGGATCGGGTGGGATTGATTTGAATCAGTCATGGTTTTGAGGTCTGGAAGGCTTTGTTTCGTGTTCCGTCAGTCGTGTGAAATACGAGAGGTTTCGGGTGAAGAAATCGTCAAGTTTAAGCCGCTTCTTTGGTCTCCGATGCACCGGTACCGAGCCGTTGTTGCAACTCCTTCAACGCATCGCGTTCGGCGGGTGTCAGACCTTGGAGATCCAATTCTTGAAAGTTGATCTCGGACCAAATCTTCTTCGCATCCTGGAGTCGATTGAGTTTCAAGAGTGCTTGAACCAGATGGAATTGATACCGGGGCAGATTTTTTTCTTCACCGCTTTCGATCGCTTTTTCAAATTGCCGAACCGCTTCTTGAACCCGGTTACCGCGTAACAGGACGGTCCCCTTGGTGTCCAGCAACTCGGCACTTTCGCCGGCAACCTCGATCGCGGCGTCGATGTGTTTGAGTCCTTGGAGTTCACGGCCGGGCAGTTCGGCGAAGATCATCGCCAGATTGTTCAGGGGGCGAAGCCGCCGTGGGTCGGTGCGTAAGACTTTCAGGTACAACGCGATGGCTCTTTCGTTTTCGCCTCGCTGCATTGCCAAGGTGGCAACACCGTCATTGAGCGCCGCGTTCTCGGGGTACGCCTTGACCGCCTCATCCAGGATTTGTGCATAGCGTGGTTCGACCATGTCCGGATCAAGGGCGAGCAACGCTTCGACCAGCAAGACCGCCGTGGTGGCCGCGTGCTGTTCGTCATAGCGATCCGCTGCGACTGCGGCAGCCTGGTCGTGCTGCCCCGCCAGCGACAACGCCACGATGTAATTGGCAAAGGAGTCTTTGTTGGCTTCGTAGGCACGGCGGAACCAAGCCAGGCCTTCGTCAATAAATCCATTCCTCATCAACGCTTCGCCGGCAACCGTTTCCACTCCGCCGGCCGCGGTGCTGGCATTTCCCGTCGAGGGGTCGTTTGCCCATTGGTCCACGATCGATGGCAGGTTTTCTTTGTCGCCACCCTGTCCAGCCAGCATCATTTCGATCTTCAACACTTCCAACGCCGATCCGGGCAACGTTTTCAATCGATCGATGACTTGGCGTGCTTCATCCAGATCTCCTTCATCGTTGACGGAGATCAGGAATCCGCAATAGCGGGTCATGTCGACCAGTGCGGGATTGTCTCGATCGGCGAGTTGCTTGAACACTCTTCTGGCTTCGGCGATGTACTGATCTTTATCGAACTGCTTTTGTTCCGACGGAGTCAGCTGGTCATACTTTGACGCCATTTCGAACATCAGTGCCGCTTGGACACGAGAGGCACCGAGACCGATTTCCGTCGGGCTTCCCGCCATGTCACGTAGCAATCGCACTGCTTCTTGCCGCTGGTAATGCGATCCTTTCGACGCGAGGATCAATGCGTACACCAAACGATTCTGTTCGGTGACGGCCTGGTCGCTGTTGAGCAGCGTGGCGATTTGATCCCAGTCGATTTCTTGACCGCTGTCGATCAACTGTGCCGCCAGTTCGGTACGGATCCGAGGGTTGTTTGGGTCTTGGCGGAACGCTTGTTCCAGAATGGCCAGGGCGTCGCCACCTCGGCTTCTTGATCGCAGCAACCGCACCAATGCCATCTGCGCCTTGAAGTCGGGACGGAGCTCATTGGCGGCCTTCAACTTCTCGATCGCCTCGTCGACACGATCCAGGGCGATCAACGCCTTGGCTTCCAGCATGAATCGGTCCGCATCCTTCAAATCGCTCTTCTGCAGTTCGGCCAGCGCCGCTTGGATCTTTTGCTTGTCGCCGACGGCCACCGCCAGACTCATGCGTGCCGACGCAACCGCTGACTTTTGGGCAGGCGTGTCGGCCAAGCGTGCTGCCGTCTCAATTGCTTCGTCGGCGTCCTTCAATAGCTGCTCTGCATCGAGCTCCTCGGCGACGTCGCTATCGGAAATCGTTTGGGCTCGCATCACCAGTGCGAATCGTGCGTAGACCAACCAAGCGATCGGGTCATCGACGTTGTCCTGGGCGATTTGCTTGGCTGCATCCAAGGCCTGTGAATAGTCACCTTTGCGAATCGAAATACCGATCGAGATTTCGTCGTAGGGATCCAGATCGCTTTGGGTGGCGATGCCTGCCAGACGGATCTCCCGTTCGGCTTCCTCGTCACGCCCGAGTGTAAGCAACGCTTGCCAGAGCAGTTGTCGCGTACGAAGTTGTCGATCACCGGAGTTGATGCCGCGACGTAATTGTTCGACTGCCGACGCGTAGTTTCCGCTTGCAAATGACAACCAACCGCTGAGCGCGACGGCGTTGCCCCAATTGGGACGCAGGGACTGCAAGCGGCTGATCAACGACTTGGCACGCGTGTAATCTTTCTCGTCTCGTTGCACGCCTCCCCGCGCCAGCAACTTATCGACCAACTGGGTCGCATCGATCAACAGCGAATAGGCCGGCGATGTCTCCGCTTGGCTACCGGTCGCGCGAGCGCCCGAACGATACCCTTCGACACGATGCAACTGGGACAGAAACTGCTCCATCTCTGCGGTCTGCTCTTGAAGCTTGGCGATTTGATAAAGCGAAAAATAGACCGCTGGGGTCCGTTGAGCCTCAGGGATGCGGAGCAGGGCCTGTTTGGCCAGATCGGGTGATCCGGCGCGTTTGGCGTATTCCGACGCCGTTTGCGCAAGTCCGGTTGCGGCTTGCGAATCGTCTTCCATCGCCTTGAGTAGCAACTCGCTGGCCTCGGCATGCTTTCCGGACGCGGCGAGCACGCGGGCACGCAGCAATTTCTGCTGGACGGGAGAAAAATCGTCGCTCGAATCGAGCCGCTTGAGGACCGATTCGGCTTGCTCGGGTTTGCCTGCTGCCGCCAGCCGTTCTGCCGCGTACATCTGCAATTCGGTGTTGCTCGGATTCGCTTCGGCCAACGATGAGATTTTGGCGGCGAGCTCTTCCGATTGAAGGTATTCTTCGGCGAGCACACCTTCCGGGGGCAACTGGGCCCGCAGGGTTTGCAAGCGAAGCTGTTCTGCGGAAAAGGTGTCACCGGCTTTTTCCAACAATTGTTCCAAGTCGCGGATCCGCGATCGGAGTGTCGCAATCTCGCGCTGTTCGGGGATCAATCGCAACTGGTACGCAAACTCGGCTTCCAGCGAGGCAACGCGGACACGGGGGACGTTTGACAGACGGGCCCGCTGCCACTGTTTGGCAGCCTGCAAGCGGTTGCCCGAGCGGGTCCAGGCTTCGCCGCTGGCTTGCACCAGTGCTTGGTTGGTCGGAAAAAGCTCGGCGGCTTCGGTCAGCGTCGTTGCGGCCAAGTCGAAGGCGAGCTGTCGCTGGTAGGCTCCGGTCAACTGCGAGATGCCGGCGATTCGGATCTGGGGCTCCAGCCGAATTTCGTCGTCGGTCAATCCATCGAGCAAGCGAATGATTTGCCGATCGTTTTCTGACGACGTTTCCATCCCGGCAATGACGGTCGCCCGAGCCACCTTTTTTTTCCAATCGGCGTTGGTAATCGCTTCAGCAAACGCCGTTCGATCGGCCAAACTGATTTGATCGCTGGTCATCAGCATCAATTCACTTTTCTTGGCATCGATAACGCCTGCGAACTTTTCAATCGCATTTTCGGCTGCTTTGGTTGCCGCAGGTTTCTCGGCCTGGTCGGCGTCGGCGGCCCGCCGCGCGAGCGCCCAGGCGACGTTGCCGAGCAGATCCAAGTTATCGTCGTTGACGACCGTCAGCCCTTCCTGCCAAAGCTCAATCGCTCGATCCAAGTCTGCCGATGACTCGGCGAGCAACCCGGAAACGAGATAGGTTTGCTTGACGGCATCGGGACGGACCGGGACCGAGTCGACCCCGAGGTCACGCAATTGCTTCAGCCAGTCGGTGGCGAGCTTGATTTCATCTTCGGTCGCGATCGAAACGGCGGCACGGTCGACGATCGATCCGGCACCGAAATAAACACACTGATAATCCCAAACCAACGCTTCGGCTTCGGGGCTCAAACGCAGCCCCGGCTCCGGCTTGTCTTCCTCGGTGTCGTCCGTTTCCGATTCGGGTTTAGCGAAATCTTGCGCCGCCAGCCTGGCCGATGCTTCGGCGGCAGCCGCCTTGATCAACTCGCTGGCCTTGGCGCTTTCTCCGGCCATCGAAGCGTACCGATAAAGCAAAATTTTGGCACGCGAGTCCGGACGCGCGTGGAGTCCCAGCAAGACCGAATCCAGGACTTCGGCGGTGTCCTCGTCCAGCGACGCAATGGTTCGGGTAAAGGATCCGACATTCTGTTCGTCGCTGGCGATTGCGATTCCAAACGATTCCGGATCGGTTTGCAGCAGCGCGATGAAGGACCCGACCAAGTCCAGGTCATCCGGATTGCGTTTGACCGCTTCACGCAACACGATGCCCGGCGGTTGGTGAGACAGCCAGCCGTAGTAGTCCGCTTCCAGCTCAACCGCATTCGGATCGCGATCTTGGTAGAGCATTTCTTGGACCTGCCCGACGATCGCGATTGCCAGCCACTTGTGGGCTTCGGCGTCATTGCGATCGGCGTCGAGCAGCCGGACGTGGCGCTCAACGTCTTTGTAGAAGTAGCCTCCGCTTTGGATTAGGCGGTTGATCAACCGCTTGCGCAGATCACGTCGCGTTTCCGCATTGGCATCATCGACACCGTCGTCTTCCGCGCTGCCAAGGTAAGCGATCGCCGTACCGAGGCGTTTTCGTGCCGTCGTGACGCGTTGGGCCAGATTCTCGCGTGTCGCCTCGTCGGCTGCGACATCGGCGGAGATTGCCGCACGGATGATTTTTTCGTGGTCCTCTGGATGCAGTAGCAGATAGCTCGACAACCAGCGAACCTCCTCGGCGGGCTTGCCGTCGGCAGCGGCCTGATCGGCACGACTGAGGAACGTGCTCGCCGCCTTGCTGGAATGGTAGGCGTAGGAAGCGACCGTTGCGACCATCAGAAACGCGACACCGAGTGCGGTGTAGCCGACCAGCCGCCAATCCATCACCCAGTGGTAACGCCGGGCGTCCAGTTTTCCGGCATGCGATTCAGAGATCACCTCTGGCTCGTGACGGGGATCAGCTTGCTGCGGCGCGGCGATGGGGGCGTCGCCGTCTACAGTCGATGTGGGCTGGGGCATGATGGGGTCTTGATTACGAATCGTGATTCAATTTAACGCGTGATGAACGGCTTCGTCGAATCAATTTCTGTGTGCGGTCTCCGCTAACATTTGCCCGAAATCGCTGTATTTGTAGTCTCCATATCGATAGGAGTACTGTCGCGGCGTCACGCCGCTAAAGATCGTTCCCACGACGTTTGCCCCGGAGGCTTCCAAGCGATGCGTCGTCCGGACGACGCTGTCCATGCGGGTCAGGTCTCGCATCACGCAGACCAAGGTCGAATCGACGACAGACGCAATGGCCAGAGTTTCACCGGCCGACAGCACCGGCGCGGTATCCAGAATCACGTATTGGTACGAATCGAGCGCCTCATCCATCAATTCTTTCATCGAGTCCGGCGAGACCAACCGGTGCGGACTGGCTTTGAGATGACCGGCGGGAAGCACGTGGACCAGGTCACCCAACTCGCGATTGATGGCTTCCTTCATCGGAACCACTTTTCGCAAGACTTCGTTCAGCCCGGGCTCGAGGGCTAAGCCGAAGACGTCATGCTGGTCGGGGCAACGCATGTCACAGTCAATGATCAACACCGTTTTGCCGCTAGACTTGGCCAACGAAATCGCCAATTGCGACACCGCGGTGCTCTTGCCTTCGCCGGACATCGAACTGACCACCGCGAATGATCGGGCGTGGCGGGTGTCTTTGGAGAGCGCCAGGTTGGCGCGAAGGGCGTCAACGCTCTCTTCGAACACCCGCCGGCTCTTGGAATTCCTGCCGCTGGCCGCCCGTGGGGCGCGGGCGAGTTCGCCGACCACCGGGGCGAGCGTGTGCGATTTTTCCAGATCGAGACTGTCGGTGATCCGTTTCGTTCGGAATTCCCACAGCAACCCGATCAGGAACGGAATGGCAAAGGCTCCGCCACCGGCCATGACCATCTTTTTGAACGGCACCGCTTCGACCGGGCGTGAGGGCGGAGTGGCCGCTGCGATCGAGATCACCGAACTGCCGCGTTTGCTTTCCATCTGAATCGACTCCAAGCGATCCACGATTCGGTGCAGCATCGACCGACTCCGTTCCAAATCGTCGTTGGCAAACTGCAGGGCGACGCTGTTGCCATCGCGTTGACGCAAACGATCTGATTCGGTCTTGTATTGGTCTTGCAGGACCTGCAGCCGCTTGACCAGTTGATCACGACGATCGCCGATCAAGAGTTTCTCCTGTTCGCTCATCAACTCACTGCGACGCTCCAGTTCGGCCTTTTTGGCATCCGCGTTGGCCGCGAACTCGGCACGCAATCGTTCCTTTTCGAGTTCCGCTAATTCAAGCTGACGCTGATAATCTTCCTCGATCTCGTCTTCTAGAATTCTCACGGCCGTCTTGGAAGCGGTTTCCCGGGCACTGGCCAACTTGGCCTCCCATTCATCACGATCCTTTTGAAGTCGTGCGTAACGCTCCTTGTCAAACCGCCAGCGTTCGCTGATTTCGAGCTCCAACACTTGCTTGCGATAGATCTCGTACATTTCCTGGGCACGCGCGACCACCTTGTCGTTCAGGATCAGCGATTCAAGTCGGTCGGGATCGATCTCGCCTCGCTCCACCTGAATCACCGGGGGGACAAACTCTGCGACCGATGGCACAATAATGTTGTCGCTGGCGGATGGGTTGCGAATTCCGATCCCCGCATCCATCAGGGCGAGTTCGATTTCGAGATCGCTGATCTCGCCGCGGAGTTTTTCAACCAACGCGATCGAGTCGCTGTTTTCAATCGCAGCGACCCGTTCGCCCGGGGCAACGCCGTGAGCCTCTTTGGCAAGCTGGCTGACCAGCTTTTCCTGCTCTTCGACTTTTCGCTTCAACTGCTCCACTTGGGGCGTCAGCCATTGCTCCAGGCGACCAATTCGACGATTGTCGTACTCGTCACGTTTTTGCAGGTAGGCTTCAACGACGGCATTGCAGACATCGGCGGCGAATTTTTTGTCACTGTCGATGTAGCTGATCGACATCGCCGATCGGGTTCCGCCGCCTCGAATTGATAAATTGGAAATCAGTGTTTGTTCGCGGACGTCGGGATCGGGGTCTTGCAAGCCATAAGCCTGAAGTTCGGGCTTGTCGATCACCTGAGACAGCACGATGGGGCTGGTGATCAACGTTTTCTCAGAACGGGCCAAGTCATCGGGTGTCGGCATGACGCCACTGTCAATCAGCCAGTCTTTGTTGGCGGCCAAATGATGGGTCGCTTGAAATTGCGGCACAAAGGATTGCAGCACGGCGAAGGCCGCAATCACCGCCAGCACGACTCCGACCGGAATTGCCCAATACCAACAGCGTCGCAGGGTGATCCACAGCAACCAGGGGTCAAACGCGTTGGGGGATTCACTGCTGGCGGACATGCGAACGACCGGGCCATTGTGATAAGGCTGCAACTGATTTGATTGATGATCCATTTTCGTCGTTAGCTGTAACGCAAGAGATGGGAGTGGTTCCAACCCGGTGAGATTGGCTGGGAGTTCGTCGTGACGGGGAACCGACTCAAAATCCGATTTCAAAGTCAGTTCAAGAAGAGTGGGGTCGTTCAGATGAAACCGCCGGTCTTGGCGATCGTCAGTGCTGAAAGGGTCGTTTTCACAACATCTACCTCTCCGTCCGTTTGAACGCCGCCAGGCTCAGTGGATACACGAAAAGTTGAGAAATTTTGTAAAGATTGAATCACGTTTCGATCCTTCCGATCCGTTCGCCCGCTGATGAGGTGACAGTGCCAGCCCTGGCGTTTGAACGGCCGTCGCCAGCAGGTTTGACAACTCGCTTCGACTATCCAACGGATGCGTCCTTTGATGTGGGAACCCGCATCGGACGGCCTTCATACTACCCAGCCGGCAGCGGTAGTCTAATGTTTGACGTGAATTATCTACGAATGGCTGACAGAGCCCCGCAAAGTCTCTTTTGCGGTCATAATCGGAACTCGTTTGTACACCAACTGCCAGTACCAGCTGACCAGCCCCAGCAATGCGAAGGAGGCGGCGATCATCGCGTACCCCGAGAAGTCATGAATCCAGTGCCGCCCGGCGGCCGAGGAGACCTGGGTGTAGAACAGTCCGATCACCACGATCCGAGCCGCATTGACCAAAATCGCCGCCGGGATCGCCGTCATCACCAAGACTGCTCGATCAGACCAATTTCGGTCGCTCAGCACGGCCCAAAAATACGCACACGCGGCCATGCCGACGAAGATCCGCAGCCCGCTGCACGCCTCTTCGATCATCAGCTTTTCCTCGCCCATCCACACGATATGGCCTTCCGCGACCGCGGGCTGGCCCAGGGCGCGCAGGAAAAATGTGCTCAAGTCCGTCGCGACGCCCTGCAAATTCCAACTCAACGCACTCTCGGCCTGGAACGGCAGCGGAATCGCAAAGAACAGAAATCCGATCGCCGGCAGGGCCCACAGCATCGCCCGCAACCCGAGCAGACACCAGACGGCGCCGGCCAACAGGGGCAGGATCGAATAGGCGTCCAGGAAGTCGGCGTAGGCGAATCGACTGAGCACTCGAATCCCGATCGCCAACACAATCAGCGAAAGCCCTTGCCAAGCCACCTTCTCGCTCGACCCCGGAAACAAATCGCTACGCCGGTAACACAGGTACAGAGCCAGAGGGACGACAAACCACCCGTGGCCATAATCAGGCTCATTTTGCCAGCTGTCGATGATCCACGAGAACGTGGGCAGATAGCTGTAGGCCAGGATCCCGATCGCCAGAGCAATCATGCCCCACGTGCTGGCGGGCCAACGCCTCGGCGGCGCGATCTCGACCAGCGGCTCGGCTTCGGCTTTTTGCGGCGACAGCGAAACCGACTCGCCACGAGCCAATTTACGGTTCAGTTCAGTGAGACCCGAGGGCTTGCTGCGACTACGGGGCTTTCCGCCGCCGCTTTTTGCCGCTGGCCGGATCGGTTTGCGTTTTTTAGACATGGAAAAAGCCAGCTCCGTTGGACTGGTTTGACGGGGCGCGGTGCAAGGTTTTGCGAATCGGGGGAGCGTCCTGATGGCGTGGCGGCTGCCTGAGCCGACTTTCGACCAGTTTGCTACCCGGCGGGCTACTCTCGTCTCGAGCGTTCACGATGGGAGTGTGCATCGGATGACTGGGCCAGAAGACTAAGGCCCGTGTGGGGTTTTGTGGGCGTCCCGGCAGGACTGTAAGTGTCGCCGATCTGGGCGAAACGGCTCCGCCCTCAGTGACTTGGCACCCGGCGCGTGTTTGACGGGCAGATTTCTGATGAAAAAGCGGTTGCAACTACAGATCATTTCCCTACCCGCACAGAGGGGTTCGCCTTGGGCTGAGGATAGGCGAGAGTGAAGACCTGTCAAGCGGAAAATTGGTTAGGATTACGATTGTTGAACCCGCGAAATCCGGATATCAAGACGAGCTGGAGTGATCGACAATCTGGACGCTCCGATCTAGCCGCTCTCCGGTACCGAGCAGCTATTCCTCCGTCCGGCAGTAGCTAGGATGTGGGGAAAGTTCTGCCGCCACCAGCGGCCCGCTTCTCCACTTTTCCATTCCCCCCCTATGCATTACTGGCCGTCAACGCGGTGGAGCTTCTCGTCTAGGCGAAGGGATGACGAGGCGTGGGTTGAGCTGCCGCTACCGTTTGCGTTGATTGGGGCCCACGACCGCTGCCAGGTTCACGTCGAATACAAGCGACTTCCAGCGGTGGTTTACTTTGCCGTCGCCTGCGGCTCGCGGGTTGAGGTCTGGCCGCTATGTGGCATCGCGTTCCCGATTTGGGGGCGAATCAAGTCGGACACTCAGTTGCTGGTGGGCAAACATCGATTGTCGCTGATGTCGGACGCGGACCCAAATTGGACGTCGCCCACGGTTTTGGCCGAGCGGACGGCCGCTGAAAACGAGGCGATTGGGCAATCTTCAACCGAAGCCGAGCCGGCCGATGCGGCTTTGGTGATGGACTGGGGGACCGGAGAACAGACGCGACGGCTGAATCGCCAGGTCACCATTCTTGGCGAGGGGCACCCCAGTTCGATGCGAATGCATGGATTGGGGCTACGGGTCTGTGAACTGGGAATCGTTTGCGTCGGCAGGCGGGTTTGGGCGGTGCAGCTGAATCCCGATTCCTTGCCCGATCGCGACCCCATGGCCAGGGAATTGGTCCCGGGAGGCGAATCGATTTGGGTCGGGAACGTGCACTTGTGGGCCAATCAGATCGGCAGCCGAGCCGACCGCCGTTTTGGAGACCCGCTGGCTGAAGAGCCGCCTGGCGATGCCGCAGCCACCGGGGCGGAGACGGCGACAGACAACACCGAGAGCCCGGACGCGAATCGCCCGATCATGGTGGTCGACCAGCCACACCGGCGGCCGCTCCCCAACCCCACGCGGTCAAGCCGGCAAGACAACGACACCGACCGCGTCGCCTCCGATTTCACGGATCGTTTACTACAGAAGAACGAAAAACGAACGAATCGGCAGAACCTGATCAAGTGGAGCGTGACAGGAGGCCTGCTACTGGCCGCCATTTCCGTCGCCGGATACGTGCTGATCCGAGGCGTTTTGCCCATTTTCCAGGCGATTTACTCGGAGTGACAAACCGACGCCACGGACCGAGCGGGGAGACTTTAACAACACGAAAACCGCAGTCAAGACGCCGCTGCGAGCGACATGGCACCGCACCAACAGTAACACTCAATTGAGACACCAAGGAAATGCCGACGCAAAATGCGTCGTGTTGCGCACTCGCTGCCCAAAATCGATGCCGAAAAGGCCTCACCCGTTTGCCAGGGCAATCTCCCATAAATGATTGAATTTGCAGCTGGACTGGCGTTCACTCAAACAGTCACTTGAGCAGAAAAGCCTATTGACACGAGAAATCTTGCGTGACTTAGTGCTGGAGTCCCTGCGTGACGGAAGCCAAATCGAGACCTCCTTGATTGACTAAGACACCAGAGTTGCGTTTGAAACCCCAAGTACCGAAGCATGGCGGCGTTGCCCCGAAAACGATATAACGCCCCCATCTGCCCAATTGTTCAACTTGGAGAAGCAGGACCCTATCGCGGATTCGCTTTCCGCCCCCCACACTTGCCAAACACTTCAACGCGGCTTTTGGCCGCTTGCCTAACTGCTGCTTCTAGACGGTCGGCGGCTATCGTGAAATGGTTGCGAGCCCCCCCGACTTAACCACCCCCGGGCTAGCCCCACGACGGACTTACGGGGAGAGGGGAGGGCGTGGGGGTCCTAAATCCGTTTTCCAGGTGGTAGACAAATATTCCTTGCGTTGCGTGAGAATCTGGGTACCATGGAGCTTCCTACACGTTAGTCGATCGTACCCGTAGCACTCCTGCCCAACGAAGTAAATTTGATGAATGACCTGATGGGATCATCGACACCGGTGACTTGCTACCATCCAAGGGCATGGTCGATTTTTTTTGCGATCATCCTTGCGTCGTCAATACAGAGCAGGTCCGACGCGGGCGTTCTCGGAGCAATTGCTAATCCGGACATTAAATTGCAAGGTCTTTCGGGGTCGTACGACCACGTTAGTCAAGCATTCTCTTTGACTGGCGACGCCACCCTTTATGTGGATGCTGCGGGTGTTGAGTCGACGATTTACATGGGATCTCCACCGGATTCCGGCAAGACCGCTTTCCATAACGGCACTTTCACTCTCAACGCTACGGTTAGCAATCTGGGTGTTATCTCTTCGGGTTCATTTGACATCGTTGGAGCCTTTGAAACTTCGCCATGGGTTCTTGGAACGCAAGCCACCCTTCTTCAAGGCACTCTGAAAGAGCTCGTCCATAATTTTGGAACAGTTAGTGCCACCGCGACACCATCCGAGTTCACGGCTCCATTGACTCTGGAGATAAGTGCGATTTCGACGGACGGGGAGCTTCAGTCCGAGTTTGGGCAAGACTTGCTTCTCAACATAAACCTCGATGCCACTGGGATTGATTTTGACGGAAACTTCCTTACGTCTTTCAATACCAACGGATTTAGCACGTCAGACGTGAATGCACGCGCAGTTCCAGAACCTTCAAGCTTCGCCGGTTGGATGATCGGGGCGGTGGGCATTGGAGTCATCCGAGTACGCCGCAAACGGTTGACGACCTAGGCTTGCTTAAGCCCCTGGACTCTAGAAGCCACTAGAAGAGCAGACTTAAACGCTCGTCCATTCTTGCGACTCCTCAAAGCTGACGTGAAGCCTAGAGGCTTGACATTAAGTGGCGGTCCACCGAACGTTCACCATACATCGCACGCCCGAACCACCTGTTTGCGTGTCCGCTTCGCGTTCATACGTGCCTTTCTCGCACTTCTGTTCTACGGAAGTCTCTCTGAGGATTAGACCGCGGCTCTACAGATAAAACTCGTGCCATCTTAAAGCTAAGTTTTTTGCAGACTTTATGGCTCATACTAAGTAGTCACGCGTTCTTCTGATGAAATGTTCACCAAATTGCTTTTTGGTTGCATTCCTCGAACTATCCTCAGCGATTCAGCTCGGAAAAGTGCCCCAGACTATTTTTGCTACCTCCCCAGAGCCTCAGCCATGCCCTCCAAGAAATCTCTTGAACGCAAACGTGCCCGAAGAGTTTTCACGCGACAAACGCAACGCGCGGATAAACGCAGAAAGTTACGGTTGCAGCCGCTTGAAGATCGGCGTGTGCTGGCAGCACTCGGTCTTAATCTCGAACATCCGCGGGTTTTTTCGGACGGGCTTAGTGAGCCAGCTGCGGTCAGTTACAACGCGACAACGGACCTTTTCTCAGCGACCGGGACTACAATCAACTTTCAGTTAGAGGATGGCGGGGTCAGAGCGCCGTTTATCATCCCTGGAGACTTTGACTTAACTTTTCAGGTCGACGCGAGCGGAGCATTAGTTGGTGGCGTCCCGGGTGATGACTTCCAACTCACGGGCGGACTGGATGTCGAGTTTCCCGATGAGCTTCCCCCCGTCGTCGATGTCAATGGTTTATTGCTGAGGGGTGAAGTCATTGATTTTGGGTTTGTCGATGGTGGCGTTACGGCAATTGATCGCTATGAGGTACGGCTCAGAGTCACCGGTGGGCTGCTGTCTGAGACCGGAACCTTGCAAACAAGCGGGAATCCAAGACCGGCGTACTTTGCGGGGAAGGATATTGCAATTCAGATTTCAAGTGAAGAATCTAACTTCACCGGCTCGTTCACCACAAATTTCAACGGGCGAAACAAAGCAGACCTCGGCCCCACCGATCGACTACTCTCCTCACTCGGTGACTTCGTTTGGTACGACAACAATCTGAACGGAATTCAGGACAATGGTGAAGCGGGGGTTGAGGGTGTCACCGTGACCCTGACCGGTGGTGGGCCCGATGGGCTGATCAGCACCGTCGGTGACAACACGACGGAAACGACGACCACGGATCCGACCGGCTTCTACAACTTTGACAACCTGAATCCGGGCGAAGAGTACAAGGTCACGTTTACCGATCTGCCGCCGGGCTATGTCTTCACGGCGCAAAACGCCGGTGACGATACGCTCGATAGCGATGCCGACCCGAACAACGGCATGACCCAGATCGTCACGCTGGCACCCGGTGAGCACAATCCCACCCTGGACGCCGGGATCTTCCTGCCTCCGCCGCCTTTGAATCCTGCGATCGACATTGAAAAATTTGTCAAGGTCGTTGAAGATCAGGCCGGGGGCGGTGAGGGGCTGACGCCCGGGTTCTGGAAGACGCACTCTGAGTTTGGACCGGCACCGTTGAAAGGATGGCCCGATACCGGTTTCGATCCCTTGCATTCCTACAATTCCGTCTTCGATGTCAGCGACGATTCCGGACTGACCCTGCTCGATGCGCTCGGACGCGGAGGAGGTGGACTGAATGCACTCGGACGCCATGCGACCGCCGCACTGCTCAACGCCGCCAATCCCAACGTGGATTACTCCTACACCCAAGCGGAAGTGATTTCGTTGACGCAGGCGGCTTATGCCTCAGGCAACGCTTCGCTGATCGAAAACACCAAGAACCTGTTCGCGGTGCAAAATGAACTGGGCGCCGACCTGAGCACACCGGCACCCGTTCCTAACACCAATCCGAACGATTTTGGCGTCGATGCGGACACTCCGCCCGGACCGACCGCAGAGTTGGGCGACACGCTCGTGTTCACTTACTTTGTCACCAACCCTGGCGATGTCGAACTGACGCCCGTTGTCGTCAGCGATGACAATGCGACGCCTGGTGTTCCGGGTGACGATTTCAATCCTGATCCCGTCGAAGAAGACGATGGGCTCGGAAACTTCTTCAACGTCGGCGATGATGACCAAGACGGTCGGCTTGATCCAGGCGAAACGTGGCTCTACCAGGCCCAGATCACCGCACTGGCGATCGGCCAGTTCACCAATATCGGTTCCGTCGTTGGCACTCCGGTGGATGATAGCGGCGATCCCGTCGGCCCCGACGTCACCGACGACGATCCGGCCAATTACGTCGTGGGCGCTGCGCCAGGAATCGATATCGAAAAATGTGTCGAACATGTGGTGGCCGGTAGCGGTGAGATGCACGTGATCGATTTCGACGGGTTCGTTGCTGGGACGGTGATCGATGATGAGTATTCCGCGCTCGGTGTGACGGTTGCAGCCAACAATGGCCGATCGAGTGGACCCGATATCGCGATGATCTTTGACAGTGCCTCGCCGACCGGCGGTGACCACGATCTGGGCACGCCGAACCAAGACTTCTCCGGTCCCGGCATCGGGTACGGTGGCAAGAGTGGTGCGGTCGGCGAAAACAACCAGGCTCTCGGCAATGTGTTGATCATTTCCGAAGACGGTGATTCCAACGACCCCGATGACGAAGCACACGGCGGCACGATCACGTTCACGTTCGATAACGCGGTCCGAATCGACCACATCGGATTGCTGGATATCGACACCAATGAAAATGGTGGCACCGTCGTCACGGTCCTGACCAATTCGGGTCAGCAATCGTTCAACATCGCGGCACTCGGGAACAACAGCTTCCAACAAATCCCCATCGACGTCGATGAGGTCACTTCGTTGGTCGTCACGTTCCCCGGCAGTGGCGCGATCACCGAGCTGAAATTCACTAAGCCGAATGAAATGGTCGAGTGTCTGGATGCCGACACTGGCGACGGACCGAGTTTCAATGTCGGCGATGACGTCACGTTCAACTATGTCGTGACCAACACCGGTGACGTCGATTTGGAAAACGTGATCGTCTTCGACGACAACGCCACGCCTGGCAACACGGGTGACGATTTTAATCCGCTCTATCAGAGTGGCGATGACGGAGACGGAATCCTGCAGGTCGACGAAGTCTGGTTGTACTCCGCCACGATCACCGCCTCGATGGCCGGACAGTTCACCAATATCGCTGACGTCGTGGGCACTCCGGTCGTCCCGAACTTGGATGATGTCACCGACGACGACCCGGCCAACTACGTCGTGATCGGGACTCCCGATATCGACATCGAAAAACTGACCAACGGTGTGCAAGCCGACACGCCCGGTGAAGCGGTCGAGATCGCTCCGGGTGACACCGTGACTTGGACCTACATTGTCACCAATACCGGCGACACGCCGATCGCAGCAGCGGACGTTGTTGTGCGAGACGACAACGGAACGCCGGGTGACACCAGCGATGACTTCCCGCCGACCTTTGTTGGCCCAGACGATGGCAATGACGGAATCCTTTCGCCCGGTGAAGACTGGGAGTACACCGCGACATCGACCGCCCAAACGTTGACGGCCACGGGTGCGACCAGCGTATTTGAGTTCAATCAAAGCGGTTCGGTCAGCGGCGACAGCGGCAACGTCCGCAGCTTTACCAAGGACGGCGTTTCGGTGAACGCCAGTGCCTTCAGCCGCGATTCCAACGGCAACTGGGATGACGCCTACCTGGGCATCTTCTCCGGTGGGCTCGGCGTGACCGATGGCAGCGAAAGCGGCAGCAACGGCACGCACCGTGTCGACAACATGGGCCGCGACAATTACGTGCTGTTTGAATTCTCGGAAACCGTTGTCGTCGACAAGGCTTACCTGGACAGCGTGGTCAACGATAGTGACCTCTCCATCTGGATCGGCACGATCCCCGGTGCATACGGCACTCACCAAACGCTCTCCGATGGCTTGCTGAGCGGACTGTCGAACGAAGACGACGACACCACCAGTTCCTATTCGCGGTGGGCTGATTTCAACGGCGGACAAGTCGCCGGAAACGTTTTGGTGTTGGCTGCATCCACGTCGGACACAAGCCCGGAAGACGCCTTCAAGATTCGCAAGGTCAAGTTCCAGCACGTCGTTGACGGCATCTATGGCAACATTGCGTCGGTGGATATCGGCGTCGCATTCGATTCCGACCCCAGCCACTACACGAACCCCGCACCGACCCCGCCGGGAATTCCAAACATCGACATCGAGAAATCGACCAACGGTGTCGACGCCGACACGCCTGCCGGAGCCGTGGAAATCGCTCCGGGGGCATCTGTCGACTGGACCTACACGGTGACGAACACGGGTGAGACCACGTTTACGTTCGGGGAAGTCGTGGTGACGGACGACAACGGCACGCCGAACGATACCAGCGATGATTTCAGACCAGTGTTTGTCGGTTCGAACACCAACGATGACGGACTGCTGTCACCGGGAGAAGTTTGGACCTACAGCTACGGCACGACCGCGGAGTCGTTGACGACGTCCGGCGCCACCAGCACGTTCTACTTCAACGGCAGCAGCGGTCTGGATGGAACCAACGGCAACATGCGGACGTTCACGACCGATGGCGTTTCGGTCAACGCGAGTGCGTTCAGCCGTGACGACAGTGGTAACTGGAACGAGGCCTTCCTAGGCATCTTCTCCGGCGGCCTGGGCGTGACCGATTCGAGCGAAGGTAATGGAGGCAACGGCACACACCGCGTCGACAACGTCGGACGTGACAACTTTGTATTGTTTGAATTCTCGGAAAACGTCGTCGTCGACCAAGCGTATTTGGATAGCGTCGTCAACGACAGCGACTTGTCCATCTGGATCGGCACGATCCCAGGTGCCTTCGGTAGCCATCAAACCCTCAGCGACGCGTTGCTGAGCGGACTGACGCTGAACGAAGTCAACGACACGACCAGCAGCGGTTCACGCTGGGCGAACTTCAATGGCAACGAGGTCTCCGGAAATGTGCTTGTCCTGGCGGCCTCGACCGTCGACACCACGCCGGAAGATCGGTTCAAGATTCGCAAGGTCAAATTCCAGCACCTGACCGCCGGCCTGTACGCTAACGTGGGAACGGTTGTCGCCGACACGGTTACCGATTCAGACCCCAGCCACTACAAGAACCCGGTGGCGGCGCCCTCTGGCAAGATCGGGAACTACGTCTGGAACGATTTGGATCGCGATGGCAAGCAGGACCACAACGAACCCGGCATCCCCGGTGTCACGGTCAAGTTGCTGGATCCGCATCACAACGTTGTGGCCACCACCACCACCGATTCCGACGGTTTGTACTCATTCAACGGACTGGACAGCGGCGACTACCTTGTGCAATTCATCGCGCCCGAGGATTTTGTGTTCTCGCCACAATACCAGGGCTCCAACGCCGACAACGGCAGCAACGCCGGCGCCGATGGCAAAACAGACCTGATCCACTTGGACGACCATGAGTGCGATAACAGCATCGATGCCGGTCTGTATGAAGCGGCGGTCGACAAGATGTTCGAAGCGGAAGACTACGAGTGGATGGATCGCCCGTGGAAGGAGTACAGTTCCAGCTACGCTTCCGGCGGCAGGTACATCATGGCACCCAACGGTTCAGGGTCACACTACAACACGCCGCCTTCGTACAAAAAGGTGATGTATCAGTTCTCGGTGGACCACACCGCCAACTACGAACTGTCCGGCCTGGTGAAAGCATCCAGCAGTGCCGACAATTCGGTCTGGGTGAAGATCGATAACCTGCCTTGGGTTCAGTGGCACATGAACACCGGCAGCTCGTTCGACTGGCAAACCGTGACCGATGGTTGGAACCAGGATGCGACAAGCTTTTTCCTGGACTCCGGGCACCACACGATGCAATTAAAGGTTCGTGAAGACGGCGTGAAGCTGGACAAATGGATGGTCAGCAAGCTGTCCAGCAACACGATCGTGATCGATGCGACTCAGATGCAACGCAGCGGCGACTGGATGGTCGAGCACGACGACGATGGAAATGAATTCCTGGTCGCGTCCAACGGAACGCCGCACTACAGTTCGCCTTCGGTCGGCGATGAACTGACCTACGACTTCACCGTCGACCAGGCAGGCGTGTTCACCATGCATGCGTTGGTGAGTGCGGCGGACGGCGGTTCGAACTCGTTCTGGATCGCGATCGATGATGGCCCGTGGGTGAAGTGGCACATGCAAGTCACCAACGGAGTGCTGACCTGGCAAACGGTTAGCGAGAGTGGTGAAGCGGTTCAGTTTGATCTGGACGCAGGAAACCACACGCTGAAAGTTGCCGTGCGTGAAGCCGGCGCCGGGTTGGATACGATCGTCATCACTGACGACGCCAACTTCTTGGATACCGTCTGATCGATAGCGAGCCGCATCACGCGTCGCGCTGGGATGGATGCCAGCATGTGGCGTCAGCAGCGTGTCGATAAAGTGAGCCGCGACGCGTGAGCGGCCGGGCCTTCAACGTCGCCCGAGGCCTTACGGCCAGCGGCTCACCATTGCCTCAGCCGAACCCGATTAAGCCGACAGGCCGTCAGCCAGTGACGCGTGATTAGAATCGAACGGAAACTAAGTGTCGGATCTAGCGAGTGGGATAGGCTTCCAGCCTGTCATTCCAGCGTCGACAGGCTGGAAGCCTATCCCACTTATTTTCCGTGCGTTGCTTAGTTGTCGATTCGGCTGTTTTGAACCGATCGCCGTTTGCTGAGCATGGGACCGCCCTGGCCGGAGAGCGGGCGTTCGGATTGCAGCCGATTGGAATGCAGTAGCTTGTGAAAGTAGTCGTACGTTTCGGCAGACCAAGGACGTGGCACGGTGTCGGTGACGCTACTCATCGAACCAAAGAAGCGTTCGTAAAGTTCGCTGCCGCGATGGTCCTCGAACACCAACGCCAGCATCACCGCCGGATTGCCGTTGGCGTAGGGGCACGTCGACATCTTTCCGATTTGTTCAAACGGTAAAATCCGCTGGTACAAACGTGCGTGCTTGGGGTGCGCCGCGGCGACCAGCCCGTCGTAGCCACGGCTCTTCGCCACCTGGGCGAGCAATCGTCCCATCGCGGCGAACGTCTCGATAAATCGCACCGGTGAATCCCGGCAATCGGCCAGGCTACCGATTTCTCCCATCCGCAAACCACGGTTTCGGATCAGTTCCACATTTTTCGGATAGATCGATTCCAGCGGTAACCCCAGTTCACCGTCGCCGATCAAGGAGACGGTCGAGACGACTTTCTCGCCGAGCTTGGTCACAAAGACTTCGGTGGTCGGCAACAGATGAAACGGTGTCAGTCGAACTTGGCTCTCGTTTTCTTCGACCAGCCCTGCGTGTCGATACGATTGGTAGATCAGGCTGAATGCTTCGTGCAGGTCTTCTCGACGAGAGGCGACTTCGTATCGGAGTCCGGGAATGGATCGCTTGGGCGGCGCTTTCGGTGCGGACGGGATCAACGGACAAACCGTTGTGGTGCCGGCGGCTACGTGAGTCGTTTGCATGGTGAAAGAAAGAAGAGGAGGAGGTCTGAGCACGCCGGCCTTCGCCGCACGCGCTTTCGTATGACAATCCCCCCGGACAATCACCCTGTCTGACGAACCCTAGATCTGGGCTTCGCACCAGGCCCCAGGATCGCGAAGCAAGCGAACACGAAATGGGGGTGCCCCGGTCGGCTGTGACGCCTGTTGGGGATGCAGCGGTTATGCCAGCACGTGGCGTCAGCCATTGGCGCGTGATTTAGCGGAACGGCGCGAGCCGTCCGGTGGCAGCGTGAAAACAGCTGGAAACACCGGAGGGCTTGCGCCCTTCCGCTAACAAAAGCAGAAACACCGGAGGGCTCGCGCCCTTCCGCTAACAAAAGCAGGTTGTGGGGCGAACCCCACGCGCCGCTCGCTTAGCGCCCCCCCCGGAATGCATGCCAGTGGCGCGTGATTCAGCTCCCCGCGACACACCCAAACTGTGTGCTACGGTTGTTCAGTTATTTCTATCCGGCACAAACAGGGGGGCGGCTCTGTGAAACTTACCCATTGGCATGGGCGATTGATGTTACGACGCCCGCGAAGTGAGTGGGCCGACGCGACGGTGATGCTCGGCGGCGGCGGCGCTCGCGGTCTGGCACACCTCGGTGCGATGCGCGCCATCGGACACTCCGGCATTGGCATCGGACGGATGGTCGGCGTCAGCATGGGCGCGTTGATGGCGGCACTCTGTGCGGTCGAACGTGATGTCGAACGCGCCGAAGCCCTGGCCCGCGATTTCTTGGAATCGGACCGCTACCGCACGCTACAGCAGAAAGTCGTCGGCGCCGCAGCCGGAGCCTCGGGGCGTGATGAGTCCAACGCGCGGTGGTTGCGCCGCTGGACACGACTGTTTTGGGCGCAGAAAGCGATCGGACGCGCCGCGCTGACCGAATCGTTGTTGCCCAGCACGTTGCTGGAAGCGATCACCGATGAGTTGTTGCCGGACATCGCGATCGAGGATCTGCGGACACCGCTGCACTTGATCGCGGTGGATTTGCGCAGTGGCCAGCGTGTCGTACTCAGTCGCGGCTCGCTCCGCAAAGCCGTGGTCGCTTCGATGTCGATTCCCGGGGTCTTTCCATCGGTGGAGATTGACGGACGGAAACTTAGTGACGTCGGAGTCTATGACGCGGTGCCGTGTGATCTGGCCAGGGAATTGATGGACGGTTTTGGCGAGCTGATCGTGATCGATGTCAGTCCGACCGAATCGGCACACAAGTCGTGCCGAACGGCGCTGCAGTCGGTGCTGCGTTTTCAGGAACTGGCTGAAGCACGGATTCGACAGCAGCAGTTGACTTATGCCGATCTGGTGGTGCGTCCGCAACTGGGGTCGGTGGCTTGGTTCGATTTCACGAATCCCAACCCGTTGATTCAGGCAGGGTATGACGCCGCGGCGGGGGCGCTTGCGCAGGTGGAGTGAGGGAGGGCAAAACGATGGGGCAGAATGATGTGACGGGAGCGGAGACAGGAACATTTGTGACAAGAAAATGGTTGGACTACCCGAGTGGATCGCGAGTGTCAGCCGGAAGGGGTGGCGGGATACTGACCTTCATCTCTGTTTTGGGGCGGCCAAGACGGTAAGACATGAAAATTTGATGTTCGGGTGGTTTGAATGTCCAACGCGGTGTTGATTGACTGGGGGAAATGGGCGATATTCTCCGCCTGACTCACTGGGCCCAGTCTCCTCAACACACATTTGGATGGAGCCAATGCTTGCTCGATCGTTTCAATTTTCAGTTTTGGTCGCGTTTCTGTTCGGCGCCGCGAATGCGAATGCAGGGTTGGTGATCTCGGAGGTGATGTACAATCCAATCCAGGGAGATAGTGATATTCCTCAGTTCGCGTATGAGTGGATTGAAATTGCGAACTTTGGCTCCTCCTCTGTAGACCTCAGCGACTACGAATTAGCTCTTCAAATCCAAGATCCTTCGGATTTGGCTGACTCAGGCGTTGAACTGAGTTTTGGGCCGCTTACCGGAAACTTGGCTAGCAATAGCAGTCTAGTTCTCTATGCAGCTGAGTACCCATTCGATGACGGATTGAATATTGATATAATCGCTAACGATCAGCTTCTCGTATCGCTCGGGCTAGATTCCTCTAATTCCCTCGGCTTAGAACCCTGGCAATCGTTGTCTGATCAACTCAACACGGGCAGTCTCTCTCTTCATTTGACGTCAACGAGCGTCCCAGATTCGTTCTCGCTCAACAACTTCAACACTGATACGAGCTGGCCAACTCCTGAACCTGGGCACAGTATTTTCCTGGACAATTTGAGTGGAACGCAAGGATCTGATTGGCTGGCCACGACATCAGAAAACTTAGTAGCAACAAATAATTTCGGCCTTTCTGGCACGGAAGCAGGCAATTTTGGTTCGCCCGGTTTGGTGCAATTCCCAGCTGGACCGCCTGCAACGGTTCCGGAGCCTACTTCACTGGCGATTTTCGCCGGACTGATTTGCGGGACGGTGGGCCTGCGTCGTCGCCGCTCTCGTCGAGAGTCATGAAATTTGACGGAAGTTGAAACCTGTTCGTGGCCTTGTGCATGGCCGGAGATTCGCCAGGCGGCGCATGGTCAGCTTGCGGGACACCATCCCGCTTGGATCAGCTCGCTCGTCGATGGCTTGGGTCACAAGGCTTATTTGCTTCGTTGTGTCGACGGACAAGAGGTCCATGGCATCCTTCCCCTGGTCTTTGTCCGTGGACCGATCTTTGGCAAGTTCTTGGTCAGCTTGCCTTATCTGAATACCGGTGGGGTCTGGGCGTCGAATGACGAGGTCGCCCGGCAACTGATCGACGCGGCGTGCGACTTGGCGGATCAGTTGGACGTCAAGTATCTGGAACTGCGCCACGAACAGCCGGCCGAACACCCGAAGTTCAACATGGTGCGGACCGACAAATTTCATCTGCGCTTGCCGCTGCCGGAGACGGACGAGGCGCTGGACAAGTCGTTTAAATCGAAGCTACGCAGCCAGGTCAGGAAGTCGGGGACGTATGACTCCACCGTGCATTTCGGCGGCCAGGAGTTGCTCGCTGAATTTTATGACGTCTTTGCGCACAATATGCGTGACCTCGGCACGCCGGTGTTTTCCAAGAAGCTATTTTCAAGCATCTTGAAGCACTTTGACGGTGATGCCGAACTGTGCGTGGTTCGCAACGAAGGCAAACCGATCGCGGGCGGATTGATCGTCCACAGCCGTGGCGTGACGGAAGTGCCGAGCGCGAGCAGTTTGCGCGAGTTCAATCGCACCGGCGCGAACATGTTGATGTACCGCCATTTGTTGCAGCGGGCGATCGAAAAGGGCAGCCACACGTTTGATTTCGGACGCAGCAGCGAAGACGCCGGGACCTACAAGTTCAAAGCCCAATGGGGTGCGAAGCCTCATCCGGCGACTTGGCAATACTACGTCCGCAAGGGCGATCCCAATCAGATGCGCCCCGACGCGGGCGGAAAGAAGCGTTTGGTCCAAGCCTGGCAGAAGCTGCCGGTTTGGTTGACCAAGCTGATCGGCCCCTCGATCGTCCGCGGGATCCCGTAGGGGAACATTTCAGCACGTGGGGTGAGCGGCCAATCGATTCCGTGAGAGTTTGCAAATCTCAAACTCCGAATTCGGAACCTGGCACTAAACCAACACCGCATCGGCCCACAGGCTGGGGTCTTCGGTGACGGGGTATTCCGGGCCGGCGCCGAGCGTTTGCCAGCCGAGTTCGCGATCGATCACGGCGTAGTAGATCGCCAGGCGTGTTTGATCGGACGGATCAAATCCGGTCAGCGCAGCGCTGGGGATCAGACCGCACAGTTCATAACCGTCGTGGCGCGCGAACGCCTTGATCGACAACGCGTCGGCCGCGATCGACTTGGGGTTGCCGCGGGAGCGGTGGATTTCGATCAGGGAGGCGATCGGTCGCTCGCGTCTCGGTCCACCACCGGCAGGCATGAATAAAAAGCGGTGGCAGTATTGTGTCGCGCGGTGAATGTTGGGGCTGCATCGCGTGTCCAGCCACAAGTGAAATCCATCGCTTTCATCGAGTCGCGTCTCGCGGCACCAAGGCACTTGCCGCTTGCCATTGACCTGGATCTGGATCCCGATTCCGTCTTCGGACCAGCCGAGACGAACGTCGGCAAACACCTTGCGTCCACCGAGCGCCCCGAACGATGGCATCCGGCAACTCTCGGGAAGTTTCAGACCCTTTGATGTCCATTCCAAATCCGCTTGACGGATCTCGACTTCAAACCGAAACAGAAACGTCGGATCGATGAAGTCTTTCGTCTTGGATTTGGAATCTGCCAAGGGAGGATCCGTGGTGGTTGGGTTTCGAGCGGTGTTGGCGACAGGAGCTCCGTCGGCCTTCGGCCAACGAATCGCAAGCTGGAAGCTTACGCCACCACTGGCTGGGATCGCAAGCTGGAAGCTTACGCCACTGGTTGGGATCGCAAGCTGGAAGCTTACGCCACGGGTGGATTGATGATCTTGGTGATGGCATCGAGTGCCAGGCGGAGAGACTTGGCCGCCATCACAAAGTTCGTGTGTCCGCTGACTTCGGGTTGAATTTCCTCGTACAACTCGGTGGCCTTGCGGAGCTTGGAGAGTTTCTTTTTGGCCATTTTCAAATAGGCCGCATTGTCCCGGACGTCGTCGATCGGCCCGACCGCCAGGATGAAGTCGTAAATGTCTCTGACGACGCTCCGCAGTTCTTCATCGTCTTCCGCTTCGTCGGCGTGCTTGAGGAATGTTCGCACCATCCAAAGATGCGCGACTTGGTGGTCGATGGCTTCGACCCGGTCGCGTGATTCGGTCGGTGAAGCGTTCATCTCACGAGGCTTCCGCAGATTCCGGTTTTTCCTGGTCGGCTTCCTGGGCCGCGGCATCCGTCGTCGCGATCGTGTCGGTGGCCGGCGCGACCGGTTTTTTGGCCGCGTGACCGTGCGGCGTGTTCATCGCCACCAACACGACACCGACAACGGTCAAGCCCATCCCGACCCACAGCAACGGATTGATTTCCAAGGGGCCGTGCCCACGCAGTTTGATGATCGAAACGATGGCCGTGATCGAGACGGCGCCGCCGAAAACGATCGGCATCACCAACAACGCATTGCCGCGACTGGTCATCATCGCCGTCGTCAGACAGAGCGCACCGAAAGCCCCGAGCGCGCCCGCCAGGAACCCCCATTTCGCCGTCATGAAATGCGACGCCCCCTCGACGCCGGGGACGGGCGCGAAGTAGTCGAAACTGTCGCCCTTGAGCTTCATCATCGCCAAGCCGCCGGCGATCGCGATCACCAGATACGCGATTCCGATAAACACGTACGGTTTGAACGGCGTCCAGCCGTCCGGCGGCAACAACGGCTTCCCATCGATCCGCGGTGCCTGTGCGTTTCCAATGGTTGGTCCGTAGCAGCCCCAGAAGACTGCCGTGCCGAGAGCAAAGAGGATGGGAATCAACATCTTATTCATGAATACCTGAGCGGAAGAGCTTCGTGGTTGAGGGTGGCCGAATCAGATTTTGTGAAGGAAATGACAAATGTCACCGTCATGCATAACGTAGTCTTTCCCCTCCACACGTAGTTTACCGGCTTGGCGAATTTCTTTCTCGCTGCCATGGGTTTCCAGGTCTTCGAGAGTGTAGACCTCACAGCGAATGAACCCCTTTTCGAAGTCGCTGTGAATCACGCCGGCGGCCTGGGGAGCGGTCGCGCCGACGGGGATCGTCCAGGCTCGGACCTCTTTTTCACCCGCCGTGAAGTAGCTTTGCAACCCCAACGTCTTGTAGGCGGCCTGCGCGATCGTGCTCAATGCCGGCGCTTCCAGCCCCACGTCGGCCAACATTTCTTCGCGATCGGCTTCGTCCAGCTCGGCCAATTCGGCTTCCAGTTTCGCGCTGACGCAGACCACATTGGCCCCCGACGTCTCGGCGTGCTGGCGAACCTTGTCCACCAGCGGATCTTTTCCTTCCAGGTCGTTTTCGTCAACGTTGGCGACGTACAAGATCGGCTTGGCCGTCATCAATCCAAAGCTGTGGATCGATTTGGCTTCCGGTTCGGTCAAGTTCAGCGTCCGAAGGGGCTGCTCGGATTCCAGATGCGCGTTGCATTTTTCAATCGCGGTGACCCGAATTTTCGCCTCTTTGTCACCGCTGCGAGCGGTCCGCTGGGCTTTGGCGAGCGAATTTTCCAGGGTTTGAAGGTCCGCCAAAACCAACTCGGTTTCGATCGTGTCGATGTCGGCCAGCGGATCAACATTTCCCGACACGTGGATCACGTCGGCGTCTTCGAAACAACGCACGACCTGAACGATCGCGTCGACTTGGCGGATATGGCTGAGGAATTTATTGCCCAAGCCTTCTCCGTCGCTGGCACCTTTGACGATCCCCGCGATGTCCACCAACTTGAGCGCGGCGGGAATGGTCTTTTGCGGCACGATGTACTTCGTGATTCGCCCCAAACGCTCGTCGGGAACGTTGACGATCCCCTCGTTGGGCTCGATCGTGCAAAACGGGTAATTCTCGCTTTGGGCGGCCTGCGAGCTCGTTAATGCGTTAAATAGCGTGCTCTTGCCAACGTTCGGCAATCCGACAATCCCAGCTTCCATGGCTCTGTTCAAACAGGGGGGCGTGTGTGAAACGGGAAAGCGTATCATCGGCGAGCCGTTTTTCGTAGGGCACAGCTTTCAACGGTGCCGCAGCGCTCATCGCTGCCGCAGCCTTTGCCCAACCCTCAGAATCGGGGCACGGCTTCGATGATCCGGCCCAATTCCCCGACCAGGCTGGACCAGAGGTGTCGAACGTGACGAAAGGATTCAATCGCACGAAGCGCACCAAACTTCATGGAAGAAACTGGCCCCACCTCACCCGCTCCGCCGGTGAGACCCCCCTCCGTTTCCTCTCCAGCCCCAGGTTTTCGCGTGCGACGCACCTCTCTCGGAATTCTGATTCTGGGCGGCGGGATCCTTTTCTCCCTGCCGTTTCGCAAGCCAACTCTGCCCGATGCCTCTGCCGTCGACGAGGGGGCCGATCAACGGACATCCGATCGGTTTGATGACGCATCCATCGAGATGCTGGTCCGCGAAGTGACCGAAGACGTCCAAGTCCCCGTCGTTTACGACCCGCGAACGGACTATTCGCCACCGGCAACATCCACCCCACCGCGACAATTGCCGCTCACCTACCAGGACCTGGCCGTGCCGGTGGACCGAGACCCCTTCTACGAAACCCATTTCAACGCCACCACAGCCGTCGCCAGTCAATCGACCAGCCCTGATGAAGCGCAGCGGCTGGCCGAACTGGAACGCGTGTTCGCCGCGACGCAGTACGTGGATCAATCGATTGCGGGACTGCACAACGACAGTCCCCCTCCCGCAGCGATCGCCCCCGCCGGCAAACAATGGGTCTACCAGA
This sequence comes from Stieleria neptunia, assembly GCF_007754155.1. Lineage (NCBI taxonomy): Bacteria > Pseudomonadati > Planctomycetota > Planctomycetia > Pirellulales > Pirellulaceae > Stieleria > Stieleria neptunia. The sequence goes on along the minus strand of NZ_CP037423.1, from coordinate 4,175,520 downwards.
ACGCGATCAGCGAGCCCCCTTCGCTGGCCGCCACCGCCGCACCGAGTCCTGTGGCCGCTCCCCACCCTCCGGGCGCCCAACTGGCAAGCTCGCCTGCGCTCGGCCAACCGGCTCGAACGCCCCACTCCGGTGACTTCTCGGTGCTTTCGCAATTGCCGCCCCCGGACGACCAAGCCGGCACCGGCGGTGCCGAACGTCCCCGCCACTGGATCCGGCAACCCGACTGAACGCGGGAGGCCGTTTCAAGACGCTCGCGACCCGCTAAGATCTGCGTCACCTCTCAACGCCAACGCTGTGAAGCATTTTTTAGCGGCAGGGCGCGAGCGGAATGTCGTTTTTGTGAACCGCGCGCCGCGTAAGCGGCCGTCGGAAGAATAAGTGGCGGGGATTGATTGTGGGATAGGCTTCCAGCCTGTCGTTTTCGCCATGACAGGCTGGAAGCCTATCCCACTTATTCGTCCGACGCGTAAGCGGCCGGGCACGGCGACGCTGCCCGAGGCCTTACGGCCAGCGGCTCACCATTGACTCAGCAGATCCCGACTCAATCGACAGCCCGTAAGACACAGAAAAGAAATGCTTCACAGCGTTACCTAAACGCGTCGCCAAACCCTTGTGCGACTTCCGTTCCGCCAACACCTGCAGTCATCCGCGTTGGATTATCGATCGATCATGAGCGGCCGGCGTCGCGGCATTCTCGCCGGATTGATGCGCGCCGGGTTATCGGTCGCGGCGGTTCCCTACGCCATCGTCGTGGCGCGACGAAATCGTGGCTTCGATCACGGTCACGGCGTCCAACGCTGCGACGCGACGGTGATCAGTATCGGCAACCTGACGACCGGCGGAACGGGGAAGACGCCCATCGTCGCTGATCTTGCGCGGCGGTTCCGCAAGCAGGGCATCCGCGTGGCGATTGTCTCACGCGGCTACGGCCGAGGCGACGCGGATGAAAACGACGAAGCCGCCGAGCTTCACCAACGGTTGCCGGATGTCCCCCACGTGCAAAACCCGGATCGCGTCGAGGCCGCTCGGATCGCCGTCGAAGAGCTCGAATCGCAATTGATTTTGATGGACGACGGATTCCAACATCGCCGGCTGCACCGAGACCTGGACATTGTCCTGATCGACATGACGTGCCCGTTCGGTTACGGGCGTCTGTTACCGCGCGGGTTGTTGCGTGAGCCGATCGCGAGCCTGGGCCGTGCGCACGTCGCGATCTTGACGCGTTGTGATCAAGTCGCCGAAGAAGACGTCGCCGCGGTGATGGAGACGATCCGTTCGTGCAATCGAGAACTGTTGGTCTTGCGTTCGAATCATCGACCAAGCGGCTTGCTGCAGTACCCCGGTCAACGCACGCCCGTTGACGCGTTGCACGGCCAGCGCGTCGCCTTGATCAGTGGCATCGGCAATCCCGCCGCCTTTCGCCGCACCGTCGAAGACGTGGGCGCCGAAGTCGTCGCCGAACAGGTGTTGCCCGATCACGCCCGATACGATCGCGAGACGATCGAGCAGCTCCATCGCTGGGCCGAAAGTTTGGAAAACGTGCGACACTTGATCTGCACGCAAAAAGACCTGGTCAAGCTACAGACCGATCGGATCGCCAAGCGGCCACTCCTGGCGCTGACGATCGACGCCGAGATCGAACCCTCGGAAGCCTTCGATGCGATGCTCAAAGACATCGCGGAGGCGGCTCAAGCGGTGTAGGTCACGCTGTGCGTGACTTCCGGATCGCAAGCTGGAAGCTTACGCCACTATTTTGATTCGCACAGCGGGATGATCTCGCTGGTCGATTCGACGAGCTCTTTGATCGTCACACCGGCAAACGCGGCCTCGGTCGCCGCGTAGGCTTTGTCCAGTTCCGCGTGCAGCGGACAGAGTTTGTGGTGTGACTTTAGTCCCAACGGACAGCGGCGAATCCGCTCGATCGGTGCGACCGTATTGACCACGTCCAAAATCGTCAGCTCGTCGGTCGAGCGACTGAGCTCGTATCCGCCCCCAGGTCCCGGTCGCGATCGCACCAGACCGGCCGCAGCCAGATCTTGAAGCACGCGGGTCAAATAGCGGCGCGGCACCTTCGTCTGCTCGGCCAGACGGTCCGCCGAGGCGGGTTCGCCAGGCTGGCCGCCCATGCAAGCGACGGCGCGAAGCGCGTATTCGGCGGTTTTGGAAAGCATGAATTTGCCCGAAAGCTCGTGAACTGCTAAATAGTGCACATTGACGTACAGAATATTAAAGTATACCCTGATCGGTGGCCTGCTGCGTTGCCATTTTTCGATTTCGACGCAGCATGAACAAGTTCATTCGCGCCACATCATCACTTCTGTAGGGAGTTTCCCGTGTGTCGGAGAAGATTGTCAATGCGTCCTCCGCGTGCCATCGCCGTTCTGATCACCGTTTTCACGACCACGTTCTGCGTCACCGAATCGTCCGCCCAACAGGGTAACTTCGAACGCGAGCCGATCAACTATCTGGACGCGGAGGTCAACGACCCGGTCGCCCAACTGTCCCAGAAACTCGAGTCCGGTGAAACAACACTCCATTACGACGACCAGTTCGGTTACCTTCAATCGGTCCTAACGGCGTTGGATGTGCCAACCAGCTCTCAAACCTTGGTGTTTTCGAAAACCAGTCTCCAGCTGCATCGTATCTCGCCCCGGCGTCCCCGCGCGTTGTACTTTAACGACGATGTCTACGTCGGCTACTGCCAAAACGGTGACGTGCTGGAATTTGCCGCGACCGACGCGAAACAGGGGGCGATTTTTTACACCTTGAAACAGTCCGATCGGGACGGCCAGCCGTCGTTCGTTCGCGACCGCGGCAACTGTCTCTCGTGCCATGCGTCCAGCCGCACGCAGGGGGTTCCCGGCTACGTGATCCGCAGCGTCTTCTCAGACGCCTCGGGCCGCCCCAAACTGGGCAGTGGCACGTTTCTGACCGACCACACCAGCCCCTTTGAACAACGCTGGGGCGGCTGGTACGTCACCGGCAACCACGGTGCGATGCGTCACATGGGCAACACGATTTGCGACGGCGACGAATACACGTTCGATCGTGATCCCGGCGCGAACCAATCCGGATTGGACGAGTACATCGACACCGACGATTACATCGCGCCGCACAGCGACATTGTGGCCTTGATGGTGTTGGAACACCAAACGCAAATGCACAATGCGATCGCGGCAGCCAACTACGAAACCCGCCAGGCCCTGCACCAGTCCTATCAGATGAACGAATTGCTGGAACGGCCGAAGGATCACATCAGTGAAAGTGCCCAGCGCCGGATCGCCGCTTCGGCGGACCGCGTGTTGCGCTACCTGTTGATGGTCGACGAGTTTCAGTTGACCGACACGGTGAAGGGGGCGTCCGAATTTGAAACAGAATTCTCGGCTCGCGGGATCAAAGATTCACGCGGTCGATCACTCCGCGACTTCGATTTGCAAACCCGACTGTTCAAATACCCGTGCAGCTACCTGATCCATTCGCCCGCGTTCGACGCGTTGCCCAAGCAGGTTCGTGAGCAAGTCGTCGCGCGGTTGTTCGCGATCCTGGAAGGCCGTGACGATTCACCGGAATTCGATCACCTGACCCCCAAAATGCGCCGAGACATTCTCGAAATCTTAACCGAAACCAAATCGGAGTTTTCAAATCGCGCCTCGTAGTGCTTTGCCAGCTTTTATTCTTAGGGTACCGCGGAAAAGGGGTCAGGTACCAAAAATGCGAAGCACCCTGCGGGCCATTTGTTTTTTGGTACCTGACCCCTTTTCCGCTCGACGGCTTTTCCAGGCCGTCGAATCCAGCGACAGCCTGGGAAGGCTGTCGTACATTCGAGGGTAGGTGACGCTGTGCGTCACAACGACCATGTGACGCACAGCGTCACCTACGACCGCTCCGCCCGGCAACTCCTCGCAACATCCAATGACGTGGTTTGAACAGTTAACCGGAATCAAGGAATCCTCGCCCGACCAGGTTCGCAGCGAATTGGCGATCGACGGCGAATGCATCGTCTGCCCCAATGGCCAGCGGCACCGCTTTGGCACCCTGCAGGTCCCCACACTCGGCGAGCTTCGTTCGCGGGTTCAAGCACTGGATCCTGCTCCGGGCCGGGTGCGGCTTTCCGAAGTCGTCGGCGACGTGCGTCAAATGCATGCCGATGTCGGCAATGCGGGTGCGACGTTCCAGGTCGCGTCCCAGTTCAATCTGTTGGAAATGGCCAGCCCTTCGATCACACCCGAATCCGGCGTGGGAATCTACGAAAACGATCGGACTCAAGGTCCCGCCTGCGCCATCTCCTGCGGCGCCGGAACGATCTATCGCAATTACTTTGTTCCGATCGGTGACCAGCTCGGCCAGTCCGCCGACCGACAGATCGATTGCGCGTCCGATCTGGGAAGCCTGCTCGGGAACGAAACGCAGCCGCTGTGGACGATGGAAAACGGGTACCTGTTTCCCAGCGACCAGGGGCTGCAAGACGTCACCGCAACCTTGCGGTCGGCCGGCGAAGCAGTCCGCGATGACTATCGAGCCAGCCTTCGAATCGGCATTCAATCCGGCGCCGACGTCACGCTGCCGGGATGTTCGCATCAGGTCACACAGCTGTATTGTTCGGCGCTGCCGGTCGCGTACGGAAGCCAGCCAACGGAACAATGGCACGACTTTGCGAATCTGGTTCTGGAAGCGGCCTACGAGTCGACGTTCTGTGCGGCGATTTTGAATGCGGCACAAACCGGCTGCAACAAGCTGTACCTGACGCTGCTCGGCGGCGGCGTGTTTGGCAATCGGTACGAATGGATCACGGGCGCGATTGAACGCGCCGCAACACTCTATCGCCACGCCGACCTTGACGTCGCCATCGTCTCCTACGGCAGATCCAACCCGGCGGTCCGAGAACTGATGCAACGGTGTTGATCTCGCAAGCTCGAAGCTTACGCCACGTTGGCACTCACCCGCTCATTCCTGCAAAGTCAAACGGTTTGAGTTTGGCGGCGTCCTTTTGCAAACGGTTTAACCAGACCGACTTCGGCACACCGTAGTCGTCGAACAGTTCGGGGCGAAACAGAGCCAGGGCGGCCGAGGCGACTTCGTGGTTGGCGTGGGCCAGTGCCGAGTTTTCACTGGTGCGGCGGACCAACATCTCACGCATCGCCGCATTCATCAACCAGGTCGTGGTGTCGCGATGCGTGCACGACGCGCCCTCGCGAACTTCGTCGTAGAACGTTTTGGATCGTTCCGCATCGATGCTGTATTGAAAGGAACGATCCCGATGCACGCTGACGCGTCCGATCAGCCAGTCCGTCCAGCGCTCGACCCCATACCGCAGCCGATTCAGACGCACCGTGTCTTCCACGCTTGCACCGCAGGATTCCAAGATGATTTGGGCGACTCGATTGCTGGCTTCGATTTGTCCCAGGTAAATCCCGTGCGTGACCGCGGCCAGGCTTTCGTGACTCTCGTGGTTCTCGGCGCCGTCGGTCGCCGCCGTCTCCGCACCGATCGCTGCGACAACGCGGGTCAGCAGTTCGGAAACTAGGATCTCTTCCAGAACGACCCGATGATCGGCCCACCAGTCCGCCAACCGACCGTAGTTCCCCGCGTTCTTGGCGTCGCGATAACGTGACATCACACGATGCCACAGTTCATGGCGAGAACGAGACGCCGTCCAATAACGCATGATCGTTGCGGACGGAACGCGCGGCCGCAACTCTAAGAGAGAAGGTCCGTGCTGGGACAACGTGGCGGCCAGGTCGGCAAGGGTAACGCAATGCATCGGCGGTGGACTGCAATCGAAGGACGAGAGGCGAGAAGTACCATCCCGCCGATGCAGAAACCGTGCCGAACAAGGCGTCCCCTCGGTCGGAGCCGCGTAGAACCGCATCAGACTCGCATTGCCCCCATCACGCGTTGATTCCGCCCCACCGATGCGTTGCCTTTTCGCAACCCACGTCCACGCGACACCACGCAGTTTTAAGTTCCAGGTTCCAGGTTCCAGGTTCCAGGTTCCAGGTTCCAGGTTCCAGGTTTTCAGGTTTTCAGGTTTTCAGAACACGACCGACATTTTCCTGTCACCCATTTTCTTGTCTGATTCTCTTCTTAACGAAGTCGATTTTTCTGCCCCTCATTTTTCTGCCAACTGCCAACTGCCAACTAACTTGGAACCTGGAATTTGCAACTTGGAACCCAATCTCACCCCGCCCGGTTGTAGTAGCCGGGTTCGTCTTTGCCGTCGCCGTCCCAATCACCGACGATCGGTTGGGCGTCGGCGTCGCCCGGCGGCAGCTCGATTCGCAGGTCATCGGCCGTCATTTTGCCGTTGCCGTCGGAATCGATGATCCAGGTGTTGCCGCGAATCACGCCGACTTCATCGATCCCGTCACCGTCAAAATCTCCGACGACGGGACGATCGCCGGGCTGTCCAAAATCGAACGTGGTTTCGCCGGCCTTGCGACGTCCATCGCCTTCGGCATCCAACACCCAGGTGCCGCCGCGGAAGGTCCCGATTTGGTCGATCCCGTCACCGTTCCAATCACCGGCAACCGGCGTGTCCACATCCTCGCCGAACTGGAAGACGTGGTCGACGGCGTCGGCCCGCAACTCGCCATCGTTACCGCGTCGCAACCATCGCTCCCGGTCTTCGCCCCGCAGTTTGGCCGACACCAAACCGAGTGTCTTGCGGTTTTCCAAGTAGCGTCGCGAACGGTTTGATGGGGCCGGCAACCCGGCGTCCAGTTTGACGCGATGCAGATCGCGTTCCCACTTTCGTCCAAAGATACCGATGTCGTCCTTGCCATCACCGTCCCAGTCGCCGACGACGGGTTGATCCATCGCCGTGCCCAGCAAGATCCACAGATCACCCTCGTCCCAGACTCCGTTGCCATTCAGGTCCACGAACCACTGCCCCGCGACGTAAACCGCGGCTTCGTCATGTCCGTCGCCGTCAAAGTCTCCGACCAACGCGACGGCGTCTTCGGCTCCCAGCGTCATCTGCTTGCTTTGTTCGTGGACCTCGCCCTCGATCGTCAACAGTCGCCACGTGCCCTGGGCGTTGTCGCCTTCGGACCAATTCTCGCTCATCCGTTTCATCGCAACTTCTTTGAACTGGCCGCCCGACGCGATCGTGCCTCGCGGGTAACCGCCATTGATCACGCTCAAATGCCACGTCACCGCGTCTACTTCACCGATGAATCGTGGAACGGTTCGCTCGGCGACCTCGCCTGCGGTGAACGAAATCGTTTTCGTGTCAAACGATTCGATGCGCGGCGGGGCGACAGACGGGCGTACCGTTTCGGGCAAGGGCAAAATGTCGGACGGCGGCGGTAGTTCAGGCGGATCGACGGGCGGTTCGACCGGAGGCTCCACCGGTGGCAAAACGATTTCGATGACCACTTCGCTGAAGTTGTTGTGCTGCGATTCGTTTCCGGCACCGACGCTGATCGACAACAACGCATCATAGGACTGGGCGGCTTCGATGGAATCGATCAGCTGAGCTTGTTCCTCGGTGTATTGATCCCCCGCGTTGACTGCCAATCCGCCGGTCGTGCCGGGCGTGTCGATCGAATCGGTCAGATCCGCCGGCTGGGTTTGGAACAGGGTGTAGGTGCCCGGTCGCAGTCCCGCAAACACGTACGCGCCGTCGCTGTCGGTCATCACGACCGAATGCTCCGCCGCGTCGCCGGACAAGAATGCGTCATCATTCAGCCGGCCACCGTCGGCATCACGAATCTCGATGCGGACCCCGTCAATCGGCGTATCGTCGCTGGTGAAAACGCCGTCGCGATACTGCCGCAGATCCTCGGCCGCGATCGGGTCTTCCGTTTCAATCACGTCTCCATCGATGAAAACGAATCCCGAAATCGTCGCGGGTGGGATCTCCGGGAAACTGTAATCGGACGCATCGATTCCGCTGCCGATTTTAATCCCCACGATCAGATCGTCTTCCGCGACAACTCCGCCCTTGTCACCGACCAGTTGGCCGCCGTGAAAGTAGTCGTCGGGCTGGTGTTGGCGGACGCTGTACACACCCGGTGGCAACTGGTCGAACACGTAGCGTCCCTGAACGTCGGTGGTGGTCGTTCGCAGGGTGACGCCGTTTTCGTCGACCAGCTGAATCGTCACGTCGCTGATCGGGTCCTCGTCGACATCATGAATCTGGTCCTGGTCGTTATCGCTCCAGACGGTTCCTGACAGCGTGCCCGGTTCGTATTCGCAAAACAGGTAGTCGACCGCAGCCTGCCCCGGTTGCAGTGAAACGGACATCAAGTCGACGCCCAAGATGACACCGCCCGCGCTACCGAGCGTCTGGCCGCCTTGCAGATAGCCCGCCGGTTGATACTCGAAAATGCTGTACTCGCCCGCACGCAAACCGTCAAAGCGGTAGTCGCCGTTTTGATCGGTGGTGGTCGTCGCGACTCGAGTCCCGCTTGCGTCACGGAGTTCGATCGTGACTCCCGCGATGCCGCGTTCGTCTTCGTCGCGAATGCAATCGCCGTCGCTGTCGACGTACACCGAACCGGCCAGACTGGTCGGCGGTTCTTCACAAAAATTGTAGTCGGTTGCCACGGTTCCGGATTCCAACTCGATCGCGCTGATCAGGTTGTCTCCGGCCACGCCGCCTTCGGATCCGGGTTTTGATCCGCCATTGAAGTAGCCGTCCGGTTGGTCTTGCACGACGGTGTAGCGACCGGGCATTAAATTGGAAAATCGATAGATGCCATCGGCGTTGGTGACCGCCGACGCGACTTCGTTTCCGCCCTCGTCCAGCAACCGAATCATCACGCCGGCCAATCCGATTTCGTCATCATCGCGGACGCAGTCGCCATCCAAGTCCGCGTGCACCAGACCCGAGAGCGATGCAGGCAAGAGTTCGCCAAAGTTGTATTCCGTGCCCGACAAACCTTGCGGAAGATTGATCTGTCGAATCCAGTCGTTGGCCGCTGCGCCGACCGGTACGCCGTTGACTTGTCCCGCGGAATCGATTCCGTCCAGAAACCCGCTCGGCTGGGTTTCGCGGACTTCGTAAACCCCCGGTGGCAGGTCGTTGAATTCGTAGCGCCCGTCGCTGTCGGTCGCCGTCGTCGCCACGATCTCGCCGTCTTGGCCGATCAAGGTCACGATCGCGCCGCCGATTCCGGCTTCGCCGACATTTCGCCGCCCATCATTGGATTGGTCGTGATAGACGTAACCGGAAAGCGAGACGGGGGCAATTTCACAGAAGTTGTATTCCACGCCGACACCGCCGGGCGTCAGCGTGATGTTCTGGATCACTGTTCCGTCGTTCGCCATTCCGCTTTGGATGCCGTCGATGGTGCCGACATGGGAGCCACCGTCGATCAGATGCGCCGGCGTGTACTCGACAATGCGGTAGGTGCCCGGCGCGACCGATTCAAAGCTGTAGTGCCCCATCGGCGTCGTCGTCACCCGCGAGATCACGTTTCCATCGGGCGTCTGCAATTCGACGACCACGCCGCCGAGCGGCTCATCGCTGTCCCCAGTGTGAACCCCGTCACAATCCTCGCCCGGGGCGACCAAGAAGACGTAACCCGACAGCTCGCCCAAGGCCAGTTCGCCAAAGTTGTAGTCGATGCCGACGTCACCGCCGCCCAAGCGAATGTCGCCGATCTGGTCGCCCGGGTTCACCGCCGCCCCGACGATCTGCCCATCGATCGTCCCTGCCGCGTCGGTGCCGTCGACAAAATCCACCGGCTGGGTCACTTCGATGATTTCGTAATCACCGGGGGCAAGCCCGTCGAACACATACGCCCCGGAGGCATCGGTGATCGCGGTGCTGATGGTTTGGTCCGCAATCGTATCGATCGGAACCAATCGGACCGTCACGCCCGCGATCCCACTTTCGCCGGCGTCGCGGACGCCGTTGTCGTTGTCATCGCGATAGACCGATCCGCCGATCGACGCCGGTGCCGCTTCGGCGAAATTCATTTCGATCGCATCGGTGTCCCCGAGCGGAATTTGAATCGCCGACAAGACATCGACGCTGGTCACGACACCCGTCGCCAGACCGTCGACCGATCCCGGAACGGCGGCGACACTGAACAACCCATCGGGCTGTCGCTGGGCCACACGATATTGCCCCGGCATCAGATTCAGCGATCGCCCAAATTCGTAGCGACCGGCGTTGTCGGTTTGAACCCGATGTCCGGTATCGACGTACCGGCCGTCTTGACCGGCCGCGAACAGCGCCAGCTCGACGCCTGCCAATCCGATTTCATCGTCTTGCCAGATCGCGTCCAAGTTGTTGTCCAGCCAAACGCCACCGCTGATGGAAACCGGTTTGGGCGTTTGACTGGTCGTCGCAACGGCCGCCGCGCTGCGGTTGGGACGACTGTCCGGACCGCTGCCTTCATCCGGCGGCAGATCGAGACCGTGCTGGAGATGGGGCGCGCCGTAATCATTTAAAAAGATCGCGTCGGCGGTGGCTGATTCATAGTGCGGCGCTTCAAACACCGCTTCCAGAATCGAATCCTGAAACTCCTGTCCCGACGTGATCACGTCCAAGCGATCGTTAAAGACGGCCAGATCCAGCGAATTGCGGAGGACTTCATCGACATCGATGATGAATTCCAAGCGATCGCCGGCGCGGAAGTTTTGCAGGTTCAAGACCAGCTCTTGCCCACCATCGGCCACCGTGGCTTCCGCCGTCGCGATGCGGCCGTCGAGCGTTTCGATCTTGATGATCTGGAAATCGTGCGCATTGCTTTTGCCGCGGCCGCCGACTTGAGTGTCAAAGATCGGATCGCCGACGGAGATGCCATCGCCGTCTTTGTCGGTGCGAATCCGCAGCTGCTGCAACTCGGTGTCCGCGGCGCCACCGGTGAACGACAGAATGAAACGATCGCCCTGGGAGTCGCTGCCCACGTCGTTGTCGGACTCCAGATAGTCCGTTTCCAAATACACGACTCCGACATGAATCGGATCAGCGGCCAACAATTCACGTCGCTCCAAGTGCTGTGGCCGAGGCGCACGACGCTTGACTTCCGACGGTTGTTTCCGCGATGAACGACGAATTCGTTTGGGTTTCCAAATCACGAGCGCGGCACCTCCATGTGCCTGTACGAGTGGAAAAGGGGGCTTTCCCGTTGTTGCTCTGGTCACAAGCGGTCGGTGTCGAGGCTGTCGCCGATCCCCCGGCATAAAACAACGCCAAAAGGCGAAACACCAACTCGTCTTGATCTCCTTCCAGCCTGTGTGTGCGTTATCGATCGATCGGGTTGTTGCGTTCGGCGATGCGTTCCCGGCCGGCTTTGAACCCGCCCAGTTCCCATCGTCGCAGCGTTGCGTCATAGCCGCCGGAAAACAATGCGTTGCCGCTAGACGCCAATGCGGCGATCGAACCCTTGTGGCCGCTCAATTTTTCGACCACTCGACCGAGCGACACGTTGACGATCCGAATTATGTTGTCACTGCCGGCGACGACCAGGTGCTGGTGATCCAAGATGCAGACCGAAAACAGCTTGCCCGACGTGACTTGAATCCGACCAACCGTCTTTTTGACATCGGTATCAAACATCACGACGGAGCCGTCTTCGCCTGCGGTGACCACGACCGGCGACGACGCATTGAACTTCAAATCGCGAATGCGACCGTTGTGGATCCAATAGTTGTCAATCAGTTTGTTGGTCTCGCGGTCGAACAGATGGAGATAACCGCTGCGTCCGGCGACCGCCAACAATTTTCCGTCGCTCGAATAGTCAACCGCCCGCAGATCGGTACAGTCGCATTCCGCCTGGGGTTGGTCCGCATCCTTCGTCCGGCCGAACAAGTGAACCTTGTTTTCGAAGCCGACCGCGGCGATTTCCTGACCGTCCGGCGAAAACCGAACGCAAGCCAAGGCCGGCGCACGCTGAATCCGATGGAACTCGCGGAAAGAGTCATCGCGATTCCAAATGATCAGTTGACCGTCGTTGCCCGCCGATACCAACAGATTGCCGGCGGGATCAAAGTGCAAGGATTGAATCAAGTCCGTGTGCCCTTGCAACGTCGCGAGCACGTCCAGCCGCGTCGTTTCCATGATTCGAATCGCATGGTCATCGCCGGCCACTGCGATCAGCTCCCCGCGCGGGTCCGACGCGATCGCCCGGACAATCGTCTGGCCGAAATCCGAGCTGACCCGCTTGAGCCGAACGATTTCCCTTTCACTCGTTTGCGTTATTCGTTCGACCGCCGGTTTTGCCGACAGCCCGGCCGCAACCGGAGTCTGCGGTTCGGTCGCCCACCCCGATGTTGCCCGGCCGAGACCTGCGATCGCGCCGCCGAACGCCGCCGCGGTCAGCATCGAACGACGTGACAGACCCGCTGGGCAACGCTGGGAAGCATTTTCCGCGTGTGTTTCTTGAGGCTTCACCGCGTTGCCCGATGAGGCGTCCTGAGAGACTGCTCGTTGTGACATGTGACTTCCTCCCGCAATCCGGGGCGGTCCTTCGTAACCTGGTCTTCGAATTCCACTCGCCGGCAGACTCAAACTCTGCGCAGCCCGCTTCTCTTCTGTCATCGGCCATCTATCCCGTCACTCATGACCGGATCAATCGGAAACGGCAAAACCCGTTGCTAGCAAAGGCGTCGTGAGTGGCAAAACTGACGGCGCCGGGCAAATCCGACTTTCTCTGCAGCGACCGGACTTGCTACAACGCCAGCGGCCGCGGACTTTGACGCGGTTCTTGTCGAATGAATTGACCAATCAATGACTCCAAGGATGGTGCCGCTGGCCATGGGAAAGACGTACCAACAAAACAGGAACGGTGAACACGGGATCGGTTGCAAGGACCGTTGCCGCGTATTTCGATGGTTCCGTGCTGGGATCATCGGCTGCCTGGTCACCGCACCAGTCCTCTGCGTCCCGCAAGCCCTGGCCCCGAACGCCATCGCACAGCAACCGGGCGCCCAGCAGGCCGTCGCCGGTGGTGGCCAGGTCGCCACCGCTCAACAACCTTTCCCGCCATTGACGCCGCAGCAGCAAGCGCAGTTGGACCAAGTGTTGTTGGCCTGGCAAACGCAAAGCCAAGGCACCAAGACGCTCGAATGCAAGTTCGAACGTTGGCACTTTGACTTGATGGCCGCGCCGGAGGGTGTCCACGCACACAAGGCCGAGGGCGAGATCAAATACGCCAATCCGGACAAAGGCTTGTTCCGAGTCGACAGCATGATGTTCTACAAGGGCATGAAGGACGGCAAGCCGCAGTATGGACCGAACCCCAACAAGTATGGCGAGTACTGGGTCTGCAACGGCGTGGAGTTGATCGAATACGATCGCGGTGAGAAGAAGTGCAACGTGCAAAAGCTGCCGCCGGAGATGCAAGGCCAACATATCTTCAACAGCCCGCTGCCATTTGTGTTCAACTTGGACGCCCAGAACATCAAGCAACGCTATTGGTTGACTCTGAAACCGTCGCCGAAAGCCAACACGTTTTTGATCCAAGCCTGGCCGAAACGGCAGGAAGACCGAGCACAATACAAGATGGTGCAAGTCGTCTTGAGCGCGACGTTCGAGCCCGAGGTGCTGATCATGTACGCGCCGAACTTTCATGAAAAGCTGGCCCCGCAATGGGATCACTACGAGTTCAGCGACGTCAAACGCAACGCCATCGGCGCCGGCCTGCAACAATTCATGGGCAACTTCATCCCCAAAAAGCCGCCGTCCAGCTGGGAGATCACAAGCCAGAACTTCCTGCCGCCCCAGATCGCCGAAGGCCAACCGAACGCACCGACGGTCCCGAGACGTTAGCGAAGCGTTCTTCTCCTGGCCCGCTAGCCAATGGGCTGACAAGGTCTGCGCAGGTAACGCCGGGACGTCGATTCGTTTACTGCGGGATTTGGTAACCAATTCGATTCTCTCCCTCTGGGAGAGACGGCGTTTGCGCAGCAAGCAAACGCCAGAGAGGGCCGGCGCTGAAAAAGTCTTGGCGCCGTGCGCTACGAGCGGATCCGTCACTTGTGCAATGGACCTCCCCCAGCCACCGGTGTCCCTAGGCCCGGAGGGCTGAAACAGTGTCTGCCGGTGGTGTCAGCCACCGGGGCCAGGTGCCGCGCTGGATGCAGGCCCCGAGGGCCGACACAGTCCCACGCGACGCAGCCACCATGACTCTGCCGGCCCTCCGGGCCTAAAGCCGATTGTTGGCACGCTCTCCGGTGGCTCACGCCACCGGCAAACACTGTGCCGGCCCTCCGGGCCTAAAGACTTTTGTTGGCGCGCGTTCCGGTGGCTCACGCCACCGGCAAACACTATGCCGGCCCTCCGGGCCTAAAGACTTTTGTTGGCACGCGATCCGGTGGCTCACGCCACCGGCAAGCACTCTGCCGGCCCTTCTGGCCTCAGTCAGCGGCGTTCCGGGCCTAAAACAGCGGCCCCCAGCTCCCCAAACCCGCTTCCGCTACGCCGCTTCGCCTTCGGAGATTTCTCCGTTGTCGCTGACGTCTTCGAAGCGGATCGAGACGCGTTTGCTGACGCCGGACTCTTGCATCGTGACGCCGTACAGCGTGGTCGCGGCGGTCATCGTTTTCTTGCTGTGCGTGACGACCACGAACTTGCTGTGGTCTAAAAACTCGCTCAGCACGGTCACAAATCGACCGATGTTGGCTTCGTCAAACGGCGCGTCGACTTCGTCCAGCACACAAAACGGGCTGGGGCGATACTGGAAAATCGACATCAACAACGCGACCGCCGTCAACGCCTTTTCACCGCCGGAGAGCAACGAGTTGCTGAAACTGGGTTTGCCCGGCGGCGTCGCGACGATTTCAACGCCGGCTTCCAGCGGGTCTTCGGAATCTTCCAACACCAAATCCGCGTGCCCGCCGCCGAAGGATTTTCGATACAGCTTCTGAAAGTTCTGCCGGATCGCTTCGAGCGTGTCGAGGAACAAACGGCGACTGTCCGCGTTGATGCGGCCGATGATCCGTTGCAACGAATCTTTCGCCGCCGACAGGTCTTCATACTGACCACTCAAATGGTCGTAGCGTTCTTGCAGCCCTTCCAACTCCGCAAGCGCCTCCATGTTGACGTTGCTGGTGCGTTGCAACTGGTCACGCAACCGATTGATTTCCTCATCGATCGCGACCCGGTTTTCGATCTCCGACAGCTCTTCCGGCGGCTCGTCGTTTTCCAAGTCGATTTGATAGTCTTCTTGAATGCGTTCGGCGAGCGACACCAACCGCAGTTTCGCGGCATCGCGCCGGCTGGTGATCGCGTGAACCTCTTCGCTGGCCTTGGCGGCACCCTTGATCGCTTCGTCACTGGCCTTGGTGATCTCGCGGCTGGCTTCGCGAACGGTTTCCGCGCTGGTCGCCAACTCGTGAAGCTCGTGTTCTTGCCGATCGCTGTCGACTTTCAAGGTTGCCAGTTCATCCAACGTTTCCGCAATCCGCTGATTCAATTCGGCCAGCCGGGCGTATCCGGTGTCGGCCGCCGTTTGAGCTTCTGCAACGGCGGCTTCGCGTTGGACTTGATCGCGGCGCTGCTGCTGGATCGTTGCGACCAGCGATTCGTGTTTCTGTTCGGCGCGGGCGACTTCGACGGAGACCGTCATGACGGCGCCGATCGCGGACTGCAACGCTTGCTGGGTCTCCGACAGCGTCTCCTCGATTTCCGCCGCTTCGCTCTCCAGCTTCTCGACCGTCTGTCGGTTCTGGACGATCTCTTGGGCCAGTCGCTCGGATTCCGTTTTCGCCTCCGCCTGCTCGGCCTGCGTCGATTCGACCTCGGAGGCGATGGCGTCGTGTGTCGCTTGAATTCCGGCCAAGCGTTCACCGGCGTGCCTTCGTTCGGCTTCGGCGGCGGCCAGTTCGGTGACCAGATTTCGATGCGCGATTTCCAAACGGCCCAACTCGCTCGCATGGGTGTCGACCAGTTTGGCCAACTCCGTGATCGCTTCGTCGTTTTCAAAGATCTTGAACGTATAGTGTTCGATCTCTTCGGCGGCGGCGCTCAGCTCACTGCGTCGGCTGACCAAACCGGTGGCCGTTGCCGGTGGTCCGACGACCATCGTCCCGTCGCTCTCGAGCACTTCGCCCTTGCGGGTCACGATGCGTTGGCCGGGGCCGCTGAGCATTTTGACCGTTCGCGCGGTGTGCAGATCCTCGACCAACCACGTCGACGAAAGCAGGTGGCTGATCAATTTGATTTGTTCGGGCGCGCAATCGATGACGCGATCGGCGCGACCGATCACGCCCTGCAATCCTTCCAACTGGATCCGGTTTTCTTTCGGCGGCTCGGGCAACAGGTCACTGCGGATGATCCCCACCCGGCCGTCGGCTTCGATCTCTCCGTTGCAAATCGCCTCGGCCAAGTCACCCGAGCGCGCTACCAGGTATTGCGAACGTTCGCCGAGGGCGGCGTCGATCATCGGCGCGATTTCGGTGTTGGCCGTCACCAGGTCCGCGACCATGCCTTCGATCGAATCGACCAGCGGATGATCAGGCGCGGTCACTTGGTCCAGCACCCCGAGCACGCCGCCGGAAACCCCTTCGTTTCGTTGCTGCAGGTCTTCCAACACTAGGTAGCGTTGCCGGATGCCTTCCAGTCGCGTCCTCAGCGCGGCCGTCTCGCCGCTGCGACGGTCCAACGTCCGGCGATGTTCGCTTGTCTTGACCTCGGCCGCACGCACATCCGCCTTGGCGGTCTCGATGGTCCGCTTCAGCGACTCCACGCGTTTGGCCCACTCGACGTCATCCGACTTGGCGGACTGCAACGACTCCGACGCCTCGGCAACCCGCTTGGTCAGATTGACCAACAAACGACCATATTCGGACAACCGCGACTGAATGCGTTCCCGACTCGACTCCAATTCGGCGACCTTGCGCAATGCCGCCAAGTGGTTGCGTTGCGTCGTGTCGCGCTGCTGCACGATCTCGTCGGTCTCAAGTTGAATCTTGTCGCGTTTCGCCTCGACTTCGGCACTCCGCTGCCGCACCGATTCCAAATCCCGCTCGCTCGCCAGGACGCGTTCGGACGCATCCGCCAACTCCGCGGCCGCTTTTTCCGCTTGTGATCGCAGCGACCGCACGCGTCGCAAGGATTGAGAAATCGAAAACCGCAGGTCGGACACCGAGGCTTGGTCGGCGTCCTTGCGGCCGTCGAGCGACGCGACACGTCCGAGCGTCTCACGTCGTTCGGATTCCAGGTCCCGCGCCGAATCGGCGATTTTTTGCAGCTGTAGATCGGCCGCCTGCCGACGCGTCGTCATCTCTTCGCGCTCGGCCTGCAACTTGTTGAGTCGCTCGCTCGCGACCTGCAACTCCGTGTCACACGCGGCGACTTCTTCGTTCAGATTCGTCCAATCATTCCACGCCACGACGGTCCGCAGCTCTTTGAGACGTTCGCTCGCTTGGCGATACCGCTCGGCCTTGGTCGCCTGACTTCGCACGCTTCTCAGCCGCGTGCCGACCTCTTCGACGATGTCGCTCAGCCGCGTCAGATTGGACTGCACCCGTGCCAGTCGACGCTCCGCTTCGAGTTTTTTGGCCTTGAAGCGACTGATCCCGGCCGCCTCTTCAAAGATCGCGCGGCGATCCTTGGCGTTGGCCTGCAGCATTCGATCGACTTTCCCCTGCTCGATCAAACTGTACGCGTCGATGCCGATTCCCGTGCCGCGGATCAAATCCCGGACGTCCTTCAGCCGTACCGATTGCTTGTTGATCAGGTATTCGCTTTCGCCGCTGCGGTACACCCGACGGGTCACATGGACCTCGGGGGCATCGACCGGCAAATTGCCATCGGCGTTGTCGAAAATGATCGTCGCCTCGGCGGCACCCGCTGCGGGGCGAGTTTGTGACCCCTTGAAGATGACGTCCGACATCTCCTTGCCGCGGAGACTTTTGGCGCTCTGCGAGCCCAGCACCCACTTCATCGCGTCGACGATGTTCGATTTGCCGCTGCCGTTGGGGCCGACGACCACCGTGATCCCGTCGGGGAAATCAAAGCGCGTACGATCCGCAAAGCTTTTGAAGCCGGCGAGTTCGAGAGCTTTGAGCATACGGGAGCAGGGAGAGGAAGTCGGGAAGGTGGGGTAAGCATCCTGCTTGCCGAAGTGGGGTAAGCATCCTGCTTGCCGATCAGGCTGAAACGCAAGCTGGAAGCTTACGCCACGGCGTCGGATGGCTCCCTAAGAGTAGATAAAACGGCAGGGCGGGGATAGCTGGTTTGCCGCTAAACCACGGGATCCAGCGACGCCGGGGACCGAATTCGGCTTGCGACTCGGCAGACTAATTCGGTAACCCCGATTATTCCGATTGTACCGGCAACAATGCATAGCGAATTCCCCGAAACCGAACCAAGACGATGCCTGGACATGCGACCAGGTGGGTCCGCTGCGCGCCGGCAATTCGCCATCACCAGCGATGCGCGGTCGACGCTTCAGACCCCTGCGAGGAACCACCCACCCGCAGGGAGGGCGTGCGGCTTTAAGCCGGCAGAACGAAAGGGGGCTGGTCACTCTCCCCCTGGGAGAGTCGAGCGCAGCGAGGAGAGGGTTTGCCCTGGTGCGCCGACTGGGTCAGAAATCACTGAAGTGAACGTGGCGATTCATCGTTCGACCTCCCCTCGCTGCGCTCGACCCTCCTGCCAGGAGGGTGACTTTGAAATCCCACGACCACTTTGCGGGAAGGTCGAGCGAAGCGAGGGGAGGGTTCCCGTTGCCTGGCTACTACTCCTGATCCTGTTGGCGGCAACTCCGAACGCATCCGCGGCTCCCCCCGAATCCGCCCCCCCCACGATTGAACAGATCCGGACCGCCCGCGACCAAAGCAACTTTCAATCGGCCGCCGAAATGCTCTGCGAACTCGCCGAGCAGTCCGACGCTGATCTTTCCGTGGATTTTGTGCTGTTGGCCCGCGCGGCGAAGGGACAGTTAGACGCCAAGCAGATCGACAATCTGTATTTGCAGGCAGTCCATTCACTCGCTCGCCGCAAGCCGGATCCCGATCTGGTTGCCCAACGTCTGTTGATTCGCACTTCGGCGGCCAATCATTTTGCCGCCACCCATCAAGACGATCAGGTCGCCAAAGTGCTGGTTCCGGCGTTGGATGAATTGGCCGAAGCCACGCCGCCGCCTGCCAACACTCTGCAACCGTTGATCAAACTGGCGATGCGGGCGGCTTGGTCGGCACTGAATCAACAGCGTCCTGGGGATGCCGAAGCTCTCTACGGCAGGATCGTCGACTACACCGCGCGAACCGGCGCAAGCGACGCGGTCGGCAGCGATCGCGCGTTGGCGATGCTGGGTCTGGGTTGGGCCACCGCGATGCAACCGGATCGAATGCCGGCCGCTGCAAAGCGACTGCAGCAATTCATCGACGCCTATCCCTCGCACGCCGACGCCGCCAACGCGGCGGCCATGCGAATCCAATGTCTGCTGAAGGCCGACGACACCGAAGCGGTCGAACTTGCGATTGCAGACCTGCTTCAGCGTTGGCCATCGAGCCGCAGCGCCGACCAGATCGTGCTGAAGACGCTTGCATCGGATCCGCCCGACCAGACGTCTCCGCTCTGGGATTCCCTCCTGCATTGGGTGGTCCGGCAGGGGCAACCGCAGCAATGGTCGGCGGATTTGATCAGCCAAGCGTTGTTGTTTGCCGGCCCCGCACTTCCACCGCCACGCTTTGATGTCTTGCTGAAACGATTGGCCGCCGAAGACAAAACGGGTCAACGGATTGCCGTCTTGCTGCACGATTCCGCGGAGAGGGGAAGCTCTGGGTTTGCCGAACAGATCGCGGCGACGTTGATTTCCGGCGACTTGGTGGAATCGACCCGGATGGCTCGCGAGTCGGCTTGCCGGTGGGCCGGCAGAACGGGACGCTGGTCGATGCTGGCACTAGCCGCCGAGTCGACGGGCTTGAACACCGCGGATGAACGCAGAAGCGTGCACGTCGATCGATTGTTCGCCGAGGCCCTGACCCAAACCGATCGCGGGGCAAAGGCCGCCGAGTGGTGGGCTCATGTCGTGGACCATCACGGCGCGACCGATTTTGCCACGCTGCTTCGCTGTGCCGAGTCCGCGGTGGCCCATGCCGACGTCGCCGAAGCCGCGCGGCGACTGCAGCGTGTGAGAACGGCGTTGGGCGATGAAGCCTCTAAGTCGAGCGGCGTTCAAGTTGCGTTGGTGGATCTGTTGGCGGGCGATTTGTCGGTTCGGCAAGTCGACTTGACCGGCGCGCGATCGCTTTACGAACGAGTCGTTCGCAGCCCCGACGCCACACCGGCGCTGCGTGGACGTGCCCAATGGATGATCGGCGAAACCCACTTGATGCAGCGACAGTTTGCCAAGGCGATCGACGACTACCGCAAGGTCGAGGGGCTGGACCCCGAAGGCCCTTTTGTGGCGGCGTCGTTGGTGCAAGCCGGCAAGTCGTTTGAGCAATTGGGGCTGACACGCGAGGCCGGAGATTGCTACTCAGCACTGCTGGGCCGTTTTGCCGACAGTTCGTACGCGACCGAAGCACGCCGCCGGATGGCTGTTTTGCCAGGCGCCGCCAGGTCTGCGTCCGGTGGTTCGAAAAACGACAGCCCAGCCGTCGACTCCCCAGACGACGCCGCGTCTTACCATTCCCCAAGTTTGCGACGCTGATTCACGCCAATCGATGAAAGATTCTGATTCAAAAAAACGGCCGTCCCGAAAATCGCGTTCCAAGGTCCAGTTGCGACCGGAGCGGCGACCGCGGCGGCTGGCCGGACTGATTTCCCACATTCTGCCCGTGGTCGTATTGGCCCTCGGCATGCTGTGGTGGATGTCGACCATCAATCTCGCCCAAGCCCAAACGCAACTGGCCCAAACGCAGCCGCAATTCAGAAACGGTCAGTTCGGCGGCCAGTTTCAACCGGGCCAGTACGGCAACCAACCCCAGTATTCGGCGACTCCGGGGCAACCCGCGTTTCGCACCGCCATGCAACCCGGCGGACAAGGCCAACCGCAGCGCCAACCGCAGCCGACTCAGGGCGGAATCCCTGCGCTGCCCGCCGAAGGGCCTGCGACGGGCCAGATCGGCGCCGATGAAAACGCAGCAGAGGAAACCGCCGGAGCGAGTTGGTTTCAAACACCCGCTTTCGTCAGCAAGGTCATGACGGGCGGTTGGCTGATGCTGCCGCTGGCGATCTGTTCGCTGGTCGTCCTGTCGCTGTCCTTGGAGCGTCTGATCGCACTTCGCCGCAGCCGTGTGATCCCACGCCCGTTCGTCCGTCGTTTCACCGAATGTGTCGAAGACGGAGTCCTCAGTTATGACGAAGCGACCGAGTTGTGCAAAGAGTTTGACTGCCCGGTCAGCGAGGTCTTTCGGGCGGCACTGCGTCGCTGGGGACGGCCGATGTTTGAAATCGAGCAGGCCGTGATGGACGCCGGCGATCGGGTTTCCGATGGACTGAAAAAATACCTGCGTGTCTTTCACGCGATCAGCAACGTCGCTCCCTTGATCGGTTTGTTGGGCACCGTGATCGGCATGATCGATGCCTTTGAAGTGATCAGCGACCAGAACTCGATCGGACGTCCGGAAACGCTGGCCAGCGGAATCAGCATGGCGCTGATGACCACCGCCGGTGGACTTGCCGTCGCGATCCCCGCCTATTTGGCGTACATGTATTTCAGCAGCAAATCGGATCGCTACCTCGGCGAAATCGAAAAACTTTGCCAACGTGTCATCGACTGCATCTCCGCCGAAGGTCTCGAAGACGCCGGATCACAACGCAACAAAAAACGAAAAGCCGCCTAACCAAGTGGGATAGGCTTCCAGCCTGTCTTCCGCCACCCCAACGCAAGCTGGAAGCTTACGCCACTTTCGTCAACGCAAGCTGGAAGCTTACGCCACGCAGTCACTCCTATGGCCAAACGAAACCGATCCAACGAAGACGTGACGATCAACTTGACGCCGATGATCGACGTCGTGTTCCTGCTCGTCATCTTTTTCATGGTCGGCACCAAGTTCAGCGAATCGGAAAGCCGGATCGATGTCTCGGTGCCGTCGGTCGGACCGATGAACGCGATCTCCCGCGTCCCCGATGAACGCGTCGTTGAATTGACCGCCGAAGGAAACGTGTTGCTGGACGGACAAGTCGTCAACAACGAACAGCTGGCCGAGATCTTGGCGTCACAATTTGCCCAATACCCTGACTTGAAGGTCGTCGTGCGGGCCGACAGTGCGGGATCGCTGCAAGGATTCGCAGAAACCATTCACACCGTCCGCCGGTCCGGCGTCGCTCAAATCGGCATCGCCGTCAAAGTGGAATCGGGCGGAGGCGGGGGAATCCTCCGTTGAATCTGATCAGTCAAATCACGGGGCTGTGGGACGATCCGCGACTGATCTACGCCGTCGCGATCGCCGCAGTCGTTTTGCTGGCGATCACGATTTGGCTGTTCCGTCGCGCCAAACGCGAGGGCCGCGCCGCCGGGACCATCTGCCTGATCCTGTCGGTGGCCCTGCACGCCGTCCTGATCTATTTGGTGCCCTACCAGGCCAAGGAGGATGGCGGATCGTCGGCACAGGAGGTTGATCCAGACGCAAGCGGTGTCGAAGCGCTGACGTTTTCCACCTTCGATCCAGACCTGGCGGTCGACGATGCATCCGGCGACGTGGACACACCGTCGATTGAGCCGTTGCCCGTCGCCGAATTGCAAGACCTGTTGGCCGAACCGTTTGATAATCCCGTCACGGAGGATTCAAGTGCCGACGTCGATCCGCCGGAGCAGCTTGAGCCACCCACCGAATCGCCGCCGGCGCCGGAATCGTTGGCGAGCGTCGCGCCGAGTGACATGAGCCCCGCGCTGCAGCAGATCACGCAAGCACTCGATGCGTCGCTCGATCAGTTGCTGCAATCGCAACTGGAACTGGCCGAGAGCGCGGCCGCGACGGAGACGCCAGAGGAGTCGGCCATGGTTGCCGCAGCGACACCGGATCCGACGCAACCGGATCCCGCTGCGTCGCCCCCCCAAAACAACGCGCCGCCGGTTGCCCCGTCACCGGAACCGATCAAGCCTGCGGTGCCGAGTCCGCCCGCTGCGACAACACGGTCCGCATCCGCCGTGGTCCCCGGCTCCGAACAAGCCGATTTTGCCAACCGGGTCGGCGCGGCGAAACAATTGGCGATCGCACAAACCGGCGGCGACGCGCGAACCGAAGCCGCGGTGAAAGCAGCGCTTCGGTTCTTGGCCGCGGCGCAACGTCCCGATGGAGCGTGGGATCCGCGGGCATCCGGGGCTGGTTTAGATCGAATGCCCTTGGGAGAACGACGACCGGGCGCGGGAAGCAAGAGCGCGACCGGGCTGACCGGACTTTCGTTGCTGGCGATGATGGGTGCCGGAAACACGCATCTCTCGGGCGACTACGCCGAAAACGTTTATCGAGGTTTGGCGTATCTGATCCAGACCCAGCACCCCGACGGATCACTCAGCGGCAACGCGACGGTCTACGCCGCCAGCTACTGTCATTCGATGGCCGCACTGTCACTGTGCGAAGCCGCGGTGATGACGAACGACCAATCCGCGATCGAATCGTCGCGGCGCGCGATCGCCCACACCGTGCGCATGCAGCACCCGGTCACCGGTGGCTGGCGCTACACACGCGGCGATCCCGGTGATCTCAGCCAACTGGGCTGGCAAGCGATGGTGCTCGACGGAGGCAAACGGGCGGGGATCACGATCGAACGTGAAACCGTCGCGGGCGTCGCCAGGTTCTTGCGCAGCGTTCGCGCCGGGCGAGGTGGGCTGGCATGCTATCGCCCCGGCGAAGCGACCAGCCGAACGATGACGGCCGAAGCGTTGGCGACGCGGTTGCTGATCGGCGAAGACGTTCCGCAAGCCGAAATCGACGAAGCCGAACGCTACTTGATGGAGTCGTTGCCGGGAACGCGGCAAGACAATTATTATTACTGGTACTACGCCACGCTGGCCCTGCATCAATTGCAAGACGAAGCTTGGGAGCGTTGGAACACGGCACTCAAAGACCGCTTGTTGGCGACCCAGCGCGCCGACGGAAGCTGGCCGGCCGACACCGTCTGGGGTGGATACGGAGGCACGGTGTACACGACCGCGATGGCGACGCTGTGCCTGGAATCTTACTACCGCCACGCCATCCGCAACTCCAGCGACCGCATCGCCACCCGGCCGTAACCGACGATGCCAGCACGTGGCGCGTCTGTTCTAGAGTGGGATAGGCTTCCAGCCTGTCATTCCCAACACCGACAGACTGGAAGCCTGTCCCACTTCCCCCGCGCACACGCCCCCCGCTGCACTGCCCCACTCTCCCACTCTCCTTGTCTCCTTGTCTCCTTGTCTCCTTGTCTCCTTGTCTCCCTCACTTCCCTTCCAACTCCGCCACCCGTTTCTCCAGCAACTCCACGCGTTTCGTCAATCGAATCACGATTTGCCTGAGGTCATAATCATTCATCTGCGGCTTGGCTTCTTGTTGCGGATGAAACGGATTCGGCGGCGGTGCGCCCACGGCCGGTTCCCATGCCTCAAGTTGTTCCTCGATCGCTTCGATCTTTTTGTTGACCAAGGGAAGTGTCGGGTGTTTGGACCCCATCGAGTCGCGGCTGCGTTTGAGCATCCGAAGCTCTTCGGCCAGCTGTCGTCCCCGTTCGGTCAGCAGCGCCGCACGAGGAATTTGATCGGCCGATTTTGACGCCTTCGAATCCGCCTTTTCAGACGGTCCCGTTTGGGCGCTCAGTTGGCCGGCCACACAAACCGCCAGCAACGCGACCAGCGCGACACCGATCAATGGTTTCAAAACCTTCATGTTCAGTTACCCAAGTTACAAGTGGAATCGATGACGTGCACGCTGCGCATGCTCGGCATCACGCCCAAACCCAATACACCACCAGTTTGACATACTCCAGCCAGATTGGGAAATGCGTTTCAACACTCTGACCGGGGCTGGTCGCCGAGTAAACCGATATTTCCGCATCCGCACCGAACTCCCGTTGAAAACACAGCTTGCTGCGTCGGGTGTGGGGCGGCGACGTCACCACGACGATGCGGGTGAACTGGCGAGGCAGATTGGCAACGCCCGCCGCTTCACTCCGCGAACCCAGCCAAACGTTGGGCTGGACCGGAACACTGTGAATCACGTCTGCCGGGACGCCTCGCATTGCCAAATAGTCGATCGCCCGTTGCAGCCGCGTGTCGTTTTGCCGGCGGACGAAGTTGTAGCTCGACGATCTCAACTCCTCGAGCACATAAATCTGCTCCACGCGATGCCAATGGTAGAGATCCGACGCCGCAAACAGCCGCTCCCAATACGCGGGCCCGTCGGCCATCACGTACGCGATCTCGCCCCGCGCATCGCCGTCGTGGACATACAGGGGCTGGATCAGCACACCACGCACGGATGCGAACGAAGACGCAAACGTAACGACAGCCCAGGCGATCAGAATCAGCCAAAACCGCCGCCGCCATTTTTTCGCAACATCAACCATGCGACCATTGTAGCCACCGCCAACGATGGAGCACCCACCCCATTTAAGGTGTTAAGCGGAACGGCGCGAGCGGGTTGCCGATTTTGTCGGGATCTGCTGACTCAATGGTGAGCCGCTGGCCGTAAGGCCTCGGGCGGGCGCCGGAATGCCCGGCCGCTTACGCGTCACGGCTCACTAAATCGACAGCCCCCGAGCCGTCTGGTCTTTCAAGCCGGTTTCAATCCGATGGATCGACCGAAAATGCGTGACAACCCGCCGATTTGAAATTCGGAACTTCGCAGCTGAAACTTTCCCCTGCCGCGCCCGACCGGTTAGACTTTGCGTCCCCTCCGTACCGCCCTCCCCCCCAAGGTCTCTCCGTGAAGTTTCCGTTCCTGGTCGCCATTTGTCTTTGTTTCGCACCGCTCGCTTCCGCCGACGGGCCCGCCGATAATCGTGCGGACTCGGTCCGGCCGATTCCACCGTTGGGCGTCGATCTGGATGACGCACAATCGCGACAATTGGTCGAGGGTTGCCAGAACGTCCGCCGGGCTTGGGGTGAATTGCTCCGACAGGCCGAAGACAAAACTCAGTCGGGAAACAAATGGCAGCGGGCACCGCATCAGCAAACGCTCCAGGCACTGACGCAGTTGACACCAGAAATCTTGGTGTTTCCCCGCGCGGTCGAACTTGCGTTGGAATTCAAACAATTCTATCAACCGCGGGATTTCGATGCCGCGGTCGCGTTGCTGGAAGAGGCAACGCGACGGATCGAGGTGGCCGGCGTGACGCCTCGGTGGAGTCGTGTGGTGGGGATCGGTGATGGAGAGAGCCAGCAGTTGATCATCGGCGGCTACCAATCCAAGATCGACCGATCGTACCAGCCCTACGCCATCGTCGTCCCTGCCGGATTCACACACGGTGACTCGCGGCCGCGACGATTGGACCTCTGGTTTCACGGGCGTGGCGAAACACTTAGCGAAGTCAGTTTCCTCGCCAAGGGGCGAACGTCGGCCGGCCAGTATACGCCCGCCGATACGTTTGTGCTGCATCCGTATGGTCGCTACAGCAACGCGTTCAAATTTGCCGGCGAAATCGACGTGCTGGAAGCGTTGGAACACGTCCGCGACCACTTGCCCCTCGACCGGACACGGACCAGCGTACGGGGTTTTTCCATGGGCGGCGCGGCATGTTGGCAGTTCGCGACCCACTACGCCGATCGCTTTTTTGCCGCCAATCCCGGCGCGGGATTTTCCGAAACGCCTGAGTTCCTGAAGTCGTTTCAAGGAGAGGATCTTACGTCGACGCCGGATTACCAACGGACACTATGGCGGCTGTACGATTGCCCCCATTGGTCACGCAATCTGGTGCACTGTCCGACTGTCGCCTACAGCGGAGAGATCGATCGACAGAAGCAAGCCGCTGATGTGATGGAGGCGTCATTGGCCGAACATGAAATCGATTTGGTGCACGTCATCGGCCCACAAACCGCGCACAAAATTCATGAGGACTCCAAGGTCGAAATCGAAGCTCGGATGGATGCGTTGGCAGCATCGGTCCGGCCAACGGTGCCACGCTCGATCGATCTGACGACGCAGACCTTGCGGTACAACCGCATGCATTGGGTCGCAATTGAGGGTTTGAAAAAACATTGGGAAACGGCGCGCGTTCGGGCGAATCGGATCGACGCGGAGGGGCACACTCGGATCGAGGTGAAGACCACCAACGTGACGCACCTGCGGTTGGACTTTGGCCCCGGACAGTGGCCGGGACATCTGCCCGAGCGGCCGATCGTCGTGATCGATGGATCCGAATGCGAAACGCCAGCGGTGCGATCCGATCGATCTTGGAACGCCGAGTTCGTCCTTCGCGACGGACGTTGGCAAACCGACGAAATCAACCAGGCCGACCTGCGGAAACGACCGGGGTTGCAAGGCCCGATCGACGACGCCTTCATGGACTCCTTTCTGTTTGTCCTTCCCTCCAATGAATCCGATGATCCCGCCCTGCAAGCCTGGGTGGCTGCCGAAGCCGAACATGCGCAATTGCATTGGCGAAAGCACTTTCGCGGAGACGTTCAACGCGTGGTGGATCGCGAGCTGACGAAGGAACAGATTCAGAACCACAACCTGGTCCTGTTCGGCGATCCGCAATCCAATTCTGTCATCGCCAGGCTTGCGGACGCGCTGCCCGTTGCATGGAACGGAGACACGATCCGACTGGGGTCAAAGAGCTATTCCCGCAAGGCTCACGCGGTGGCGATGGTCTATCCGAATCCGCTGAACTCCGACCGCTACATCGTTCTCAACAGCGGGTTCACGTTTCGTGAATACGACTACCTGAACAATGCCCGGCAAACGCCCAAGTTGCCCGACTGGGCGATCCTCGATATCGAAGCGGGGGCGACGATGCGAGATCCCGGCAAGGTGCAAGCGGCGGGATTTTTTGACGAACGATGGAAGCCTTGAGGCGGCGGTCGGGAGGACGAAGGCAAAACGATGGGGGCAAAACGATAAATGGCAGAATGATGGATGGCAGAATGATAGGGGGCAGAATGATAGGGACAAAACGATAAGACGACTGGCTGCTGTACTTGTTCCCAGGCTCTGCCTCCCATCTCAACATGATCAATCTCATGCGTCGCCTACCCGGGTGATGCATGACAAGAACGCGAGACGGACCGCTACTTGATTCGCTCGTACGTCACCAGGATGTTTTGATTCTCGGTTGTCGACGTGAACTCGGTTGGCCGCTCTTTGTCGCTACGCACGAAACAGAGTTTTCGCTTGTTTTTGCCGAGTTGATAGATTCCGACAAATTGATCGCCGCTGGCCCCGCCCTCGGTCGCGGTGAAGTCGATGGTCTTGGGTTTGACCGTCGGCGAGATCGTACTTGTGCCTTTGCTCGACTCTTTCCCTTCCGAACGCACGCTCCAGGTGCCATCGTCGCCATTGACGACCGTGAATTTTTTTGCGTCTTCGTCTTTTGCTCGGTTGCCGGCGATCACCAGTGAGGTGACTTGCCAGGTGCCCTGGAGTTTCTTGCGATCCTTCTTGATGGCTTGGTCTTGGGCATCCTCAGCGTTTGCGGCGAACGGTAAAGCGACGCCGACCACCAACAGTCCCAACAGTAAACTTCGCATCGAACGGGTCCTCCACCGGAGTTGAATGACAGCACAGCCATGCCTGATTGTAAACGTTGGCATGCCGGCTCTGGTCCTGTCATTGCGGATTACACCCTTTCTTGTCACCCATCTGCATGTCGCGTGCCCCCGCTTCACTCAACCGCAGACTGCCGCCTGATTCTTCGTGCGTGCCAGAACGAAGGGACGTCCACTTTGCACTCACGCAAGACCCAC
Organism: Stieleria neptunia; assembly: GCF_007754155.1. Taxonomy (NCBI): domain Bacteria; kingdom Pseudomonadati; phylum Planctomycetota; class Planctomycetia; order Pirellulales; family Pirellulaceae; genus Stieleria; species Stieleria neptunia. Next base: position 4,146,790 of record NZ_CP037423.1, on the reverse strand, counting down.
GTGATCGCGATGGCTTCGATGTTGGCCAGCGTGACGCAAACCATTGCAATGCGGACGCCCCAGGGGGTGACGCCGGCGAGCCAAAGGACCGTGCCGGGGATGATGATCAACCAAACCCCCTTCGCGGCCCAAGTGTGGTAACTGGGCAGCCGTCGAAACTTGACCAGACACGTCAGCCAACTCAACGCGTAACTCGCGATGGCCACCAGCATCCAAACCTTCTCTTTGGCGACCTGGTCCGGCTGGTACGCGATCAGCGCGGCCAGCACGGACAGGTAGAACACGGCATCCGCGACCGTGTCCAGACGCGCGCCGACGGCGGAAGTGACGTGGGAGCGCCGGGCCAGAAATCCGTCCAACCATTCGGTGAAAACCAGAAAGATCGCCAGGGCGGCCAGCCACGTCATCTGCTGGGCGATCGCCAACGGGACCAGCGCCGGTGAGCCCAAAATGCGGGCCGTGGTGATCACGTTGGGAACGGTCAACCAACGGTCTGTTTCAGGTGCCAACGTCACGTTCCCTGGTCTCTCCCTCTTGCAACACCGCAGCCGGCTGGTGGGCTATCCAACGACACGAACCCGAGCATACCATTGATTCCGACATCACCCGAACCCAATCTTTCTGCGCCTTGCCGGCTCCCGCCCCGCGATCACCATGAACCAGCAACCCAACAATCCGCTGCACGGAGTCACACTGGCAGACTTGCTGGAGCGGCTGGTCGAACGGTACGGCTGGGACGAACTGGGCAACCGAATCCAAATTCGCTGCTTCACACACGACCCCAGCCTCAAATCAAGCCTGAAGTTTCTGCGGAAAACGCCCTGGGCCAGAGCGAAGGTGGAGCGGCTGTATCTGCGATCGATCTGCTACGAGAATCGAAACGTCGCGTCAAGGTCGGCGAGCGGGGAGGGTGACGGAGAACAGGAGGGTGAAGGATGAGTGGGTTGACCAGCGATGGGGGAGTCGTGGTTGGATGGCAGAATGATACGGGGCAGAATGATGGGGTGGTCCCGTTGGTCTCAAGCGAACAGGGTCCTTCATCGTCACCCTCCCTGCCAGGGAGGGTCGAGCGCAGCGAGGGGAGGGTCTTCGCGGGCGAGCAATCGCCCAACCATGGATTGAAGGCCGTCAATCTGGGCCGGCACAATCGGCCGCCAAACGGGGCCGAATGATGCGGTCACAGAACGGACCGCAAAAAGAAGTAGCGAGGACTGGACTTGAACCAGCGACCTATGGCTTATGAAGCCACCGCTCTAACCGACTGAGCTACCTCGCCAAGAGCGGGACAGTATGCCAAAGCCGGCCAAGCCTGACAAGCCTCGTCTTGAACTCTCCAGCGGACGTTCTTTGACGGGAAAATCTTCGTCCTTGATCCACCGCACCGGCCCGCCGGCAGACAACGGATCGGCGGCATCAATCTCCCCCCTCGCCCCCGTCCTGTCCGGCCACCAGCTCCTGAAACGCCTGTTCGGAAAGCACCTCGACCCCCAATTCGTTGGCCTTGGTCAGCTTGCTGCCGGCTTTTTCACCCGCGACCAAAAAATCCGTGTTTTTGCTGACGCTGCCCGACGCTCGACCGCCCAGTTCGGCGATCAATTTTTTGATCTCGTCCCGCTTGTAGTGTTTCAGGGTTCCCGTGACGACGACGGTTTTCCCTTCCAACAAACGCCCCCCTTCGACTTCGACAGGTTCGGGGTCTTCCAATTTGACGCCTTCCGCGTCGAGTTCGTCGAGCGTTTTCTGGCCGTAGTCGCTGTGCAGAAACTCATGCAAACTTTTGGCGATACGTTCTCCGATCTCATGCAGATCCGCCAGATCGTCGACCGATGCTTCGCGGAGCATGTCCAGGGTGTGGTACTTTGCCGTGATCAGGGACGCGACGCGGGGGCCGACGTGTCGAATCGAAATCGAGGACAGCACGCGGGCCAGCCCGCGGTCACGGCTGTTGTCGATGCCCGCGATCAGGTTCTTTGCGTTTCGCTCGCCGACCTTGACGTCGATCAATTTGCCGTCTTTTCCTTTTCGTTGCTTCAGCCAATCCAGCGAGGCGACTTGATCCACCGACAACCGATACAGGTCGGCATAGCCGTGCAACAGGCCGTGACCGAGCAACAGATCCACGACCTCCTCACCCAGTCCGTCGATGTCCATTCCCGGCCGGCTGCCGAAATAGACCAAACGCTGTTTCAGCTGTGCCGGGCATTGGGGATTGGGGCATCGGATATAGACTCCCCCATCGTCGCGTACCAGTTCCGTTTCGCACTCGGGGCAGGTCGCGGGAAAACGAAACGGCGGAAGCTTGGCTTTCCGCAGGTGTTTTTCAACGCGAACGACTTTGGGAATGATCTTCCCCGCTTTTTCGACCACCACGACGTCACCGATGCGCACGTCCAATCGTTCGATTTCGTCGGCATTGTGCAGCGAGGCGCGGGAGACGGTCGTGTCGGCGATGTCGACGGGTTCCAGATGAGCCACCGGGGTCACGGTTCCCGTTTTGCCGACTTGGACACTGATGTCGTTCAATCGCGTGACCGCCTCGTAACGTTCGAATTTATACGCAATCAACCAGCGCGGGCTCTTGCTCCGCATGCCCAGTTTGTCGCGCTGCGCAAAATCGTTGACCTTGAACACAATTCCGTCGACTTCAAATGGCAGATCCGGCATTCCCTGTTCCAGTTCATCGACCGCCTCGATCACCGCCGCCGCGTTGGGAAAGACGCGGACATCGGGCGTCATCGGAATGCCGTACGCCGCAATTTCTTTCAGAAACTGCATGTGGTTTTTGGCGGCCAGCCCATCGACTTGTCCCACGCCGTGGCAGAAGAACCGCAGGTTGCGTTCGGCGGCGATGGCCGGGTCGAGCAACCGGATCGTCCCGGCGGTAACGTTGCGGGTGTTCTTGAACGGCTCGGCTCCCGCCGCGACCTGCCGTTCGTTCAGGTCGGCCAGGTCCGTGTTGGTCATGTAGACTTCACCGCGGACCTCCAACACGTCTGGCGTTTTTTTTGCGTTGATCCGGAGCGGCAGATCACGAACGGTCCGGATGTTGTGCGTGATGTCGTCGCCGACGGTTCCGTTTCCGCGTGTGACGGCAAGCTTCATCTCGCCGTTTTCGTAACGCACCGATGCAGCCACCCCGTCGATCTTGTATTCCATCACCCACTCGATCGACTGCCCTTGGAGCAGTTTTTCGGTGCGGTCAAAGTAGGCTTTCAATTCCTCGCGGCTGTAGGTGTTGTCGATCGACAGCATCGGGACCGCATGCGGGACCTGGACCAAATGCTCGACCGGTTGATCGCCGATGCGTTGGGTCGGCGAATCGGGCGTGAGCAGTTCGGGGTGCTCGGTTTCCAGGGCTCGCAATGATTCCAACAACCGATCGTATTCCAAGTCACTGATCGACGGTTGGGCCAGGACGTAATACGCGTGGTCGTGCCCACGAATCTCATCGCGAAGTGCTTGGACGCGTTGTGCCGGAGTCGTCATGGAATCGGTTGAAAAGAGGTCGGTGGAAGACATCAGGGGAAGTCGCCGGTGGAAGACACGGGCCGACGTAATTTACCGCTTCGCTTCGGGGGCTCGCCACGGGGCGCGGTTTTATTACGATACAGGCCCCACACGAATTTCCCGACTTCCCCGCTTGTTGCAAGGTTTGTCCCATGGCTCGGCTCGCCCACCACGTTTTTTTTACGCTCAAAGACAACAGCCCGGCGGCGGTCGACAGTCTGGTCGCGGACTGCCAAAAATACCTGGATGATCACGACGGAGTCATCGGGTTTTCGGTCGGTCGCCGAGACACCGAGTTGGACCGGCCGGTCAATGTCAAATTTGACGTGTCGCTGCACGTGATCTTTAGTGATCGCGCGACCCATGACGTGTACCAAACGGCCCCCCGACACCTCGAATTCATCGAGCGTCAGAAGGAGAACTGGGCCACGGTTCAGGTCTGTGACAGTTTGCTGGAAGACTAGAGTCCCAGCACCTTGCGATAGACATCCGCCGTCCGACTTGCCATCGCGACGTCGGAGAAATCCTTGGCATGACGCTCGATCGCGGCGTCGGACATCTGTTGCCAGTCGTGGACGCCCGAGATCAGCTCCTCGATTTTCTCGGCCAGACTTTCCGCGTCGCCCGGCTCGGCGAGCAATCCTTGGGCCCCATCGGTCAACGCCTCGGGCGTCCCCTCGACCCGCGTGGCGACCACGGGAAGCCCCGCGGCCATGGATTCGAGCACCACCATCGGCAACCCTTCTCCGTACAGACTGGGCAACACCATCGCGTCCAGTTTGGCGAGTTCGCCCGGAACATTGCGTGTAAAGCCGACTCGCTCGACCAATCCCGAGATCTGCAATTCTGCGATCAGGTCTTCGATCGATTCCTTGTAGGCGTCGGTTTCGAAGGGGCCGATGATCCGAAGGCGGACGTCGTGCTGGTCCCGCAATTTTGCGATCGCTTCTAAGGCGATTTCCAGCCCCTTTCGCGGTCGCATCAACGCAACCATGCCGAGCACCCAGCGTCCGCCGACGACCGGCGTCGACGAGCGTGGTGGGCAGACCGCGGGCACGCCGTTGTGCACGACCGTGACATCCTCTTCGTGACAACCACGCCGAATGCAATCCAACCGCAAGCTCTCCGAGACCGTGATCAAGTGGTTGCATCCCCGCAGCGACAGTTTTTCGACCGCGGCATTGGCGTGATTGGTCAACCGCTTGGACGAATCCCGAGCCGTGGGGCTGTGGACGTGATAGACCCACGGCAGCCCGGTCAGACGCGACGCCAGCGACGCGATCATCGCCGTTCGCGGCGTGTGGGCGTGCATCAAGTCGTACCCGTTTTCTCGGACCAGTCGACGAACCCGCCAGGCGGCGCGGACGTCCAGCCGGTTTTTCATGTCCGCGCGGAAACAACGGCCCCAGGCTCCGCCGTGTTCGACCAACGTTTTGGCAAACTTACCCGGTTTCACGCAGGCGAAATCGGCATCGACGGCGAACTCTGGTAAGCAGCGGCCCAGGTGGGACTGGACGCGTTCGGCCCCCGCAAAATGTTCTCCGTTGACGATGTGCAAGACACGAACGGATGCCGTCGGGATGCCTCCCCCCGCCGGGATCGAATCCTGCTCCACCGGGCCGGCGGACTGCGGATGGAGGACGATCGGGGTTGCGGGGAGTGGTCCGGTCGAGCTTGATCGGCCGAGATTTCCAGCTTGCATGATGGCGTCGGGGGTAAAAGAACGGGCTCCATTGACCTGTCTTCAACAAGCTGCGTCGCGATTTCCCCGGGCCGCGATCAAATCGGCCGGCCGCGTGCGAACAGACACCAAGGCGGGCGCCGCGGGATCGGATCTGCGGTTTAAGCCGGTTATTCCGGGCGCCGATTCGTCCGCCTTGCCTCTGGGGAAAACGGGCGGATTCGGCTACAGTACGCGTTTCCCTGAACAGCCCCTTCCTCTCCAGACCAGCCCAGTAACCTTGAAAGCCTCCATCGTTCTTTTGCCCGGCGACGGCATCGGTCCCGAAATCACGCAGCAAGCCAAACGTGTTCTCGAAACGATTGGCGAGATTTTCGGCCACGAATTCACTTACCAATCGCACCTGATCGGTGGGATCGCGATCGACGAAACCGGCGACCCGCTGCCGGAGGAAACCGTTCAGGCCTGTCGTCATTCCGATGCGATCCTGCTGGGCGCCGTCGGCGGCCCCAAGTGGGATGACCCGTCGGCCAAGACGCGGCCGGAAGCGGGGTTGTTGAAGATTCGCAAGGAGCTCGGATTGTTCGCCAACTTGCGACCGATCAAGTTGTTCGACCAATTGATCGACGCCTCACCGCTGCGTCGCGAGATCATCGAAGGCACCGACATTCTGTTTCTCCGTGAGCTGACCGGCGGAATCTATTTCGGCGAATCCAGTCGCAGCGGGTCCGGGGTGGATGAAACCGCCAGCCAAGCGATGGTGTACAGCGTCGGTGAAGTCGAGCGAATCGTGCGACTGGCCGCACAAGCCGCCAAGGGACGCGACAACCGTTTGACCAGCGTCGACAAGGCGAACGTGCTGGAGCCCAGTCGGTTGTGGCGGCAAGCCGCTGCACGCGTGATGGCCGAAGAGTTCCCCGAAGTCCAATACGACGTCGTGCTGGTCGATGCGATGGCGATGCACCTGATCAATCGCCCCTCGGATTTCGATGTCGTCGTCACCGGCAACATGTTCGGTGACATCTTGACCGACGAGGCGTCGATGCTGCCCGGTTCGCTGGGCATGCTGCCGAGTGCCTCGCTGGGCAGCGATGGTCCCGGGCTGTACGAACCGATCCATGGTTCCGCCCCCGACATCGCGGGCAAAGGCATCGCCAATCCGCTGGCGACGATTTTGGCCGCGGCGATGTTGCTGCGTCATTCCTTGAATGCGGAACCCGAAGCGGTCGCCATCGAAACGGCCGTCGGTGACGTCTTGGCCGCCGGACTGCGAACCGCCGACATCGCCCGGGGCGGCCCGTCGGTCTCAACCGAAGCGATGGGTGACGCGGTCGTCAATCAACTCAAACAGTGATGGGTTGGCAATGACTTCGTAGCCGGACGTTCTGGCAACGCCGGCTACCCATTGCCATGTACCGGGAACCCTGATGAACGACACTTTGACCCAACCAGAATTCGGGATGCTCGCGAGCACCGTCTGGTTGTCCACGCGGGCGATGATTCTCGTTGCGGTGATTCTGTCCGCACTGGGAATCGCGTCGTTGGTCGGCTTCCTGTTGTCACGTCGCGAAACGATGGGCGTCGATTCGGCCATCGTCCGACGGTACAACCAAAAGCTCCGGGTCTGGTGGCTGATGACGGCGATCTTCGTCTTCGGATTCTTGCTGCAGCGCATCGGTGTCGTCATCCTGTTCGGGTTCGTGTCCTTTTGGGCGCTGCGCGAATTCATCACGATGACGCCGACGCGGCGCGGGGATCACCGCACGTTGTTCTGGGTGTTCTTTGTGTTCACGCCGCTGCAGTACATCTTGATCGCGCTGGGCAGCCATCCGCCCAGCTTCGTTCCCCAGAACGACTACTACGGCTTGTACAGCATCATGATCCCGGTGTACGCCAGTTTGTTCATCCCGGCCCGTGCCGCGATCGCCGGTGACTACAAACGGTTCCTGGAACGGAGTGCGAAAATCCAAGCCGGATTGCTGATTTGCGTGTACGCGCTCAGCTACGCCCCGGCGCTGTTGGATCTGGATCTGGTTCGGACCGGCGGAGAGCCGTGGCCCGGCAGCAACGTCAGCGTGTTGATCTTTCTGGTCGTGATCGCCCAGCTGGCTGCCGTGCTCGAACGCGGCTGGACCAAGCTGGCCGGGCGTCATGTCATCGCCGAAAAGATCAACGGATCACGCACCTGGGAAGGCGTGCTGGGTTCCATGGTGACCACCGGGCTGATCGCCGCGGCGCTCTCCTGGGCGACTCCGTTTTATCCGTGGGAAGCCGGTGTGCTGGCGGCCGTCGTCACCACGATGGCCTGCGGCGGAGCGATGACCATGAGTGCCATCAAACGCGACCGCGGCGTCACCGATACGGGAACGCTGGTCCAAGGTCACGCGGGCGTGCTGGATCAAATCGACAACATTTGTTTCGCCGCGCCGGTCTTCTATCACCTGACTCGTTACTTCTTTTCAGCCTAATGACGCTGCGACTTTTCGACACCCACGCGCACCTAAACGTCGATGCGTTCGCCGAAGGATTGGACCAGACCGTCAGTCGTGCACGGGATGCCGGGGTGGAGGCGATCATGGTGATCGGCATCGATGCCGCAACCAGTCGGCGCGCCTGTGATCTGGCCGCCGAGTACCCGGGATTCCTGTACGCCGCCGTCGGAATTCAACCCAACTCCGCCGCCGAAGCCGATGTCGGCGATTTCGCGATCATCGAAGAGTTGGCCGGATATCCCGGTGTCCGCGCGATCGGCGAAACCGGACTGGATTGTTACTGGGACGACACGCCGATCGAGTTGCAGCACGTGTATTTTGATCGGCACATGCAACTCTGCCGTGACACGTCCCTGCCGATGGTCATCCACATGCGTGACAGCGGGGATTTGATCGTCGATCAATTGAAACGTCAAAGCTCGGTGCCGCCAGGCATCATGCATTCCTTCACCGGCGATTGGGCGTGCGCCAAAACCTGCTTGGATCTCGGACTGCACATCAGCTTTGCCGGAATGGTGACCTTCAAGAAAAGCGACGAGCTGAGGGAGGTTGCCCGACAGGTTCCCGAAGACCGATTGCTGATCGAAACCGATTCGCCGTACCTGAGTCCCGAACCGCTGCGTGGCAAACGGCCCAATGAACCCGCGCGGGTCGAACACACCCTACGCTGCTTGGCCAAGATTCGCGGCGTGTCGGCCGAATCGCTGGCTGAAACGACCACCGAAAACGCCAGGCGTTTGTTTCAACTGCCGTAACGAAAACGTTCGTGAAACGATGCCCCAGGGATCTCGCCACGATGGAATTGGACCAACTACGATACTTCTTGCAGGTCGCTGTGGACGGCAATTTCACGCGTGCGGCAGAGCATTTGGGAATCTCCCAACCGGCGCTGAGTCGATCGATCGGACGGCTGGAGGAGGAAATCGGGCAGCCCGTGTTCGAACGACAAACGCGATGCGTGTCACTAACCGATGCCGGCAAACTATTACAGGGTCGCGCCAAAGAGGTATTGTCGATCCTGGAAGACACGCTCGCGGAGATCGTTGACGATGGACAAGTCGGCCGCATTCGCGTGGGGGCCATCCCGACGATCGCACCGTTTTTCTTGCCCGGCCTGCTGCGCCGATTTTCGCAGGACTATCCCCAAGCCACGCTGGTCGTTCAGGAAGAAACGACGGAAGCATTGTTGAAAGCGTGCGCCGATGGCCTGGTCGATGTGGCGATTCTTGCGTTGCCGATTCAAGCCAAGTACCTGGAGATCGAAGAACTGTTTGAGGAGGAGCTGTTGTTGGTGTTGCCGCCGAATCACCAGCTCGTTTCGAAAGAATCGATCGAGCTGTCGGATATCGATCAGATTCCCTTCGTCTTGCTCGGGGAAGCCCATTGTCTCTCCGACAACATTGTTTCTTTCTGCCGCAGACAATCGTTTCATCCCGTTTCTGTTGAACGCACCAGCCAGATGGCGACGGTCCAGGAACTCGTCTCGCTGGATCATGGCATCTCGATGATTCCGATGATGGCCCGACGTTTGGATCAATCCCGGCGCCGCGTCTATCGCTCGCTCAGCGGTGTCAAGCCGACGCGCAAGATCGTCGCCGTGTGGAATCCGTATCGCTTTCAAAGTCGTTTGCTGGAAGCATTCCGCAAGACGCTGCGGGATCACGTCCAGACGCTGTCCGGCGACGAACCGGCCGCATCATAGGCGGCGGAAATGCCGATCGGACGATGGGCTTCCCGACCGTGCTCCCCCGAAAGAACCGGATTCGCTTGGACTGATACGAAACGATACGCGAATCAACGGCGGGTGCCCATGCGTTGGGTTCGAAAATTGGTGAAAATGATCGGCGTTCGGTTTGATTGGTTCAACGCCTCCAACGCATCGCTGTCTCACATGATCCTGCAACGCATTTCATTTTTGATCGTTCTGGTCTGCTTCCACGCGATGCTTGCGGGCATTTCGGCGATGGCGTCAGGCTCTGAAGATGAATCGGCCGCAATTATCGGTTCGAAGGTCGCGGATTTCACGCTGGATAATTGTTATGGCAAACCGGTTTCATTAAGTGACTTTGATGACCGTCATGCGATCGCCATCGTCTTTCTCGGGACAGAATGTCCGCTGGCGAAATTGTACGGTCCGCGATTGACCGACATTCAACAGCGTTATGCCGATCGCGGGATTCAAGTGATTGGAATCAATTCCAACACGCAAGACAGCTTGACCGAAATCGCGGCCTACGTGCACCGTCACGCGATCGGTTTTCCGATGTTGAAAGACTTGGGCAATGTCGTCGCCGATGCGATGGGGGCCAAAAGGACGCCGGAGGTGTTTTTGATCGACCGGGAACACAAGGTCCGCTATCACGGTCGGATTGATGATCAATATGGCGTCGGCTACGCGCGTGAACGTGACGCCGAACCGGAGTTGACGCGTGCGATCGATCAATTGCTGGCCGGCCAGCCGATTGGTGTGCCGCGAACCGAACCGGTCGGCTGTCACATCGGACGTGTGAAAGCGATCGAGGCGACGGGCGAGGTGACCTATACCAAACACATCGCGGCGATCTTCAACGCCCATTGCGTCAAATGCCACCGCGACGGCGAGATCGCTCCTTTTACGTTGACCCGCTACGACGACGTGCTGGGATGGGAGGACACGATCCTGGAGGTCATCGCCGACAATCGCATGCCCCCCTGGTCGGCCAATCCGGCACACGGAACCTTTGCCAACGATCCTCGTTTGAGCCAGCGGGAACGCGAGCTGATTGAAACCTGGGTCGACAACGGAATGCCCGAAGGCGATCCCCGTGATCTGCCCACCCCACCGGAATTTATCGCCGGATGGCAAATGGGACGTCCCGACGAAGTCATCAAGATGCGAGACCATGCGTTTCGAGTGCCCGCCGAAGGGATCATCGATTACCAACGGTTTGTCGTCGATCCGGGCTGGGACGAGGACAAGTACATCGTCGCGGCCGAAGCGCGGCCGGATCAGCGAAGTGTCGTGCATCACATTCTGGTCTACGTGATCCCCGCGGGTGAACGACGCGAGGATTTGCGCCAAGTCGTTGCCGGTTACGCGCCGGGCAGCCCCCCCATGGTTCTAACCGAAGGCGTCGCATTACAAGTCAAAGCTGGCAGCAAGTTGCTGTTCGAAATGCACTACACACCCAACGGTACCGAGCAGGATGACCTCAGCTACGTCGGTGTCCGATTCACGAACAATGAAAACGTTCGCAAACTGCTGCGGGGTCGTTTAGCGATCAACACCGAGTTTGTGATTCCGGCTGGCGAATCCCATCACGTCGTTTCAGCGACCTACGACGCCCACACTGAAGAGAACCTGATCAGCATGTCTCCCCACATGCACCTGCGAGGGAAATCGTTCCGCTACGTTGCCCATTTCCCAGACAAGACCAGCAAAGTGTTGCTCGATGTGCCGAACTATGACTTCAATTGGCAATTGAAATACGTGCTCGCCGAACCGCTGCGCATCCCACGCAACACCCGAATCGAATGCACGGCCGTGTTCGACAACAGCGAATCCAACCTGACCAATCCCGATCCGACCAAGCCGGTCCGCTGGGGGGATCAAAGTTCTGAAGAAATGATGATCGGATTCATGGACACCGTCCCCGTCAACGACGATTTCTGAACCGTTGTGCAGGTCTGAAGGGCATGCGGCTGATGCCCCTCGACCCGTTCCCGGGCGGGGCAGACGGCAATTTCGAGAGCACCGGCGCCTCGCGTCGGCAGACTGGTTAGAATCTTGGCTGTTCTTTCCATTCCCTTCGGTTGCTTGCCATGAAAACGTTTGTTTCACTCGTTCTGCTGCTGTTGTCCGCTCGCGTGGGTCTCGCCGACGACCGGCCCAACATCGTCTTTTTTTTCACCGATGACCAGACGACCAGCACCATCGGGTGCTACGGCAACGATGTCATCCAGACGCCGAACATCGACGCGCTGGCGGCTCGCGGGACGCGGTTTGAAAACATGTTCGTCAGCCATTCGATCTGTTGGGTCAGTCGGACGACGATTCTGAGTGGCCTGACCGGTCGCAGCTATGGCTCCCCGGGCAATCCCGATCAGGCGCGGGCCGAAGCGGTCAATACGCTTTACTCGGACATCTTGCGGCAGCGTGGTTACCGCACCGGATACTTCGGCAAGTGGCACGCCAAAATGCCCAACGGCTACAAGCGCGAAGACCACTTTGACGAGTTCGAAGCGATCGGTCGCAACCCGTTCTACAAGAAACAACCCGACGGTAGCTTGCGGCACGAAACCGAAGTGATCGTCGACCGGGGCGTCGAGTTCATCAAATCGCAGCCGAAAGACAAACCGTTCGCGCTGAACATGTGGTTCAACGCCTGCCACGCCGAAGACGGTGATCGCCGACCCGGGATCGGCCACTTTGCCTGGCCGCGCGCCGTCGATGGCATGTACGACGACATCGACATCGCCCCACCGCGTTTGAACGCTCCCGAGATTTTCGAAGCCCTGCCCGACTTCCTCAAAACAACGATCAATCGCGAACGATTTTTCTGGCGCTGGAACACCGACGAAAAATACCAAACGAATGTTCGTGCGTACTACCGAATGGTCAGCGGGATCGACAACGCGATCGGCCGCTTCCTTTCCGAACTGGACAAGGCCGGATTGGCGGACAACACGATCATCGTCTACTCGGCGGACAACGGCTATCACATGGGCAATCGTGGGTTGGCCGGGAAATGGTCGCACTATGAAGAATCGCTGCGTGTGCCGCTAATCATCGCCGACCCGCGCGTCGATCAGGATCAACAGGGTAAGGTGACCGACGCGATCGCGTTGAACCTCGATTTGCCCGCCACGTTTGTCGATTGGTCCGGCGGCGATGTTCCCGAGCGATACCAGGGACACAGTTTGCAACCGGTTGTTTCCGGTGACAAACCGTCCAATTGGCGCACCGAATCCTTTCACGAACACTTTGCCGTCCGCACACGCATCCCGGCATTCGAAGGCATTCGCAACGCACAATTCAAGTACGTCCGCTACTTTGATCACGGCAACCGTGAGTTCCTGCATGATTTGAAGCAGGACCCCGATGAACTGGTAAATTTGGCCGATGATCCCGCCCACGCCGAAACGCTGGCGGCGATGCGTCAGCGGACGGACCAACGAGTGAAAGAGCTTGGCGGTCCGATCGACCCGCTGAAAGCGCCCTTCACCGCGTCAACGGTTCCGCATCCCGAGGCGTCTGCGGCCGTCTCGTTCCGACCGGGGGCAGACGGGTTTGTCAATCTGCTCAATGGCCGAAACTTGAGCGGCTGGGTCGGCGATTCGAAATACTGGTCGATCCGCGACGGGGCGTTGACCGGAGTGACCGACGGATCGCTGAAGATGAATCGCTTCATCACGTGGAAGGGTTCGACGATCCGCAACTTTGACTTGCGTGTCAAAGTCAAGGTGTCGCCTAGTGGGAATAGTGGGCTGCAGTATCGTGGTACCTCTCGGCCCGATCTGGGCCTGGACGTGGTGACCGGATACCAATGCGACGTCGTTGCCGACAACCCGAACTACAACGGGATGCTGTACGAAGAGAAAGGGCGTCGGATTCTTTCCCACACCGGTGAAAAAGTAATCATCGACCCGCAGGGACAGCCCTGGATCGTCGGCAATATGCCGGTCAAAGAGTTTCCCGCCGATCAGTGGCATGACTATCGTGTCCTGGTCAAAGGCAATCACCACCAGCATTGGATCGACGGTCACATGACCGCGGACCTGATCGACTTGGACGAAAACGGTCGGGCGCTCGAAGGCGTGCTTGCCGTTCAAGTCCACGTCGGTCCCGCGATGACGATCCAGTACAAGGATTTCAAGATCAAGCACCTGCCGGACGACTTGCCACTGATCCAACCGTCCGATGCGGTCATCCCGACCGGTGCCGTCGGCGTGCGGCCGCAAGGCCGTTTACCCAAAGACTGGAAACCACCGGTCTACGGCAAATAGTGGGGTAAGCATCCTGCTTGCCGATTTTGTTGCCGCCTCGCAAGCTGGAAGCTTACGCCACTCAGATTCGCTTGAGGAAATTCAGTCCGAAACGGCCGTAGTCGTGACCGTCGACGTCTCCGTCGGCGTCGGCGTCCAGCGTGGGATCGAAGTCGGTCATACCGGTTTGCTTCAGGAAGGTCAGTCCGAACCGTCCGTAATCCTGGCCGTCGACGTCTCGATCGCCGTCTGAATCCCCGAAGAATCGGAAGAAGTTGTCGGTGGCGTCGTTTCCGAAGACGTGATCCGCTGCGGTTCCGTCTCCGTTGCCGTCGAGAACCATCGCGCCGACGGTGATCAGACTTGCTTTCATCGTCAGCTGGTAATTCCCGTCCAGCAGCATGCCGCCGGGCCCGACCGACGGCCCGGGCAAGAACGTCAACAAGAGTGTCGACGGGGAATCGAGCGGATCGACATTCGCCGACACATCAACGCGTTGATTGGTATCCAGATTGATCAGCTCAAACGGACTGTCGCCGTCATCGTCGATCCGCACCGGTTGATCAAACCGGATCGCCAGCCGATCGAGCCGGGATCGTTGATCATGACCACCATTGATCACAATCCCGTCGACGATCGGAGGCGGTAGGGTTTCGAAGGCTCCGATATCCACGGTCGCAGTACCGGATCGATTGCCGTCAATGAAACGCTGGTGCTGCGATCCGCGTTGATCGAATCCCAGCCGCTGCGAATCGGCATCGACGGCGTGAGCGTTGTCGCCTGCATCGATCGCGGGACTGGCGTTATGCAGGGCGTGGGTCCATGTCGGTCCGCCGTGATCGGCAAGCGGCGCAAGTCGCGCGTCTGCGCCAACAATGTTTCCGTTTTCGCCATTAACCAGCCCACCCGCTGACGCGGCATCGCCGATCAGATTGTGTGTACTGGACGGATCAAGCGGACCGGCATCGCTGGGAGTTGAGGTACCGCGGAGATTGCCGGCAATGATGCTGTTGTGGACAATCGTTGTTCCGCCGTTGCTGATCCCTCCGCTGCCGCCGCTCCCGTCGTTGTCGCTGTCCGCAATGTTACCGGTGATGGTCGATTGACGAATCACCAGATCAGGGCCACGATTCTCAATGCCTCCGCCGATGTAAAGCGCACTGTTGCCTGAAATCGTCGTTTGAATGATCGCCAATGCCCGCAACGAAATGTTGTAGATTCCCCCTGCTGTCCTGCCAGCGGTGTTTCCGTTGATCGTCGAATCAACAATCGATGCCGCGCCGCTGTTGTAAATCGCCCCACCATTTGAACTGACCGTGTTCTCGCTGATCGTTGATCGCAGGACCATCAGATTCCCGGACACGGTGTTGTAGATTCCACCACCGTTGACTGCGACGCCCGACGTCATGATCGAATCCGTCACCGTCAGGTTGCCGCTGTTGTTGATTGCACTCGCGGCCGCGTCACGCAGAGTCAGCCCAGAAATGTTCACGTCGACCGAAGTTCCGACGGTGAAGATTCGAACTTGATCATTGCCGGTGATGGTCAACATTTCCGCGCCGGGGCCCTCAATGGTCGTGGCGTTTGACAATGTTGGTAATGTCGTTGCACCAAGTGAAATCACGCCGCCGTTCAAGTCCGGATCGAAAGTAATGACGTCGAGTCCAGGGCGTGCGTTCGTCGCGTTGATCACTTCGCGGAGCGAATTGCCGGCCCCCAGTCCGAGCCCACCATCGTCTTCGTCCAATAAGGTGGTCACGACATTGTTCACCGGATCATGCTCATAGGCCCCGATGTCATAAGGCACATGCCGGAACGCACCGCGGTAGTCGTCGTGGGGGGCATCTGCGTCGGTCCCAGCATCGTTGACCGGTGACGCGTCGACTGGCACGTACAGCGAACCGTCGGCGAACATCGGATCGACGCTCAGATTGAATTCAGCATCTGACGGTGTTCCGTTGGCGTTGGTCGTCGTGGCGGTTCCGAAGGCGGATGGATAATTCATCCAGTTGCCTTCATCATTGCCGTAGACATCATTGAACCCGACTCGCCCGACGCTCGGCGAATACTCCGCATCCGCTTCGATTCCCAACCGGTTGGATGCAACCAAATTGTTTCGGATCACTCCCCCGAACCGGTTGGTGTCGTGAGAGATTCCGGCGCCGCCGTTGCCAACGATTGTGTTATTGAGCAGCTGAGAATTCTGGTTGCCGTCGACCGATTGTTCCAGAAGAATACCCGTGCTTGTGTTGTCGACGACCAGATTGTTGGCATAGAAACCTGAGGTCCATGCGGTTCCAAAACTTTCCGGGTCATGGACTCCCGCCCGAATGCCAATTGCATTGTTGTGGACATGGTTCTTCGTCACGGTGGGACTGGCGCCCCCGCTGCTCGCATACAATCCCCCCAAGCTGTACGAGGAAGAAACCCAGATTCCCGCCTGTTGATGACCAAAGATCTCGTTTCCGGTGATGGTCGGATTGGCGGTCGTCTGACACCCGAAGGTTTGATTGCACGCACCGGCTGAAGAACGAACATAGACACCAAAACCGCTATTGTCGTGAATGCGGTTACCTTCGATCATCACGTTTTGACGTGTGAATGAATGACCTCTTCCGGCATCAAGCAGAACACCCCAAACCGCACTGTCGTGGACGTGCGAATCACGCAGCGTGATGATCGGCAGATCCTGGTTCGATACGTCGAGGGCTGTCGTCGCAAACGCGATTTCAACGTGATCGAAGATTGATCTCGATTGGCCTGACGCGTTGAAATCGATTCCGATCCAGTCACCTGGGGCGGGAGTCGTCGCGGAACTGGTGAACAGGATTTCGTTGTCAGTCTGACCCTCCGCGAGCACAGTGCCGGCGATATTCAGCGATGTCCCGGGATCAAAGAAAAGATTCGCACCGGGATCGATCGTCCAGACATCGCCGGTCGGAACCTGGACATCGAAAGTCACGGTGTAGTCATCCTTGGGCAATTCGCCGGAGAAGAAACCGCCGATGGTGCGATCTTCAGCCGTGTCGTCATCTTCCACCTGCAGCGAGGCCGATCCGGAAACGAACCCGGTTGCCGCGACGTTCACATCGGCCGATTGAGTCCCATCCACCAAGTAATCGTTGTGGGACGCGATATCAAATGTCGCCGAAGTTTCCCCGATCGGGATCGTTACGGTTTCACCGACCGTGAACGCGGAGGGGTCGCTTGAGGAAAGGCTGACGACCAACTCGCTATCCAAGCCTCGATTCCGGGTGACCGTTCCCGTTGCGGCTCTGGGGCCATCAATTTCGTTGATGACGGCGCGGTCGATGCCGACCAACAGAGTCGCTGGTTCATTGTCCAGAACGGTGAAATCGATTGTCTGTGGAGCCACGCCGTCGGCTCCCACCGTGATGCCAACCCTTTGTGGCCCGTCAATCTCCGTGTCGTCTTCAATCGTAACCGGTACGTCGACGAACATCGCGTCAGCCGGAATCGTCACGGTGCTCGGCACGGTCGCCTCGCTGGTGTCGTTGCTGGACAACCAGACCAACAGCTCGCTGGTCAGATCCGCATCCGCCTCGCGTTCAACCCTCACAAACACTTCGTCGGTCGTGCCCTCGACGACCGTCGCATTGACCGTACTCAGCGACAGCGTTTCACGTTCGACGACGATGTTGTCGAATTCCCATGCATCACGGGCAGTTCGATTGCTATGCTGCTGGAACATCACCAAGAAGTTGTCGACCAGGGACAAGTTGTTCGCGGCGGCAAAGGCGGCCAGATCGTAGGACTTGTATCCGCTGGAATTGAGTAGATCCAGGATGGTCCAAGTCGATCCGCCATCGTCACTCACGGCGACGACGTCGCGCCAAGAAAAACCATCGCCCTGCGTGCCGATCGCGGGGGAACTCGTGGTTGATCCGTCGAAATCAAACGCATCAAAGTTCAACTTCGCCCGCGATTCTCCCGCCAGATCCAAATGCAAGATCGCCCGATTATGGCCGTCGATCGGATTTTGGTACGAGGCTTCGAGTCTGAGCCTTTCATCGACGACGGAGATTGCGCCGGCACCGTAGCTGAGGAAGTTCCAGGGATCAATTGGCAGTCCGCCGGCAAATGTTTCTCGGTATCCCAAGCGATAGGGATCATTGAAGTCGACCGCGGCGACGTATTGGTCTTGGGGGAATTGACCGGCCCCGCCGGCGCCATTTTGATCCAGGGGATTACCGCCCAGATCAAGGATTTCCGGGCCAACGGTCAGTTCATAGTGCCCCAATCCACTCGGCGAAAAGCTGACGGTAAATTCCTGGCCGGAGCCGCTGATTCCAACCAACCGATCACTGATGTCAACGAATTCACGCGTCAATTTCACGTCGTCCAGGCTGAACGTTGACGGATTGATCGGCTCGCTGAAGGTCAAGTCAAAGTGATCCAGCGGCCCCGGTGGACGCACTAGCCCGGTGGGTGAATGGGAGACAACGCTCGGTGCCGTGGTGTCGGCCGTGACGCGGAAATCATCGTACTGGCGACCGTTACTCGGCCAGGCGTTGGTTCCGTACTGCTGGATCATGATCCAAAAATTGTCCGTGTAGGCGATTCCGATGCCCGCGATGACCGCGTCCAAGTCGATGTCGTACGAATCCCAATTGGAAGCACTGAACAGCATGTTGAAACTGTGCCAGGTTTGGCCCTGGTCATTGCTCAGTCGCAAGGTGTCGCCCGCGGTCGTCGAATCGTTTCTGCGGTTTTCGTTGAACGCCAGACGCACGCCTGTTTTTCCGGCCAGGTCGATGGACAAGATCGCTTGATTGACTGACGCTCCGCCCGGGTTGTCCATTCGCAAGACTTGTCGTCCGCCGTCGTCGACCAACTGGATTCTTCCATCGGGTTCCGATCGAAAGAACCAGTTTCCGTTGAGTTCATCGATGCCGGAGAAACCTTGGTAGTAAGGGTACACGTCGCTGGGCACCGCTTCGAATTGAAAGCTTCCCTGGAAGCGGTCTTCTGCATCCCCGTTGGCATTGTCGGCGTCTTGGTTCATTTGGTTACCGGACAGATCCAGCACATCCGGTCCGATCAACACCTGGTATTGTCCGGTTTGGCTGACCGCTTCATCGAGCGTGATGTTGAAGGTCATTGCGTCGCCGGTATCAACTGGATCCGCGCTGACGGGGATCTCACCCAGGGGGCCAAGGACTGTGACATCGGACGCGGTGAACGTGTCCGCGACGATCACTTCGTTGAATTGAATTTGCAACTGCGACAGCGGTGCCGTCGCCGAACCATCAGGGGTCATGGTCGCGACCCGTGGACCGTCGGCATCCCGGTTTGCAATCCGAACATCGTCCATCCGCATTTGATAGGACGACGACGATCCTTCATGGCTGAAACGGAAATACACGTCTCCATCGAGCGCGATCGATGCGGCAGCAAGCTCCTGATCAAGATCGAAGAAATAGTTGACGTACGTGCCAAAATCCGATGAGATTGTCGGCCCCAACTGGGTCCATGTGCTTCCATCCCCGCTCGCCTGGACGGTCATCGCGTTTCGGAAATAGGATTGAAAGAGCCGCTTGGCCCGGAAATCGAGGGCAAGATCCGTGGCGCCCGTTTGCCCCGACAGATCCACGACCAGCATCGCGTCTTGCACACTCGAGTCGGTTTGACTGAACGCGAGATGCCGAGAGGGGGAATACGGCTCGTCGGCTTCGGTCAACCAAATCAGCCCCGTGCCGTCCGCGGAAAATGTCCAGCCGGACAGTGATGCGAGATCGTCCGATTCGAAGTCTTCGAAATAGGGAATCGATTGAGGTGTTGCCGGGCCGACGACCACGTCCGTTTGGTATCGGTCCTCGGTGGGTTCGGTGTTGATCTGGTCGCGATCTTGATTCATGCCGTTGCCGGCAACGTCCAGCACGTCGGGACCGATCGTCAGGCGATAATTGCTTTTGACGCTTTGTGGCGTCGCCAGATTCAGCGTGAAGGTCATTTGGTCACCGCTGTCGACCGGATCGCCGCTCAGCAGGACTTGATTGCCGCCGATGTCGAGAATCTGAAGATCGTCGACGGTAAAACTCGCTGCGTCGATCGCTTCGTTGAAGGTCACGTCGATCTGGCTGAGCGGGCCGGTGGTGGCTGTCGCGGGTGAAATCGCGGTAACGTAGGGACCGTCGCCATCACGCTGTGCGATTCGCAGGTCGTCGAATGAAATCGACTCGTTGGAAAAACTACTTCGTTCGAATCGCAAGTAGACATCGGAATTGCGGCTGATCTTGGCGGCGTCAAGTTCGGCGTCGAGGTCGATGAAATAATTTTGGTATCGACCGAGGACGGGAAGCTCCGGCGTGAAAATGTCGGTCCAGGTGATTCGGTCGTTGCTTGCGACAATCTGTGATCCTGGGCTATGGACGCCCCGCCCTCCCCGTGCCGCCCAATAATCCAGAACCAGGTCCGTCGCAGTGGCCTTGTTCTGAAGGTTCAGGTGCAATTCGATCAAGTTTTCACCGCTGTATCCCCCACCGGTCGTTCGTAACGCAGTGCTGCCGGCTTTCACTAGCGCCGTATCGAGTGTGCTTGAACCGTCGCCCACGGCGTGGAAACTCCAGCCATCGAGCGATTGAAGATCGGCGACCTCGAAGTCTTGAAAATAGGGGATCGATTGTGCGATCGTGGGCCCGATCTCGAACGTTCCCATGAAGTCATCATCGCCAATCGTTTCGCCGCTGACTTCGTCGCCGTCCTGATTCATCCGATTGCCGGCAATGTCGGTGACGTCGGAATCAATGTGAACGTGATAGGTGCCGTTCAGGGTTTGAGCCGCATCAAAGTTCAGCGTGAACGTCGTCTGATTGCCGCTGTCGACCGGATCGCCGACCAAGGCAAGCGGCGAGCCGTCAGCGGAAGTGAAGGCGACGTCGGCCGCGTTGAAGGTTGTGGCGTCGACGGGCTCGGAAAACGTCACGTCGACCGACGAAACCGGTCCGGTCGTCATCGAGTTCGGCGAAATCGTCTCGACCGCAGGCCCGATCAGGTCTCCGAATTGTCCGACGCGGACGTCGTCGACAATGGATTCGTGCGTCGTGAAGTAGGATGCGTGCCGCAGCCGCAAGAAAACGTCGCTGTCCAGCGCGACGCCGGCGTCGGCAAGACGCTGGTCCAGGTCGTAGACGTAGTGGATCCAGACGTTGCCGACCGGTTGAAGGGAGGGCGACAAAGTCGTCCAGGTGCTGCCGTCGCCGCTGGCGTCGATCTGCATGAAGAAGCCCTGGTGGGTCGACGAGTTGAGCCGTTTCATCCAAAAGTCGAACGTCAAATCGGTCGCGGTGGAAACACCGGAAAGGTCGAGTTCCAGTACCGCGTCGGACCTGACGTTGGAAAAACTGGCTGTTGTATCAAAGCGCAGCGAGGTGGTTCCGGTCTGGGCCGCCGAGGCGGTGTCCAGACCGACGGTCCCGCCCCCCGTGGTCGCGAACGTCCAATCGGTCAGCGCAGCCAAATCGGCCACTTCGAAACTTTCGATCAGAGGGACGGTGGCGGCTAAGACGCGGCGGTCTTCAAGTGATTCGGCCAACATCCGCCGCCGGCGACTGGCCGCGCGATCGTTGGTCCCCTGGTTCTGAAACGATCTCCGTCCCGAGTTCGTTATCCACCGCCTGAATTTCGTCATCGATTCCGCCCTGCATCTGGTGTTTCCCGCCGCGAGGAAGGGCTCGGCTCGTCCCAGTCCGAAGCCCCCCGTTTCACGTCCCCCACACCCCATCAAGGGATTGATCATAGTAGGGGGGGATTATGCGGGGGGTGAGGGCGCGGCGTTCTCGACAAAAGTTTGCGAAAATTTGCAACACACTGGACCGACGCCGCGGGCAACGTTTCTCTTCGTGCCCCAGGGTCTTTGGAGCGCGCCGCCGGGCCAGCGCGATTTTGAGGGCCGATGACGCGATCGCACTCGCGCGATGGATTCCGATCGTGCCGGTTGCAGGCCCGAAACCCTGTGGCGGGTCAGTTTTTGCCCCGCCCCTCTGACAATGCTCGCCGGCGGTTCGCTATCATCGGTGATGGCTCTTCTGACACCTTCTCAAGTACCCTGCCATGCCGAACATCCTTGTCGTCGACGATAGCGCCACCCAGATCGCTTTGATCACGTCGGTTTTGCATCAGCAAGGATTGCGGGTTCGGACGGCAAGCAATGGCCTGGAGGCGCTGGCGTCGCTGCGGGAGCACACGCCGGATTTAGTCATCACGGACATGCAGATGCCGGAGATGAACGGGGTCGAGTTGATTCGGGCCATGCGCACCGAATGCTCGCTCGTCCCGGCAGTCCTGGTGACAGCATTCGGCAACGAGGACTTGGCCGCCGAAGCGCTGGGTGTGGGCGCTGCCAATTACATCTCCAAGGACCACGTCGGAATCCTGCTGCCGGATATCGTGAACCGAATCACGGCCTTTGCCCAAGCGAACGCCCAATCGCTTTACTTGAAGGGAGCGCTGACGCCGACCACGTTCGATTTTGTGCTCGATTGCTCGATCGAGCGAATCACACCGCTTGTCAGCCTGATCGTTCGGTTGCTGGCCGCGATGAACGTGCTGCACACCAGCGACCGAATTCGAATCGCCGAAGCGCTCGACTATTTGATCACACACTCCATCATCCACGGCAATTTCGAACAACCCGTCCGTTCCACGCCGATGTCGATCGACTACACGCGGGCACTGGTGGCAGAAAAGCTGGAGGACGAGTCGTTGAGAGCGATGACCGAGCGGATCGCGACCGTGCGATTAGAAGTCACCCGTCGGGAAGCGAGATTTGTGGTCGCTCATGAAGGTTCGGGCCAGTCGATTCATCACGCCCCGCTACCGGGGACCCCACAAAGTTTTTCGGACGAACGCGGACGCGGCATGTTGCTGCTGACCAGTGTGATGGATGAAGTCTTCATCGATTCGGCAGCGCGAAACGTGACCCTGGTCAAGTACGTTTCACGGTAACCGTCAGGTGGGAGAGCTTCCCGGCCTGTCGGCGGTTCGCATGGAATACCGGCACGTGGCGTTAGCCAGTGGCGCGCGAGGTGTTGTCACCACGCGCCGCCCGCTGACGCATCCCACTACCGGCCTGTCGTTTTAGTCGGGATCTGCTGAGTCAATGGTGAGCCGCTGGCCGTAAGGCCCCGGGCCGCGTCGCAGTGCCCGGCCGCTTACGCGTCGCGGCTCACAAAATCGACAGCCCACTAGCACCCGGACTCGCCATCCAGACTGGCGTCGATCCGATCGCTCCACCCCAGCCGTTGGACGTCCGCGCGATCGGCCCAGCGGCTCGCTGTCCAAAGTCCCGCCTGACAAACAGGACAAGCCGAGTTCTGGGCATCAACGTAGCGATGTTCCGTTTGGACATCGGGTTGCATCCAGACGGCTTCGCATTCGTCGCACATCACAAAACCGCGATCGGTCAACGGTTCGGTCGGATCGTCCCCGGTGCAGATCCGAATACCGCACAACCCGCCGCCGCAGATCGGACAGATCGCGATCGAGTGAAGTGGTCCTGAAGGCGGTGCGTGCGGCGGCAGTGATGCGAACGCCCCTTGATCGGCGTCTTGTTCGTGGTCGTGGTTCATCGTTGCGTTACAACGGGTACGCGGTGATCACGATGGTGTCTTCGAGCACCAACTTGACGCGACGGGCGATCGGATGGTTTTGGCGTTTGCCCTCGCGGCCACCGACGTAACCGACCCGCCGCTCCATGTCGACGGTATAGATGGTTCGATCCCGATCGGTTTGCTTTGTCGACCGTTGATTCGCTTGGGCCCGTTCGTAAGCATCGTCGATGGTCACCAACGCGCCTTCCATGCCGCCGTCAAAGACGCCATGTTTCCCGGGTCGAGAGGGCATGTCCTGGGTGTGGCGACGCAGATGCTCCAACCGGTGGCCTTCCGCACTGCCCGGGACGTACTGCAACCCTTCCGGCGAACGGAACACGTTTGGACGAATCTCACGGAGCAACCCGTAGTGCAGATCGGCGTTGGAATCGCCGGCGTCCTGGTGGTCGTCTGCGGAGGGACCGTGCGACGATGGGATCGGCGCCGGGGTCGGGGTCGGCTCCGGCGCCAGAGCGGTCGCGTCGGCGTCGGCTTGCTGATTCAAGCCGGGAAGCTGCCAGCCGAACCGATCGTTCAGATGGGGCCCAGCGACCGTGTAAACGCCGACCAGCAGAACGACGGCGAGAGAGCCGATGCTCTTTGTGCCCCAGGACATAGCACCCAAGGACATGGATTTGCCCTTCGGTCGGCTTCCGGATCGGTCTGTCATGCGGTTCACGCGGGGAGGAAGGGATTACGACCGGACGTTGGTCCGACGTCGCTCGGGGACGACGGTCGGGGCAAAGGAATCCGTGATTTCGGAATCCGTGATTTCCCGCTCGTAGGCCCCCGGTTCGCCGACGGGCCCGGTTGGGGCGCCGGGCATCGCCCCAGGATCGGAAGCGTGTCTGCCTTTGACCACATAGGTGTCTTGGGTCTTGGCTTCCTGCTGGTAGCGTCGACGATACTTGTCGCCGTAACCATAGCCGATCGATTGGTAGCTGCCGCTGGCGCTGCTCTTGTAGGAGGCTCCGCCGCTGACATCGTCGATCTCGTTGACCACGACGCCCATGACACGGGCCCCGGCAGCTCGCAACATCGAAATCGCTTCTTTGGCGTTCGGCTTGCAACGTCGTCGGATACGCATCACTAACATCGCGGCGTCGACGTAGGTTGTGACGACGGCCGGATCACTGACCATCAACAGCGGCGGCGTGTCAACGATCACAAAGTCATAGTTATCGCGCGCCCACTGGAAAACTTCGGCCAATTCGGCCAGCGTCAATGCTTCGGCGGGGTTTGCCGGCAACGGACCGCAGGGCAGGATGTCCAGATTTTCGATCGGCGACTGGTGCACCGCTTCGGCCGGTCCGAGTTCGCCGTTGAGCACATTCGTCAGCCCGGTCTTGGCTTCCAAATTGAATCGCAGCGACAGCCGAGGGCTGCGAAGATCCAAATCAATCAACAAAGTCCGTTTACCGGATTGCGCGACCGAACAGCCGACGTTGGCCGCCAACGTGCTCTTGCCATCGCCCGGCAGCGGACTGGTGATCTGAAATACTTTGCTGTTGTATTGCCGACGGTCAAACAGCATCGCCGTCCGCACCCCACGCACGGCTTCCGCCGCGGGGGAATAGGGGCGATGAACGACCGACAGTTTCGGGTCCAGCTTGGCGATCTCGGAATCGACCAGCCCCTTGCCTTGTTGAATCCGGCCCTCGTCCAGTGGGATGTGCGTCAACACAGGAAGGCGCAACTCGCGTTGGATCTCTTCGGCACTGCGGAACATCTTGGCGGTGCTTTCGAAGATCATCGCCAGCAGCCCGCTCAATCCCAGCCCCAACATGCCGAACAGGACGAGGTCCTTTTTCAGATCGGGTCCGGTTTCATACGCTTGGCCGGTGTCCAGCAACGGTTCGACGAGAATCCCGCCTTTGACATCGGCCAAGTTCAGTGCCGCGAGCTGTTGCTCCAGTTGCGTTTCCAAGCCACGCATCGTTTCGATTTGGCGGTTGAACGAGGCGTCTCGTTCCTCCACGATCTTGAGCTTGTCTGCTTCGTCTTTCTGTTTTTCGATTTGCAAGTCGATGTCACTCATGTCCTGGGCCAGCACCGTCAGTTGTGCTTCCAGTCCGCGGATGTAGGCATCGACGGCCATTCGGGCGCGTTCGTCACGAGCCTCCCTCGCCGCCTTGTCATAATCGACCCGCTGGGACTGGGCTCGCAACTCGGCGATCCGCTCGGACATTTGTTGGTTGAGCTCATTGAGCTTGTTCTGCGAGCTTTCGATCTGCATGGCGATCGATTTCACTTCGGGGTGCGACGCACCGTAGGCCAGTTCCAATTGATCGCGTTTGATCTGCAACGGAATCAAAGCCCGTTCGACTTCCAGCTTCTTCAACGTCAAGTCATCCGGGGCCGTGTTGCCGGGGCCGACGATCTGCCGCAGCGGTTCGAACTCATCCACGACGCTTCCCAGGTGGCCAATGATCTGTGCCACCAGAACCGGGTCGCGGTGTAGTTTGCGAGTGTTGATGGCCAAGCGAAGGTCGCTGTTGAGTTCCCGTTTCTTATGCTCCAGTTCCGTTCGATAGGATTGCAACTGGAATTGTCGTTCTCGATACGGGTTGATGGCTTGACCTTCAACATTCCACTCCAAGTCCGCGTTGTCGCGAAACGTCAAGTATTCGCTTTCCAGGTCTTTCTGTTCGCGGATCAGCTTGTCCATCGCGTTGCGAACCAATTCGCCGACTTCGTTGATCGTCGATTGGCGCTCGCGTTCGAAGTGCTGGCTGATCGCCTGGCTGACGGCGTTGACGGTGGCGACGCAGAGCTGGGGATCGCGGCCGTCAAAGTTGAGAGCGGCAATCATCCGATCCCGCGAATCACTCTGGTCCGTCAACGTTTGAAAATGGATCCCGCTGCGAACCATCGCAGCAATCTGCTTTTCCGTACTGGACTCCAACGACGGAATCGACTTCACTTCCGGATTGGACGCAACTCGACCGACGATGGCATCGGACGTGATCAGCGATTGCATCAGCTTGCCGCTGGGGATACCGCCGCGAACGATTCCGGTGTTGGAATCCAATGAAATCGGCGTATCGCTTTTGAACATTAACTGCGAAGTCGCCCGGTAGGTCGTCGGCTTTTCGTGGTATCGCCAGTAGCCGACTCCCGTCCCGATGATCACCAGCACCAGGATCAATGGCTTGAACCGCCAAAACACGGCTAGAATGGACTCACCATGATGCTCCGGGAGTAAATCCGCCGATCCATTTGCGTCTTGGATCGCTGAATGAGGTGATGCCTGGTCCAGCATGAGACAGTGGTCTGGTAGTGAGTGGCTGACGTGTTGATGAGCAAAACGAACAGACTAGCTCGCAAAAATTCAGTTTGCACGAACTCGCGGTCGTTTTTCGCTAGGGACTTCCCTCACAAACGTACCGGTTGTTCGGTCGTGGTGCAGCGACTGTTCGTCTTGGGAACGATCAATTCCCCTTCAATTAACGCGCAAATCATTCGAATCGACAACATGCAAAAATACCAATTTCCATTAAAGCAGCAGAATGGTTGCAAACGGAAGCTGCTCCAAGAGCGGAACGTTGGACGCGGAAACGAAGTCGTGGGGCCAGTTTTTTTCAGTGACTCCCACAAACCGGATCAAAGCTTCCAGATTGTTTATCTGGCCCCAACCTTGACGTCGCGCATCACGCCCCCCCTGTGCGGGCGGTGTGGTCTTCAGTTCTAAAGTCACCCACCTGACAGGAGCGGGGGCTACGCTGTGAAGCGTTTTTTTGCGGTAGGGCGCGAGCCCTCCGGTGTTTTGGCAACGAGGAAGAACCGGAGGGCTCGCGCCCTGCCGCTAAACCCGAAAGAAACACAGGGAAAAATGCTTCTCCGCGTTAGAGCGGGGGCGATAGGTGAATCGCGGCATTCGAGTCTTCACTGAACGAAAAAAGGGCAAGCCGTAGAGCCTGCCCTTTGCGCGACACCCAAACATCAATTTTGAGATCTAATCGACTACGCTGTGTTGCAGATTTCGTCCGCAAAACGAATCCATGTTATTGAATCGATCCAATCCTGTTGCTGAAATGTCGTGTCCGTACACTCTGTCATCACTCCCCGCTTGATTGGATCCGTTCCCAAACCTTCGCTCGCACATTGGCGATGTACTGACGACGGATTTGGCAAGCAATCAGGCCTGGCCGTCCTTCCAGGCAACCAAGTCGCCAGACGTAGTGGTAGATAAACCACAGCCAGGGCTCTAGCGGCAGTCGCACCGCCAACTTTTTGAGCCAGCGGCGACGCTCTTGCTCGTTGCCCCACAGACGTGGTTCGACGGTGTCTTCGCCGTAGCGTCCGGTTGTCAATAATTGATACCTGAGGTGGCTTTCCCAAGTCGAGTATCGATTGTGTTTATCGATATACGCTTCCAGTCCCTTGAAGTCTTCATGAATCAAGGGTGTTGGCAGTTCACCGACCGGACCGTCCACGATGACGCGTTCGTGGACTTCCATGTCAAGCGTGTCGCCGGGAACTTCGATCAGTCTCTCAAACCGGGCCTTGCCGTAGCGAACCAACAGCACTGCACGGTGGGAGAAACCCCCGTGTCGCATCCGCCGCCCGAGGAAGTGAAACCCCTTTCGGATCAGATACCCGTCTTTGGGAAACTCGGCGGTGATTGCACTGCGAATTTCATCCCAGAGCTTGCTCGGAATGAACTCATCGGCGTCCAGAAACAAAACCCATGGCGTCCGGATTTCAAGTGTGTCGAGTGCCCATTGTCGCTTTTTGGGGTATCCACCTGCGTGCGAAAACGCCACCACCTCGGCTCCGTGTTGCGACGCGATTTCGGCTGTTCGATCCGTACTGTCCGAGTCGACCACAATCACCCGTTCGACGCGATTGGCAACGCTTAGACAACGTGCAAGATTCTTTTCCTCATTACGAGCGGCGATCAAAATCGTAATGGGTAGTCCCACCCCCGAATTTCTCGAACTCGCGTTTTCGGTCTGTTGTGTTTCTTCACTCACTGGCTGTCCATCACACGCTGGCCTACTTCTCGCGCCGGATTTCCGGCGACGACCTTCCACGGTGAGACGTCTTTGGTGACGCACGCCCTGGCTCCAACTACCGCGCCGTCACCGACGGTGACTCCCGGTCCGACAAATGCGTCGGCGCAAATCCACGCCCCACTCCCAACGGTGATGGACGCCTTGATCAGCGGCATCGTCGGATCGGAGTAATCGTGACTGCCTCCGCACAAATGCGATCGCTGTGACAAAGTAACCCTGTCGCCGATGACCAACGGGCCGAGGTTGTACAACAGGCAGTCGAATCCGACCGAAGACCAATCGCCGATTCGCAGATTCCACGGAATGAAGATCTTTGCGGAGGGATCAATGTGAACTTGCTGTCCGATCGTTGCCCCGAACAGACGAAGCAGAAATCGTCGCCATCCCCAAAGCAGTCGTGGGGAATACCGAAACAGAGGCGACAGAAACGACCACAGCAATCGGCCAAGCAACTCTCGTGTCGACCACTTTCGTGATTTCCGATTCTCAGCGATCACATCCACATGTTTCACTTGGTTCATCGGCCGTCCGCTCGATCCGTTCTCACTGGAATCCCGGGAGTCTGCGTAAAGCGCGAATGCTGCGTGTCGGACTTAGCGCCAAGACAAATCCCAACATGATCAACACCAGCAGCGCCGATGGTGGATCGCCGCTGTATTGTTGGTGCGAGACGGTGAACGACGCCAGATTCGCGACGACGATTGAGATCAGACAAAGCTGTAGGACTGCATCGCGCCAATGCGCAGGAGTTTGCGTCACGGCGTCTCTCAATCCCATTGTTAACGCCCATCCGGCCAATAGCACGAATGCGACACCGAAGACCCCGAGTTCGCGAAACACGCGGCTCACCCCATCTTCTTGCCATCCCCTGTGGAGATCTCTTGCAAAAGGGTCTCTGTGCTCGCCAACAAAATGATAGGCTCCCTGGGTCGCCGATCCGATCCCTTCACCGACCAGCCCCGATTGCGCGATGGTGCTGGCAATCGAACCTGATACGATTTCGGTGTACCGCTCCGCACCCTCTGTGAAAAGCGTGCTCGCGTAATTCATGTATTCAGTGCTGACGTAGTCTTCCGTACTGACAAGATAGATGCCGGCTGCCAATGCGGCACTTGCGACAACTGGAATGGCCGCCTGTCGAAAACGACGAATGGCACGGAGGTGGCACAGCAACGCCAGTGAGGCGAGGAAAACAAGTGGCATGCCAAGCATTTTGCGTCGACCGGACAGCAACAAGCAAAGACTTCCGAAAACCGCCAATGCGAGCCACAGTGGCGTGAGACGCCGCCGGGCGTAGGTCGCAAGTGTCAACGCGAACATCACCACCTGGGCGGCGTGTAGGCCCATGATGTCCGGGCTGCGATAAAAACCTCCGATCAATTCGACCGTTTCGTTGCCCGAGTAGCGAATCCAATTCATGCCTCTCAGCCCGCCGATTGCCGGCCAATTTGCCTGCGAATACTCGGCAAGAACGCCGATCAATGCGACTCCGTTGACCACGCAGTAGAACTGCAAAAAGCGTCTGATCCGGTCCGGACGCAACGCGATCAAGTATCCAAGCATGATTCCAGCCGCCGGTGCCAGGTAGGATACAACTCCCAACGCAACCATCTTGTATCCGTCCGCGTAGAGCGCCAATGACATGATGCAACCGGGCACCAATGCGATCGCCATGAAACGCAATGCACTGTGAATCATCGGGTGTTCGCGGAGCGTCGCCTTGACCCAACCCCTCGATTCGACCCATGCCGCGATCGAAATGCAGCCCCATAAAATGAGGACGCTGATCGTAATGAGAACGGACTCGTTCGGGTCAAGTTTGCGCACCGGGTCGCGTGCGAAGTCCAACGCGATGGCCCAGTAAACCGCTTGATGCCAATTGATAAACGCAATCAGGCACGCGACAGCGAGGACACCAAAATAGGCCGACGTGATCATGGCCGATGATCGTAATGAATGCTGGCTGAAGTTTCCATGCCGATTCCGTCTCCGACAACGCTTCGGTAAATTCGTTCCAGCTTTGACCTGAACGCGATCATGCCGAATCCTTTGGCGTGCCCCAGGCCAGCGGAAATCAAGCGGTCCGCGACACTGCGGTCGGACAACACCTGAAGCAGATTCGCTGCCATCGTCGTGTCGTCGCCGACCGCTGATGCCATCGCCGCTTCCCCAACGACTTCGGCCAGTGAACCTCCGTCGGTGCAAACCACCGGGCAACCCATGGCCATTGCTTCAATGGGAGGCCAACCAAAACCCTCGTAGATGCTGGGAAAAACAAGGGCATCTGCACCACGATAGAGTTCTCTCACGCGAGCATCGGATGGGTCACATTCAAAATCGATCCGGTCATCAATCCCCAATCGGCGGGCAAGCTGTTGGTGGGCTGCAGTCGGCGGGGGCCCCGCCATGACAAGGCGGTGTGGAATGGAGGCGGCGACTTTCGAGAATACATTGATCACACCCTCTCGGTTCTTGTAAAAACCGTTGTTGCCGATGTGAAACAAATAGCTTTCCGTCGAAGGGCGGCCCATTTCGGTACGAGGGACCGCTTCGTCGACACTGAATTGACGCTCCAATGGCGGAAACACGATGGAATCATTGCCGCGCAAGGGAACTCCCAGATCGTTGCAGTCTTGACGCGTTGACCGACTGTCAAAGATCAGGTGTTTCGCATAGCCGAGGCCATCGACTGCGGAGTCGATGATCCTGCGCGAGAGCCTGCCAGGTTTGGGAACGCCAAAACGTCCAAGGCATTGCAGTTTCGGTATGACATCGTGAACCGTCATGACGGTTTGGCGGTGACGCAGGATTTTGGCAAGATACCCGTGGCTACCATCGATGACATGAAAAAGATCACCGGTGTGCCACTTGGCCAACCGTCGGCCGTTGCGAATGACCGATGCATGGTGTGCCAAAGTACGCAGCTTGCTCGGCAAAATCCGAACGTTGCGGGCGACGCAAACGCGCTGAATTTGCACGCCGTTGTCGTCGGAGAACGCCGCTTCGACAAGATCGGCGTACCGACGCATGCTGCCCTTTGAGCCGGGCAAGGCTGTCTCAACCAGTACGACGTTCATGGTTCGCTTTTGAAAACATGTCTCTCGCCGCTCGGGCGATACCCTCGGCCGCATTTTTCGGGGAATAGTCGGCGATTCGTCGACAAGCCGCGGCACCCATTTTCCTGAGATCGACTTCGTCGCCTGACGCCCGTTGTAAGAGTGACGCGAGTTGGTCCCAGTTTCCGAATGCGAATGAGAAACCGGTCTCCCCCTCGATGATCAAGTCGTCTCGGCAACCGACTTGGTCGCTAACGATCGCGGGGCGGCCGCATGCCATCGCTTCGTTGACGACCAGGCCCCAAGTCTCACCGTGGTCAGACGGCAGAACGAGGCAGTCAGCGGCCGTGTAGGACGCAACGATCTCCGATTGATTTAGAAACCCTGTAAATGTCACCGGAAGATTGTGTTCGGCGGCCAACCGCTCACAACGCAAGCGCAGTTCCCCATCCCCAACCATCAGCAAGTGCATCCTGTTTGATTCCTTGCCGGACCGAAACGCTCTCGAAAAACTCTCCACGAGTTCGAATGGGTGTTTCTTGGCTTCGAATTTTCCGCAAAACAGGAAACAGACAGAATCTTCAGGCAGGTTCCACCGTCGACGAAAGGATTGGCGATCATCTTCCGTGGACTCGGAGATGCGGGCAAATCGTTCGTTTTCGATGCAGTACAGGGAGTCAAACATTCGCTCCTCGTCAATTCCGTAGCTGCGGTAAAATTCGCGATTCGCCTTTCCGATAGGCAAATATGCGTCGTAGCGGCGAACCAGTTGCCGTTGCAGCATACGTTTCCACCATGGCCTCCGACGGAGCCGGTTGGCTTCTCCTCGAACGATGCAGGGGATCTGCATTTGGTTGCACGCACGCAACGTTTGAATACAGGTCTTCACCACCCATCCGTTGACAATCACGACGTCAATTTCACGACGCCGCAATTCGTCCTTGATGCCAGGCGTATCGCACCCACGGAAATGGGTCAGGCCAGGATTCGTCGAGACATTTTCCAGGACGTCGTACTCGTATCCCTCGAGCAGCGGAATGTCCCATTCGAATTCGACGCCGAATCCGGCGCCCTGAGCGGCGGCATCGGGCAGCATCGCAAAGAGTACTTGAAAATCCAAGTCGGTTCGGGCGTGCAAATGACGGAACACCGGAACCTGGTACTGAATCGGATGACTGGTGACAAACGCGACTTTCGGGACTTGATTCTTGTTGGATCGATTCACGGCGAATGATTGGGTCGCATTTGGATGGTCTCACCGAGTTCTCGGCGTTTGTGTTGGGCAAGTTTTCGCCCGGACCAAAACGCGCGCAGTTCTCCAACAAACTTGATCGGAATCCACCAGGGATGGGTCAAGTGAAACTTCGTTCGGACTTCACGGAATAGGCGCCGTACGCAGTACAACCAGGGTTCCATGCCGCGACCGTGCAGAAAGGCATAATAGTGATCGCCGATTCCATGTTTAGGATCCGCACTGGTCAGGTGAGTTCCCGAGCTTCGGGTGCCCCCACGCTCGGCACGAAGATGATCGATACTGGCTTCCGGACAAAACCAAATTCGCCCACCCCCGGCAACGACTCTGCGTGCAAATTCGGATTCGAACCGAAAAGCCGAACCGCAGAAGTTCTCGTCAAAACCACCGATCGCCAATGCAAATTCACGGTGCACCGAGAGGTTGCCCGCCATCACGTTGGAAATCCACTGACCGTGGGTTGAATAAAAAGGAAACTCGAAATCCGCCCGCAGCCCGTTGCGGTCACCCATTGCTTGGGCATCTCGAGGGATCTCCCCGGGTTGCAGCACCTGCCCGACAACCGCGTCGGCATCGGAGTGCAGCGAGTGAGCCTCGAAATGGCGTTGCACGAGGTCGTCATTGGCCGTGATGTCGTCGTCAAGAAACAGCACCAAAGTCTGGCTGGCCAACCGCAAACCGTGGTTCATCGCCTTGGGAATGGAGGGTTCGGCTAGCCGGACCCATCGGATCTCGTGCTCCTGATGAAGCGCTGTAAGTCGACGTTCGGTATCCGGTTCATGTGTCGGCGATTGGTCGACGACCAGGATTTCGGCCGCCGACGGACGCATTTTGAGCAGAAAATCAATCGTGTCGATCAGCACGCCCTCACGACGATACGTGGGGATGACGATCGAAATCGGTAGTTCTCGGTTGGTCACTTTCTGCAAATCATTTCGGAAGAATCAGCCCGTCCAACAACCAGCAACCGCGACGGGTTGCTAACTGACGAACAGATTGACGACCCCAGATGTCGGAAGATCATTGAAATCATTCACGGGCCTGATGTCGTTCCAATTCGGACGAGTCAACATTGTCGTCTTTCGGTCTTGAAACATTCCAGAGGTTTCGAGCAGGTCCCAGACCTCTTTTGCGCTACTGCCCGCGTCGACCAACAGATCGACGTGAAGCTCCAGGGCCAGCTTGGGTCGTTGCTGAAGCAGGTGCGCGGCTCCTTGCAGGACTTCCATTTCGAATCCTTCGACGTCGATTTTGAGGACGTCGATTCGGTCGCCCGCATTGGAATCGCAGAACTGATCGGCTGTGACCATGGGGACTTCACGAACGATCCCACTTGATGCCGCCAAGGATTCTCCTCCGAATCTTGCCGTTCCGGCGGTTCTGCCGATGGCCGTGAACCAAGTACTGACGTTGGAGAGTCGATTTTGAAAACAATTCGCATCGAGCACGAAGGCGTTATCTGCACTCGCCTCGACCGCGAAGACGTGTCCATCCGTTCCGACACAATCCGCCATCAAGATCGTCATCAACCCATGATGCGCCCCGATTTCCAGGACACGACTGGAAGGCGTGCACAAACGTTTGAGTTCCGAGAGTTCCCCATTCATCTGGATCTCAGGCTTGTGCCACCAGGATTTCGTGAACGGATTGGTCAACCAGAATCGACGCTGCTTTCCGTCGAGTGTGAACTGATGCAGCAAGGGCAACGTCGGATCGGCAACACGACGGATCTCGACGCCAAGAGGTGACAGGCAGGATTGAATCAGGGACTTGAGTGACATGAAAGTTTTCGCGGAAGGTAATCAGTTTGGAGGCACAGACTGGAGTTCTCGGTTGGCCGTGGCAGTTAGCGACTTGCAGCCGAAGACACGTCGTCGGTAGTCGCCAAGATGTCTTCCGCCTCTCTCGAAGGCCCGACGGGGAAACGCAACAAGGTTGCCAGTCCATACTTGATCATCGCGCGTACCGGCATCGCACCCTTTCTCAGTGCCATGGCAAGGTACTGTTTGCAGCGGCGGTCCCGTTTTGCATACAACTGGCTGCCGACGAAGTAAGCGGCCTGACCGATCGCGCGGCGACGCGAATCCTTGTTGGCCGGTATCGCGTCCCAGCTAACCTGCTGTGCCTCGTCCAGCAACGCCTGTTCGGATTGGCTTTTTTTTCGAGCGAAATAGCATTTGCGTGCGATTTCCCCCAGTCGGTGTTGACGATTCCGGTTTTCGGGGCTGATTCCCGCAATGTCGATTCGATATTCAAACAGAATCTCCTGACAAGAATCGAGTTTTCCGATTTCCGCCATTCGGTACCACAGGTCATGGTCCTGTGCGAAACGAAATTGCGTTCGATAGCCTCCGGCGCGTTCGTAGGCTTCACGGCGAAACATGACCGACGGATGCACGAACCCCGTTCCGTTTTCGGCCAGCTCGGACGTGATCTCCTCGGCGTTTTGATTTCGCACCCAGTTGCCCAGCATCTCGCCGCGAGGCCCGATCCATTGGATTCCGCTGCCGACAACGACTACGTCTCGGTGGTCATCCAAAAAACGGGCCTGGGTTTCCAACCGCTCCGGCAACGAGCGATCGCCAACATCCTGGCGCGCGATATACTCAGCATTCGTCGCCCGGCAGCCTGCGATCAAAGCGTTGGTCAGCCCCGCTTGTTCTTGGCGGATCACGCGAATGCGAGAGTCGTCTTCGGCGAGTTCGTCCAAGAGAGTCGCCGTTGCGTCATCGGATCCGTCATCGACGATGACCAACTCCCAACTGCTCAGTGTCTGACCTTGAATCGATCGCACGGTATCCGCAACCGCTGGACCGCCGTTGTGACATCCCATCACGACGGCGACACGCACGGATGGATCAATTTCTGCTGGTTTTGTCACTTCAGCTGGACAAGGTTCAAATAGCAATCCGGGCGGCCAGTCGATTTGCCGTGAATTGCTGATCCGACGGAGCGACCGGCGTCAGACGGTGGAGCGTGGACCACTCCACCCTCTGACGAGCGTCGCTGCGAAGTCTCGGCGGTACCGACTTAAGGGGTCACGTTGACGATCGGGGCGTTGAGCGTGGCTCCGTTTCGAAGCTGGACGGTTCCGCCGGTCGATGTGATGTCGATCATCGTGCCCGCGGTGATGTCTGCACGAATGATGATTCGACCGCCGGCAGTCCATTCGAAATTGCCAACGACCGTAATCGGTTGGAACGTGTTCGCACCGGCATTGGTCGTCTCGATGATCAGGTTTGCCAGGGCGGTGGTGCCTCCCACTTCGCCGGTCATCGAGAATTGAGCATTCAAGCTGTCCACGTCCAAGTCGAACGCGCCGTCGATTGTCCCTTGAACAATGAAGACGTTGTTGGTCGCCGACTCGTGATTCAACGCGGTGTTTCCTGCCAGCACCAGGTTGCCGAGGAAGTGCAAGTTGCCGTCTTGGGCGGTAAACACTCCCTGCGTGTTGATCGTCGCCGCACGGACACTGATCCCTCCGGTCACGTCGGCGCCACCAAGATTGGCCGTCGTCGCGGGCGACTGGCTGAGCAGCACATCTGACGCATTGGTAATGTTGCCGAGCGTCACGGTATCCAAGCCTGCTGTGCGGACAAAGCTTCTGACGCGAACCCGTTCGCCACCTCCATTGACGTTCCCGTCGATCTCCACCGACTGACCGTTTCCGGCGACAAGTTCCGTGGGCCCGGTTTGATTCAAGTCACCGTCGATCGTGACATCACCGAGTCGGCTGACCAAGCCTCCGTTGACGTTCACGCCGACCGCCGTGATATCGATTCCATTTGTGAACGATGCTGAGGTCGGATGGTTCAGAGAGAGGAGATTGGTGTCGGAAACCGTCAGGCTGCCAAGGGTATCGCCTCCAACTTCGGACGTAAATTCGACGTTTCCGCCATTGCCGTCAACAACGACGTCCAATCCAGGGCTCCAGACAACGGCGTCGCCGATGTCGCGCATCGGGCCGTTGACGACCAGGTTGCCGCTGATGTCCGTTTGCTCGATGGTCAGCGTTCCAGCCGCCGTCACGCTCCCCAGTCCCGTCCACGCCAGGGTAGCTCCCGCCCGCATTGTCAGATCGTTTGCCCCCGCGTTGATCTTCTCTTGCACCGAGATGTTGTCCGCCGTCGCGGTCGTCAATGGAATGGAAGAAAGGTCCAGCGTCGTCTGAGTCGAGTTGTCGTTGAAGAAAGTGACAGTGCCGGTGTCACCGTTGCCAATCCGCAACTCGGATGCTGGGGCGACGGTTCCCAAAATCGACAGGTCAATCGCATTGACTGCTGTTCCGGGCGCTGAACTCTGATTGTAGACCTCCAGGTCTTCCGTCGGAACGAAAGGCAACAACTCGACGATGTCCGCCATGATCGTGTCCGTCGCGCTGATTCGCCCCCCGCGAATCGTCGCGGTGTCTTGTGCGGTTACCGCGTTGAGAGTCAAATCCCCACCCGCGCCAAGGTTGACATTGCCGAACGGAGTCCCCGTGCCGACCTCGGCACCACCGAGCATCGATAGCTGGTTTTCGGCGCTCAATTCGAGCGTGCGATTGCCGGCGTCGGAGTTGATATCGCTGTCCAAAAAGAGGATGTCCGCCGACGAAATCGCCACGTCATTGACCACCGTGACGGGACCCTGGAAAGAGCCATTGTCGACGCTGGAAGAGATGTCCCCGCCGACCGAAATCGCCGTTCCGGTAATACTAAAGCCGGTCGTGTTCGCTCCGCCTTGGAGTGAGACTGTCGCAAAGGGCGCGGTGCTTGCGATCTGAAGCTGAGCGGCTGTGATGATGCCTGAAACGTCGAGGGACGTTCCCTCCTCGATATTCAAATCGCGACCGCTCGCGTCGACCGATCCATCAAGAACAATGGTCGTGGGGCCGGCGACACGAACCGCCCCCGGTCCGCCTTGATTGAGGTTAATTTGAGGGCTGTGGATGGCGATTCCGCCGACACTTGACTCCACCGTGTCTGAATTGACCTGGGTCGTGGCGCGAATGTCAATCGATTCCGCGGTTATCGCGCCACCCAAAGTAACGGTGTCCGCGCCAACCCCCATTGCCCCATCGTTGATCTCCAACGCCGCAATATTGCTGATGGCGTCGTTCGCATCGATCGCACCGGTGGGCGTTGTCAAACGCAGATTCGGCGTTCCCCCGTTGCCGGCAACGGGGCCGTCCAAATCGATCGTCCCGCCAGAGGCAAGCACGATCGAACCCGCCGAGGTCAAGCGGTTGGACGCGGAGGCCAAGGAGAGGTTTCCGCCGGCAGTGAGATCTCCGGACACATTGGCGTTGGTCACTCCAGTCAGCGAGACGTTGCCGGTGGCATTGACCATCACCGGCGTGCCCAACGAACCGATAGCCACCTGAGTTGAAGTCGCGTTGGCAGTGAATCCGGCAACCGGCGTTGTGCCACCAATGTCGGCCGACACCGTCACCTGCGTTCCATCGACCGAAACGTCCCATCCGCCGTCGACCGTATCGTTCAGCGAGATCGTTCCGGTCGAGTTTAGCCCCGTATCACCCGACAACGTTGTTGGTGCCGAAATATTGATCCCCAAAACGCCCGTGAAAATGTCACTGCCCGTTTCCAACGACTCTGCATCGATAATGGCGAACGCCGCCGGATTCGCTCCCGTCCCGATCGGGGCATTGATGTCGACGCTATCAGTCCCCGCCCCGTCGACGACTTGAATCCCTTCTCCGTTCAAACTGAATCCGTTGACTTCCACCGAATCGTTTCCGCCGCGAAGCTCGAAACGCAACCGGTTCATGGCAACCGTGAAGTCATCGACGTCCAGCGTCGCCGAGTTGTCGCCGGAGTTGCCGTCGACATCCGAAGCACCGTTGAAGGCAACGACGGAAATGGGTGCATCGTTTGAAATCGTGTACTGATTTTCAGCCGCATTGAAGGAAACCGCGATCTGGTCGGCAGCCGTTGAATCACCGATCACACGAAGGAACCCGTTGTTCGCCAAAAAGATACTCGCCGCCAGCAGATTGCGGTTTTCGAGTGATTCATGCAACACACGCCGGCGAGCTCTTAACTGATGTTTGCGTCGAGAAGCGACCTTGGATTTCAGAGTTTTATGAAGGTGACTAAACACAAGATTGACCTTAGGTGGGGCATCAACCCGAAAAACGTTGTTTCTTGAGTCGACAGAATGGACAGTTTGGGAAATCTGCGGCGTATCCGTTGCTAGGAAAAGCGTCGGAAATCTAGCGATCCCGCATTAAAGCGTCAAAAAAGCTGTTTCCGGGGAGTTTGATACAACCGCAACGAAGGAAACGACTTAGGTCCCCAGGCTAGTCGGCGCCGGGAGTGGCGACGCGGAAAAAAGTGATTTTTCGTACATCTCTTCTGTCGAGTTGCTTTTACAGTTTCAAAGTGAAACCAAGCAGAGACGTTTCGACTGCTTGCATCCGAAGATCGGGGCCCCCCGACCATCCTGACAGGGGGTCAGTGAGGGATCTATCGCCCCCTGATCACGCGGTCGTGCGGGCAAAAAGGTCCCCCCATTTGTCGTTGTCAAGTTGCGTCAGAATGTGCTTGATCTGATCAGCACCGACCCAATCTTCCATCCCCCATTCCATATTGTCCCACAGGCTGTACCGAAACTTAGTCGGGGCAATTGCCGCGAGCCGGTCGACGCATTGCAGGGTGTTTTCCAGGTGTTCGGGAACGAATTCCAGCGAGATTGCACCGACCGGTTTGCTGAGTCCCGAGACAACCGCCAACTCAAACCCTTCGACATCGACTTTGACGAAAGCCGGCGTCCCGTACTGATCAATCATGTCATCCATCGTCTTGACGGGGACACGAATGGTTTGATCCCAATTGTGTTCTGCGAAACGGCCGCTCTCTTTCACATCCTGGATCCACTCTTTTGACATCGACGAGATCGTGTGAGCGGAGCTGACAAACATCTCCGCCTCCCCGGGCTCTGTTCCCAATGCACAAGACTCGAGGTGGAAGCCATCTTTGTTCGCTAAGCCTTGCCGCAAAACTTCTTGGCAATAAGGCTGCGGTTCGACCCCGATCGTTTTCGCTCCAAGGGCAAGAAACACTTTGGCGCGGTTTCCAAGGTTGGCGCCAACGTCAAAGACGATTGAACCCGGTTGGACGAAATTCGAATAGAACGCCTTGCGCTGTTCGTCTTCGGCGTCCCAACTCTTAAGTTGCTTGATTGTGGTAAGGCGCAGCTGTTCTTGGCGGTACCGCTGATAGGCTGAATAAAACGGAGTTCGCTTTGCAAGTTGTCTCAGGGTGTTTTTCATTGGATCACCAATTGGTCGAGGTGGAACCGACACGATCGGCTGAAAAGTGATTCGGCGCTATTGAGCAAGCGATCTGTTTTTTAGAAGAATGTCATTTCGATACCGTTTGACGATTCGAAACGACGGAAGGGCGGCGACCAATCCCGTCAGGGTCGGTTGGTCTTTGTACAATGGCTCGACGACGTACTCTGTATACAGATAACGCGTCGATTCCAAAGTCGAAGCTGCCGATGAAAACACGTCTAACTCGGCGCCCTGCACATCCATCCAGATAAAATCGATCATCCCGACGCCATGTTTTACTCGCCAGTCATCGAGACGGACCGACGGAATCGTGATCGGATCGGCAAACGCAATTTCTGGGTGCACGTCCAAGTGACCGGTGGGTTGCTTTAATGACCCCGAGCAATCCCACAATGATTCTCTTTCTGCCGTGTTGCAACTGTCGCTTGGATAGAATGTGACATCGCCGTTGATCGGTCCCACTGCCGATTGATGAAGAAAAATTCCCGGAGCGTCCTTGCCGACGCGTTCATGAAACCGCTGGATCGCTCGGGCGTCGGGTTCGAAGCAGTGGATCGTGGCATCAGGGAATATTTTGCGGAACCAGACGGTGTGCATGCCGTCGTTTGCACCGATCTCCAAAATGGTCGGATTTGGTTTGTCGATCGCACGCCGAAGCGTGTCCTCATCAATTTCGCCGACGTCCAACGGCGGCAAACCTCGCATACGATCGTATAGCGGCACAAGCATCCGCTTGAGAAACGGAACGGCGGCGATTGCCCTCTTGATCGACATTGTTTGTAACTAGCGTTCAGAAAGTGAGTTGCTGATTCTGGACGAGAACTTCCCGAAGCCTCGGCCGCCATGAACGACGAAATTTTCTTTTGTCAGCGGTTTGGTGAGGACTTGATACATCTGCTCATATTTGCGATTCCAAACGAATCGCGGTACCGCGCCGACGTACGATGCCCATTCCGAAAACGTGCTTGGCGGCCCGATCAGGAAATCGCACATGGACAGCGCCGTCAAATCTGCGATTTCTGATCCGGGACCCATTTGCCAGGTCAGCCCATCAAACGAGTCATCGGGTTGAGGCACGTTGGAACAAATCAGAAAGCCAACCGACTGGTCGTGCCAGGTCGCCACGGCTTGGTCCATCAATTCCCGATACTCGGAGGTTTCAAAAAACATCATCCCACCACTGTGGCCGGCGTAATCTCCTTGTCGGATGTGAACGCCGATGACCACATCACAGTGTCGCCGGAGTCGATCGACGCAGTCGTTTGCCGATCGCTCGATTTCGGGGACGGGGCGAAAGCAACTTTTGATCAATGCAGCTTGTTGAGCAAATGCTGAATTGTCGATTGCGTAAAGGGCGGAAATCCAGCGAACTTCATCCAGTTTTCCGCCAGTTCGTAGGCCTTCTACATCCAGCAATTCATTTTCGCTCCGCACCTGCACGCGAGAAGCATTCAGCCGGCGAGCCAGTTTGAACCGACCCCGCCAGTTCGACAGTTTCAGCTGTGGAGCGCGGATCCCGGCGTTCTCCCAGAACGCATCGCGTTGGTTTTCGTTTGTTCCAACGAAGTAGTGCTCGTACTTTGTAAAAGTCGGATTGGCGAGCGGTCTGTCAGTGACCACGCTGGTTGCGATCAGATGCGCGAACGGGAAAATGCGATTGCACATGCCGCCAACGTCGTGGACGTAATACAACGGTTGACTCACGGACCGACCTGGTTGGAAAACGACTGGTCCATCGTCGCATCGGATGACGAGGAGGAACGCAACGTCTCAACCGCCCGGGCAAGCCGACCGGCCGGGCGTGTACCGATCATTTTCGTCAACAAACGAAACAGTCCGACTCCTTTACCACCGGCGTGGATCGTCCCGGATGATTCGTCTGCCAATTCCAAGCAACGATCGGTTTCCGCTTTCATTCCCTGCGTCGCACATTGTCGTGCGATCGAAAAACACCATCTGGCAAAATGTTGTCGCTCGGGAGCGGATTCCGGTACGCCGGCTCGCTTCGCACCATCCCACAGCGCATTGAGCAATCGGACTCGATTCGCCAGTCGTGCCGGGTCGGTGGTCCAAGCCGCCGAGGAGGTTTGACGAACGCCATCATGATGGACATGTTCGCTCACATGCGATCCGCAATGCACAAGCTTCGCACGCCGTGCGCCGATTCGGGCATCGTATTCCCAGTCTTGACTCCAGCGCATGTCGCACCAAGATCCGATTTCGTTGGTCAGCGAACGACGATAGAGCGGCGTGTGGGTGCACCACCAGCGGTCGACCAACAATCCGGGAAACAGTTCCGGCATCACTCGCGCCGTCCACTTGAATGGATCGGCCAGGATTGCACCGTCCCGGTCAACCAGCCGGGTCACTCCGTAGGCGATCTCACATTCGGGGTGTTCGTCCAGGGCGGCAACTTGATCGTTGAATTTATTCGGCAATAAACGGTCATCGCTGTCGAGGTATTGCACGAATTCACCTCGCGCCATGCAACGCCCCAACTCACGCGACGGGCCGGGGCCTGCATTCTCGTGCCGTCGATAGTGGATCACGTCCGGATGGGCGCTGACCAGTTGCGCGGCGACGTTTGGCGTTTCATCGGTCGATCCATCGTCGGCAATCAAGATCTCGATCGGCCGATACGTTTGTGCCAGGACACTCTCAACGGCTGACTTCAACATCTCGGGCCGATTGAAAACAGGAATAATCGTGCTGACAAGTCGATTAGGCATTTAGTCCGTGATCCTTGGTGAACCGACGTCCGATTTGACATCAGATGATGCAATTGGATTTTGAATCGATGCCTGCCACTCACCGAGAAACCCGGCCCATCGATTCGCCCATCTGTACAACCATTCCGCCCAGAAACGACCACCGTCTTTTGTTTCGTGTTTGGTGGCAACTTGCGTCGCCGCTCTCAGGCCTGGCCGCCAGGGAAGTTGCTTGAGGTGGGCGAGGGCAGCGAGAATTCCGCTCGACTTTTTCGAATGGGTGCGTTGCCCGTAACGGATTCGGTAGGAACGCCTCAGGTACTCCCAATTGCTCAAGTCGCATTGATGACGTACGACCGCGTTCTCGGCAAAAACACTCGGAAACCCTGCCGCCGCCAGACGCTTCGAAAACTCGATATCAGAACCGGATCTGACGACACGAAAAAGTCCCAGTTGTTCAAACGCCGCGCGGCGAACGAACATGTTGCCGCCTGCAACGCAGTGATAGGATTCAATGGTTT
This sequence comes from Stieleria neptunia, assembly GCF_007754155.1. Taxonomy (NCBI): domain Bacteria; kingdom Pseudomonadati; phylum Planctomycetota; class Planctomycetia; order Pirellulales; family Pirellulaceae; genus Stieleria; species Stieleria neptunia. The sequence goes on along the minus strand of NZ_CP037423.1, from coordinate 4,103,683 downwards.
CGCGAAGCTGGTCGGGTTGATGCGTCTCGCACAGGAGGCGATTCCCCAAATTGTCGTTGACGATGTCGTAGCGGGTCAGGCCACCCACGATCCACGCATCATTTATACTCGCCGAGGCCAGCAGATTCTCCAGCCAATCCCGATGGGGAATGCAATCGGCATCCGTAAAAGCGAGCCACTCACTGTCCGTACTTCGGATCGCCAGATTCCTGGCATGGTAGGCCGAGGGTTTTGGTTCCTCTAACAACCGCGCGGTGGAGCGTGCGACGGCCGCCCGGGTGCCGTCGGTGGATCCGTTGTCGACAACAACGATTTCATACTGTTGACGTGGCAGGGATTGGTTTTCCAACGCTCGCAAGCAATCGCCAATCCGTTCTTCTTCGTTTCTTGCCGGAACGACAACCGTGACCAGCAAACGTTCAACGGATTCACCGTTCATGGGCTGACTTCCTAAGCAATCGCTGTTTGACAGCCGACAAGGCACCCCGAAATTGCGCCCACCCCGGAACCAGCAGAAGCGACCTATTGTAATTTTCCCAAAGTGAAGGGTCCGCCAACAGAGCTCGCCACAGGTACAGAGAGGCTCTCAAGGTTGACCCGCTGGCGTTGTATCGTATCGCGTGCAAGAAGACTCCCGCCCTGGCCGCACGCCGGATATCCGGGCTAGCCTGTTTGATGTCAGGAGAGTCTTGCAGCATGCGCCGATAGGCATCCACGATCACTGCTTTTTGATTGTCCCGTTGGTCTTCATGCATTCTTCGTTGGGCAATGTAGTTGTCGATCTTTTCGACGTTCGTCCGAAAGGCCATCCTGAGCCACAACTCGGTATCGGCGTTGAAATATCGTTCGTCCCAGCCCCCGCAGACGTCAAGCATTTCGCGGCGAAAAAAGGCAGACGGCTGGGGGATCCAAGTTTGTTTGCAAAGAAAATCGCGAATCGAATAGGGGCGAATCACCCTTTTGGCCGTCACCGTCCCGCCGGCATCAACGGTTTCGATGTCACCATAGACCAAGCCGTGGTTTGGCCGTTGACGCAGCGCATCGACCATCGTTCGCACTGCGCCGGGCAAGTACATGTCGTCAGAGCTTTGAATCCCGATCACCTGACCGGTCACTTTCGCAAACCCTTTGTTGACCGCTTCGACGACTCCCTTATCCGGCTCGGAAATCCAATCGAGTTCGGGCACGTCTGCGAAGCCCTCCAGGACTTCGACCGTATTGTCTGTTGAAGCGCCGTCGATGACGTAGATTTCTAAGGGCCGATAGTCTTGATCAAGAATCGACCGAATCGTGTCACCAATAAAACATCCTTGGTTGAAACTAGGGACGATGATCGAAACCAGCGGCTGCTGATCCAGTGGCGGTAGCGGCACACGTCCCGGCTTGGAGACTCTCGGTAATAGCATTGCGGAAGTCATCTTCAATTACCGGCAGGCTTGACTTCCGACCGCCGACGCCACGTCCTCCAGCCAAGCATCAATCAGGGGCATCTCTTTCTCCGGAAAGATGTTGGCGGCGATCAGCGCAGCGTAACAAGCTCTCAGATTGCTCCCGACGCTCGTCTGTTTGCAGTCCAGGTCAACGGATTCCAACACCGTCGCAAATTCGTGATTTTGCAGGTAGCCCGGGATCTCATCCTGAAAGTCTCGCGTCAGGTTATGCGGGTTTCGCTCTTGAACGACTTCCGACGCATGAAAGACCACTCCCGTCCCCAGTTCCCACAGGCAACGCTGTGCGACGAAGCTTTTCCAGATATCGCACATCCGAAAGGAACAGTAGCTGGGCACATACAACAATGGATAGACAGCGGGCCACCACCAAGTCGATTGTGTATTGAACGGGCACCATTGTCCTGGCGTCAACATGACGCTTTGTCCGCCCGAACCGAACTCAAATTCTCGGTCGAGAACCAAACGCCAGATGGCGTCCACGTCAGGCGCACCATCGGCCAGTCCCTGTTGAATGGGAGCCCACAGTTTCCCGGACTCGCGTGCGGCCCGATTCAACGCGGAAGACGGCGCATCGGAAACAACCGAAGGTTCCCGGATTTGATCAAGCGGCAACCCGCGAGGCCAGATCAGATCAGCGGAAAAGTGTTTGTAGACATTGATCCAGATTGGTCGTTCTGACCTTGGTGTCGAGACGAATCTTGGTTGATCGATCCATTCTTGCCGCGCGGCCCATGACTCCAGGGGAGCGTTGTCATCATCGGTTTCGTAGATGCAAGACGCATTCGAACGCATTGCCGCGAGATATCCGATGTTCTTACGGCAATAGTGCTTCGTGGGCAGCAGCGGGGCGACCCTGAAATCCGAGTTGAGTTGCGATTCGATGTCGAGGAATTCAAGCTGGCGATCGGAAAAGCCGTCGATCCCACCCAGGTCAAACTCAGCAGGGCCTTTGGTGTCCCCGGCGACGACGAGTTGGGCCTTGCCGTTTTTCAGAAAACTGGCCAGACGCAAAACGCTAGGGGTCGGATTCTGAATCGTTGTGATGACGATGTGCAGCATAGAGGATTATTTGACAACCTGTTCTTGGATGGCCGTGCGATAGACATCGACACAGCCTTGAGCGTGTGCGGTCGGCGAATAGTTTTGCAGAACCGTTTTCCGGCCCCGTTGAGCACGAGAAATACGTTCCTGATCCGCGTCAAGCAATGAGCGGGTGGCGTCGGCCAACGCGACCACGTCTCCGTCTGTGACTGCGATTCCGTGACAACTTTCAACAACCTCTTTGAGGCCGCCGGCGTGAAAGGACACGACGGCTGTGCCACACGCGACCGCTTCGGCCGCAACGAGTCCGAAGGTCTCAACTTTGGAAGGAATCACAAAGACATCGGCGGACCGGTAGCAGTCGGCCATTTCGTTGACGTCGGACTTGTATCCGAGCGAACGACTGGGCAGCTTGATGTGGTCCGCGACTTGATCGCAGTTTCTGCCGACAAGGATCACGAGAGTATCGGTATCGCTGATCAGATTCACGACTTCCACCGCTTCTCGAGCGCCTTTGAAAAGGCTGTCCAAGTGATTGGCGGCAATCAGAATCGTTTTCTGAGATGCAGGGATCTTCAACCGCTCTCGAGCGCCGAGACGATCCTCGGCGGTAAAGGCCTGGACATCGATCGGGTTTGGCACCACGGTGATCGGGCACTCACGCAAGATCGGGCTCTGCTGACACTGCGACTTGACCCAATCCGAAGGTGCAATCAAATGAATCGGATGTGACTGTAAGAAGGCCTTTTTCCGTCGCCAGTTCCAAGCCGTTCCGTCTCGCGGCACCGCAGGATAGCGCTGAAGGTCGGGACACTGTCCACAACCGGTTTTCCAGCGTTCGCATTGCATTCCGTAGGCACAATGGCCGGTCAACCACCAGAGGTCCTGGAGGCTACAGACGAGTGGATAGTTGTTCGCCAAGCGGGCCAGCCCGGCCAAGTCGGCCCATTCTTGTGCCCCATGCATCGCATGCAGATGCACCACATCGGGCGATTCCCCAAACAATGCATCCACGGATCGAAATGACGGTGCATAGACGTTTTGTAGCCCGGTCGCATTCTTCATCCACTTGGCCACCCGGCGACTACCGGGTATGCCTCGCTGATAGGTCAGTTGGCGTGTAAACGAATCGGTGCCCGATTTATTCGCCACAATCGCCGATGCCCGATGACCGAGGGATTCCAAACCACGGTGATTCAAACGCATGACCGCTTCGGCCCCGCCTCCGTAGTCATGGGAATGCAACTGAACAACGGTCAGCGGACTCGCGACAGAGCAGGAAGCAGACGTCACTTGTGATCAATCCCTGAACAACCGAGAAAGGCGTAAATTTGGCGTTTCAATTCGGCCGTATTGAGTGCTTCGCGAAACGCGGCATCGACCGTGTCTTGAAACGACCGGTATTCCGCCGGGTTTTGGATGCACTGTTCGGTCTGGTTCACCAAGTCTGCGGCCGCTAGATCTGTCGAGCGCGGGCCACAGGGATAACGATCGAAAAATTTTGGCAGAGACGCGCTGGGCGGAGTGTGCAGCATGATCGGTCGACGAGCGGGAACATAGGTGCACAGTTTGTTGGGAAAGGAGAGTTCGGCAAATTCTCGCAAATGCCCCGAAAATGGTTGGGGCATGTAAAGAAAATCACATTCGGACATCAATCGCAGCATCTCCGGGATCTTTCTCCATCCGTAGTATTCGATGTGCTGTGGGCCGCTCGGGGTCAACCGCAGATGCGCCCCGGCGATGCGCACGATGACGGGTCGATTGGCCAACGTCCACTCGCGACGATCCAATTCGTCGGTGAGCGCCATGAACGCTTCGCGAGCGGTGATGGACCCGGCGAGGCCGATTTTGATCGGACCTTCGGTCGAAAGCTCGGGAAATGCTGCCTCGCGATACTCGACTCCTTGTCGGAGAATGGACGTCGGTTTGTTGAATGCCGACTGATAGGCCATTTGCATCGCTTCACCGGCCGTGGCAATGCGCGACGCATGGTGCATCGCCGAATCAAACGCGGCAAGCAAATGCTCCTTCAATGCCCCGTGGTAACCGTAATCATGCGTGTGCAAACGCGGGCCGTCCATGACAAAGCAATAGAGCGGTACGTCCAGCTGCTTTGCGACCTGTTCAGCAACAAAGATCGGCGTGGGGCTTTCCAGCACCACCAGCACCGCCTCGCAACGGTGCTGACGACCGGCACTGACGCACTGCTTTGTGACCTCTCGAAGGACGGGACGACAGAGCGCCGCGTGCGCCAGACGACTAATGAGGTTTCCGACGGCTCCACCGACGGGTCGATAGGCATGTTCGTATTTGCGTGTCAGGCAATCATCAACCCAGACGTTGTCCTTGAGAGATTTTGGGTCAACGCTTCGGGGGTTGATGGTGATGATTCGCAGACGGTCGCGGGGAACCTCCTCCAGAATCTGACGTTGCAAGATCGCGCCCACGCCATTGTTGCCGGGGGGACTGCCGGTCAGGACCAACAGCCGAGGAAACTCCGTCGGCGGTCGGCCCGTCAGGGGGCCAGCACCGGTTTCGCCATCGCAGCGTGTTTTAGGTGTAGCAGCCATGACCACCGATCAAGCCCCCAGCCGCTCGAAGATGGCATCGGCTTCGACGATTCGACCGTCAGATTTGCGTTTGTGCTGTTCGGCGTTGCCCATGTAGGTGAATCCCAAATCCTTCAGTTTGGCATAGATTTCGTCGAACAACGGTTGGCCTTGGTAGAGGCGCCGAAAAAAACAAACTTCGCAAACCACCACCCTTGCTTTGGCGAGCGTTTCCGCAGCGCCTTCCATCGCCGGAATCTCGAACCCTTGGACATCGAATTTTACCAAGACGTCATCGAGCAAAGGTAGCGATTGAAGTGCGTCATCGATTCGGACGACAGGGACTTCGATTGTCTCGGTCACCGCGGCGTCGGGGTAGTCTTCCCCAAGCAGATCGGTGCCGGCCAGCAATGACGAGCACGGAGTGAATTGGCTGGCGTTCATTTCGGCCGTCGCAGGCGCATTGCCGACTGCCGATGAGATGAGTTGGGAATCAGGAAACTCCGCGAGCGCCCTGCGCAGGTCAGCGTGACAGACAGGCAGTGGCTCGAACGCAATGATGTTCGCATCCGGGCAGTGGCGATGAATCAATTCGGCAAATTGCCCCGTGTTGGCCCCGACATCAATGATCGTTCGAATATCCAGATGTTTCAGAAACGGCGCCCAAAGTGCATCCTGTTTCTGCTGCCAAGCCGCGACTTGGCTTTGTGCGACGTTTCGAGACAGCCGCACGTCCAGGCCGACCGCTGCCAAGGTGCTTTTGGCGATACGTTTCATGATTTTGGACTTTCGTTGTTTTGGACGCAATCGGCGTTGGCGTTCCAGATCGCCCACATGGCGCCGAAGGGTTTGTCGAGCTTGCGACCGTATCCGTCTTCGTGGTGAAAGTCTCGGCAAGCGATCACGGTCCAGCCCTCATGACTGGGGAAATCTTCGGGGGTCCAACCAGAGCGGTGTTTTTGCCACTCCATGCCTCCCATGCCCCAGGGGTCGGTATCCGCGTTCAATTCATCAGGATCCTGCGGCATGTAGCCGAGTGGCGTAAAGAGAATGATCTGTTGATTGACGATCAGTTTGAGTTGTTCGAGGCATCGTTCTGCGATCTCGCGATCGATGTGTTCGATGACGTCGCACATGTATGCGCTGTCTGCGCTTCCGTGGGGGAATGCGGCACAGGCTTCTTCGAGATTGAGTTTCAGATAGACGAACCGTGTCTCCTTGGCGGTTTCGACAATCAAGCGGTCCATGTATTCGTGAAAGGGTTCGCAGCAAATGTGGATCTGCGCATCGAACCTCCGCTGCGGACGAAAGGCGCAACCGATATCGAGAAGTGTTTGCGCATCTCGCATACAAGCATTCGCCTTCTCATCAATTTCGTCCCGGCCAGCCCAGATGATTCCTGTCTCGCCGGCATCAACCGGTTTGGAATCGCGACGTCTTTCCCGTTGTTTTTTGATCTCGGCGATCCGATTCTGTTCGCGAGACTTGATGCGCCGAGTCACTTCGGCTTCCAAGTTTTGCGATGAGACAATATCGTAGCCGAATGTCTGAATCGTCTTGTGTAGAAAGGTCTTGATCATCATTGAAGGTGTAAATCTGGAAGAATACGCGTCATACCAGGCGGCACGTTGCATCGAACTTGATCCGCCCCCAACCCGGATTCCAATCAACGAATCCGGGTGGCAATCGTTCTGGAGCCTCGATGTCAAAATGCAGGACTTCCGTGATCACATCGGTCGCTTCGCGATTGCCCCGCATCAAGCCGATGGTCATCCAATAGTGACCGGGCGACAGTCCTGTGGTGGCAAGCTGGAGTTCGAAGGTTTGTGATTCGTTGGCGCGGATGGGACCGCACGGCACCGAGAACGCGCTGCCGACCGGGGTTCCGTCGCGATAGTTCAGGGTCAGGCCAAACGAGAACGATTGAATCTCGTTCTTTCCGAGTATGCCGAGTCGCATGCGGATCGGTTCGTTACCGGTCAGCTTTCCGTTTTCGAGATCGGGCAGTTCCGCTCGCACGATCTTCGCAGCCTGATCTCCCGCCCAGCTGACTCTGGGCAATGTTGAAACGTCACTCGACTGAGCCAGTTCGCGTCTTTGGCGATCCAAATAGTGGTCCACCGCATCGGCACTGGGGCCTTCAAAAACGCATTGGCCGTCGTTGACGACGAAGCATTTGCGGGTCAGTTGCTCGATCGCGGACATGCTGTGACTGACAAAGACGATCGTTCGACCCTCGTTTCCCATTTCCGACATCTTTCCGATGCACTTCTCTTGGAACGATGCGTCTCCGACCGCCAACACTTCGTCGACGATCATCACTTCGGGCTGCAGGTGGGCGGCCACCGCGAACCCCAATCGTACGGTCATTCCGCTGCTGTAGCGTTTGACCGGCGTGTCCACAAACGTCTCGACTCCGGCAAAGTTGACGATGGCATCGAATTGGCGTTTCACTTCCGCCTTGCTCATGCCCAGAATGGTGCCGTTCAAATAGACGTTTTCGCGCCCCGTCAACTCCGGGTGAAAACCGGTCCCGACCTCCAGCAACGCGGCGACTCGGCCGCGAATGATTGCTCTCCCTTCGGTCGGCTTGGTGATTTGGCTGAGGATTTTGAGCAACGTGCTCTTGCCCGCGCCGTTGCGACCGATCAGCCCGACAACTTCACCGGGTTGAATTTCGAGATCAATGTTACGCAAGGCCCAGAATTGGTCGCCTACAACGCGATTGGGGTGTGCCTTGGCGATCGCCTCCAGATCGGGCGATTGCTTTTTCCCCGCAACCTTGGCCAAGACGCGATTGACGGCCTCGCGTACCGATCCGGAGTGTGTGACCCCCAGTTGGTATCGTTTGGAAAGTTGCTCGATGGAGATGGCGGGAAGCATTGCAGATCGATGTGAATTTGAAGTTGCCGCGACAAGCTAAATGATGTCAGCGAATCCGTCTTCGACTTTTCGGAAATAGAGCAGTCCGCTCAGCAGCATGATCAAGACCACGGCGAAGGAAATTGCCATGATGTTCCAGTCCGGAGTCGTCGTTCCCAGAAAACACCAGCGGAATCCTTCGATGACTCCGACCATGGGGTTGAGCGCATAGATCGGCCGGACCTCTTCAGGGACTTGGCTGCTGGAGTAAACGATCGGGCACAGCCACATCCACGCCTGTACCAGGAACGGTACCGCTTGACCAATGTCGCGGTACTTGACGTTCAAAGCCGTCAGCCAAAGTCCGGCCGAAACCGCCGAGGCGGCCGCCATCAGGATGAACAGGGGTGCGAGAACGATTTGCCATCCAGGCGCGAATTGATACCAGAACATCAGTCCGATCAAGACGACAAACTGAATGAGCAGCTCCACCAAACCGGTGACCGCGCCCACCAGCGGCAAAATCAGGCGTGGAAAATAGACTTTTCGCAACAAATGAGCGCTGCCGACAATGCTGCTGGTCGACGTCTGCAATGTTCCGGAGAAGTAGAGCCAGGGCAACAGAGCGGAAAACGTGAACAGGGCGTATGGAGACCCGTCCGACGGAATCCCCGCGACCTTGCTGAAGATGAACGTGAAGATGATCATCGAGATCAACGGACGCAGCACTGCCCAGCCGATCCCGATGATGCTCTGTCTGTAGCGAGCGACGAGATCCCTCTGGACCAACAGTGCAAAGAGATCACGGTAACGCCAGAGTTCACCGACGTTGATTCCTATCCATCCGCGGGGCGGTTCGATCACCGTGACCGGCACGGGGTCGAACGGCGGTTCCGTTTCGGGCATTGCGTTTGGCTGAGAACTGCTGACGGTGGTCATGTGCAACGTTATTTGGAAAACCCAATCCAGTCGGTCTGGGTGTCGGCAAAGTCCGCGATTTCAGTCAGTACCTGTTGTGACGTCGTTTCCGGCGTCCAATCCCAGCAGGCGGTCGCCTGGGAGTGATCGAGCACAACCCAGGGTAAGTCGAACGGCCGCGGGCGATCGTCCACCTCCACCTCACGTTGCCCCCATCGTCCACGGCACCATTGACTCAACTGCGCCAACGACATCGCCGACGCTGCACCACCGGAAACGTTCACGACCGGCGGCTTTTGTGAATCCTCGGAATTGAGTTGTTTCAATAGCAACGGCGCCAGGTCTCGCGGGTGCAGACAATCACGGACCTGATGCCCGTGACCGCCGAAGCCGATGTACTTCAGTGGTTTGCCCTCTTTCCAGCTGTGCAGCCAGAAAGCGAAGATGCCCTGGTCGGCTTTTCCAAACTGCCCCGCGCCGGCCATCACGCCGCAGCGATTGATCCAAACGGGAAACCCGAACGCCTGGCCGTATTCCAAAGCAAGCTGCTCGGACGACAACTTCGTTGCCCCGTAAAGTGACACGGGGGCGGCCGTCGAAAAGTCCTCCGAGATTCCGGCGGCGGAAACCCCGGGCGGCAATGGGTGGTCCGAAACAAGGAACGCGTTTTCGTTTGCGACCACCGGAAGTCGGGAAAGTGGTGGAATCGAGTACACGCGACTTGTGCTCAATAATATAAATCCCGCCTCTTGATTCTTGCAATGTTCCAGGAGATTGATCGTGCCGTCGAGATTGCATTGGATCAATTGTCGAGAGCTTGATTGTCCATCGACGCCCGCCAGCACACTTGGATTTGCGGCGGCATCGATGACCCAATCGACCGGGCCGGCCATTTCCACGTCGGTTTGGAGTCTGATGTCACCGTGCAGGACCGAAACGCCGTGTTGTGCCAGCCGTTCACGGTTTCGCCAGCTGCCATTTCTCGACAGGTTGTCGATTCCAATGATTTCCACGGTCTCGGACGTGCGGTGTTGTTGAAGTGCCAATGCGAGTTCACTTCCCACAAAACCACAGATACCCGTGATGAGGATTTTTGTCGGCATCAAGAGGCGTTTTGTTCGGAAGGTGATGCAGGGCTCGGGCTGTACACCGAGGAGGGAGGCACGTCGGCCAGTTGTGGGATCAGCTTGAACGCTTCGGCACATCGATCCCAATTCAAGGTTTGAGCTCTGCAGGAAGCGGCTTTCGACCAGGCTTGCCACTGGTCGTCGTCGGTGAGAGCTGTCTGCAACGCGTCGGCCGTCCACCGGGGATCTTCGACGGGGCCGAACAATCCGGCGGGCTCACAGATTTCTGAAATCGCACAGCAGTCGGTGCTGACAACAGGTGTCCCGAATGCCATGGCCTCGGCAGCGGGAATCCCGAACGATTCACAGTGACTGGCTAACGCGTAGACTTTGTTGATTGCGTATTGCCGATGGAGCTCATCGTCACTGACACGCCCCAGAATCTCGACCGCGTTGTCAAGTTGCAGTCGAGCGACCTGATTTCGAACTCTCGTTTCATAGTCGGCGTCGGGCCAAGGTCCGACGAGCCGCAATTTTGCCGGGATGTCTCGTTGTCTCAGGATCGACACGGCATCGACGAGCGTGTGGGCTCCTTTCCAAGCCGCCATCGCGGAAACGGACAGGATCGAGTAGGGGTCTCGTGGCAAGTCCGCGTGCTGCTTTGCGGCTTGATACGTGTTTTCATTCAGGCCGACGTAAGCGATCTCACTGCGGCACTCTTTTTTCCGCCGATTATCCGATCGATAAAGCTCACGCAGATGGCCTGAGATGTAGATCATCATCGCGGCGTTTTGATATGCGTTTGAGTATCCAACACGCTGCAGTCTTGCCTTGAGTCGTTCTTTCCAATTCCGGTGTACGACAGGACGATAGCACCAAGGATTTTGGCACAGAACGACTTGGGGGACAGGACATCGGGGTGTGAGGGCACCCGAGACGGTCAGAACCACATCGGCGCCTGCACCGCGGATCACACCGGGCAGTCGTATCGTTTCCCAAAACAACCGTTGGGCCCAGTTTTTGTAACGCAGTGAAACGGGAATCGTCGTCGCGCCACGTTCAACGATCTCTGCGGGCGGAGGATTGTCCTCATAGTGGACAATGACCAAATCGTGATCCGGCAGTGTGGCTGCGGAGTATGGATCCAGGAAACCATAAACGACGTGATTGCCGCTCATGGACCCGATCGGAAGCGTGTTGACGAGGAGACGCATTATCCCAGTAGTCTCTTGGCGATTCGTTCGGCTGCTTTGCCGTCCCAGAGTTTGGGGCATCGGCGTGCCGGCGGGTGGGCTTCGACTTCTTTCCACGCTGCCAGCAGCGTGTCTTTTCCGGGCTCGACCAGGCGGTTGGTGCCTTCATCGATCGTGATCGGGCGTTCGGTGTTCGGCCGAACCGTCAGACAGGTCACGCCCAGGTAGGTCGTTTCTTCTTGGACGCCGCCGGAGTCGGTCATGACGACGTTTGCCGATTTCATCAACGACATGAAATCAAAGTAACCGAGTGGGTCTACCATGTTGATGGCGTCGGCGACGGTGATGTTCTCCGTTTCCAATCGCGCCCGGGTTCTGGGATGCACCGGGAACACGATCGGTAGCGTTTGCGAGACTTCGTTGAGCGCCGCGATCAACTCGGCCAGCATCGCGGGATCGTCGACGTTGCTGGGCCGGTGCAGGGTTGCCAACACGAACTCGCCGGCGGTCAGTCCCAAGGTCGTCAAGATCTCGCTCTGTTCGATCTTGGGCAACGCACGGATCAACGAGTCGATCATCACGTTGCCGACGCAGTGGATTCGGTCCGGTGAAACGCCTTCGGCAATCAAGTTGGCATCGCCATCGGGCGAGGGCGTCAACAGCAGATCCGAAATCGCGTCGGTGATCTTGCGATTGATCTCTTCCGGCATCGTGTTGTCACGCGAACGCAAGCCCGCTTCGACGTGGGCGATCGGAACGCCGATCTTCGATGCCACCAAGGAACAGGCCACCGTCGAATTGACGTCTCCGACAACGACCAACCAGTCCGGCCGATGTTTCAAGATCACCGGTTCAAACTCCAACATGATCCGCGCCGTCTGAGCGGCATGTGACCCTCCGGACACCCCCAAGTGTTCGTGGGGTTTGGGAAGTTCGAGTTCACGAAAAAAAACGTCCGACATTTTTTCGTCGAAGTGCTGACCGGTGTGCACCAGGGTCTGCTGCACCCGGTCGCCGTAGCTGTCCAGTGCACGCATGATCGGCGCGATCTTCATAAAGTTGGGACGTGCTCCGACGACGGATAATATTTTCATGACCTTTTCGGGTTTCGGTTTGGAGAGGAATCGAGGGTGGTGAGAATGCGTGATGTGTTCCAGAAAGCCGATGGAGGAAGCGGCCCGGATCCGTCGGCTGCACCCGACAACGGGTCTGCGTTCGGGTCTGTTTTCAGGGCTCCCTGCGACGATTCAGGGACCAGGTCCCCGACGGGAAAATCGGGGAACCGGCGTGAACGCCCCAACACGCGGGGGATCATGCGTTCGTCCAGCGTCGCGGCGCGGCGCCAGGTTTGGGTCGCGGTTTCATAATCACCATGGTTGGCCGCCAACGCCCCGAAACGAAGTTGCAACTCGGGGTTGTTGCGAAACAGTGCAGCGGATTGACGGATCGCCAATCTGCTGCGGTCGGGCGATCGGTGCATAAATTCGAGATAGACTTGATCGATACGCGGCGGCATGGCCAGCGGTCGCTGCAGCAGTGACGCTTCGGCCGATCGCAACGCTTCGGCGTAGGGCGAGTCCGGCGAACGCAATTGCGAATCCAATGGCAACGGGGCGATCGGGTTTCCGGCATCGGTCACATGCCGAGAAAGGGCGGGATCGGACGCCCGCCATCCCAGTCGTCGGCGTCCGCGTGACGTCGCCGAGTAGAGCGCCGCTTGGTGAGCTTGCGGGATTCGCCCGACATTCATCAGGGTCAGTTCCAACAGCCGACCGCGTTGGAAATCCAGCCGGGTGAGAACGTCCAACAAATCCGGGTGTGGGTGTTGCGCGGCGAGTGTTCGGGTCTCGCCGGCGAATCGATCCAGCCACTGCGGGTCCGTCCGATGCTGCGGAAGTTCGGCATCGGCGGTACGGACGGCGAAGTCGACAAGGTTGTCCAACCGAAGTCGATCGATGGCGAACGCGGCGATCACCAACAGGCCTGCCGCACCGGCGAACTGAAAGACGCGTTCTCGCAGGACCCCGGGTGACCGCCACCAGGAACCTTGCCGCAGCAGTTTTAGTTTGGGCTTGCCGCTGGTGCCCGGCGTCGCATGCTCGCCTTCGCTCGCGGCCGACACCACCGTCGATGCTCGCGCGACGATCCCGGACAAGAGCAGGACGACCGCAATCAGGTTTGCCGGCAAAATCAGCCCGAAGTCGAAGGTCTGGCTGATGGCGATCACGAAGCAAAGATAACAGCCGGAAACCCAAAGCCCTTGGTCGAGCGGATCGGTCGAAGCGTACAAACGTCTCAGGCCGCGCGTCATCAGCACGGCGCCCCATCCCGTCAGGACGAGACCGGCCAGGCCGAGTTCGACAAACATCTCCAACCACAAGTTGTCGGCGTGCAAACAGTGACGCCACGGACTGGTCTGCTGCCACGGCAGATACGCGTAACCGTACGACGCCAACCCGCTGCCACCGGGAAAATGTTTGATCGCCGTGCGAAATCCGTCCGGCCAATGGGCAAGCCGGGTGTCGGTCGACAAACGATCGCTGCCCCGCGAGACGGTCGAACCGATCTGCTGGAACGTGTCTTCGCGGAGCGGCTGATTTCCGATCGTTCCGGCGCGCAACAACACGACGACCGTCAACACCACCGCCGCGGTTGCGGCCACCACCCCGCCCAGCCGCACTTTGTTCCCGCGAGTCAGGACCAGCGTGGCCGTGCCGGCGACCAACATCGACAACAGTCCGCCACGCGATCCACAGCCGATCAAACCGACCAGACCGACGCACAGGGAAATGAGGCCCGTCAACAACATCCCATCGCACAGCCAGGTTGAACGGAACGTTTTGCGTCCCGTTTGACGCTCCGACGACTCGTCCCCGTCGCCTTGGTGCGAGAGTGCCGTGCCGCGATAGACGACCAAGCCCAGTGCCGATGCGATCCCCACATTGATCGCCAGCGCCGCGTTGTTTCGATTCAGAAACGTTCCAAACGGTGCCCCTTCGCCCCCACTGCGAAAGCTCCACAGCTGAAACTCGGGAAACAGTTTGCGGGCAAGGCCGATCAGGGTGACCGAGCAGGCAGCCAAGGCAATCGTCGAGAGCAACCCAGTCGTTCGCGCTCGATCGTGAAACACCAAAGCCGCAAAAAACGAGACCAGCGTGGCGATCGAAAGGTTGGCGATCGCGTGTCTGGAATCGAAGGCGGCGATCGAGATCGGGAGGGATTGAGAGGGATCGACCGCAACGATCCCGCCTGCCCAAATCACAAACGCGGAATAACTGGCGGGGCTCAACCCGGCCACCAGACGCGCCGGCAGCGGCACGGTTTGCAACGCTGCAGCGGCCATCAAAATCAACAACAAACCCGTCACCGCAAACGCCTTGGAGGGCAAGCGAATTTCGCCCGCGCAGCCGACCGAAAGCGATCGGGCCAGCAGGGCGATCAAGCAGGCCAGGGTCAAGGCGACCGCGGATGTGTACTTGGTCCATGGCAAGATGCCGCCGAAATCGCTGGCCAACATCGCGGGGGCGATCCCGAATGTCAACGCAGCGATCCAGTACAGCAATTCGGAAAGACGTTGGCGCGAAGACAATCGGCTCAGGAGTCGGCACGTTGACGCGACGCTAAGAGCGCGTCCAAATCGGACTGGACCATGATTTCGGCGAGTCGGGGGAGCCGGGTTTCAGCCGTCCACTGAAGCGACTTCGATGCCCGGCCGGGATCGCCGACCAGATGCGTCCCTTCACTGGGACGCATGTAGCGGGGGTCTTGGGTCACAAAGTCTTCCCAGTCCAATCCGACCGCATCAAACGACGCCGCCAAAAAATCTTTGACACTGTGCGCGGTTCCCGTCGCAACGACAAAGTCATCCGCGGCGGGTTGCTGTAACATCCGCCACATCGCTTCGACGTACTCGGGGGCGTATCCCCAGTCACGGCGCCCATCGAGCGATCCGAGCGAAAGTGTTTTTTCCAGCCCCATCGAAATCGCGGCGGCGGCACGCGTGATCTTGCGGGTCACAAACGACTCACCACGACGGGGCGATTCGTGGTTGTAACAGATCGCGTTGCAGGCAAACAAACCGAAAGATTCTCGATACAGCGTGACCATTTGAGTCGCGAACGCCTTGGCAACCCCGTAAGGCGTGACCGGACGCATCGGCGTGGTTTCGTTCTGCGGAGATTGGTCGGGACGGCCGAAGATCTCGCTACTGCTGATGTGCACAAATCGAGGTTGCTTGTCCAAGTCCCGGAGGATTTCAAGCAACCGGAGCGTGCCCATGGCGGTGAATTCGCAGGTCGTCTCGGGGATCTCGAAACTCGCCCCGACGTGGCTCTGGCCGGCCAAGTGATACAGTTCATCCGGAGTCGATTTGAGCAGGATGCGACGGATCGTCGTCACGTCGCTCAGGTCGGCGTAGTGCAAGAACAGCCGTTTGTTGTAGACGTCTTCTTGGTGAAACAGCTGGTCCAATCGACCGCGAGCGGTGATGCTGCTACGCCGCACGATTCCATGGACGGTGTAGCCCTTGCTGATCAGCAACTCGGTCAAATAAGACCCGTCCTGACCGGTGATACCGGTAATGAGTGCCGTTGGCATTGGTGTTTCGCTGAAATTCAAAGGGTCAGCAATTCAAAGGGTTGAAGAAATCAGAGGGTCAGCGCGATGCCAGAGCCCGACGCATTGGAATGCTGAGGGACGGGGGCTTCGTGCAGGTGATGATCGGTCAGGTCGCTGGCGTGATCGGAAAGAATGCTGGTGAGGATTTGCGAGAATTTCTTGACGATCACGGGGCGGTCAAAGTGACGGATCGCCGCGTCCCGTGATCGGCGCTGGCGGTTGACAAAGTCGCTGGTGGAACTGCGACGCGATTCCGCCTCGGCTTGCGCCACTGCGTCGGCAATCGCACTCGGCGATCCCGGTGGAACGCACCAGCCGATGTCGCGTTCGCGAACGATTTGGCATAGATCCGTTTGCGGGTCGGCGACCGCAATCACGCTACGGCCCGCAGCCATGATACCGTACAACTTGCTCGGGCACAGACAACCGGTGACGCTTTGATGCATCGAGACGACGTGAACATTGGCCGCGGACAAACTTTCGGTCAGTTGGTCACGCGGTTGATAGTGGACGAATTCAACTCGCCCCGGCGGAAGGTTCAACTGCGCGGTGTGTTCGAGCAACTTGCCGCGCGACGCCCCGTTGCCGACCAGAACCAGTTTCGCCCGAGCCGGCCAGTGTGGCTCGGCTGCCGCGCTGATCAACACCTCCAAACGCTGGGTCAGCCCCATGTTGCCGGAATGCATGACCACGAACGCGTCGGACAATTCATAACGCTTTCGAAATTGATTTTCACATGGATCGATCGGGGCAATGGTTTGGCAGTCCGACCAGTTGGGAACGATTTCGATTTTGTCGCGTTGGATTCCCCATCCGGGCCCGGTCAGACGCCTCCGCATGCAGCGTCCCAGCACGATGATCCGCGAGGCATCCCGGTACGCCGCCCGCAACTTGCGTCGCAACAACGGTGCGACCAACGGCAGACGTACTTTGCCAACCGCTTCTGCCACATCCGGATAAATGTCCTGCAGATAAACACAATGCTCGGCACCGACCCGTCGGGCGTATTCCGCGCCCGCGATCGGCAGCAGAAACGGATCGGTCTCACTGATGACCACGTCGGCCCCCCAATCGATCTTGCGCAGGTAGCGACGGGCGGAATAAAAAAAGGAGAGCAGATTGAGGATGCGTCCGAACGGGTTCTTCTTGGCGAATTGGTGATGAGCCAGACGGTGGATCGTGACGCCGTCGCGGACTTCCGCACCGACCTGCAAAAACGGGCTATTCGTTTCGGGGCTGTTCGGCTGACCACAAACCACATGCACATCGAATTGCCGGGACAGACCACAGCACAAGTCCGAGAGCAACTGACCGGTCGCTTCGATATCCGGCCAATACGACCGATTCAAGAAGACGATGCGGTGACGGGGATTGGGCAAGGTGGGCTTCGGCTCAACGAGTTCGGTCGGGTCGGGGGGGATCATGGCAGAACGATTTTTTCCGACCACGGTTTATTCGTTTGATACCAACTCACGGATTCGTCCAATCCTTGTTCCAGCGAAACCTCGGGTTTCCAACCCAGCAGCTCGCCGGCTTTGGTGATGTCCGCACTGGTGGTCATCATGTCCGCCTGGTGGAAGGGCAGGTACTCGATGATCGCTTTTTTGCCGAGCCGATCTTCGAGCATGCCGATCAAGGTATTAAGCGAAACCGGAGTCCCACCCCCGCCCAAATTTATGATTTCGTATCCCACAGGTTTCGCCGCCAGGATGGTTCCCCGGGCGATATCGTCGACATAGGTGAAATCGCGGGATTGCTCACCGTCACCGAATAATTGGATCGGAACGCCATCGTCGATCCAGCGGATGAATCGAAAAATCGACATATCCGGTCGCCCCGCCGGCCCATAGACGGTGAAGTAGCGGCAGATCGAAACGTCGATCTGATACAGATGGTGGTGGCTGTACGCCATCACCTCGGCACCTTTCTTGCTGGCCGCGTAGGGGGAGATCGGCGTGTTGACCGGCAGCGATTCGCTGAACGGCATCGGTTGCCCGGCGTACAGAGAGGACGTCGATGCGAGGACATACTTGCCGACGCCGGTCCGCCGCATTTGATGCAGCAGATTCAGGCTGCCCAGTGAGTTGGTCGTCAGGTAGATGTGCGGATTCTCCATGCTGTATCGGACCCCCGCCCGGGCAGCAAGGTTAAACACGGCGTCGAAGGCATCGCCGTCGAACAGACCGGCCAACGCCTCTTGGTCTTCGATATCGATCCGATGAAAACTGAATCGATCAGACTCCAATTTTTTCAGTCGGTGTTCCTTCAGCGAGGTGTCGTAGTAGTCATTGACGTTGTCCACCCCGACGACTCGGTGTCCGGCCTCGAGCAACAACGACGCAACCCGATTGGCGATGAAGCCCGCGCAACCGGTGACGAGGTAGGTTCCGGGTGAATTTGCAGCAGTGCTCATCATGAAGTCTCGAAAAGTGAAAGTTGTTCCGGGGATGGACATTCGGTCGGAAAGGGCCGCGCCCCCAGAGACGCAGACCGCGCGGACTTCGTCCACGTGGGTGACACATCCGCTTCAGACGTGCCACCGCCAGGTCAGTTGGAAGGCTCGCTTATTCAGTGGAACGGGCTTCCCGCCTGTTAAACAGGATCTGACAGACCGCAAGCCTGTCCCACGGATCGGCCGACCACACTCACGTCCCGATGCACGTGGACCGCGCGCTGCCCATAGCATGCGGAAGTTGTCATCGCCTATTTGAACCGCCGACCACCAATGTCGTCCACGGATCCGGCGAGCAAACTTGGGGAACCGTGACGGTTGCAGGGGCGTTGCCTGTTGGGCGATTGATTCGGTTTGCGAGATCATTTTTGCGTTTCCGGCGGCAAACGGCGCATCAAACGGACGCGGGCAGAGCTATAGTGACGCAGTGATAGGCAACGCTGTGAAGCATTTTGTAGCGGTAGGGCGCGAGCCCTCCGGTATTTTGGTGAAGATGCGGAACCGGAGGGCTCGCGCCCTGCCGCTAAAACCTAAAGAAACACAGGAAAAAAATGCTTCACAGCGTTTAGCGATACGTGCAGCCCCCGACTTGCATTTGGTATGGTGCCTAAAATGATGCCCCGGGCTGCATGCAATTTTCTAAACAGTGAGATGTTTCAATGAGCAATGTGAATCCCTATTCCGTGACCGATGTCGGCGTACCAGCCGCGTTTGCCGACGAGTCGGCTCGCGCAGGATTCATTCGACGAACCTACACCCACCTGTTCGGCGCCATTTTGGCATTGATCGGAATCGAGGCGGTGATTTTCACCGTCGTCCCGCAAGCCAAGATGATGCAGCTGGTTCAAGGCGTTTCGCCCTGGACGTGGCTGATCGCGTTGGTCCTGTTCATGGGGATCGGTTGGCTGGCCCGGTCCTGGGCCAGCAACGGGGCCTCACCGGCGATGCAGTATGCAGGGCTGAGCTTGTACGTGGTGGCCGAGGCGGCGCTGCTGTTTCCGCTGCTGTACGTGGCGATCACGTTTGTCGACCCCAAGACTCCGCTGATGGCGGCGGCGGTCACGCTGGTGGTGTTCGGGGGGCTGACCGCGTTTGTGTTCATCACCGGTGCCGATTTCAGTGGCTGGGGCAAATTCCTGGCGTTGGGCGGATTCGCCGCGATGGGAGCGATCTTCGCGGGCGTCTTGATGGGGTTTTCGCTCGGGCTCTGGTTCAGCGTCGCGATGGTCGCCCTTGCCTCGGGGTATATCCTGTATGACACTTCGAACGTGCTGCACCATTACCGCACCGACCAGCACGTCGCGGCATCGCTTGCGCTCTTCGCGTCCGTCGTGCTGTTGTTTTGGTACGTGTTGCGGATCTTGATGGCGTTCGCCGAAGAGTGAAATTGATGGGTGACTTGGACGACTTGACTCGCTTGCCGGACGACTTTGACGGTCAGGTCCGCTTGTTCCCGTTGCCTTCGCTGGTTCTGTTTCCGCACGCCATGCAACCGCTGCACATCTTCGAACCCCGGTACTGCGAGATGCTCGCCGAGGCACTTGAAAGTGACGAGCTGATCGCGATGGCGACGCTGACCGAGACGCAACCGACCGACAAGGGGGATCCACCCATCGACCCGACGGTTTGCATCGGAAAAATCGTCTCCCACGTTGAACGCGATGACGACCGGCACAACATCTTGCTGGTCGGAATCAAACGGGCCCAGGTGACCGCCGAAGTCGATGCGGGGCGTTGTTTTCGAATCGCCAAGATCAACGTGTTGGACGATCTCTATCCGCCATCGGGGATGAGCGACCGCAGCCAGCTCCGGGCCGATTTGCTGGCGGCGTTTGGTGAAGTGATTCCGGCCAGCCAGAGTGTCCAACAGGGGCTCAGTGAATTGTTGGCCGGATCGATGGGGCTGGGGCCGATCACGGACATCATCTCGCACACCCTGCCGCTGTCGGTGGCAATGAAATTGCGATTGCTGGCCGAACAAAACGTCGACGATCGCGCCCAGTTGCTGATCGACTTCCTGGCCAGTGGTGCCGTCCAGCTGCCGTCTGCGGATCACCAGTCCGGCGGCGGCGCGGCAAAATCACGGTTGCCATTTCCGCCTCCGTTCAGCACCAACTGAACGGCGCCGCCAACTCAATGGCGATGCGAGGCCACCGCGGTGAAGCATTTTCCCGATGTGCTTCTTGAGGTTTTAGCGGCAGGGCGCGAGCCCTCCGGTTCTTCCTCTCTGCCACAACACCGGAGGGCTCGCGCCCTTCCGCTAAAAAATACTTCACAGCGTTGCCCCCCAGGGCGGATCGGGCCGGTGGAATCGACGTGGGGGGGCGTTTGTTCTATGTTGGTGGTCTCGTTTGCCAGGCTGATCTCGACATTCTCCAAGGAACGTGATGACCACTGAATCCGAACAACCGACTCCCGACTACTCCGCCGTCCGTGCCGAGTTGCAGGCGAAGCTCGACAAACTGGTGACGCGCGTCGAGGGAATTGACACCGACCTGAGCGAAGCGGTCAACGAAGATTGGGAGGAACGGGCGACCGAGCAAGAAGAAGATGAAGTGCTCGCCGGGCTGGGGAACGTCACGATGCGTGAGATCAATCAAATCAAAGAGGCCTTGCACGCGATCGAACAGGGGAGCTACGGCATCTGTGCCCGCTGCGGGACCCACATCGATCCGGCCCGGCTGGAGATCCTGCCGTTCGCAACGACATGCATCAAGTGCGCCTAGCGCATTTCGAAACTGCGCCTAGCGCATTTCGAAACTGCGCCTAGCGCATTTCGAAACTGCGCCTAGCGCATTTCTAAACTGCGCGTAGGGCATTTTTACCGTCGGCCCCTGCGACGATCGGGACGGTAATAAATCGCCTTCATGATTTCCTCCGGCGGAAGCAGATCCAGCACGTCGGGCTCTTCGCGCGCGCGGTAGCGGTCCAGCGGAGTCGATTCATCGGCTTGGAATGCCGGCGAGTTTCGGCGTAGCGATTCGAGGGTCCAGGTCCGCAGCGTATCGTTGACCGCAACCACGTCACCGGCAAGCTCGGTCGACAGGCTTGTCAACGCGCTCAGATCCTCGCGGGCCTGGTCATCCAGTAACGCCTTGAGATCCTGGTATTCGCGGTCGGTGACGGGAGGGATCCGCGGTGGCGGGGGGCGTCGCCCCGGGTCACGTTGATCTCCGCCGCCCGAAGCATCCGCGGCAGCAGGTGCCGGTCGACCGTTACCTGGGCCTCCACCGCCTGGGCCTCTCGGCCCGCCTCCGCCCAAACCCATTCGCAATCCGCCTCCGAATGCGGAAGATCCAGAGCCACGGCCTCGCCAATCGCGGTCGTCAACCATCGCGCGAAGCATGAAGTACTCGGCCCATTGATCGTCGCGTCCCTGCTCCTGGAGCATGGCTTTGCCGCGTTCGATTCCGGCGGCCAAATCGGGGATCTGCTCCAGCCGTTCCTTCAACAACAGTTGCAACCACAAGTAGATCCGATCCGAAGTTTCTTCGCTGATCAGTTTTCCGGAATCGCGCGCCAGATCGTTCATCGTGATATCGATGGCCAAATCAATCGCATTTTGGCGGACGGCTTCGTCTGTGCTTTGCAGATCATCACGCAGTTCTTCGCCGACGCTTTCGATCCAGACCGATGCGGCTTTCATGGTCTGCAACAGTTTTTCACTGTCCTTGGCGTTGCGGACTTCGTTGGCGATCCGCCTCAGCTCCTGCTTGGTTTCTTCGCTGTATCCGCGATAGGCCTCCCAGCGGACGACCAGCTTCTCGCGCGTCTCGGTGGGCAACGACTGTAGCGCGGCGTCGCGGTCTTGTAATGGAATCGAAGCGACCACACTGGCCGGAGCCATTTCTCGCTGGCCGACCTGCTCCATCGTTTCGATCATGTTTTGCCAGCGGGGATTGTACGCGAGCTGATAAAAGAACGAAAAATTGTCGCCCAACTTGTAGGCTTCGTGGTCCTCGGCGATCGCCAGCTCTGCCAGGTCATTGCTCAGTGCGATCCGATTGGCGATCGAGACGCCGATGGCGCCGGCGGCAAATCCGGCGACAAGCAAGGCGACGAAGACTAGGTGTCTCCAATGCTGGCTCACCCAACCGGCTTCCGATTGCTTTTCCGGAATGATGTCGGCGACCAGTAGCTCGATGGTCGATTCAACCAGTTTTTCGTTGTTGGACTCCGAGGGTAATTCGTCCAGCCACTCCCATCCGGTTTGTAGCGTTTGCAGTCGCCGCTGAAACTCGGTCTCCGCGACCAGCCGCTTCTCGACGGCCTTCCGCTCGGCGTCGTCCAGTTCGTCATCCAAATAGGCGACCAACAATTCATCGTCGGGATCGACCGGTTCGTCATCGGTTAGCAAGACACTTTCGCTCATGGTTCCACCTCGCTCGGGATCACCCCCGCCTCGATATACGGCTGCAAGATTTCGCGCAAGTTGACTCGTGCTCGACTGAGTAACGATTTGACCGCCTTGGTGGTCAGTCCCATCGTTTCAGCGATTTCGGCGTAACTCAGATTCTCAAAACGCGACAGCATCAACGCCGTCCGCTGTCGCTCCCCCAGGGCTTCGACCGCCTGCCGGACGATCGCGCCGCGTTCGCTGCCCTCGACCAATCGACCAGGCATCAGCGAACTGGCGTCCAACGCGGTGGCGGCCAGAATGCCGACCGCCTGGGAGCCGTCGGAGGTCACCGGTGCGTCGACCTCGTTGACCTCCTGACGCCGCCCCTGACTGCGCGTCGCGTTTCGCGCCACATTGGCCGCGATCGTGAACAACCAGGTCGAAAACTTGGCGCCGGGCTCATAGCTATGCCGCGCCCGGAAGACACGCATGAACGTCTCCTGCGCCAAATCCTCCGCCAGATCCGGTTTGGGACCGATCGTTCGCATCAAACGGACCAGCCGAGGCTGATACTTTCGTAGCAACTCCTCAAACGCGGCGGCGTCGTCGTTTCTGACACGAATCATCAACCGGACGTCGGGGTCCGATTGCTGGTAACGCAGTGCGGTGGAATCACTAACAGCCAAACGATCGGGGACGCTATGAGAAAGGAAGAATCGGCATCAATGCCTGAAATCGAGCATTCTAGTCTATCACGTTGAAACCCGCCCTAGCAGTCCAGGTTTCGCTCATTCGTGCCCAAGCTTGCGCTCTCCCAGCCGCCCCAGCAATGCCACCGCGGCCACGGCCAGCAATTCCACCCCGATAAACAGCAATCGAGCCAAAATCGCAGCCAACAGGGCGTGAGATCCCCCGATCACCGGCGCCAAAACCACCGCCAGCGTCAACTCGCGAACCCCCGCACCGCCTGGCAGCAACGACGCGAACCCGACCACCATCGCCAACGCAATCGAGGCGACTGAGGCGGCGTAGAGCAATAAGGCGGAATGCACCGTCCGCTCCCCAGGAATGCTATCCACCAACCAGGCGAACGAAGCACCGATCAAGGCCCAAGCAATGCCCTGGCCGATCCAGGCAGACACAAAAAATCGCCAATCGTGGCCAACCGCAACGACCACCGACTCCGCCCCCCCCGAACCGGCCCCCACCCCCATCAACCCGGGGTCTGTCCCCATCAACCCGGAGTCTGTCCCCATCAACCCGGGGTCTGTCCCCATCAACCCGGGGTCTGTCCCCATCAACCCGGGGTCTGTCCCCATCAACCCGGGGTCTGTCCCCATCAACCCGGGGTCTGTCCCCATCAACCCGGGGTCTGTCCCCATCAACCCGGGGTCTGTCCCCATCAACCCGGGGTCTGTCCCCGTCGATCCGGGGTCTGTCCCCATCGACCCGGGGTCTGTCCCCGTCGATCCGGGGTCTGTCCCCGTCGATCCGGGGTCTGTCCCCGGCGATTCGGGGCCTGTCCCCGGGGGGAGGGGGAGGTCGGGCGGGGTTTGCGGTTTCGGGGCGACTTTGTTGACCAATCGCTTTAACACCGGGGGCAAGGTCGGAAGCGTCGCCAGAACGCCTCCGCAAAGTGCACACCAGGCGATCCATCGGGGCACCGGCAACAAGAAAATCAATCCTCCCGCCACCGCCGCGCCGACTGCCATCATCGTCAGCGTTTCCAAAAAAACGGCGATCGAACCGGCGACGACCGGAACCCCGACGCCCCTCAGCCGCCCGGCCCGGATCACCACCACCATCGCTTTGCCGGGCACGTATTTCCCCAAATGACCGACCACTTGGGCGGACAGGACGTCCTGGATGCGGACGCGATAGCCCAACACTCGTGTTCCTTCGTACAGTACCACCCCGCCGGGAATCAGACCGAGCCCATAGAACACGGCCGCCAGGCCGATCTTTCCCCACGCGAGATTCAGCACCTCCGGAACCTGGGACCGAGCCGAAGCCAGATCGGATTCCAATTGTCGGCGCTGCGCCCCCGTTTTCGCCGATCCAATCGCCGTCTCAATTTCTGCGATCCGCTCCAGCGCCAGTTTTTTTTGATGGTTCCACTGCGTGATGGCACTGCGGGCGGCCAGAACCAGTCCGACGATGACAACGGCTGCGATCAGCCCCCGCGCAACGCGTTTGACGTTCGAACTCATTCGGTTTCCGGATATCGGATCGATTCCTTTCGCAACCGAACCTTCCACTTTTTGACCACTTCCTCGCGACGACTGGCCACTTCCTCCTCGGGTTTGAAGAACAGGGTCGTGCCGCTGATGTCGCGCAGGTGTTCCGACGCCAAGACGCGGACGGGCATCGACGCCGATTCCAGATCGGCGACCAGTTCGGCGTCTCCACCGGTTTCCAACTGATCCTGCGAGTAACCGATCAGCAGGCGAAACAACGTGTCGCCATCCGCGTTGTCCATCGCCGCGTTCTGCCCCGCGATCGCCGTCCTCACCGCGGCGGCGTCCACAATGCTGCGGTCCATCATCTGACGGACCGCATCCAAGTGAGACGACCAATAGAGACGCTGCTTCGGATTGCTAAATAATCCATCCACGCCGAAGTAGGCCGACGCATCTCCCAACGCCAGCATGGTCTTGCCGGCAAGCGCCGCGACTTCGTTGCGACGAAACCCCAAAGCAACGCGTAATGACAACAGCAGCGAGTCGGATCCGTCACCGCGGACCAATTCCAGCAAATCGCTGGCCGCCTCCGATTCCAGCGATCCGGTGTCCACTTCGGGATCGATCCAAGACGGCAACTGTGGCGGTTGAGTCACCGAGTTCTCTTCCGGATCTGATTCGCCCAGTTTAAACGTGACTTGCGAACCGCCAGGAACCTCTACCGCGCTGCCGTACCCACTGACCGAAACGTTGCCCGCGACGCTGGTCAGTACCACGACGGTCCGATGATTCTGGACCACCATCGGGTCGGCCCCCAACTCACGACGATGCAAGACTTCAAATGCCAGCACAGCCTGCCCCGTTTCTGTCTGGGCAACGATCGTGGTCTCGCCGACCGTCATGGCAACACTGTTTCCGGGTTTGGGCAATTGAACCGTGCCCCGGCCATATCGAATCTCCAAGTTCACCGTCGCCTGGCCCGATTCCCAACGGACTTCGGTAGGCCCCACCAGCGTGCTGGTCGGCGACTCATCCCCGGCCAGCTGAAAACTGGCGCGATACTCGGGGCCACAAACCGTCACGCTGCCGGGGGACACGTCGGATTTGGGTGCCAATAACGTCCAGTTCGATTCCCCTTGCTGCTGGGCGACCAACGCGTTCTCGGAAACCAGTTTTGCGAGGGCCAATTCGGACGCGGCGGCATCGTCGGCGGTCGGGTCATCCGCACTGTCCATTTCGGGCGATTTCGTTTCGGAATCGGAATCGCCTGGCGTCTTGGCATCGGGTAACGAAGCGATCCGCTCTTCCGCCATCCCGGGCGGCAGCGGGGGCGCGTCGGAGTCTTCCATCACGACCTCGGCGTTTCCCGCCAACGGATCCGAATCAACGGCTGCGGGCGATGGATTGGGCGGGATCGGCAACGGCGGTGCGTCCGATTCCTCCATCGGCTCCGCGGTCTCGACCGTTGCGGGAACCTCGACCAAGTCAGCCGCCGAATCAGGCTCCGGTGGTGCGTCATCGGTGCCGGGAACGGGCGGCACTTGGGCGACCGGTTCCGGCGCCGGCAACATCTCCGGATCGATCGCCATGGGATCGTCCGCCCCGACGTCTGTGTCTGCATCTGAGTCTGTATCGCCAGTCGCCGACTCACCACTCGCCGACTCATCGGTGCCGTCGTCCGACGCGGGGGCATCAGGCTCGTTGTCGGAAACGCTGACGTCGGCATCGGACTGCGCGAGTTTTTGCGGTCCCAGCAGCGGCGTAAAGATTTTACTGATGGCGAACAGTAAGATCGCGACCAGCGCCAGCGTCACCAGCCACGGCGTGACCCGCGATGTTCGCACTTCTCCGTCATAGAAATCGGAACGTTCCAGTTGTTTCAGCGGCCGATCCCCTGCCAGCGGCTCGGCGTCGTCCAAGGCGGTCCCGGCCTCGGCGAATTGATGCGACTGTTCACGCAGTTTCGTCGCCGCTTGGAACACGCCGCTGTCGCCCGCTCCGACCGGTTTCACGTCATGCGGCGGTGTCGCACGGGGATCGGCGATCGGTTGCGACGATGCGTCGGGAAACGCGCCGACGGCGACGTCATCCGGTGTTTCTGCCGGCGGCTGTGTGACCGCCCCGTCATCGTCGTCGGTGAGCTCGATGCCGGAATAACGGGGCCCGATTTCGCCGGCGATCGCCGGTGACGCGGTTCCTCCGAGAGACCCCGTCGACGGCGACAAATCCGTCGCGACCTTGCCATTGGCGTCGACCATTGCGATCACACGCTCACGCAAGTGATCCGACACCTCGGCCGGTCGTCCTAACACCATCGTCAAAATCTGATGGCAGGCGGCCGCCTCGGCAAGATGTGGCAGTGATTCCAGGCACGCCTTTTCGATTTCCGCGATCTGCTCCGGCGGCAGTGTGCTGTCCAAGAAATTGCTCATCATGTTCGGCTCCTCGATCGGGTGCACCGAATCGGGAGCGGGAGCGGACAACGAAGGGTCGGCCACGGAGCTGCGGATTCGTTGCACCAGTTGCGTGGCGAACCCGCTCTGTTCCACCTTTTGCCGCAGAATTTCCGCCTCCTGGGGCTCAAGCGTGTTATCCAAATAGGCCAGCAACGTTCGCAGCGTCAGTCGCATCGTTCGTCTCATCACTAAACAGAGTCGGGGAGCAGTTACCGATGTTAGTGGGAAGTGACGCGATGATCCGTGCAAGAAAACGGAGATTTTTTTTCGAAAGATTCGGCCTGTCGTGGAGCATTAGGCAGTAGGTCACGATGTGCGTGACGATGGCATGCACAGCATGCCCTACCAAGCGAAGACATGCACAGCATGCCCGAACCAAGCGATGGCATGCACAGCATGCCCTACGTGGTGAAGGCATGCTTTGCATGACGCGGTGGAGTCGCCGGGCTCGATTGCCCCTAGGCCAACACGTTGGTGATCGGCACGTTGGTGGCCAGGGCGGTGATCAGGACCAGCAACAGGATCCCCAGCCAAATCATCACGGCGACCGAGGTCAGCAACCAGAATTGGTTCAAGGTCCGGGCGGCCATCAGCGCGGCGATGGCCGAGGACGACTGGGCGGCTGCTTTCAGTTTGACCGAAGCCTGCACCGCCATCACGCCCGCAATCGCCGCCACGCCGCTGAGCGAAATCCGGATCGCGGCGGACATCGTATCGGATTTCAATTTTCTGCCGCCCTGATTGAGGGCCACGATCTGGCCGACCATGAAGATCGCGGCGATGATCAGCAAACTGACTCCGAAGGCCAGGATCAGGGCGTGGTGCTTGGCAAGCTCGGTCGCCAGCGCGCCCCCATCGGCCGGGGGCGTTTCGCTGTCCACGTGTGAGACGATCGTCTGTCCGCTTTTTGCCGCAGCACCGCCGAACAGTTCCGGGATCACTTCGGCAGCCGGCTTCCACGTGTCCATACCGTTCTTCCAGACCAGCGAATCCTTCTTCAGGATTTTCGCCTCGCTGTAGAGACGCATTTGGTCCATCGAAACCGGCCCCTGTTTTTCACCGTTGACGTGGGCGTACCACTGTGCCGTTGCGTTGTCGCTGGCAGCCGGCGCGGCTCCGCCTTCACCGTGTGATCCTTCGCCGCCCGGAGGGACGCTCGATGCCGACGCCGCCATGTCGCCGGCCATCCCACCGCTGGCGACCGCCCGGGGAAAGAAATTACCGAACTCGTCGGCCTTCATCCAGCTCAGCCCGTCGCCGGACAACTCATGCATCCGAGTGACCTGGCCGCGACGGACCATGTCCTTGACCTTGTCCGGCGTCAGCGGGCCGATCGTTCGACCGCGGAAACGAATAAAGACACGTTCGATTTGAGTCATGCGATTCAGTTCGGAAACAGAAACAGGGGGCGTCCCGGGACTTGATGCACGGGATTGGGTGTCAATTGAACGTGGCCTTGCTGCAGTTTTCCGACCGGAAAAATCGACGTCTCCGCATCACCCTCTCGCGAGGCCGCGGCGACGTACAAGGTGCCGTCATACTCTGGAGTGCTACCGCGAAGATGATACTCGATTTGGCCGCCGGACGATTTGGTCAGAAAACCGACCCACTTGAGCCGCTCGGCCGCGACGTTTTCGTAGTCGGACAAGGGATTGGCCAAACGTCGATAGGCGATCGGTAATTCGGTCGCAATCACGCGTTTGACCTCGGCGTTCAACTCGGGGTCGGTCGGTCGCGATTGGTACCACTGTTCGCGAACGGTGCTGCGTCGGACCAGGGTCCGCATCGTCAGCGGAATCATCTCTTTGAGTTGCTGGCTACCGCGGGTCGCGGCGTCGAGCAGGTAATAAATCAGCCATTCCTTGATGACGCCGTCGAGTTCAGGTCGCTTCATCACCTCGCTGACTTGCAGCAGAAAGGTCAATTCCCACTTGGTGTCGAAGCCGATCGCCTGCTTGGACTTTTGGGCGACCACTTGGCTGACCGATTGAGACGGCTCGTCGACGAGCTTCGGCAAGGGCCCCTGAAAAGCCCGGTTGCGGACGCCGCCGAGCGGATCGGAAACGACGTCCACGCCGATGCTACCGGCGCGGGCCATGCGGTCGGCATTTTGTTCGGCAAAGGTCTTGTAGATCAAATGCGAGGTCGTGCCGGTGGGGCTTTCGGAATCGGGAATCCGCAGCGTGCCCAAACGTGACAGCGGATGCTTGGCGATCAACCCGAAGGCGCCGTCCAGGATGACTCTCCGCCCGACGATCTCTTTCATCACCTGGGCGAATCGCGGCATCGCCTGCAGGACCGGATTGGGCGAGGCGATCGATTGGATCCGTTCGGCCGACTCGATCAACGCCGCCGCTTCGGTCGATGTCACCCCGTTTTTCAACTTGGATTCCAGATTGTCCAGCCACGCGTTGGTCCGCTCCACATTCAACCAGTGATCTTCTTCATCGATGACGGTGCGAAATTCGATGAAGTTGGTGCGTGAGACCGACTGGGTGGAATAATCTCGCAACCGGTCGGAGTAGACTTCCAACGAACGGGAATTGAGCAGCGAATCGATGGCCGCATCGCGTTGCTGGGACACCATGCTTTCGTCCTTCATGCGTTTCAGCGTCGAATCGACTTGCGAACGCAGCGTTTCCTGTTTCGCCCGCGCCTGGTCGGAGCCGAGCGGGAATTGATTGGGAAGCCGAACGATGGACGAGAGCAGTTGCCCGATGGCTTGGCGGTTGGCGGTCGAATCGCCGCGTGAGGACAGTTCGGCGAACTGCCGCTGCAACTCGGCGACCTTGCCGATCATTTCGTCGGACTGTCGCATCGCCTCGCCGGCCCGGTAGGCGGCCTTGCGTTTGCGAAGATCATCGACGCGGGCCTGCTCGCCTGGCGTGGCGGCCAATTCGTCGAGTTGCGGCAACAGGATTTCGTCGATCAAGGCCGGGTCGTCGTTGCTGGCCTGGGCGATCAGCTTGTCGAACAATTCCTGCCGCGACGCTTCTTTCTCAATCGCTTTCTTTGCCGTCGCCTGCATCGCGACCATGGTGGGCAACCGCGCCAGGTCCGGGTCGGAGGCAAGCACCGAGTTGTAGAAGTCCATCGCCGCGTCGTACTGTTCCGCTTCGACAAACCGGGTCATCTGATCGACGCTTTCTTGTTGCGCGGTTTTCTTTCCCGAGGACGCGATGAACATGCCGACGCCGACGATCCCCACCAGTACGACCGCGGCGAGACCGGCTCCGATCAGGATCATTTTGCGTTGGGCTTGTTTGGCCGGCTGTTTGGCCAACGCTTCGACGCGCTGGGTCAGATCCTCGGGCAGTGGCTCGCCGAACCGCGATGCCTGGTCGTAGGCCTTTTTGACGTCTTCGATCGGCGACGCGGACGCCAACGTCGACTCCAGGTTCGCCACCGCCATCTGCCGTTCACTTTCCATCACGGCTTGCCGATCCAAGTCTTCAAGCCACTGCATCGCCGCGGCGACGCTGGATTCCAGATGGCCCGGCACACTGACCTTGTACTTGGCGCGGACCGATTGCCATTGCGATCGCAACGTCCTGGCGAGCGACTCGTCGCGATTTTCGAAGGCCGCGTTGATCTGCGGCGCCAAGACAGCGAGTTCGGTTTCTTGAGATTGACGGACGTGGGCTTCGGCGGCGAAGGAACATTGATCGATCAAGCGAGACGAGGGCGCGACCCGCCAGTTGCCGCTGGTCAATTCCTGGTTCAACTGATACAGGTACCGCGAGTCCTCTTGCTCCAAGGCATGCTTGAGCTCATGATCGATCTGGCTGAGCCGCACCTTTTCCCATTCTTCCACGTCGTCCTGCCAGACGCTGTTGGCCGAATCCACGCGGGCGATTTGACGAAGCGTTCGCAGACGGACCGCCAACGGTGCCTTGGCGATCGCCAACCGTCGATGCCGCCGCAACAGTGCGTCCAGCGGCAGACTTTCGATGATCGCTTCGTTGATCTGGGCGACGTAGTCCTGGTTCAGTTTGGGCGGCAGCGGGATCCCCATGAACTGAAGAATCTCGTTCCATTCATCCCATTCGGGAAACTCCAGTTCGGCCGCAGCGTCGAGCGCATTGGGGGTCATCTCGACCCGTTGAATGGCTTCGCTGCGGAGCCCTTTGCGCAGCAACATGACGGCGTCGTCGAGACGCTGATTGACCTCCTGGACTTTCGTCCGGAAGGAATCGGCGAGTACGCGCATCTCGTCTTCGTTAATCCCATCGCGTTTCTCGAGAGCGCGGCGGATCTTGTCAACGGTCGTCGGCATGGCAACACTTACCAGGAAAAATGTAGGCGAAGCGGAACACGTCGCAGCACGACCGTTTCCGATTCCAGGAATTTCAGTTCGGGAACTTCAACCCGATAGCCTTCTGCCAAGACGGCGAAGGCGTCGTGGAGTTCGGCGGCGACTTGGGCGAGCTGTCCACCGTCATCCACGATCTGCACCAACGCGGCCTGTTCGTCTTTCTTCAATGCCTTGTTGGAATCTTCGAGCTTGGACCGCAACGACGCTTTCAGTTTGGTCGACGCCTCGGAAAGGTCCACTCCCCCGGCTCGGCGAATCAGCGATTCGATCCGGGCCTCGGCCTTGCCCGGGAACAGGTGGCGGAAAAACGCTTCGGTGACTTCTTTCAAAGTCGGCGGCAACGACGCGCTCTCGCGCTCGATGGAGTCGGCCAAATCGGCGAATCGGGCAAGCTTGACCGCGGCGGTGTGGTACGCCCGGCCCTGCTCGCTGAACCATTCACTTGCGCTGGAACCGTCCACCTCTGCGATCGCGATCAGATCGCCGGTCTGGCGACTCCAATAGACCTCGGTCGGGCCCAACGGTTCGGGAATCGACGGCAACCGCTGGACGGTCATCGTTTGCGTCCGCTCGGTCAATTGAGTGGTCACGACGACGAGTTCCTCGGCCGCCCCCAACGACTGGGCCGTGCCGCCCCAGGCGACCAGTTTGGTGCGTTTGATGTCGGGAACATTCTCCCCATCGTCTGGGATCGGCTTGATCCGCACGTAGCCCCGCAGCGAAACCGGCCCCGGCAGCGGCGTTTCTTCATCAGGGTGCTGGACCGCGAACGCAAGCAGTTGTTTTTTGTCGTAGTGCAGAACCAGGTCGAGCGTCTCGACGGGCACCGGAGCCGGCGTCGGAGCGATTTTTTCCTCTTCGATCGGCGGTGTGATGTCGATCGGCATTTGAGGTGCTGGTGGCGGTGCGGATCCGGGCAGGAGGGGAAGCCCCGCCATCAGCCGTGCCACGGTCCAGGCCGCCGTCAATCCGATCACCGCGGTCAACACCGCACCGGCCATCACAAGTTTTTTGCGTCGTTCCCTGCCGCGGATCAAATCCATCGGCAACGACGGGGGTTCGATCGGTGGCGGTGGCCCGGCGGGTGCATCGTCGTCGGACGACCACGACGATTCGACCGGGTCGGCGACGTCGACTTCTTGGACCGCATTGAATCCGCCGCTGGAAATCGGCGTCCCGGATTCCCTCCGGACCAGCCCCCGCGCCCGCTCCACCCATTGCGACGCCGTGGTGATGGATGGATGCTTGGTCAGATCGATCGCCTTGCCAGACGAAGCCGCAAACCGTGCCTCTTCGGTACCGACGGGGACGAAACGGATCTTGCATTCGACGTCCGGCGGGATGTTCGCCGCGAAGGTATTGAACGTGGCTCGCCAGCGTTGGGTCGGCGGCAACAGGGCGATCGATTCGTCGATCAGTTCCAACAGTCGTCCCTGCTGGTTCAACGGATAGATCACCCACAACGGCGTCGCATCGGGTTGCGAAATCGCTTCGGCCACCACGCCGCCCCAACCGGCGTCGCCGGCGACCGACTTCCACGACGTGCAGATGCGTGGCGACTGGTCGCCGCGGGGAATCGCCGGGCCGCTGGCCGGTGTCTCGCATTGCCCCAGCCATTCGCTGCGGAGGACCGAACCCTGGCCGATCAACCAAGCCGGTCCCGCCGCCGGCATTTCGCTCGGGTCGATCGTGACATGATGGGCGATCTTGTTGGTCCGGCCCGTGTAGTCGGTCCCGTAGGCGGCGATCCGGGAGAGGACCGAGACGACTTGTCCGCCCAGATTGACACGTTGGTGGGCAAGCGAGACGGGGTTTTCCGAAGCCCGGTTGCTGTCCGGTGGAAACAGATGACGGTAACTGGAGATCGCTTCCAACTTTCCGATCACGTTGATCGGCATCCCGGCCGTCGTCAGGACCGTACAGAAACCTCGACTGCCATGACGCAGCCCTTGCGGTGCGGACGTGTAAAGTAATTCAGTACTCAAGGGTCACTCTAGTTGTTCCGTCATCCAGCGACCGTCGTCCAATGACGAAGCTTCACCGGTCGCTCCGACCAATCCGCCCGCCCAGTTGTGCAACGCCATCAACATCGGGATCTCGACCCAGTACGGCTGCATGTCTCGCGGCCGAATCCCCAGCGCGCCGGTGGCCGGATCGACCGTCGGACTGCTGCCGCTGGCGCTGACGGGGATGAAGGTCAAACTGGTCGAAAACCCTTCGGCCGCGGCAACGATCTCGGGACAAATCTCTGCCATCAACTCGCCGACCCGCTCCGACGTTTCCTTGATTCGACGGCTGTCCAGCGAGCAAAACTTGCTGCCCTTGACCGGCAGATAAGGCTCCTCGGTCGAGACGTCCGGCAACAGATTCTTCCAGGCATCCCACTTCGTCACGATCACGATCAAGGGACGTTGATGCAATTCGTCGTCGCGCAACCCGGCATGGCGTCGCACACGCTGGATCGCTTCCAACAAGATCGTGTCTTGACGCACCGTGGTCTCGCGGGCCAAGCGGGACGTTCGAGAGACCATCTGCGGGTCCTCGGTCTTGCCCTCGCAAGCGCGGCGGAAACGCGTGTCTTGAGTCGGATCGAAACAGAAAAACAAACACTTCGAACAGGCCAAGTGCCGGGTGACCGGATTGACCGTCTTGTCCGCCCCGGGAAAGAAACTCTCCCCCGCATTGTCGTACAAACAAACCAGCTTGGAAATTTCGCGGTTGAGACGGTAACGTGGATGATTGGACAGCGGTTGCAGATTGAACATGAACGGCCGCGGCAACGAGACGCTGTGGTCGCCCATGTCGACCGTGTCGTACATGTCCCCCTGCTCCTCCGTTTTCGCCAGCGCGACCGGTGTGTCCAGATCCGGGTTCATGAACTGTAACTCTTCGTATTCATGAATCCGCGAATTCGTTTCCGCGTCCACATCGCTGAGCGAGACCGCGAAACGTTTCGGCAACGTCTGACGAAGCTTCCAGGACATCGACGTCAGGAAATAGCTTTTGCCACACGCCGGCGCTCCGAAGATGCTGAAGAACAGGCTGGGCACCTGATACATCGAACGCGGGACGTGCAAATGGCATTTCGGACAGGCCATCCGAGTGGCGTATTGCCCCATCTCGTCGATCGCATCCCCCTGGGGACTGAATCGACTGGGCAAAAACCGCTTGGCGTGCTGGAACCCCAACTTGGCATCCCCCAGCAAATCGGGGTGCTCGGCGATCCAAAGCGACTCCTCGGGTGCATAGGCATGCCAGCAATGCGGACACGTCACCTTGTTGAGCAACGTCAGGGCCTGAGTTCTTGCTGCGGTCGGCATGCGGGATGAGTCGCTCATGCGGAGAGAGAAAAGGAGAGTGAATGCATCAGCAGTCTAGTCGACCGAGGGTCTCGATTCCACCAATCCGCGAAGCCGATCGACTGCGACCCAATCGCCCCAACAAGCGTTCTCCAGCCGCCGTGCCGTCGCCGTTTTCCCAGTCCGGATCAAGCGGGGTGGTTTTTGTTAGCGGCAGGGCGCGAGCCCTCCGGTCTTTCGGTCTGCAGAGCTGAAACGATCCAGAATCAGCTCGTACAGCGTCACCAACTCCTCTCCCCGGGCGATCGAATTTTTTTCCAGCAGGACCGATTGTAGGCATTGGTCGGTCATTCCGGCATCGCGAAGGATCTGTCGGGCCTGTTCCCAGGTCGGCAACCAAACCAGTTTGCCCACGAACGCGTCGATCCCGCCGGCCAATTTCACGAAATGCGGCAGGTTCAAGACAAAGTAGACGCCTTCCTGAAAGGGCGAAGCTCGCTAGACCACCCCGTCTCGGTCCAAAACGTAGTGTCCCGCCGAGGGTTGCCAGGGCACACCGGCCGCTTTGATGGCGATCGCCAACTCGATCATACGGTCAGAAAAGGTCATGTTCGATTCCCGGAAACGCTCGGCCGGCGGGGTTTCCAGCCTGTCATCCCGCACGGACCGGGTCAGGCACGTCGACCGGCTCAGGCACTTCGACCGGGTCAGGCACTTCGACCGATATTCTTTGTCGATGGCAAGTAGCGGGCGGCGGCCGGGCTGATGCGAAGCTGGAAGAACGCGGGATGCTGGGCCAGCAACAGCGAGAACATCGTCGCCCCGGATTCGCTCAACGTCCCCAGCATGGCATCGTCCACCTTCGGCAGGGTGCGCAAGTCAAAGATGGCCCGATTGAGTGTCGTCCCGAAGGGTCCGTAGGGATATTCCGCCAAGGTGTCTTCGCGCAAACGAAAATAGTCCTGGGAAGTCGTCGGCGTGATGGCCATCCGCTGTTGCTCGGCCGCCTTTTGAAAATCGCCTTGCTGTTCGTAGATGTCGATCAGCAATCCGACGGCGAGCTTTCGAGAGGGATTGGATTCCGGCGTCGCATCGCGGTAGCGTCGTGCATCGACCACCGCGCGGCGGTCATAGTGGAAGAACCAATCCACGCGGCTTTTGTCGGTTTTGATCAGCATCGACATCGGGTTCAATTTCGTCGCCGTCCGCAAGGCGTCGATCGCTTGCTCGCCCAAACCGAGCGCCGCCAACAGCAAGCCGCGTTGATGTTGGACCTGGAAATTGTATCGATACTTGCGGTGTAATTCGGCGAAGATCTGATAGGCCTCTTCGAAGTGATCCAGCGATTGCCATTCGATCATCGCTTGGGCCAGTCGCGCGTCGACCGAGTGGGGGTCTTTTTCGAGCGCCTTGGTCATGCTGCTGCGCGCCTTTTCCAGGTGGGCCAGCGATTCGGTCGCGTCGGTTCGGGCGGCCAGGTTCAGCGAGGCGAGGGCGATCGCTGCCAGCGGTTCGCTCAACCGTGGGTCTTCTTCATGGGCTTTTTCAAAACAACTGAGCGCCCGTTTGAGCCCCTTGGTGCTGTCGGCATCCGCGTACGCATGCCCTTTCATCATGCAGCCATAGGCCATCGGATCCGGGGCATCGCTTTTTTGACCGCTGGTGACCAAGGCGCGTCCGATTTGCTTGGCGATGTCCGAGGCGACGACGCTTTGGGCCAGGAATTGTCCGCCCGGCATCGCGAGTGACTGTTCGGTCACAAATTGCTTGCCGTCGAGCAGGCTGCCGTCGAGCGCACTGACGAGCTGCCAACTGACGATCCAATAGGTTTGCTGGCCCTCGGTCTGGCTTTCAAAGGCCCCGGTCAAAAACGCATCGACGCCCAGTTCTTCCCCCAACGCGACGAACTGCTCGGGCGTTTGGGCCGTCAGCGGTCGAAAGGGAAGCACCGTCAGACCGTCCACGGCCGACAGTTCATTGACGATCGCCGAGGCCAGGATCTCACCGTCGGCAAGACCGCGCTCGGCCAACGACATCTCCGCCCCCGCCGGCTCGCGGGGCGTCGCATTGATGTCGCGAAGTTCCAACACCGCGATCGATTGAATCGATCCCATTCGCGGCGACGTTTTCCCCAGTGACAATCCGCCCAGCATGCCGCCGAACAGCCCGCCGGCCAACGTCGTCAACACGTGTCGCCGCAAGATTCCCTCGCCGGCAGCATGGCGGTCGACCGGCTCATTGGTCCGCGGCGACGTTGCCGCGATGCTGCTGCTCAAGTCAAAACGACGCAAACGCGCGTAGACATCCGTCGCC
Organism: Stieleria neptunia; assembly: GCF_007754155.1. NCBI lineage: Bacteria > Pseudomonadati > Planctomycetota > Planctomycetia > Pirellulales > Pirellulaceae > Stieleria > Stieleria neptunia. Next base: position 4,066,631 of record NZ_CP037423.1, on the reverse strand, counting down.
GTCGGACGCTTGGCGGGATCCTTGTCCAGACACTGGGCGATCAGTTCGCACAACACCTTCGACTTCTCGCAAGGGCCGTGTTCGTATTCGACTTCTCCCCTCAGCGTGCCGGCCAATCGATCGGCCGGGGTCTCCCCCGGGATCGCCTGCTTTCCATAAAACACTTCGTACAACACGCATCCGAATCCGAACATGTCGGCCGCGCTGGTCGCCGATTCGCCCCGCGCCTGTTCCGGCGCCATGTAGCCGGGTGTCCCCAGGATCGTTCCCGAACGCGTTCGGGTGGTGTCCTGGTCGGCGTCGGCAAACGCCGAATCACTGACCCGCGAGAGTCCGAAGTCGACCAACTTGACTCTCGGCGCCGAATCGCCTCCCGAATCATGATGGTCGACCAACATCACGTTCTGGGGTTTCAAATCGCGATGAATCACCCCGGAAGCGTGCGCCGTGGCCAATGCACCGGCGATCTGCATTCCGATCTGACAAGTCTGCTCGGGCGACATCGGACCGGCGACCAGTTGCTCAGCCAACGTCAGACCGCTCAGAAACTCCATCACCGCATACGGCGCATCGCCGGCCATCCCGACGTCGAACAGTTCCACGATGTTGGGATGCGACAGCGCGGCGACGGCCTTGGCCTCGCGTTCAAATCGCTCCACCAGCTCGATGCGTTTGGGGTCCGATGGGGCCAAATGGGGAAAGCCCAGCATCTTGATCGCGACGGGGCGATCCAACCGCGTGTCGAGCGCGCGATAGACGATCCCCATCCCGCCACGGGCCAGGATTCGACCGATCGCGTAGGGCCCGATCGCGCTGACCGATTCGCCGCGGGCAGATCGATCGCTGGGACGTGCCCCGCCGGTGGTGTCGGAGGATTCGGCCGAGGCAGCAGCGCTCCCGGAGTTCGGCGGTCGCCCGGCATCCGACGACGGAGTCATCCATTGGGTGGCTTGCGGCCTGCCCCCCCCTGGACTGTCACCCCGGTCATCGGAGTGGGCAACGGGGTCATTGGCCTCGGCAACGGGGTCATCGGCGTCGGCAACCGGATCATCCGCCTCGGGCGCCGGTTGCTCACCGACCAGCGGGCCGGTCGGGGCGGCGAATCCCAACACGGGTTCCGGCGACACGGGGACGCCGGTCTTGGACTGGAACGGAGTCGGGACCGATTCGGCGGCCTGACTGGCGCGATGTCGTTTCCATTGCAGTTCGGTTTCGATTGCCAGCAGCTCTTCACGCAACAATTCGATGTGCTCGCGCAGCGGCGTGCTGCGATGTTGCTCGATGAACAACTTGATCGCCTGTTCGACCGACAAGGGGCGATCCGTTTGATAACACTCCTCAAATTCCAGGCAAACCGTGTCGATCGCGGCCAATTCGTCGGCGGTCAGGTCGTCCAAGTTCATCGTGTGTTCACCACCGGGTCACAGGCTTAAACCGACTGGTCCAATTCACCGTCGTTGGAATGAGCGGCTTCGGACCAAGTCCGCCGAATCAATTGCAACCGACGCTCGGTCGCTCGTTTGCTGAGCCCCAGCCGATCGGCAATCTCGTCGACCAAAAACCCGTCCATCCGCATCACCGCGATCTGACGCAACTGGGCGTCTGGTAGTTGATCCAGCAACGCATTGCAGGCCTCTTCCAGCTCGACATTAAGATCCGCTGTCATCGACTCGTCGGAAACCCCACCGATGCCGGGTGACTTCCGGGAATCGTCTTCATGCATGAACACCGATTCCCCCCGAACGGCCCCGCCGCCGCGTTTCTGACGGGTCTGGAACCTCAGGTGGGCGTTCACTTTGCGGCCGGTCAACGTGATCAACAGTCCCCACAAGTTGTCGGGGCCGCTGAGATCGGGGAACTGGTCGCGCCGGATCCCCGCGATGAAGCTGTTGAAGGCCGACAGTGCGATGTCTTCTTCGTCCCCGGCTCGCTTCAGGTTGGACGGCAGACGCTTGGCCGCCAAACGCACCAGCCGTTGGAAGTACCCGTTCCAGAGTTCTCCGATCGCTTCGTCGTCTCCCGCGCGAACACGCTGCAGCGCAGCGGCGAACCGTTCCGCTCCACTGCTGTCGGCTCCGGGAGGATCGTTGGGCTGGTTGTCCATCACACTCAGATTGTTGCGCCATTCCATAACATCGTCCAGACGATCAAAAAGCAGTGGATTGGCTGGATTTGGGATCCGGCAAAGCAAGTGTCGAAGCAAAGCGGGGGCGCAAGGTCGACGTCGTCGCGATAATCCGACCGCACGATTGTACGGATCTTGCGGAAAAACAGTTCAACCGAGGGGGATTCCCTTGCCCGTCTTCCTGGATTCGGTAATCATTCCCATCGTAACAGGATTCATTTCGGAGAATACGACAAGGGTTCACCAACCGGTCTCAACCCGACATTCCGCAATCGCCCCCCCAGACTTGAGGACTCACCTTTCACTCGGTGACACAGCCTTGAGCAGCGGTGGGGCAGCCTAGGGCGCGGGGCGGGGCCGCTGGATGGACCGCGTCGTCCGATCGCCGCGACGCCACGCGATCGGTTTTTTCCGGTGCGATCGCGGCCAGCGGCATATTCTTGACCTAAGTTCCCTCCAGCGGGGAGCACCTTGTGGAGTATTCGCGCTGCATGAACACTGTCACTACACACCATCGCCATCCGGGGGGAATCCAACACATGTTCCGCGCCACCGTCATCGTTTTTGCGACCCTTGCGACTTCGTTTTCGTTCGCTGCATCCGCACTGGCCCAGTCTCAATGGCCCGACAACGCCTTCGCGATCAAGAAGCATGACTTTGGAACCGTGGCCGTTGCGTCCAAGACAGAATTCCGCTTCCCGGTCTACAACCCCTACACACAGCCGCTGCACATCCAAACGGTCCGACGAAGCTGTGGCTGCACGACACCGATCGTCGAAACCGAGTACATCGAACCCGGCCAAACGGGATCGATCCTGGCACGCTTCAACACGGACACCTTTCGCGGCACCAAGGGCGCGACGCTGACCGTCGTGGTCGACAAGCCGTTTTTTAGCGAAGTGCGGCTGCGTGTCGACGGCTACATCCGCAGCGACATGGTGTTCCACCCCGGTGCGATCGAGTTCGGCACGATCAACCAAGGCGATACGGCCAGCAAGACCACACGTGTGCTGTATGCCGGCCGCAGCGATTGGGAAATCGCCGACGTGCGCAGCAATGTGCCGTGGTTGGTCCCCAGCAAGAAACTGCTCACCCGCAGCGCCGGCCGAGCCGACTATGAGCTGACCGTGGCCGTCCGCGAAGACGCCCCCACCGGGCCGTTCCAAAACGAAATCATCGTCATCACCAACGACACCAAACGCCCCGAAGTCCCCTTCCCGGTCAGCGGAACCGTCGAAAGCCCGCTCAGTATCTCCCCCCAGGCGATTGCCTTTGGAAGCCTGAAGCCGGGTCAAAAAATCGAAAAGCGGCTGGTCATCAAAGGCGCCAGCCCGTTCACGATTGAATCGATCACCTGCGAAGGCTGGGACGTGGCCTTCCCCCAAGCAACCGTCGCCAAAACGATCCACATCGTTCCCGCCACCTTCACCCCGACCGACGCCGAAGGCCCACAAAAGGTGACCGTCCTGATCACCACCGCCGGCGATCAATCCGTCACCGCCAAAGCCATCCTGACCGCCGACATCCGCGAAGAGTGATCGACAGGGGCCGCGAGCCTACCGGCCGACGGCATCGCCCACCCCGAACGGGGTGGAAGCCAGAAGCCGGAGGTGAGCACAGCGACACCTCCGGACATCCCCCTCATGTCAGCCACGACCCCGGAGGGCGTCGTAGCCAATCGCGGCGGCGCCTTCGGATCCGACGACAAGCTCGTGATTGTTTCGAGGCGTTTTGCACCCCATCAGCATCGGCACGTGGTCCGCGACACGAACGTAGCCCCGAGTTGCTTCGACCCTGTCCGGGGTCGACCAAACACTCTGGCGGTGGTTCCCCGAGGTGACGCTTCGCTCACCTCCGGCTACGAGCTTTCATCCCTTCGGGATACCGATCGCCTCGCCAGTCAGGCAATCTCTCGATCCAGCGGGGCAATCTCTCGATCGCCCCGCCCAGCCGATCGCCAGACTATCTTGGACACTTCTGTCCGTTCGCCCTGGCCCCCTGATTTGATTCCATGCCACAAAGACTTCCCCTCGTTCGGTTCGTCTGCCTCGCTCTGCTGTTTTCGATCGGCCCACTCCCGTGCCCGAACCTGCCAAGCGCAGACGCCGGGCCACCCAACATCGTGTTCGTCCTTTGCGATGACCATCGCTATGACTGCTTAGGCGCCGCCGGGCATCCGTTCATCGAAACGCCCCACATCGATGCGATCGCCTCGGCCGGTGCGATGTTCACCAACGCCTACGTCACAACGTCGCTCTGCTCGCCCAGCCGCGCGTCGATCTTGACCGGACAATACGCGCATAACCACCGCGTCGTGGACAACTACCATCCCGTCGATTCGAGTCTGGTGTTCTTTCCCCAACAGCTTCAAAAAGCCGGCTACCAAACCGCCTTCATCGGCAAATGGCACATGGGTGGAGACATCGATGACCCGCAGCGTGGCTTTGACCACTGGGTGGCGTTCAAGGGCCAAGGCACCTATTGGCCCGATGGTCACGGCACGACAAGAGAAGTCCCCCAAACCACCTACGACGGTTTCAACGTCAATGGGAAACGCGCAGCACAAAAAGGCTACATCACCGACGAGCTGACCGATTATGCGATCGAGTGGCTGACCAATCGGCAAACCGAAAAGCCGTTCTTCTTGTACGTCAGCCACAAGGGCGTTCACGCGGACTTCGTCCCGGCCGATCGACATCGCGGACGCTACGACGACAAAGCCCTGCCGATTAAGATTCCAACGCCCGAGCAACTGGCGGCAGGCAATCTGCCGATGTGGGTTCGCAATCAACGCAACAGTCGGCACGGCGTCGATTTCGGTTACAACATGGCCGATTTCTCACCGACGGTCTATTACCGCCGCTACTGTGAATCGATCCTCGCGGTGGACGACAGCGTGGGACGATTGGACCAGTACCTGCAACAATCCGGGCTCGGCGACAACACCGTGTTCGTCTACATGGGCGACAACGGATTCCAATTCGGCGACCACGGATTGATCGACAAACGGGTCGCCTATGAAGCGAGTGCCAAAGTCCCGCTGTTGATGAAGGCGCCTGGTAGAATCCCTGCCGGCCAAACCTACACCGATCTGATCGGCAACATCGACATCGCGCCGACGCTGCTGGAAGCCGCCGGTGCGGAATCCCCCACATCGATCGACGGCATCAGTCTGTGGAAATCCATCTGCGGCACGTCGACCGAGGACACGACGCGAGAACATCTGCTGTATGAGTACTACTGGGAACGCAACTATCCCCACACGCCGACCTTGCACGCGGTGATCGGCGGCCGCTGGAAATACATTCGCTGCCATGGGCTGTGGGATCGCGACGAGTTCTACGACTTGGAAAACGATCCAGACGAAATGAATAACCTGATCGATGATCCATCCCATCAAACGCAGATCAAAGCCATGAACCAGACGCTCTGGTCGTTGCTGAAAGAATCCAGTGGCAACGAGATTCCGCTGCTGGAAGACCGCGGTCCAAATTTTCCCTGGCGCCATCCCGATCACGCGTCGCAAGCAGAGTTTCCGGACGAGTATTTTCGCGAGAGCGAGAAGCGCTGAAATCGGTTGGCTCCGCCGCAGGTTGGTGCCTAGCCTTCAGGCGATCCTTCCGGTCGCCGCCCGGGACGTCGCCTCTACTACTGCAGGATTTGGCAGCGAATTAGATTCTCTCCCTGCGGGACGCCGATTCTATTGCTGCAGCTTTTGGCAACCGATTTAGTCTCTCTCCCTCTGGGGATTCTTCCGCGAGTTTAGTGGCTGCTCTCGAATACTCGGGGAAGGTTTTTTGAGGGATGACTGCGATGTCCGATGGTTCTGTTCGGTAGGATGGCGAAGCCAGGTGAAGCGGAGGCAGGCTCTGCGGAGGAGCAACCCGCCAAGGAATCACCTGGTCTGCGATGCGCCGAAGGTGCTTCGTGCCCTCCGCCGGCCCCCGTGTCGGCGGAGCGTCGTTTGAACCGAGCGTTTGTCCTCGCTCTCCCCATTCGGACATCGCAGCAATGCCTCGAAAAACCTGGGGCCTGAGCGATTAGCCACTAAAATCCACGAAGAACCCCCGCTGGGAGAGACGGCGTTTGCGCAGCAAGCAAACGCCAGAGAGGGGCGGCGGCTTGCGAAAGTGTTGACGACTTCCGCTACGGTCAACTCCACCACTTCTACAATCGACGTCCCCAGCTGCGAGACGAAGCGGCTAAAGCCTGGACACCGGCGCAACCGCACCTGGCGGAAAATGAAAGAGGCTGGTGGCAGCATCCATCCTTGATTCGCCGCGTGTTGCTAACCGTCACAGGCCAACGTGATGCGGATTTCGTCGTCGCTGATTTCGCCATTGATTTGATCAAAGATCGGTTTCCGTTGTCCATCGCCGGCACCTGACCAGTCATCTTGCGTTGGCGATTGGCCGGGCGTGTCGATGTTGCGATGATTTTTTTCATCGGGCCACTCGCTTGACACGCCGCCATCACTGCCTTACCATCTACCTAGTACACCAGTTGCCCGTAGATGTGGCGAATCGATGCTCTTCACGATTGATCCTTCAAACGGCGTTGCGATCTATTTGCAAATCGTGCGTCAAATCAAATTTGCGATCGCTGAACGGACGTTGCGGCCCGGGCAGCTTCTTCCCAGCGTTCGCGCGCTCAGTCAACAGATGACGGTCAATCCGAACACCGTCACCCGGGCGCTGCAGGATTTGCAAGCCGAAGGCATCGTCGAGACACTGCGTGGAAAGGGAATGGTCGTCTGTGACGGTGCGACCGCGACCTGCCGTGTTCAACGCAAAGAGATCATTGCTGATCGTATCGCCGGCGTTTTAACCGAAGCCCTGTCCGCTGGACTGTCGGAAAAAGAAGTCCAACAGATCGTTTCACGTAAACTGAAAGCTTTGGAGGGAAAGGTGGATGTGATTAGTTCGCCGGCTCCCGACTGATTTGAATTTCCCATCGATTTTTCTGACTCGCCACCGCTTCCAGCACACGATTCACGCGGCATTTGATTCATGAATCACATCATTCAGACGTCCGATTTGACAATGAGTTTTCGGGGCTGCGATGCGTTACGCGGTGTAACGCTGAACGTCGACGAAGGGACTGTTTTTGCCTTGCTCGGCGAGAACGGGGCCGGCAAAACGACGCTCATACGCATCTTGACCGGGTTTCAGCTGCCGACATCGGGAACCTGCCGGATCATGGATCTGAATCCTGCGAAGGATGCGTTGGAAATCCGACGCCGAACGGGTTATGTCTCCGACGCGCCGGCGCTTTATGACTGGATGGGGGTCGGCGAGATCGGATGGTTCGCAGCCACACTTTACGACAACCAGTTCTTACCCCGCTATAAAGAGTCGATCCGGCGGTATGAGATTCCCGAAGACCGAAAAATCCGTCACTTGAGCAAGGGGCAGCGTGCGAAAGTTGCGCTGTCGCTCGCGCTGGCTCACGACCCCGATCTACTGATTCTGGACGAACCGACCTCGGGGCTCGATCCGATGGTCCGCCGTGATTTCTTGGAAAGCATGATCGATCGCGCGGCCTCCGGACGAACGGTGTTTCTGTCCAGCCATCAGATCTCTGAAGTTGAACGGGTGGCGGACGTCATTGCCATTCTGCATGACGGCAAAGTGCGTGTTTGTGAACCGCTGGATAAGTTGAAGGATTCGGTCACCGAAGTGGCGATCAGTTTGGAAGACCCGCTGGTTGCACTGCCGACACTTCCAAAGCCGGCCGAGGTGCTTGACGAACAGAGCTATGGCCGGCAACGCAGCATGGTGGTTCGTCACTATGACTCCGAGATGCACGACTTGCTGGCGTCACGCGTGGGCGTAACCGGTGTTTCCGAGCGAGCCTTGTCGCTGGAGGAGATCTTCATTGCCTTTACCGGCAGGTCGCAGTCGCCCAAACCAGTCGAGAATGCCGAGATACCGATGGCAATCGAAGGAGGCCTGGCATGACCGAAGGATTCACGAACAACCGGGGCTTGGTTTGGAAAGAGGTGCGTCAGCTTTTTCCACTGGTCGCGGCGCTGTTTGCCGTTGGCCTTGTCTTGATGCTCGTCTGGCAAATGTCACCGGATGGCATCGACGCGATGCGTCGATACGCACACTACATTCCACTGGCGTTGCCGGGATTGTTTGCCGTCGGAGCGGCAGCAATGACAGTCGGCCAAGAACGTGATCAAAAGACGATATTCTGGCTCACATCGATGCCGATCTCACCGGGACGATTGATCCGAATCAAGCTGATCGTCTGCACGGTTGCACTCGGCGTGATGTGGATCGGTTGCTGGGCCCTGATCAAAATCGAATTGATGCTCGGTGCGTTTCCGGGCGGGTTCAGGTTTCCGCTTTTGCCAAACTTGAAACAAGACACGCTGAGCACACAAGTCATCGCGTTCCTCTCCTGGCATTTGCACACCTTTTACATCTTGGTTTGTGGATTCTATACCAGCTGGCGAATTAAGAACTCATTCGCAAGTCTGATCGCCATCATTCCGTTGGCGTTTGCCCCCTTTGCAGTCGTCCACCTTGGTGAATTCATCCGCCGGATGCGTGTCGGAACGGCCTACGTGGACCCGCTGATTTCGGATTCTGCGGCCCTGGCGGTCACGTTGATTGCAACCGTCATTGTCGGTGCACTCGCATGGCGGGCGGCAATCCGCGTGCTGTCGCCCGCGAAGGCGGACAAGGAATCTGGAGACGCACATCGATTTTCCCCCTATGCCGTGTTCGGTCCATCCCCCGAGACACAGCGACGTGTTCCTGACCAACCGTTCCGGTCAACCACGTTGGCGATGTTACGGCAATCGTTCGGCAGCAATCGACTCGCGTTGTGGGGGATTTTATTGATGATTTTGGCGGGCGTGGTTGGTTCAGCCGGCGGTGGCCTGCCGTATGTTGGAAGCTCACGCAGCGGCGGCACGGTGCTCACCTTTATCGGCCTGTTTGGCGTCTGTTGCTTGGGCGTGTTCGCGTTTTCCGGTGACGGCAAAGCGGAGCGTCTACGCTTTTTTTCCGATCGTGGTGCTTCGCCGGCGAAGCTCTGGCTGGGGCGACATCTGTTGGCCGTGGCGGTATTGGGGTTCGCATCATTGCTCTATCTCGTCATTGGTGTGATCGGCCAATCGATTGAAAGCGCAGACAGACGTTACCTTTATGTTCCGCCGCTAATCGTCGTCATTCTTTTGGCGGTGTACTGTTACAGCATTTCACAATGGGTCGGTCAAACGATTCGGGCGTTGTCGATTTCGTTGATGGTGGCCCCCGCGGCCTCGGTCGCTTCTCTGTTCGCGGCCGGCGTGGTGCTTTCCCAAGGCGGCACGATGACGATCGGCACGACGACGATCGGTGTGGCAATCATCATTGCGATGGCTGTGCTTTGGTACTTTTTGCCGCTCGTCGCGACATTGATGTCGATGCGAACGTATGCCGACGGTGTGCAGGGGCGCAAATTATGGGCAAAGTCCGTTCCTGCACTTGTTCTGTTCTTCGCGATTCCATTGATTCCGCTCACGGTGGAGTATTTTAGCTATCCGTCCATCACGAGCGCGCAACGACGTTCGCTGGCGCAACAGGCATCGAAAGCCAACGCGCCCGGAAGAATGCCGAGCAACAAGGTTTCTTTCCAAACCCCGAACGGCAGCTTTCAGCTTCCAGACGTGAATCGGCCGGTCGGCAACACGTCCGCCCTAGGTTACGACGACCGGGATTTCTCCGCCGCACACTTGGCAAATCTCTATGCCGATGACGCTCAAGAGCAAGGCGCCATGTGTGAACCTAATACGTTCAATGGAATTCTATCGCTCGCGTCCTTCGCAAAGGTTCAGTTTGTTCAGTCGCCCGATGACGAGAAAGCTTTGGCTGAGCTGAATGATTGGTTGGATACAATGACGAAACTGGCACAGAGGCTGAGACGAAGCCCGCGGGTGATTGATCAAGATCACGCCGATGCGATCGTCAGCTGGGTCGCAGACGTGCTTGACAACCATCAATACCAAGAACACTTGGACCAGCCCGCTGCGCAGTCAGCACTGGATCTAATCGCCGACACACAAGGATGGTCGGATGCTCGCCGCCGGGCTGTCTTGGTTTCGTGGTACGACTGGAATGAAAATCGTCAAAGCGGAGCACCCGCGGATCAGTTTGGTGGATACCCGATTAACGCGTGGTCGGGTATGCACCGCGGCGGATTGGGGCGGTGGATCTTTCGAAACCACATGATCGACTCGATTGCGTTCCATTTGCTTGAACTGTTGGACGCCGAAGAACAGGGACAGTCGTCGGTACAGCAACGGAAAACGCTGCATGAATTGATCAGCGGAAATTACCAGAAGTTTGAACAAGGTCCGTACAGTGACCGAGCGCGTCGCCAGGGTGCCTCGCAAGCTGCTTTGCTGAATACCGAAATTCGATCCAACTATCCCGGTGCCCAATGGTACGCTGCTTGGGAAAAGGAGTTGACGCAGAATGCAATCACAAATTGAAACCCGATTGCGGAAACGTATGACGCCGCTGGAACGCAGATGGTTGATTGGACTGATTGCGCCCCCGCTCTTGATGGCAGCAGCCGTTGTTTTGGTCGTCGCATTCGTTGTCAAGATGGCGTGGGACGACCAACACGATGCAACCGGACCAGGATTCGGGTCGAAGACAGCTGACCAAGCGACAGTCTACGACGCCAATACATCGACGGACCATTCGGCAAGGTGGGAAACGTTAGCGTTCGCGGTGCAAGGCCTGGAAGTTCGGTTTGACGGGTTGTTGGAAACCACCGACAAAGCCGGCGCATTTCAGATCGCTCCCGATGTATTGCATCAGTTTTCGGATGAAGCACAGCCATTGATCACAGAAATGAAACAGTTGCTTGCCGATGAAACACCGGTTTGGGACCCCAGCGTCGTTGGCTCGATGTGGAGCTACGAAACACATGGATCGCTTCCCTTCATCCATTTGTTTGAAATTGAGTTTCATGCTGCCATCGTCGACAAGGATGCTGATCGCGCGTTGCAAACATTGCAACTGTTGGTCGACATCGCGCCCGCGCTGGACTATTTCGACGCGTTTCATTTCTATGTGTGGCATCGAACCGCAAGTGGCACGCATCAACGATTGATCGCTGAATCACTCCATGCCGGTTTTTGGAACGAGCCCGACCAGCTGGCAAAACTACAGGATCAGGTATCCGCGTTTCAGCGGCTGAGCGCCGACCGGGCGGGATTGTTCGAACCTTGGGACCATCCGTCAACCCTCGATTTGCACAGTGCAAAGTGGGATCACCAATTCGACAACGATTTGAAAAACAGATCGCTGATCGCGAAGCTTGCCGGCGTGCTGATTGATGACGGAACTGCACGGGAATTGAATTCTCATCGAATGTCAACGGAAGAAGCAATCGGTTCAGTGGAAACGGGATTGAGAATGACACGAACGGCGATCGCGATCAAACAATATCGATTGCAGGAGAAACGCTGGCCATCGATGTTGCCGGAACTGGAGAAGATCGGGCTCAGATTGGATGACTACACCATGACCGATCCGAAGTTTGAATTTGGTTACCAAGTCGATAGCGACGGTTGCGCCAAGATTTGGATTCCCAAAGATGCAAACGGCAAACCGCAATCCCAGCCCGACGCGATTCCCACTCGAGTGAAGAATTACGACCATTACAACCGACACATTTATCACTACCGCACGATTGCGGTTTGCGACTCGCCTGCCGCAGCGGCAACGCGGTGACGCATGTCTTAGCGGAACGGCGCGAGCGGGCTGTCGTTTTTGTGAGCCGCGACGCGTAAGCGGCCGGGCACTGCGACGCTGCCCGAGGCCTTACGGCCAGCGGCTCACCATTGACTCAGCAGATCCCGACTCAATCGACAGCCCGCGAGCCGTCCGGTTGCGTCTAAAAACACCATGAAAGACCGGAGGGCTCGCGCCCTGCCGCTAAGCAACGAGCGGAAAATTAGTGGGATAGGCTTCCAGCCTGTCGACGCCGGAATGACAGGCTGGAAGCCTATCCCACTGGGAAAATCCGACACTTATTATCCGTGCGTTGCTAACAAGCAACCGACGTGTCGGCGGATTCCGAGCGGCGTCCGGCGAATCTGCTATCCGCTACACGCCAGCGTGATGCGGATTTCGTCGTAGCTGACTTCGCCGTTGAAATGATCAAAGATCGGTTTCATTTTTCCGTCACCGGCCAAATGCTTGTTTGCCAACACGCGTTGGGCCGTTTCCGGTTTCACCCAGGGCGTCGGGTCGCTGATGCCGTGATGCCGGATGTAGTCGGCCAGGTATTTGACAACGGTGCTTGGGGCGCGGGACATCTTGTTCGCGACCGATTCAATTGAATCGCCCGAACGAAAATAGTCAAACGCGGCCAACGAACTGCTGGAGGGAAAAAACGTTCCACTTCCGGCGGAAACGCTCGATCCCTTTCCGGTCGCCGTCAGCTTCGATGTCCCTTTCCCATGCAGCAGACGCCGGCCCGATTCGGTGAGGGTCAGCGTCTGGTATTGCCCGCTGCGAACCAGGTATTTCTGGCTGATCAGTTGTTCGATCCAGACCTTGATTGCCATCGGTCCATGGTCGGCGAGTGCGCCGAAGCTGTTCAGACGGTCGTGATTGAACTGGACGACACGCTTGTCGGATTTTCCCGCAAGCACCCGCGCGGCATGACCGGCTCCGAATCGTTGCTTCAAATCCGTGACACAAGAAAGAACCGTTCGGCTGATGTCAGCCGAATCATCGTGCAGTTCTAACTCTCCGAGGCAAACGTCACAGGCACCGCAACGCATCACGCCGTAGTCCTGTCCGAAGTATTCGACGATGGCTTTGTGTCGACACGTGATGCCGTTGCAAAGCTCGAACATGGCCTGCAGCGATTGCAGGGCCACTTGGCCGCCTTCGCCGTGCATGATGTCTTTCCAGACCTGAAAATCACGCGGGCTGTGTAGCAAGACACATTCTGAATCCAGGCCGTCGCGGCCGGCTCGACCGCTTTCTTGCTGATAATGCTCGACAGATTTGGGCATTCCGGCGTGGATCACAAATCGAATATCCGGTTTATCGATTCCCATGCCAAAGGCGATGGTCGCGACCATGATGTCGCAGCGTCCCTGCATGAAGCTGTCCTGGTTCGCTTTGCGCTGCGGACCGGTCATGCCGGCATGGTACGGTTTGGCTCTCAGCCCCAGCGTCCGCAAGGCTTGGGTCGTCGTATCGACTTCGCGACGGCTGAGACAATACACGATGCCCGATTCGCCCCGATGACGATTGGCAACGTCCATGATCTGCTGCATCTTTTGCCCCGCTCGCATCATCCGATACGTCAAATTGGGGCGATCAAAACTTCCGACCAGAAAACTCGGTTCGGAAAGCCCCAATTGGCGCGCGATGTCTCGGCGCACGGGCTCCGAAGCGGTCGCGGTGAAGGCATGAACGAAGGCGTCGGGGAACACCTGCTTGAGCGTTTTCAGCTCCTGATACTCGGGACGAAAATCGTGCCCCCACTGGCTGACGCAATGGGCTTCATCGATCGCGAAGTAGCGGACACATTGCTGCTGCCGCAAGAAACCCAGCGTTTTGGGAGAGAGCAAGCGTTCGGGAGCCAGGTAGAGCAGTCGAAGGTCGCCCTGACGAATCCGATCGGCAACGTCGCGTTTTTCCGTTTCGTCTTGCGTGCTGTTGACGAAGGCCGCCGCGATGCCCTTTTGTTTCAACGCGTCAACTTGATCCTTCATCAACGAAATCAGCGGCGACACCACGACCGCCAAGTCGCCGGCACCAGAACCTTTGTTCCCATGAAGCCCGTTGCACAAGGCCGGGGCTTGAAAGCAAATCGATTTGCCGGCTCCGGTGGGCAGCACCGTCAGGCTGTCGCGACCTTCCAGAATGGTCCGAATCGATTGCTCTTGAAGGGGGCGAAAGGAATCGAAGCCCCAGAATTGTTTCAACACGCGCCGTACATCGTCCATCGGTCTCTCCCAATTACTTGTGTGCAAATGACAAAAGTGAATCGGGTAGTCCGATGCCTCGGCGATGAGTTGAGAATTGTGATTCCAAACATCAACTTGCCGAGCGGCGATCAGTTCGCTGGGCGAATCATTGCAACTTCACCAGAACAAGTCAACCATTTTTTCAACCGGACGACTCCAGCGGGACGCGTTAGCGGTCGGCGCGGGGTAAGTTCAAAACCTTCACGCGTCACTGGCTCACGCCCAATGCCATCTACTTTGGCACTAAAGGTGTTAGCGGAACGGCGCGAGCCGTCCGGTCGCGCTTCAAAAACACCGTGAAAGACCGGAGGGCTCGCGCCCTACCGCTAACAAAAACACCCCGCTTGGCGTCAAAGTAGATTTCATTGGGCTCACGCCACGTGCTGGGATGATACGCCAGCGGGACGCCTTGCCCTCCGCTGCACCAACGCATCCGATAGAATGAAACCTCCGCATCGCCCGAACCTGTTTCGAAGAGCCCTACCGGATGAGCGTTCCCGAGTCTTTCCAGTACATTCATCTGCCGTGTGGCGAGTACACGGAGATCAGTGGCGCCGAGTTTGAATCGGTCGCCAATCCGCTGTCGGGAATCCAGACCACACTCTGCGCCCACTGCGGAGAGCAAGACGACGTGGGAGAATTCTGTTGGGAAGGTTGGGAGGAAACGATCGCCGATTACTACGACCGACTGTTGGCGCAAATCCCAGAGCGGGAACGGGAGCGTGCCGGACGCCCGGGCATGTTCAAGTACCTGGTCATGGGCGGTGTCGCCGGATTGGCCGCCGGCGTCTTCGTCGGATTGGTGCTGGGCCGGCTGGGGCCGATCGCGGCGATCGTCGGCGGGTTGATCGCCGTGTTGCTATTGACCTCAATCGGAGTGCTGATGGGGTTCCTGCACTTCGAAAAGAAGGTCGTGGCGCCGGTCGTCAAAAAGTATTGGAACGTGGAGGATGTCCGGTTGCTGGTCGAAAGTTGATGATTTAACCATCACGACGGTTCGTTGAACGGCAGTCCTTTGCATCATCTGGGCCCCGGGGCTATGTTGATTGTCGTGCTTTAGTACGCCGCCGGGGCGTTCCTCTTCTTCGATCCGGTTAGCAATGTCCAGTGAGCCACGAGCGAGTCGAATCGGCGAACCCACCTGGGAAATCGCCAACCTTTATCCCCGCCAAGGCGCATGGTCGGAAACCGACTACTTGGGATTGGATGCGGGAAGCTTGGTCGAATTCGACAGCGGAGTGTTGGAAATCCTGCGCATGCCAACGGAATTGCATCAAGCCATCACACTCTGCCTGTGGCTTCAGATTCAAACCTTCATCAAAACCAATCGCCATGCGGAAGGCGTTTGCTTGGTCGCTCCACTGCCGGTTCGTTTGTGGGAAGGGAAGTTCCGTGAGCCTGATGTGATGTACATGTCAGCAGAGAACCGCGAGCAGCGGACGCCCAAGTTTTGGAAGGGCGCCGACCTGGTGATGGAGATTGTCAGCGAGAGCGATCCGGATCGCGATTGGATCGAGAAGCGGCACGAATATGCAAAAGCCGGCATCAGCGAATATTGGATTGTCGATCCGCGCGATCGAAGCATCACCGTCTTGGGGCTCTCCGAATCGGAATCCAGCTACCGCGAGCTGAGCCGAACCTGCGACGGCCAGCAGGCACGTTCGCGATTGCTGGATGGATTTGCCGTTGATGTTTCTACCGTGTTCGATCGCCCCGAGGTGATTCAGTAGCGGTGTCACGCATGCCCCAACCCGACCCAATGATTCGCGACCGCCACTGGAGTCATGGGTTCTGGTGGGCGGCGCTGGCGTTGCTCGTGTTCGGTCTGCCTCAATGCAGTCTGCTGGTCAACAAAGCGATGACGTGGATTCCGCTGGGCAACAGCATTTTCAGTCCGACGCACTTTGCGATTAGCTTCGCGATCTACGGCGTTTCGACGGCGGTCTCGTTCGCATCCGGTCTGGTCATCCTGGCCGCCATCTTGCTCCGCGCCGGAAGTGGTTGGAAGCGTTTGTTGATGGCGGCAGGGTACGTGGCCTTTCACTGCATGATGACGGGGCTGGTGTTGGCCGTCACACATTACCGCTGGATCGAATACGCGATGCAAGACGACACGGAATTCCTGAGAATGGTCGCACATCTGCTCCTGTCGCCGGCGCTGTCCTTTGCGTCGGTGTTTCCGGCCGCGGTGATGCAATTTTTCCGCGGATGGACGATCACACGTGGTTGGCCGGAATCAAATCGTCAACGCGTCAACGTGCTGGCGCTGATGGAATGGGTGCTGGTGAGCGCGTTGATTTTCACGTTCGTTCGATTGTCATTTGTCGCCAATTACCAGTCCAACGCCAACGCATTCTTTTACGAAGCCTTGATGGTGATGTTACCGGCGATCGGGCTGGGAATTGTGACGATGCTGCTGTTTCGCTGGATCCTGTGTGTTGATGCGTCGCCGCGCCGTTTCCTCTTCCTGTCGATGATTGCGTTGATTCAGGTTTCCGTCTTCGCCGCCGCCTATATCACTCTACAAGTCGAGGACGACCCCATCGGGCCGAATCTGAACTTGCAATACAGCATCGCCCCGTTGTCGACGTGCGCGACCGGAACACTGATCGCGGCCGCCGCCGTCGGTTGTCTGCGCAAGCTCGGGTATCGATTGCACACCAGCGCGACACGTTAGCGAGCGGCGCGTGGTGAAACCACAGCCATCACGCGCCACTGGCTGACACCCGATGCCACCTAATTTGACGCCAAGCGGGGTGTTTTGTTAGCGGCAGGGCGCAAGCCCTCCGGTCTTTCACGGTGTTTTTGAAGCGCGACCGGACGGCTCGCGCCGTTCCGCTAACACCTTTAGGCCAAAGGACGTGGCATTGATCTCACGCCACGTGCTGACGTGATCACTTCATCTTGATGCGGCACAAGAACTTGTCCGCGGTGATGTACAGGTACGTTTCTTCGGCATCGAAGGTGCAGTTACTGACGCGACCGCCGGTGATGATGCGACCGAGTAACTTGCCGACCGGAGAGAGCACGTAGATCGCGCCGGGGCCGCTGCCGAAGATCGTTCCGTCTGTTTTGACGGTCATCCCGTCGGGAAGTCCCGGATACTCCTCCATCGCCGGCTTGGCGTCATGTAGGACCTTGCCCTGGGCGAGTTTTCCGTCGTCGCCGATCGGAAATGCCATCCAGATCGGGCGCTCGGGATCACTCTGCGCGACGTAGAGTGTTTTTTCGTCCGGCGACAAGGCGATCCCGTTGGGCCGCGTCATCTCCTTGGTCAGCAACGTCAGCGAGCCATCGACGCCGAGTCGATAGACGCCACAGAAATCGAGTTCGCGGCGCGGGTCGTCGGCGCGTTCGGGCAACCCGTAGGGCGGGTCGGTGAAGTACAGGTTGCCGGATTTGTCGAACGTCAAATCGTTGGGGCTGTTGAGTCGTTTGCCTTGGTAGCGATCGACCAAGGTCCGTTTGCCGCCGCCGCGCGATAGAACTGAAACGCGACGGTCACCGTGCTCGCACATCGTCAACCGATGTTCTGCATCGAGCGTCAGTCCGTTGGAGCCGGGTTCCAGACCGTAGTAGCTGACACCGGTGTAGCCGCTCGGTCGCATGAACAATTCCACGCCGCGCGACTGGGACCAACGGAAGATGCTGTTGCGCGGGATGTCGGAGAACAGCAAATGACCGCCACCATCGTCCGCGATCCAGACCGGACCCTCGGTCCACGTGAATCCCCCCGCCAGCACTTCGATCTTGGAGGCGGCATCGGCGTAGGTTTCCATCTCCGGCGCCAAGACTTCGATCTGGCCGATGGTGGAGGGCGTTTGCGCGACGCCGCAGGTGGCGACACCGAGCAACAGCAGACTGAGTAGTTTTCGCATCGAGTTGAATCAAAAGGAAAGGAAGGGCGATTATTCCGCGTCCTTTAGTGTATCCAAATCGTTTTCCGGTTTGCGAATTTGTGCCCGAGGTTTTTCGGTAATGGTTCCGGGGACCAACCAGGGGCCGGTGGAATGTTCCTTGATGATGCGGAACAGTTCGGTGTTGTCGATCGACTCGACCTCCAACAACCGCTGCGTGATCGCTTCGAGCACCTCGCGGCGTTGGGTCAGGATTTCGCGGGTTTGGGTGAGCGCGTCTTCGACAATCCTGGACACTTCCTTGTCGATCAGTTTGGCGGTGTCTTCTCCGTACGTCATGCTGTGTCCGTTGCCGCCGCCGCCGGCCAGGAACGGGGACGCGGTGCTGCGGCGATAATTGATGCGTCCCAGCCGGCTCATGCCAAAGTCCATCACCATGCTGCGGGCGATTTCGGTACACCGTTCCAGGTCGTTCTGTGCTCCGGTGCTGATGTCCTGCAACACCATTTCCTCGGCCAGCGTGCCACCCAGCAGGACCTTCATGCGGCTTTCCAATTCCAGCTTGGTCATCAGATAGCGTTCCGATTCGGGACGCTGCATGGTGTAGCCCAGCGCGGCGAATCCGCGCGGAATGATGCTGACCTTGTGAACCGGATCGGTGTTGGGCAGCGCGGCGGCGACCAGGGCGTGGGCGGCTTCGTGATAGGCCACGCGGATTTTTTCGTCCTCGTTCATCACACGGTTTTTCTTTTCCAAGCCGGCGGTCACGCGATCGACCGCTTCGTCGAACTCGGTCGTGCTGACGGCCGATTTGTCCGCCCGCGCCGCCAACAGCGCCGCTTCGTTGACCAGATTGGCCAAGTCGGCGCCGACAAAACCGCTGGTGATCGACGCGATGTGTCGGATGTCGACCTCGTCGTCCAATTTCACGCTGCGGACGTGGACCTTCAAAATCGCTTCGCGGCCGGCGACATCGGGACGGTCGACCAAGACTTGACGGTCAAAACGTCCCGGGCGCAACAGTGCCGGGTCGAGTGTTTCGGGTCGGTTGGTGGCCGCGACAACGATCACGCCGTTGTTGGAATCGAACCCATCCATTTCCACCAACAATGCGTTGAGCGTTTGCTCGCGTTCGTCGTGGCCGCCGACGACGCTGCCCGAACGGCTTTTGCCGAGCGCGTCGAGTTCGTCGATAAAAATGATGCACGGCGCACGGTTGGTCGCTTGCTGAAACATGTCGCGAACACGGGCCGCCCCGACGCCGACGAACATTTCGACAAAGTCGCTGCCCGAAAGGCTAAAAAATGGAACGCTGGCCTCACCGGCGATCGCTTTGGCCAACAGCGTTTTGCCGGTCCCGGGCGGGCCGACCAGCAACACTCCCTTGGGGATCCGGCCACCGAGCGCCTGGTATTTTTCGCTGTTCTTAAGAAAGTCGACGACCTCGCGGACCTCTTCGACCGCTTCGTCGATTCCCGCGGCGTCTTCGAAGGAGATCGACAGGTCTTCTTGGCCGTGCAGTTTGCCGCGGCTGCGGGAGAACGACATCGGGGAACCGACTCC
This sequence comes from Stieleria neptunia, assembly GCF_007754155.1. Taxonomy (NCBI): domain Bacteria; kingdom Pseudomonadati; phylum Planctomycetota; class Planctomycetia; order Pirellulales; family Pirellulaceae; genus Stieleria; species Stieleria neptunia. The sequence continues at coordinate 4,047,088 of NZ_CP037423.1, read as the reverse complement.
GCCGATCCGCCGCAACATGATCACACCGATGGCGATGATCGCGCCCAGCATGAACAAATTGAACCAATTGTCCGCCAGCCAACGATTGGGACGGGCGTTGTCCCAGGTCACGCCCGAATCGCGCAAGAGTTGGTCAAAGTAGGCATCCTGGGTTTCATTCTGCACGCGGATGGTCTTGAAATCCGTCTTCGTCGGCACGTTCTCGGGGTCATCCTCCGCTTTTCGGCCCGAGCCCAACGACCGATACATCACCGTCCCGGTGATTTCCTCGTCGCCGAGTAAAACGAGCTGCAAATCGGAAAACTCCAGCTGAATCTTGGGATCCTTGGGCGAATCCACCACCACCCTGGGCGTTTCCACCTGACCGCCTTCGCGCTCCGCTTTCTTTTGTTTGCCGTGTTCGACGAGCAATTTGGCCAGATCGGGGTAACGCAGCGAGCGGGTGTTTTGCCCGAACAACAGGGCACTCATCATCACCGCCAAGATCACGCCGATGATGACCAACCAGACGCCGCCGGTCCGCGTTTCTCGCGACGGTGCGTCGCCACCTCGTTCGTTTTGATCGTCGGAACCGCGATTGGATCGTTTCTTGTCACTCATCGAAGATTGATATCAGCGTCGAAAGATGGGGAAGAGAGGCGACGTCGGTCACCAAGGCGTAGGGTGGTTCGAACGAGGCGCACCAGGTCGGCGCGCAGTATCCGTGCCGTGACTCGTGCCGTGTCCGCTTTGCCGCGAATCGAGCAAATTAATCGAATCCGACCCAATCACACGCTATTGTTCGGTCCAATCGCACGCGGGACAACCCACCGCGGGCCGAGCATACCGCAAGGTCGGGTCGTAACAATCAGCCGGATCGTCCATGATAAAGGTTTCAAGGGATTCTACCGGAGCTGATGGAACCGTCGCCGTGACAAAACTCTCAACCGTCCCCCCCCGCGAATCCGAGTCGTCTGCCGATCGCTCCCAACGATCGACGGTCAACGTCGCCGTCCTGGGGGCGACCGGAAGCATCGGCACGTCGACCGCCGAAGTGATCGGGCATTTGAATCGGATCGACCCGGACCATGCCTGGCGGTTGTGGGCTGCATCGGGGCACAACAATCTGGACGTGTTGGAAACGCTGGCTGGGCAGGCCGGTCGTGATGGCCGAGCGCCGGCGCGACTGATTTTTTCCGATCCCTCGTCGATCTCGCCCGAAACGGCGACGCGGCGATTCGAATCCCTGCTGGGCGAGCCGGGTGGACTGCGATTCGGCCCCGACCAATTGGTCGACGCCGCACGCGACGCCGACGTCGACGTGGTGGTCGCAGCGATCGTCGGCCGCGCGGGGTTGGAAAGCACCGTGGCGGCGGTCGAGGCCGGCAAACGGGTGGCGCTTGCCAACAAGGAAACGCTGGTGGTCGCCGGCGGCTTGGTCAGCGAAAAAGCGGCCCAATCCGACGCCCAGCTGCTGCCGGTCGACAGCGAGCATTCGGCGATCTGGCAGTGCATCGCCCATTCACCGAGCCCCGCCAAGCGGCTGATCCTGACCGCCAGCGGCGGACCATTTCGGTCGGCCAGCGCGGCGGAAATGCGAGAGGCCACGCCGGACGGCGCCCTGGCGCACCCCACCTGGCAGATGGGGCGGAAAATTTCGATCGATTCGGCGACAATGATGAACAAGGCGCTGGAGATCATTGAAGCCAGATGGCTGTTTGACGTCTCGGCTGACCAAATCGAGGTGATGATCCATCCGCAATCGATCATCCATTCGATGGTGGAATTCCAAGACAGCTCGGTGCTGGCGCAACTCAGTCCACCGGACATGCGATTGCCGATTCAGTATGCTCTGACGCACCCCAGACGTCTGCGTTGCCCGACACCGCCGCTGGATCGCCAACAGACCTGGGATCTGAGTCTGCAACCGGTCGATTTGGACCGTTTTCCGGCGTTGACACTCGGTTTTGAGGTCGCGCGGGTCGGCGGGACGGCCGGCGCGGTGGTCAATGCGGCCAACGAAGTCGCGGTCGGTCTATTCCTGGACGGCGAAATTCGGTTTACTGACATTGTCCCCCTGTGCCAAAAAACGCTCGAAAATCATACCTTCGAGCAGCGGCCCGGTTTGGCCCGCCTGCTGGAATTAGACCAATGGGCACGCCAAGAAACGCGGCACTGTGCCGAACGCCTTTCATCCCCTCCTCGTAGATAACCAACGATATGATCAGCGATCTGTTCCTCCTGCTAGCCGAATCCGAACCGGAGGGTCTGATGGCGGTGGGAAGCAAATTCCTGCTCTGGACGCGGGTGGCGCTCGGCATCGGCCTGGTCATCTTCGTCCACGAACTGGGGCATTTTGTCGCCGCAAAGACTTTCGGCGTCAAATGCGAAAAGTTTTACGTGGGCTTTGACCCGCCGATGAAGATCGGCCCGATCAAGCTGCCGTCGACGCTCGGCAAATTCACCTACGGCGAGACGGAATACGGGATCGGGATCATCCCGTTGGGCGGCTACGTCAAAATGCTCGGCCAGGACGATGACCCGCGAAAGATGAAAGACGAAGCGGCCCGGGCGCGTCAGTTGGCCGGCGACGAAGAGGTCGACGACGATCACGACGCTGAATCGGAACAGCCCGCGGCGAGTGAATGGGCGGAACTGGATCCCCGCAGCCTGCCCGCCAAACCTGTCTGGCAACGGATGATCATCATGAGCGCCGGGGTGTTCATGAACGTCGTGACCGGTGCCATGTTCGCCGCCGTCGCGTTCTTTTATGGCGTCCCCTACACCCCCGCCGTCATCGGCGGCGTGACCCCGGGCGGCCCCGCTTGGCAAGCCGGCATCGAACCGGGCGGACAAGTCGTCTCGGTCGATGGCATGGACGACGCCCAAATGCACTTCCGCGAGATGCGTTCGGCAATCTTGCATGCCGGGCTGGAAACCCCCGACCGGCCGATCCCGTTGACCGTCGCGTTCGACAGCCGCAATGTTCAATACGAGCTCGTCACCCAGCCCCATCCGCTGCAAAATCGGTTTCGGATGATCGGCATCACCAGCCCGACCTCCACCGCACTGAGCGATTCCGAAAACGCGGCCCCCCGCAGCGTCGCCGCGGACGTGCTGACCGAGCAGGATCTCGGCGCGACCATCGTCTCGTTTGACGGCACCGCGATCGACGAAAACGCCATGGTCCCCGGCACGCCGTTCTTCGATTATCTGAACACCCATCCCGAAAAGACGATCAACTTGGGTCTGCGTCGCGCCGACGGCAGCGCGCATGAAGTCGAATTGCCGCCGCAGCCATCAAAGTGGATCGGGATCCGCACCACCGCCGGACCGGTCACCGCACTGGTCACCAACGGCCCCGCGGAAAAAGCCGGCATGCAAGTCGGCGACGTGATCGAAGCGGTGGGCGAGGTCACGGCGCCCGACGGAGAGCAATTGGTGCTGCTTCTGGCGCGGCGCGAACCGATCGTGTTGACGGTCCGTCGCGGCGACGAAACGCTGGATATCGAAATCAGCCCCGACGATTCACCGCAAACCCTTTCCCCCACCTACGGCACCGGCGACAGGGCATCGATCAACGCCTATGGATTCGCCTTTGAATTGCCCGCCACCCTCAGCGCGTTCAACCGAGAACACCTGGTCAAGGGCGACCAGCTGCAGCCGACCGACGAACTGAAGAGCATCACGCTGCTGGCGAGCAACGATTTCCCCGACGAATTCTCGTCCGGTCCGCTCGCCGGCCTGGTCGAAGAATTGTCCAAGGGATGGAAATTTGATGAAGTCAAAACGGCGACAGGGTTCTTCGAGTCGATTCAATCGCTGCCCGAAGGGACCACGTTCAAAGTACTGGCCGAACGGGCTGAGACCGGTGTGATTATCGAATCGGTGGTGAAGCTGACGGCCGACGAGCGCGTCCGGTTCGAACGCGGACTCGGCTTGGTCGCGTCGGAAAAAATCCAGACGGCGAGCTCCTTGAAGGAAGCGTCGGTGCTGGGGATTCGTGAGTGCCGGCGCCGACTCGGCGAAGTCTTTCGGTTCCTCAACATGCTGGTCCATGGCAGCGTCAGCAAGGATCAAGTCGGCGGACCGATCAAGATTTTCCAAGTCGCCGGCAGCGAAGCCGAACGCGGCGTTTCGGCCCAACTGCTGTTCTTGACGATGCTCAGCATGAATCTGGCGGTTCTAAATTTCCTGCCGATTCCCGTCCTGGATGGTGGTCACATGGTGTTTTTGATCTGCGAAGCGATCATGGGTCGCCGGGTGAACGAAGAACTGGAAATGCGATTGACGCTGGTCGGCGGGCTGATGCTGTTGGCGCTGATGGTGTTCGTGTTTTTCAATGATTTGATCAACATCTGAGTGACGCAGCGGAGGGCTGGCGGGCCATCGCTGTAATGGGATTGGTCGAGACGATGGTGAGCCGCTGGCCGTAAGGCCTCGGGCAGCGCCTCGATGCCCGGCCGTTTACGCGTCGCGGCTCACTCAATCGACAGCCCGCTGGCGCCCTGCCGCCAACGAGCAACCGACCGGAGGGCTCGCGCCCTGCCGCTAACAGTAGCTGGCCGGCCGCTTCGCTTCCGCATCTTCCGTCTGTAGCGGCGTGGCCGGACGCAACGGTCGCCGCCAACGTGACTGTTGCGACTGTCCTCCACGTTGCGAGCGTGGTTCTCGTTGAACGTATCAGTCACGGTGCGCTGCCACCCCCGTGGTGCTGTCGCCACATTCGCGACACTTTCTTGCATGGGCATCACTCGGGCGTCGATATCACTCTTGTTCGATTAACCCTCGAATCGATTTGCAACTGACGACCCTCCCTCCCTACGTCGGTTGAGATCGCGGCGCATCGGAGCATCGACGTCTGCCGTCCTGACCCCAAAAACTGTCTGATCACGCTGGATCCCTAGGATCGGCGCGACGATGGTTGGGCAGACGTCGCTGCTCGCCCGCGATCCCTTCCAACGCATCACCGCTCGCTCGCCGCCTCCCAATCGGCAACGATCGGCTGAGAAACTGCCGAGGGCCCTCTCGGTTGCTGCGCGCCCTCTCCCAACGACGCGCGGTTCACGGGTCAATCGATGCCTTCCCACTTCGATTTTAGCGCCACTCCCTTTTTAGGAGGCACCATGGCCAAGAAAGACACCTACCGCGTGGTTACACGCGGCCGCGATGGTTCGTTGATGATTTCCGACTATCCCTCCATCGCACCGCTGATGCAGTCGCACCAGCAGATCGGCATTGATGACTGCAGCACCGACCTGGCTCTCCGCGGGATGCCCGTATTCCGTGGCTTGATCGGTCCGATGCCCGAAGGCAAAAACATCGTGCGTTACGAAACGCCCGAGGTCTTTGAAGTGTTGACGAAAGAGTGGATGAACGCGAAACCGCGCAAGCGTCGACGTCGCACCGCGGCGCAGATCGCCGAAGAAGCCGCGCTCGCCTTGGAGCTCGAATCGCAGATGGCGTCGTCCTAGACAAGTGGGATAGGCTTCCAGCCTGTCAGCGGTCAACGTGGGATAGGCTTCCAGCCTACCGGACACCAAGCACTCGCTCGAGCGCTTCCACTCGACGGACATGCGGCGAGTCCGTCCAACCGGCCAACGGCAGCGTGACCGAACCGTCACCGCGAATCGTCGTGTCCGCGTGATGGACACCCGGCACGGCGGCGGGCAGGTAGGCGTGCGCAAGTGGCTCGCCGGGATCCACTCCACCGATTTGCAGACGCACCGGAGTGGCGACCTGACCGACCGGGCTGCCGACGCGAATCGTCGGTTCAAGCGGTGACGATAAATCCGACGGCGAGACTTGATTGTTCCGCCAACGGATCACGGTGCGCAGATTCTGGTCAGCGGTCATCCGCAACAGACTGACGCGTGAGACGATCGGATCACCACCGTCATCGATCGGCAACGCCAGCTCGTTCCAGCGGGCAATCCAGCGGATCAACAGTTCGCCGGCGATCACTTCCTGGCCCGATTCAAACGGCGCACCACCGACCACAACCACGGTGGAGCGGCTGTTGCGAAAATGTTCGTGCAATCGATCGGGTTCCGCCCCGGTCGGCGTGACCGTTTCTGCCGCCCCGCCCGATAGGCCGCCCAGCCGTTCGTGCAATCGTGAAAGCAGACCGATCGTGGCCGTGGGCGTGTATTCCATCGCCGCCCCCGACCGGTTCAAACGTTCTTTCAATCGCGGCGTGCGCGGATCCAGATTGCCGATCACCCAGAAATACTCGGCGCGACGAACCGCATCGCCCAGCGTGGTGCCCAACAAACCGTCACGGGCGATCGTTTGATCGAGCGCCCGCGAGCAGGCGGTGTCGGCGATTCGCAGCTGGATCCGGCCCGCGTTGACCAGCGTCTCCAACGTTTTCGCTTCCGCGATCGTCGCCCCGTTGAACTCGACGACCGGAGTCGGAGGGAGCGTGAGCGATTCACCGAGGGCATGCCAATCGATCGAATCGATGGCCTGAGATCCGATCCTGGCGGAGGGCGTTCGAACCGCCGCCGCCAATTCGTTGCGTGCCAGTTCACACGGCACATCGGTCTCGCCGCTGGCGGCATCGACGCGCACGTCATCGCAGCACAGCGGACAAAACGGACAGACGATCGGATCGTTGGGCATGGCTATGCCTTGGGAGACTTACGCAATTGCAACCACTCGCTGTGGAACGTGCCGTCTTTGTCGACCCGCTTGTAGGTGTGGGCGCCGAAGTAATCGCGTTGGGCTTGCAACAGGTTGGCCGGCAAACGTTCCATCCGATAGCCATCGTAATAGCACAGCGCGGTGCTGAATGCGGGAACGGGGATCCCCATGACCGAAGCGACCGCAACGACCTTGCGCCATTTTTCTTGCGCGTTTTCGACGGCGTCTTCGAAGTATTTGGCCAGCAACAAGTTTTCCAAGTTCGGATCGGCGTCAAAGGCTTCCTTGATGCGGTCGAGGAACTGGGCGCGAATGATGCATCCCCCCCGCCACAGCAAGGCGGCGGCGCCGTAGTCGAGATTCCAGTTGTGTTCCTCCGAGGCGGCTTGCAATTGAACGAAGCCTTGGGCGTAGGAGACGATTTTGGATGCGTAGAGTGCCTGGCGAACCGCTTCAACCAATTCGGCTCGATCGCCGACGAGAGCCTGGGCGATGGCCCGCATTTCGGGGTTGGACGATTCGGAGGGGCCGTTCAGGGTTTTGCTGGCTCGAACGCGGGCCTCTTTTTGAGCCGACAACCCGCGGGCGAAGACGGCGGTCGTGACCAGCGTGCTGGGGACGCCCAGATCGAGCGCCAACTGGCTCATCCATTTCCCGGTCCCCTTGGCCCCGGCGACGTCCATGATTTTGTCGACCAAGTAGCCGTCGCCGCCCTGGTCGTCTTTGACACTGAAGATGTCGCGGCTGATTTCGATCAGATAACTTTGCAGTTCACCGTCGTTCCACTGGTCGAACACGTCGTACAGTTCGTCGTTGGTCAGCCCGCCGAGTTCACTCAACAATTGATAGGCTTCGCAAATCAGCTGCATGTCGCCGTATTCGATGCCGTTGTGCACCATTTTGACGTAATTGCCGGCGCCACCGCTGCCCAGCCATTCGCAGCAGGGGATATCGTTGTTGGGGCCGACTTTGGCGGCGATCGACTGAAACATCTCTTTGATATGCGGCCAGGCTTCGGCGGAACCGCCGGGCATCAGGCTGGGCCCTTTCAGGGCACCCTCTTCGCCACCGCTGACGCCGCAGCCGACGTACAACAACCCGGCCTCTTCGACCTGTTTGGTGCGGCGTTCGGTGTTCACGTAGTATTCGTTGCCACCGTCGATGATGATGTCGCCGGGTTCGCAGTGGGGCAGCAATTGCTCAATGATCGCGTCGACGGCCGGTCCGGCCTTGACCAGCATCATCAACTTGCGGGGGCGTTTGACGGCTTTGACGAATTCTTCGATCGAGTGGGTGCCGACGAAGTTCTTGCCCGCGGCGCGACCGGCGATCAACTCGTCGACCTTGCTGGTCGTGCGGTTGTACACGGCGACCTTGTACCCGCGACTTTCAACGTTCAGGGCCAAATTTTCGCCCATGACTGCCAAACCAATCAAACCGAAATCGCAATCGCCGCTCATCTTTTCAAACTCATTGGGAAGGTGGTTTCCAGACCGTCAGGCCAGATTCTACGGCAGACCCAAAAAACCGGAAGGGCGGGGCCATCACGGCGGCGGAAAGCTAAGATAGAACCGGTGCGGCATGGTGTTTGCACCGTGAACCGGCGGCGATCAAACGCCGCCGGGCCCTCGAAATCCCCATCCGGGGGCAGATCCGGACCACTGATTTGCCTCAATTTTGGTTCAATCGCGGTAGTTTCTTGCCGATCCGCCCGCGACTGATTACTGTCACAGCAAGTGACTTTTCCCCCTGCGCCCCCAATCCTCGGCCGCGTTTTGAAATTGGTTTCACCGATGACACGTCTTTTCCGCTCGTTTTTGCTTGCCGCGCTCGCCGCAGCCTTCCTTTCGTCCGGATCCTGCGTCTACGGCCAGGACACTGGCGGCGGAACCACCAACAACTTCGCCCAGCCGATCGCCGGCGTCGACGTCGATGCCCAAGGCGTCTTGAAGGTCCGCCAGTTTGACCCCCGCGTCGCCCAGCAGCGTCTGATGGCCGCCCGTCAAATGCGGGACAACGACCTGATGCGTGGCAGCAAACTGCGAAAAGTCTCGCTGCAACGCCTGGAAGCGGCCATCCAAGAGCAGCTCGCCGCCGGACAGGCCGTTAGCGATGATTTGGCAGCCCTCGCCGGGCTGACCTCGATCCAGTACGTGTTCTATTACCCCGAAACCCGCGACATTGTCGTGGCCGGACCGGCCGAAGGGTTTGTCGCCGACCCCACCGAACGCTTTGTCGGCATCAACTCCGGCAAACCCACGGTCTTGCTGGAAGACCTGGTCACCGCCCTTCGCGCCTTCGCCCCCGGCCAACCCGCGACCGGCGTGATCAGCGTTTCGATCGATCCGACCGAAGAAGGCCTGCAGCGAATGCAACAATTCTTGGCCTCGGTTCGCGGCCGAGTTCAACCGAGCGATGCGGCTCGATTGGCCGCCGGTTTGAAAAACAATCTGGGGCTGCAAAACGTCTCGATTCGCGGCATCCCGACCGACACCCACTTTGCCCGCGTCCTGGTCGAAGCGGACTATCGGATGAAACTGATCGGGATCGGCCTGGAACGTCTGCCGATGCGATTCCAAAGCTACGTCGATCGGGCCAACCCGTCGGCGGTCGCCGCCAACGCGATGGAACGTTGGTATTTCCAACCGCGGTATGACGGCATTGCGGTCAGCGAAGACGGCTTGGCGATGAAGATCAACGAACGTGGCGTTCAACTGGTCGGCGAAAACGAGCGTGTCGCCGGCGGAAAACGAACCATCACCCGTCGCGTCAACAAAGCCAGCCAGGCGTTTTGTCAAGAATTCACCAGCAAATTCCCGATGATCGCCGACCGGGTCCGCATCTATGCCGAGATGCGTCAACTGATGGACGTCTCGATCGCGGCGGCGTACATCCAAGAACAAGACTTCTACGGCCAAGCCGAATGGGCCATGCCGGTGCTCGGCAACGAGTCGGCCCTGACGGTGCAAACCTACACCGCACCGGAGCAAGTCGAGACCGCCGTGAATGCGGTTTGGCGTGGCAATACGTTGATGACGCCGCTCGGTGGCGGTGTCCAGATGCAACCGCGAAAAGCGCTCGCCAAAGAGACGTTGGTCGTCGACCGCGAAGGACAGACCGATCAAGTCAAACAGTCCGCCGGGCCGGCCGATTTGAAACCCGGACAATGGTGGTGGGACTGATTCGTCAGCACGAATTCGTCAGCATCGCAAAACCACGCTACACTGGCCGTCGGGAATCACTTTCCGTGCGGCCAGTGTTTTTTTATGAAGTACCAGTCAGCCTCGAAACCGTCCGATCAGCAGGATCCACGCGTCGCCGACGCGTCCGCAGACGAATTCGTCCAATCGGGATTGGTGGTCGTCTACGACGCGCTGCAAGAGTGCCCGTATCTGGACGGAAAAGTGGCGCGGATGCCGCTGGAATATCCCAAACGCAGGATTCTGCCCGAGGACCTGGATCGTTTGCTGCGACTCGGCTACCGGCGCGCCGGAACGATGCTCTACCGGACGCAGTGCCCCGAATGCAAACAATGCGTTCCCACTCGCGTGAACGTGCATCACTTTCAGTTCACGCGGTCGATGAAGCGGATCCTGAATCGATCCGACCGCGAATTGGAAATCCGCTGGGGACGCGTGCTCGTCGACCCCGAACGCCTCCGGCTTTTTAACACGCATCGCAGCGCGCGAAAGCTCAGCCGGCGCGGGCCGGCGGATTTGATCGACTATCACGAGTTTCTGGTCGCGACCTGTGTCGAGACGGCCGAGCTGACCTTCCGCCTGGACGGCAAACTGATCGGGATCGCGATCGTTGACCTGGGCCGCGAGTCCGTCAACGCCGTCTACACCCACTTTGATCCGGACTACGGACACTACTGCATTGGAACGCTGGCGGTGCTCAAGCAGATTCAATGGGCCCTGCAAACGGGCCGAACCTACGTCTACCTGGGGCTGTTCGTCGCCGAAAACCCCCATTTGAACTACAAAGAACGGTTCCGCCCCCAAGAACGACTGGTCCACGGCGCTTGGCAGGCCCCCTGACGCAGATTGATACACCCGCGGTGCAGCATTTTGCTACGCTGAGACGTGGCGGCTGCCGCCGGGAGCACCGAATCGGAAAAAAACAGGATTGGCATGATTTTTTCACTGCTTGCCGTCCGGTAGCGGAAGTCGGCGAGACTCCATGCACCCTTCTCAACAACGTCAGGAATACGTGATGAATCGAAACCGTCGGATTGCGATCTTGGTTTCCGCGGCCGCTCTCGCCTTTTTCATCGCCGGTCTGCTGACGCCGCATTCCTGCACCGCTGCCCCACCGGCCGATCCTGACCTGGCCATCAGCGCCGGCGAATTCGCGGTCGCCAAAACGATGCCGCCGGACTCGCTGCCGACCACGCGCGACCGATGGCTGGCCCAGATCGCCACGGCCCAATCGCTGTCGGGTGATTCGCTGGCCGCCGCCGCAACGGTGCGTCAGATCGAAACGCCGGAAAATCGCCAGAGTGTGATCGATCAGACGCTCGGAGCCACACGCGGCGGGCCTGCCCAAGGTGGCGGGGCGTTCGCGGATTTTGACTCCTTGATGACGCTGATCGAAACCACCGTGGTTCCCGATACCTGGGAAGCACTCGGCGGCAACAGCACGATGGCGCCGTATCCCCAAGGGGTTTACGTCGATCCGTCCGGAACGGTCGAAATCGCCCTGTTGCCCAGCGACGATCAATTGCGGGCCCGGGGGGCGATCGCGAATCTTGACGTTCTGCTGTCCGGCGACATGGAAACCTCGCCGCGCGACTGGCGCAGCCCGTCAAAACTTCGTTGCGTTTCGCTACGACGCCTGCGTGATGAAATCACCACCCGACGGATGACCGGCGTTCCGCTCGGCGACAGCCTGCTGAATCTGGCCGGCCTGTCGCACATTCAGTATCTGATCCTGACCGACGACGACATCATCCTGGCGGCCCCGACCGGCGGGATCGACATGGATCGCGGTTGGTATGTGGATCGTGAATCGGGGCGATCGACGCTGCGCAGCGACTTCCTGGCCCGTTGCCTGGCGTCCACGTTTGCCAACACGCCATTCGGCTGCACGATCGATCCGACGCCGGCGGGCATGCAAGCGGCGATGGACGTTGCGGCCGAGATTCGTTCCGGACAGATTCCGATCGGCAAGTCCGCCGACCGATTGCGAACCGCGCTCGGCATGCAATGCGTCGAAGTGTTCGGCGCCGCCGGCGACACATCGGTTGCCTTGCTGATGGTCGAAGCCGACCGCCACATGAAACAACTCGCCCTCGGCGAGCAACCGATGCCCGAGGGCGTCGACAGCTACTTGGACGTCGTGGACGACTTCATCGCGCAAGGCCCGCCGGATGGATTGTTGCTGCGGCTTTGGTTCACGGCCAACCCGCAAGCGGTTCGAAGTGACACCGAGCAACGTGTTTTTGAAATCGCCGGCACCCCGATTCGGCTCAGCGGTGAAAACCAACGCGCGTTGGCCGATGGCGGCCGCGGCGATGTCACGGTTGATCCGCGCAGTGCTCAATTTGTCGCCGGATTCAATCAACATTGGTCCCGCATCCGCGACCAGTATCCCATCTACGGCGCGCTCGAGTCGCTATATCGGGTCGCCGCGGTGTCCCACCTGATCGACCGGTTCGGTTCGCCGGACGTGCACCGCGCGTTGGCGATGGGGCTGGCCGCCGAAGACGACGTCAGGGATTGGAATCTGCCGGCACCGAAACAAGTCGAATCGATCGCGACCTTGCACACCGTTCGCAAAGGCAGCCAGCGTCACCACGTGCTGCTTGCCAGCGGCGGCGTGTCCGTTGCGCCCGAGTCGACCGTCAAAGCGACGATCGGCACCTACCCCACACTGTCGGGACAAACCTTTGTCACCCATCATCAGCCGATGGCGGTGAATCATTGGTGGTGGGACGCACCCTGACATCAATGGCACCGGCATCGGTAACCGTTGGTGTCAAGCCTTCAGACGATTCCCGGTCGCTGCTACGCAGCGAAAGCAGGCGGCAAAAGCGTGCACACCAACTCCATTTCCTCTTCGCTCACGGGGGGCAACGATGTTGCCAAAACGAAAGTTTTTTACGAAGGTCGGTATTCGATTTGGAATGATCGGCTGCCTGCTGATCGGGGCGCCGACGGTTTCGGCGGTGTCGCCCGAATCGGTCGCAATCGGTCAGCAACTGTTCGAAAAGAATTGGTCGCCGCAAAACCCGGCGTTGATGGGCAACGACGGATTGGGCCCACTGTTCAACGGCCAGTCCTGTGCCGCCTGTCATCGGCAAGGCGGGATCGGCGGCGCCGGTGAAGCCGAATTCAACGCCAAAACGATCAGTATCGAATCGATGCGAATTTCCGGCGGCCGGATCAATTCGGACGTGATTCGCCAGGCGATCCGCGGCTTCCATCCCGGGTTCGTCGATCCCAGCGCCGGCGTCGTGAACTCGCTGTCATTGGCGCATCACGGCGGCACCTCCGCGTTTGCTCAGTCGCGACAGGCGTTCATGGAGAAAATCCCCGCCCTGTTCAGCGACAACGGTGGATCAACCAATGCCGCCGAAGTTCGACTCGCCAACGCCACGCCGATCCTGTACACCGCGACCCAAGGCACGTACCACACGTCGATTCGCGCGCGGATGTTTCAGCGGAATACGACTCCGCTGTTCGGTGCCGGACTGATCGACCAGGTCACCGTGAAACAACTGCGGGCCGTTGAACGCGAGCAAACCAAGCACCCAGAAATCAGCGGACGATTGGCCACGCTGGCCAGCGGCGGCATCGGCAAATTTGGTTGGCGTGGCAACGTCAGGTCGCTGCTGGATTTTTGTGACCAAGCGTGCGCGGCCGAAGTCGGACTGGAAACCCGTCGGATCAATCAACCGATCGACCCGATGGCGCCGGCGTATCGAAATCCGACCGTCGATATTTCTGACGCGCAGATCAAAGCGATGGCGGCATTCGTGGCTGCCCTGCCGGCCCCAACACGTGCCGTACCTGAGGAATCCGACCGCCGAATGTTGGCCGCCCGCGGCGAACAAGTGTTTGCGTCGATCGGCTGCGCCGTCTGCCACCGTCCGTCACTCGGTCCGGCCCAAGGAATTTACAGCGACCTGTTGCTGCACGACATGGGGCCAAAGTCCTACGACCTGAATCCCGCCGACCCCTACATCACTCGAGCGACGCCGGTAACGCGAATGGACTTTGCAATCGACTCGGACGCCATCACGACGCGCACGATCGTCGATGACACCGTGATGGGGACCGCCTACTACGGCGGGAATTATTCGATGGAACCCGGTTCGAGCAGCATGGTCAATCGACAATCCAGCAGCACCAACACCGCTGCGTCACGGTCGAGGATCCCGACACGTTCCAGCGTGTTCGTCTCACGCAATGAATATCGCTTTAAAGCCTCTCCGGTCCCCCCGATGACCCTGCGGTTTGTCAATGAGCGAAGCAAGTCCAAGACGTGGCAAACAAGCAAGACGGACACCCGTTTGGTCGAAAACGAAGTGAATCGCAACAATCGGGAACGAACCGCATCAGGGCGAGACACTTACACCAGCGAGAATACGACGACGACCACCCAAAACATTCGGCAGACGCGTACCGATTACACGCGATTGCACTTGGAATCGACGCGATTCACGCAGGAGTGGAGAACGCCGCCGTTGTGGGGCGTTCATGATTCAGCTCCCTACATGCACGACGGTCGGGCGGAAACGTTGCTGGAAGCCATCACGATGCACGACGGCGAATCGAAAGGAACGCGCGATCGATTCCTGACGCTGTCGCTGGAAGACCGGCAAGCCGTGATCGAGTTTCTCAACACCCTGGTCGCGCCGCCGAATGCCCCTCAGCCGAGAAGCTGAGCGGGTTGGAAAGGGAAGGATGGCAGAATGATACGGGGCAGAATGATGACAAGAACCCAATGAAGCCAGGCCGCTGCCCACATCATTCTACGCAGTGAAGCATTTTTTGGCGGCAGGGCGCGAGCCTTCCGGTATGTTGGCAGAGAGGAAGAACCGGAGGGCTCGCGCCCTGCCGCTAAAACCTTAAGAAACACATGGGGAAAATGCTTCACAGCGTTACCCATCATTCTGCCACCCCATCATTCTGCCACCCCATCGTTTTGCCCCCATCGTTTTGCCCTCATCGTTTTGCCCTCATCGCCTTGCCGCCTCACCCGATCAGTTCCAAAAACTGGTCGACATGCTCACTGGTGGTGGCGAACGACGTGACCAGACGATACAGCCGCTGGCCTTCCGCCAATTTCGATTCGAATTCTTCCGGGACCGGCCAGGGATAGAACCTCGCGCCTTGTGATCTCAACTGCTCGGCCAGTTCGGCGGGCATCGTGACAAACAATTCGTTGGACTGGCAGGGCCACGCGATCGCAACGTCTTTTGCCTCTTGCATGCCAGCCGCCAATCGATCGGCCATGGCATTGGCGTGTGTGGCCAACCGGATCCACAAGTCATCATCCAGGTAGGCGTGGAACTGGGCGGCGATGAATCGCGTTTTGGAAAACAACTGGGCCGCGCGCTTGCGAATGAACGGCAACTGTTTTGCCCGGGCCGGATCGAAAAAGACCAATGCCTCGGCGCACCAGCAACCATTTTTCGTCGCCCCAAACGAAAGCACATCGACACCGCTTTTCCAAGTCATCTCGGCCGGAGTGGATCCCAACCGCACCATGGCGTTGGCAAAGCGCGCACCGTCCATGTGCAGCGGCAACCCGAACGCATGGGTGTGTTCGGCGAGCCCCGCAATCTCTTGATTGGTGTAGACGGTCCCGACTTCGGTTGCCTGGGTCACACTGACCGCCATCGGTTGACCGTGGTGGACGAACTCCGGATCAAAGCGTTGCAGACCGCGACGAAGTGCGTTTGGATCGATCTTCCCGAACGAACCATCGATCGGTGCCAGTCGGGCGCCGGACGTAAAGAATTCCGGCGCGCCACATTCGTCTTCGATCAAATGAGCCTCGCGATGGCAAAGCACAAACCCGCCGGGGCGATTGACGGCCGACAGCGCCAGCGAATTGGCGGCGGTTCCGGTACCGACAAAAAACACCGCGACTTCGCGCTCGAACAACTCGTTGAAGCGTTGTTCCAATTGCTTGTCGAGATCACTGGCGCCGTAGGCGGGAGAGAAACCGCCCGAATGCCGTTGCAGGGACGCGGCGATTTCGTCGGCCGCGCCGGCCCAATTGTCACTGGCAAAAAACATGGAGTCGAATCGTCATGAAAGAGGGTTGGGTCGCGTCTATCGTTTCCGCCGACAGCAGTGTTTGAACTTTTCCCCGCTCCCACAAGGGCACTTGGCATTCCGCCTCACCCGCTTGGGCCGACGCATGACACCGGATAGAAAGCTGCGTGTGTTCTGGCGATACATGTGCTGCAACATCTCGTAGATCTTCGGTGCCTTGGCCTGCAGCACGTCCGGGGCTTCGAAAAAGTATTCCGACAACACCGCAAAGTACTCCGCTTCGTTGGTGTAGGCGTACTGATCGATGTGGTGACGCCCCCGGGGTTTGTTTTTCAGCTCTTCCCCGATCCACTGAATCCACGGCCCCGCGGTCGCGAGTCCGGCGCCCGGCGGCAGGCCGTCGATGCTTCCGTCGGCCTTGTCGACCAGATGCGCAAACTCGTGGATCCCGACGTTGCGTTTGTCTTCGGGGTTTTCAAACCCCGCTATCAGATCGGGTTTGGACAGGATCATCACTCCGCTCAGGTGTCCCAGGCCGACCATGCCCAAGGTCCGACGATCGACGTTGTCGTTTTCACCCGACGTGCTGTAATCGTCGCCGAACG
This sequence comes from Stieleria neptunia, assembly GCF_007754155.1. Classification (NCBI taxonomy): domain Bacteria; kingdom Pseudomonadati; phylum Planctomycetota; class Planctomycetia; order Pirellulales; family Pirellulaceae; genus Stieleria; species Stieleria neptunia. Next base: position 4,030,629 of record NZ_CP037423.1, on the reverse strand, counting down.
CATTGGGGTAGATCAGCACCTCACCCAACCCCGAGTATTCCCAATCGTCGAAACCGAACACCGGAATGATCGCGCTGGCGGCGACAAGTGCCCGCGTGGTGGTGTCGACGTCGGTGCGAATGCCGGTGATCGGAGTTTCGTCCAAAAAGACTTTCACGAGATTGCGAAAACGCTCGCGGCCGGCATCATCGAGGGCACGAAAGTAAGGACCGTCGGAAGAATAAGTGGGATAGGCTTCCAGCCTGTCATGGCGAAAACGACAGGCTGGAAGCCTATCCCACAATCAATCCCCGCCACTTATTCTTCCGACGGTCCTAAGCGACCTGCTGCCGGAGTGCGGCTTCCAGCTCACCCGGAAACGGCTCGGCCATCACCCGCAGCCGGCGGAGTGTTCGCCGCCGCCACCACCAGTACGCCAGCGGCACCAGGGGCAGACAGATCAGCCATACCGGTGACACGGTCGCCAACATCAAAACGGCGGCCCCCAACAGCACTGCAATCACGATCGCGTTGCGTTGATTGACACGGACCGACGATGGGGTTTCGAGCATCAGCCGACCTGATCCTGGGTTGGGTGCGGAAGAGACTGGATCGGAAAAACGGGAGGATCGCCGCCGATTCAGACGACGGCCCCACCCGCCATATTACCCTAGCGCAATCGTGTCCTGGCGAATTCGTACCCTTCGCAAAAAAAAAGCCCCGATGGTTTTTTCAAACCATCGGGGCTTTCGAGATATTCGCTTCGAAATCGGAATCGGCTCGGAGCGTTGCACAGCTGACTCGGGTCACTCACCAGGGAGAAGATGCGAGTCGTCTCCTAAGTCAGCCGGTTGGAACAGGGTGCTTGGCGGGAACTCCATGAGGAATGTCGTCCCGATCCTCGGCATCTCTTACTCAGTCTCAGTTGCATCCGCAAGGAGCAGCGACTTCGCATCCGCAAGCCGGCTCGACGAATCCGCAGCCACAAGTCGGCTCAGCGGCACAACCCATGTCGCATCCGCAGCTGCTCTTCTTGCTGAACAGTTTCTTCAGCAAGCCGAAGTGGCTCTTTTTCGGTCCGCAGCAGCTATCGCAAGCCGGGACTTCGCATCCGCAAGCCGGAGCAGCGATTTCGCAGCCACAGGCTGGTTCGGGTGCACAGCAAGGAGCAGCAACTTCGCAACCGCAAGCCGGCTCGACGTCGCAGCAACCGGCGTCGCATCCGCATCCGCCACGATGACCGAACAGCTTGGCGAGCAGGCCGCCATGCTTTTTGCAGCCGCTGTCGCAACCGCAGGGATCGACAACTTCGCAGCCGCACATCGGCTCGGCTGCACATCCACAAGGAACGGCCACTTCACATCCGCATGCAGGTTCGCAAGCGACTTCACAGCCGCAAGCGGGTTCAGCTGCACAACCGGTGTCACAACCGCTTTTACAAAGTTTTTCCAACAGGCCAAACGCGCTTGCGTTTGACGAGGTGCTTGCGACCAGAGCGACGGCCAACAAAGCAGGTACGATTACACGACGCATCGTGATTCTCCATGAATTAGTTTTGGAAGGGTCTTGCCAGCGCTTCGGCTGCTGAATCGGTGGTGGTGGTGACCTGTGCCGGTGAGCACTTGCCAGATCGTGTCTTGCTAGTTCGATCATCACTCGCCGACACTACCGTTTGGTTTTGCAGCGTTTGCTTCACGAGTTCCACGGATCGTTGATCGTGTTCTCTCGTGCAGAAGTGGCTATCGTCTTGCTCGCAATGCTTCCCCTTGTTTTCCTTGAAGAATTAAAGATCAAGCTCGCGACGGGGGTCGCTTCGAAACGGCTCGTCCGGCAGTTCCGGATATGACAGTTCCGACGGCGCCCTCGGGGTGAACGCTGTGAAGCATGTCTTTCCTGTGTTTGACGCGATGTTAGCGGAACGGCGCGAGCGGGCTGTCGCGTTTCAAAAACTCCATGAAAGACCGGAGGCCTCGCGCCCTGCCGCTAGAAGATACCGACCGGGCTAGGGCATCGCGCTGGGCGGTTTCAACGACATCAGCCACATCAACAACGCGGCCAACGTCAAGATGGTGATCAACGCCCCCAGCGACAGACGCCTTCGAACGGGTTGCAACGTGGGCAAGTCACGTTGCTGGCCGCACCACGGGCACTGCGATGCGCGGGAATGGATGCGCGCGTTACAATTCGGGCATTCCTCGATCGCATTGTTCATTTTCGTCTAACCGTTTTGTCCGCCGTGCTCGACCCCCAGCGCCCCTACGCCTTCCTGAACGAACGCGAGCCGATCAGGCAGGGGTGCGGAACCAAGGGAATCGTCGATGTCGCCACCGTCTTCTTGACCGCCAGCCGATGCCCGATCGGTTGCTCGATGTGCGATTTGCACCGCAACACCTTGTCCCATCCATCACAACCGGGGGCGATTCCGACCCAAATCCGTTATGCCCAACAGCGTCTGGAGCGAGCGTCTTGGATCAAGTTGTACAACAGCGGCAATTTCTTTGATCCGTCCAGTATACCTCCGCAAGACTACGCGACGATCGGCCAACTGTGTGCCGGCTATGATCGGGTGATCATCGAAAACCACCCGCGTTTCGGCAGCCACCGCCATGATCGGTTTCGTCAACACGTCACCGGAAAGCTGGAGGTCGCCGTCGGACTGGAAACGGTGCAGCCGAGGATGCTCCAGCGGCTCGGCAAACAGATGTCTCGCGATGATTTCGATCGGTATGCCAACGCGTTGCATGCCGACGGCATCGATCTGCGTGTCTTTTTGATCGTCGGTGCACCACAGTTGTCGGTGAAAGAATCGATGCGATGGGCGCGACTGTCCATCCGTCACGCGCTGCACGCCGGCGCCCGCCACATCAGTTTGATTCCGGCGCGGGCCGGCCACGGCTGGAACGGCACGGCGAATTCATTGCCGCGGATTGAACTGGAACACCTAGTGGATCTGTACGCCGCTTCGCTCGATGATGTGCGTTCCGAGGCGTGCTTGAGCGTGGACCTGTGGGAGATCGCGGGCGAGGCACTGAGCGAACCGCGGCGGCGTCTGCTGGAACGATTCGAATCCGCCATCCTTGAACAAGACGCGAACCTGTTATGAACAAGCGGTTTGACGTCGCCATCATCGGCTCCGGGTTTTCCGGATCGATCCTGGCCAGAATCCTGGCATCGCGCGGTCGCCGCGTGGCCTTGCTCGATGCGGCCAGGCATCCCCGATTCGCGATCGGAGAATCTTCCACACCGATCGCCGACCTGCTGCTCCGCCGACTCGGCCAACAATACGGTCTTGCCGACTTGGAAAATCTTTCCGCCTACGGTCGCTGGCGGCAGACGTTGCCGGAACTGGCCTGTGGGATGAAACGCGGTTTCAGCTACTTCGACCACCGTCGCTGGAACGTCGAATCGCAGTTAGGGGAACGATCGCTGATCGTCGCGGCCAGCCCGACGGACTCCAACAGCGACACGCACTGGTATCGCAGCGACGTCGATGCCTATCTGTTTCGAAAAGCGTTGGACGCGGGAGTCGATGCAAGGGAAGACGTCTCCGTGACGTCGCTGGATTTGTCGGATTCCGCCCAATCGCGAATTCACCTGGCATCCGGCGATCCCATCACCGCGGCCTTCGTCGTCGATGCGTCCGGCGCTGCGGCGGTGTCGGCGCGATTGCTGGGGGTAGCCCCGATCACGGAGCGGTTGACCACCAAGACCTGTGCCGCCTATGCGCATTTTCGTGGCGTCGAGTCCTACTCGGAACTTTTTAATTCGATCCACGGCGATCGCCGCGCATCGCAACCGTTTGATGCCGATGCGGCGGCGCAACACCATTTGATCGACGATGGCTGGGTCTGGATGCTGCGGATGAACAACGGCATCACCAGTGTCGGGGTCGTATCGCCGCTCCCCGGTGACGCGTCGACGCATCACGACACGTTGCAGCGGGCGACTCGCGCCCTGAACGATCGATTCAGCGGTGATGCGACGCTCAATCGCGTTTTTCGCGACAGTGTACTGGTGGCGCCGGGTTCCGCTGTCGCCACGATCGGCCGGATTCAACGCCTGCACGATCCCGTCGTCGCGACAAATTGTCTGATGACGCCGACGACGGCGGCGACAATCGATCCGCTGCACAGCACCGGGATCGCCCACGCGTTGGCGGGTGTGGGACGGTTGGCGGACATTCTATTGGCGAACCATCCAGGCGAACGGATCGGGCGCTATCGAGCGTCGATTCTTGCCGAAGCATGCCACGTCGATCAAATGATCGCGATGGCGTACAGAGCCATGAAGTACAGCTCGCTGCACTCGTTTCCGCGATTCGTTGCATCCTGTATGGTTTATTTTGCCGCCGCGATCGCCTGTGAAGAACGGATCGGACGCGGGGAGATGCCCGGCCGGTTGTGGCAAGCCGACGACGAGGCGTTTGTCGCGGCGGTCAAACAGTCTGCCAATGTCATCGACTCCGATGCGGATGACGGCGAAGTGGTCGATCAATTGCGAAACTTGATCGCTCCGTGGAACACCGCCGGATTATTCGAGGGGGATGGGAATCGATACGCGTACACGGCGACCAAGTGATGGCGGGGGCAGGGGAAGTTGGCAGAAAAAGGGGGGCAGAAAAATGGGGTAGGAGAAGACGAAAAAGACAAGAAAATGGGTGACAAGAAAATAGCGTTGCTGAGAACCACTCCAGCAATCCGAAACCTGGAAATTGAAACTTAGACCTTCAATGTCGAAACCAAAAATTTTTGTGACGCGGCGCCTTCCTTCTGATTCGATGGACCGATTGCAGGCGGAGGCGATCGTTCGTCATGGCGACTTGGACCGTGGGCTGACGCGTGCCGAATTGATGGACGGCGTGCGTGACGTCGATGGGCTGATTTGTTTGTTGACCGATCAAATCGACGGCGAGCTGTTGGACGTCAATCCGAGCTTGAAAGTCGTTTCGAATTATGCCGTTGGGTTCAACAACATCGACGTTCCCGCCGCGACGGAGCGAAACGTCGCGGTCACCAACACGCCGGGAGTGTTGACCGAATGCACCGCCGACATGGCATGGGCGTTGTTGATGGCGTCGGCTCGGCGCGTGATCGAAGGCGATCGCCTGGTGCGATCAGGGCAGTGGGCAGGCTGGGAACCGCTGCAAATGCTCGGCGCCGAGGTGACCGGCGGGACGATCGGGCTGGTCGGTCTGGGGCGAATCGCCAAGGCGATGGCCAAGCGGGCGCTGGCCTTTGACATGCGCGTGCTGTATTGGAATCGAACCCGGCTGTCGGCGGACGAGGAGAAGACGCTGGGGGTGGAATACCGCGAGCTGGACGAGATGTTGAGCGAGTCGGACTTTGTGTCCATTCATGTCGCCCTCTCCGAGCAGACTCGTCATCTGATCTCGACGCCGCAGTTAAAACGGATGAAGCCGACGGCGACGTTGATCAACACCGCGCGAGGGGCTGTCGTTGACGAATCGGCACTCGTCCAGGCACTCCGCGATGGAACGATCGCGCGAGCCGGACTGGACGTCTATGAGCACGAACCGAAGGTGGAGCCGGAATTGTTGTCGATGCAAAATGTCGTGTTGGCTCCCCACCTGGGCAGCGCCACGGTGGAGACACGCACGCGGATGGGGGAGTTGGCGATCGAGAATTGCTTGGCCGCCTGCCGCGGCGAGCGTCCCCCAAACCTGGTGAATCCGGAATGGACGCCATCCCAGCGGAAAGCGTGAGCCCAATGCCATCTACTTTCGCTCTCAAGGTGTTAGCGGAACGGCGCGAGCAGGGCTGTCGTTTTTGTGAGCCTCGGGCGCGTAAGCGGCCGGGCACTGCGACGCTGCCCGAGGCCTTACGGCCAGCGGCTCACCATTGACTCAGCAGATCCCGACTAAATCGACAACCCGCGAGCCGTCCGGTCGCGCTTCAAAAACACCGTAAAAGACCGGAGGGCTCGCGCCCTACCGCTAACAAAAACCCCCGCTTGGGGTCAAAATAGGTGGCATCGAAGCATGAGCCACCCGCGGGTGGGACGAATCGTCCGCCAAGCGACCTGATGGACCCGCAAATCCGGCCCCACGGGCCCCTCGTGGGAGACTCCGGCGGCGGAATTCGTTGACCGGCTTGGCGTGCACGAGTAGGATTCGGGTCTAGGCCGGTGCGAGCAGAATGACGGATTTTCTTGGGTGCGGGCCGGTTCCACGCGTCTTTTTTGCGCGTGCTCCTCTGACGTCTGGCGATGGAAAACCAAGAACCAACGGCTAGCGATTCAACCGTCCACCGAACGCCGGGGCAGTCGGCCGACGGTCCGCGCGAACCGCTGGAACTCGACCCGACCACGGACGGAGTGTTCGCGGTGCGGCGGTCGCCCAAAGGCAAATCGGTCAAACAAGTCGACGGCGAGGGAGCCGTGGTGGGGCCCGCGGAAGACATTGCGCCGGGTTTGGAAGAAGCCAAAACGGTCATCCGTCAGGCCGCCGCTTCGGGGCAACCCAAGAGCGCGGGCAGCGGTCGAACGCCGGCGGACATCGCCAAGGTTTTGGTCGGCGAGCAGCTGAACCAATATTTTCTCGAAGCCTTGATCGGGGGCGGCGGCATGGGCGCCGTGTTTCGCGCCCACGATCAACAACTCGATCGCATCGTCGCGCTCAAGGTGATCCCGTTCGTCGGAAACGATCCCGAGTTGCAACGGCGGTTTCGCAACGAAGCGCAAAACGCGGCGAAGTTGGATCACCCCCGAATCGCCCGCGTCTTCGATGCCGGCAACTACGACGATTGGCACTACATCGTCTTTGAATACATCAATGGGACCAACGTCCGCGATCTGGTCGACCACCACGGCGTACTCTCGCTCGATGATGCCGTCGTCTTCACCTCGCAAGTCGCCGAAGCACTCGATCATGCATCACAGCGTGGCATCGTACACCGCGACATCAAACCGTCCAACGTCCTGGTTTCCGATGACGGTTCGATCAAACTGGTCGACATGGGGCTGGCCCGCAGCGACAACCTGGACCTCAGTGAAGACATGACGGCGAGCGGCGTCACGCTGGGCACGTTTGACTACATCTCGCCGGAGCAAGCCTTTGACCCGCGCGACGCCGACATCCGCAGCGACCTTTATTCTCTCGGCTGTACGTTCTACTTCATGCTGACCGGCGAAGCGCCCTACACCGGCGGCACGATGCTGCAAAAGCTGATCAGCCACGGCAACGCACCGCTACCGAACCCGAAGGCGTTGCGCGCGGATTTGCCAGACGAAGCGATCGCGGTGATGCATCGGATGATGGCCAAGGATCCACAGTCGCGGTACCAAAATGCGCGTGACCTGTTGGCCGATCTCAGCGAGCTGGCGTATCGTTTTCAATTGAAACGCGCTCAATCCAACGCCGTCGTGACGCTTCCTTCGGGAAACGAAGGCTTACAGCGGCTGCAATTGCATTTGCCTTGGATGATCGCGGCCTTGTTGATTCTGATGATCGGCGGGTATTTGGAATTACAATCGACCGCGACCCGTGATGCGTTTGTGATCAACCGACCGCCGGCGCTGAGCCGCACGGGGGCGACGCGACCGTCTTTGCCGCCCTCCGGTGTTGTCGAATCGGACTCCGGCGCCGCGATCTCCGACGGCTCCGAAGCCGACCGCTTTCCCCCCTCGTCCTCGGGTTCATTCTCCGACAGCGATCCGATGTCGAACGGTTCCGATTCGTCGCTCCCCGGCGGATCGGCCGGCCCCGGTGATCGAGTCGGCCCGGGAACAATCGACTCGCCGTCGGTCGAACCCGGCATGGACCTGGACGATGTTTCCGAAGCGGCGGCGCGGCCCCCCAGTTTTGGCGCGCGCTTACCGCTGCCCGAGACGCTGGGCAACGAGGACGACCTGCCGTCGGCGTCTTTCGACGAAAACACGGCGATGACTCCCAACGAAACGGGCGAGATCGAATTCGATTCAACGACGTCCGGCTTGTCGGCGTCAGCCGCCGGCGGTTTGGCCGCGGCGGGATCTGCGGTCGGCACCGGAATCCCCGAGACCAACCGGATGAACAAGCCGAATGGATCGGCGGCGGTTGTCTCGCCGACCCGGCCCGTCATGCCGGCTGAATTGCCGGTCCCACAATCCGTCCGCGTCGTCTCGCCGAGTCTGTTGGCGCTTTCCATGCGAGTCGACCAGATCGATCGTGACACCGACGGCGCGATCCTCGTCGCGACGCTGGCCGACGCGGTGGATCTGGCCATGCGGTTCGGGGTCGGACGTGTGGAGCTGGCCACTGCCGAATTGGTCACCGGTCCGCTGACGATTCCCCAAGACAACATGGTTTTCGAGTCCACGGTGGGACGGACGATCATTCGTATGGTTTCCACCGACACGCTGGCAATCGGCCGCAGCGAAATGTTGAACATCGGAAACCACCGCACCCAATTCCGAAACCTGGACTTTCATTGGGAGCTTGCCCAAGAACAAGTCGATGGCGGCTCGATGTTTGTGCTCAACGACAATCGGCTGTCCCGTTTCCAAAACTGCACGTTCACCTTGGTCAACAAAGCGATCCATGATGGCGTGTCGTTTTTCCAGATCGTGACCGATCCCAAAGCCCTGCCGGACTCGGAAACCCTGCCCGGCCGGATCCTCAATCCGAACGAAGATGCGCTGCCGTTGGTGGCGATTCAGTTAGACAATGCCGTCGTTCGCGGCGAAGCCACCCTGATCCAGATGGACTATGCCGCCGCATTGCAGCTGGTCTGGAAGAACGGATTGCTGGCGATTAGTGGCCGCATGATTGACACGTCGGGTGCGCGTCGACGTCCGACGCCGATCGCCAGCCCGATCCAGTTGTCGCTTTCCAACGTCACGGCGGAGATCCCCCGCGGACTGCTCCGGATGCGGCTCGGCCCCGATGGAATTTTCCCGGTTCCGATTGAACGCGAAGCCAACCAGTGCGTTTTCTTGGTCGAAGATGGCCAACCGCATGTGGAGATCATCGGCGTGGAAACGCTTGCGACCGAGCGTCCTTACTTGAAGCTTCGCGGCGAAGACAACGCCTACGTCGGCGCCCCGACGCTGAGCGACCCGCTGCTGTCCGTCTCCGATCTGGCCGGCAACACGTCGGTTTACATGATGGAAGAATTGGCGGCTCAGTCGCTGCCATGGATCGATGAACGCCGACCGAGATGGTCGGTTCGCTGGTCCTCGGTGCGTCCGAGGTCGCAAACCTATCACCGCCTGACGCCGACGAATTATCGCCAGGACGGGGCGATCTATTTCGGGTTCCAAGAGCCCGACCTGCCGGCCGCGCCGTAGGCGCGCCCCCCCCACGGCGTGTCAGTTGTTAGCGGCAGGGCGCGAGCCCTCCGGTCTTTCACGGTGTTTATGAAGCGCGACCTAGTGGACCGTCTAGCGGTAAACGTCATGCGCCGGTCATCCGTCTGATTGGATCGCGGAGTCAAACCGGCGGGTTGTAGTGCGACGTTGGAAGCGTCAGCCTGAAGACAGCCCCGAGTGCCCGATTTAAATGAACCCACCGATGGCAGAGCGAACCCACGGATGAAAAGCAGCCTGGGATCCGTGGGTTCGCGCTGCCATCCGTGGGTGTGATCCATTGCTGTGGTATCGGAGATCGTCTGTTCGATCGATCCAGGGAAGCCGATTGCCAGACGGTCCATGGCTCTCTCGCATGACATCTACCGATAGACGCTGCACTACCGCGGGGACATCGCCGAGGCGGCGGAGATCATGACTTCGACCGGCAGCCCGATCGGCAGGGGCACGTCGGTCTTCAAATCGATCCAAACGCGTCGCGTGTGGGTTTCGTTGCGTTCGCCCGCCCAACCGCCGTAGATCTTTTTCGGTTCCATTCTCGGTTCGATCTCGACGACGACCCCGGAGAAAAACTGTCCGGGCATTGCATCGGCCGTGACTTCACAGGCCTGTCCCAGATTCACCATCAACGCGTCCCGCTCGTCCACGTCCGCCACAACGCGCAAGCGTTCGGTGTTGGACAATTCCAAGGCTGGTTCAGGCATTTCGGGGCTGATCCACTCGCCGGGATTGATGTCCACGGCCAACACAATCGCCGGGCAGGGTGCCAGGATCGAACAACGCTGCAGATCGATTTCGGCCATCTCCAATTGAGCCTCCGCCGAAGCGATTTCGGCATCGGCAGCCATCAAGTCGGCCACGCGAGGATCGGCTTTGATCGTCCGGTAACGTTCGCGAGCGGCCAACATCAACGCCAGGTTCGCATCGTGTTCGGCGCGATAGTCTTCCAGCGATTGCGAGCTGAGTGCGTTTCGGGAGAACAGTTTACTGGCCCGATCGAATCGAGTCCGCGAACTTTCATATCGCGCCTCCGCCGCAACGGTTTCCTGCTTCGCCGCTTCGATCTCGCTCTCACGGGCGCCGGCGATCAACCGCATCCGTTTGGCGTGCGCCGCGGACAACCGCGCCGATGCCAAGCCCGCTTGCGCTTCATAGCGATTGGATTCGAATCGGAACAGCACCTGGCCCTTGTCGACGCGGGTCCCCCGTGACACCAGGACCGATTCGATGCGACCGGGAAAGTGGGGTCGAATCAGAATGTTTTCGGTCGCCCCTTCGATTCGTCCGGCGGCATGAACCGACGTCTTCGTCACCACCGGTGGCGAGAGTTCGGGCAGCGATGCAGGGCGGGAATTTGATTGCTGGTGCTGATCGGCGATGATCAACAGACCGGTCCCGAGCGCCGCGAATGCTCCAGCGAGAAACAGCTGTCTCATTTGAATCTCCCGTTTTCCATTTCGCAGATCCGATCGGCATACTCATAGATCCGCGGATCGTGCGTCACCACGACGGTCGAGCTGGCGTATTCTTTCGTCAATTCGTTCAACAGTTCCATGACGGCCTTTCCCGACTTGCCATCCAGTGCCGCCGTCGGCTCGTCGGCCAGAATCAATTCGGGTTGCCCAATGACGGCACGTGCCAGCGCAACGCGTTGGCACTGACCGGGGCTCATCGACGTCGGCAGCGCTTTCCGGTGATCCTCAAGCCCCATCCGGCAGAGCAATTCGGCGGCGCGATCACGGGCGTCGCGCAGCGGCATTCCGTCCATCGTCAGCGGAATCGACACGTTGTCTTCGGCCGTCAATCCGTTGATCAGTTGGAACCGTTGAAAGACGAATCCGATCCGTTCACGCCGAACCATGGTGCGTTCGACTTCCGTCAAACCGTCGACGCGGCGGTCTTTCAGCAAAAGCTGACCGGAATCCGATGTCAGCAGCAGCCCCAGGATCGACAGCAGCGTGGTCTTGCCACTTCCCGACGGCCCCGCCAAAAACACGCATTCCCCTGGATCGACGTGAAAGTCGATGCCGTCAAGCACCGGGCGTGACTGGCCACCGATCACGTAAGATTTCGCAATCCCCTTGGCCTCCAACGCATGAGGGGTCGACGCAGACGCCGACTGCTCGGGACCCAGTCCATAGCCCTGCCGTACACCGACTGGAACGTCGGTTGGCGTGCTGGCGGTCGTGTCGGCGTTGATGATGGTCATGTCTGCAATCCCGTAGGGGGATCAATACGTCGGACGCGCAGGCAAGACGGGCCGGCGACGAACAAGCGAAGCGCACAGATCAAAACGCCACATCCGACAGGCAACTTGCCGCGGTCATGGAAAAGTGTGCGATTAGCAAGATTCCAACGCATCGCACAGGAATGGAGGGAGGAGCTTCGGTGTTCAGGGTTTCCCCGTTAGGATCGACCGCCGAAACGTCAAACTTGAATCTTGTTGCGTTTAACGGAAATCTCGGCTCGCATCTAGCACAATTCGGTGCGGCGATCAATCGGCCCGCCCGCCTCCAGCCACTTGTTGATCACTCCCCGGTTTCAGCTTCTCCACGAAAAACGCCCGCATTCGCCGACGCCCGTAGCTGCCCCCGTCGCTGTGCCCCATTCCAGGGATCATCAAAAAATCAAAATCCTTATCCGCTTTGACCAACGCATCGACCAGCCGATACGTCGACTCGGGAGGCACGTTGCTGTCCAGTTCGCCGACGACCAGGAACAAATCCCCACGCAAGCGTTCGGCATGTTCCAGATTGCTGTTGGCGGCATAGTGTTCCCCCACCGGATAGCCCATCCATTGTTCGTTCCACGAAGCCTTGTCCATGCGGTTGTCATGGCAGCCACAAGAGGCATAGGCGGCCTTGTAGAAGTCGCCGTGAAACAGCAACGCACCGCAAGCGTTCTGGCCGCCAGCGGACGTCCCAAAGATCCCGACACGTGACAAGTCGATCGCGGGAAATTCTTTTGCAGCAGCCTTCATCCAGGCGATCCGATCAGGGAATCCGGCGTCTTTCAAATGGTGCCAGCACATGTCGTGAAACTTCTTGGAACGGTTCGCCGTCCCCATCCCATCGATCTGCACGACCACAAATCCCCGCTCCGTCAACTCGGTGTAGCGCGCCGAATGCGAGTAACGCTTGGGGACATGCGAATCATGCGGCCCGGCGTAGATCGCTTCGATCACCGGGTAGTGGTCTGTCAAGCTCGGGTCAAAGTCCGCCGGAAAATACAGATTTCCCCAAATTGCAGTCTCACCGTCACGGCCTGCCGCGTGGAAAATTTTTGGCACGGACCAGTTTGGCGGGTCCTTGCCGACCCGCTCGGCACGCACCAGTTCCATCACCAAGGTTCCGTCGTCGGCACGACGCAATTCATGAACCGGCGGCGAATCGACGCGGCTGTGCGTTGCGACCACGAATTGCCCCTCGGGCGAAAATTGCACGGAGTGGTCACCGTTGGACTGTGTGATCGCCACCAACCCTTCGCCATCCAACCCGACGCGGACCAGGTGCTGATGGTAAGGATCTTGGTCGTCGTAAAATTCACCGACCATTAAATCCAGCGTCCGGGCATCCTCATCAATCCGCACGATCTCACGCACCAACCAATCTCCCGACGTGATCGCACGCAGGTCAGCCTCCCTCGGAGAGGTTCGAGCGACGCGAGGGGAGGGCTGCCCTTGGCTTGCCTGGCCGCGCTCAGCATCCTCCGCAACCCCATCCCACAAATCCACCAAGTACAAATGCCGATAACCGCTCCGTTCACTCGCGAAGATCACTTCATCGGTCTTGTCCAAGTACGTGAACAGCGGAACTTGGGGGCCATGCATCGTCCAAATGAACGTCTTTGATGTTTCATCGACCACGGTCCGAACCGTCTGTTGGATCGGATCGATCACAAACAACCGAACGCGCTGATGCCCGCGATCCACTTTCTCGATCGCCAAGCGATGATCTCCGAACCAGCGGATGCGCGGGCGTCCAAAATCGATCCGTGGCAATTCGGTTTCCAGACGTTCGCCCGTTTCCGCATCAAACAGAAACAGCTCGAACACGTCATACTCTTCGCCCGGCAGCCGGTAAGGACGGGCGCGGACTTTGGCACGCCCACCGCCGGCGGGCGATGATTCGATCGTGGTGGTTTCCGGCGGTTCGTTTCGCTCGACTTTCCAGGCCGCGACCACCGCGCCGTCGGGCGACCACGACGGAGCGACAATGTCGTGTCCCGCGTTGGAGCCGAAGTCCAGATCGATCCGGCGAACCTCGTCCGCGTCGTTGATCCGAAGTCGAATTCCGCTTGGCGAAGACTGCAACACCGATCGGCCGTCGGGAGATGGGAGACGCCCCATGCCTCGGTCCATCCGGTCGCGGCGTGAACGTGGAATCCCGGTAGACCGCGACTGGGGTGATTCGAATTCCTTTCGGATCCGCGCGACGGTCGGCGGCGATTGGGCGATGGTGCTGCCGAAGAACTGGCCGCTGGAAGCTTTCACCATCCAGGCGTGACCGGCGAAGGTGTGTTGGGAATAGGATTCACCGGGAGCCAAGTTGCCGTATGGCCGAGGCTTTCCGTTGGTGTCGATCCAAAACAGTTGCACCGTTTTGTCTGATTCATTCACAAAGTCGACACTCGTCTCCAACGCCGACGGCTGCGAGCGGGGCAGCGGCCCACCGCGGAGTGCGTCGTCCGGGTCCAGGTTGCTGTCTGGCTCGACCGTCGTGATCTCGCCCGTCGTGGCGTCGACCGATCGAATCGACACCGATCCATCCGCGGCCTGGATCGTGAACGTGAACCGTGTGTCATCGATCCACTGGGGAACGATCCGCTGGTTGATTGTCCGGCTGCGAACATCCGAGTCACCCTCGGCCGCCCACAGGCATTGCACCTTCAACGGGCCGCACTCGCCCAGTCCAAACACGCCCAATCCAAACACGACAAACACGTAGGCTGAAGCACGCAACGCAAAGACCCTCGACGACAGCGGGAACGAATCGGACCAGCCCGCAGTCTAGCTGCTTGATTCCGTTCCGGAATGGCCCGCGTTGACAGCGCCCTAACCCCCTGCCGACACGATCGCCCTGCCGGTCTGGACATTTCGATACACTCCTTGAACACTTACCGACACGACGACTCGCGTTTTTTCCTCGGAGGATTTCATCGATGGCTGATTGGCTCGAACCCGGCACAAAGGCTCCCGCATTCACACTCAAAGACGACCAAGGGAACAAAGTCAAACTAAGTGATCTGAAGGGTGACCCCGTCGTGCTGTACTTTTATCCCCGCGACGACACGCCGGGCTGCACGAAAGAAGCGTGTGCGTTCCGAGACCGATACGACGAGATGAAAAAGCTGGGCGCCCAACTATTTGGCGTCAGCGCCGACTCCGCCGAAAGCCACACCAAATTTCGTGACAAGTATTCACTGCCATTTCCGCTGCTGGTCGACGAGAAGCACGTGATGCTGGAGAAATATGGGGCCTGGCGTGAAAAGAACATGTATGGCAAGAAATCCATGGGGATCCAACGCAGCACGTACCTGATCGATGCCGACGGCAAAATCGCCAAGGTCTGGAAGCGGGTCAAAGTCGACGGTCACGACCAACAGGTCATCGACGCCTTGGCGGGACTTTAGGGCGTCCTGACCCGCCGTCCATGCGATGACGGGTGCACGGAAGACGCATCGAACCGGTGTCCCCAAGTACGACGGCCCTTCCGGGCCGTCGCGCCCGTTTTGATCGTTTCCCCAAGTACGATGGCCCTTCCGGGCGGTCGCGCCCGTTTTGATCGTTTCCCCAAGTACGACGGCCCTTCCGGGCCGTCGCGAGCATCCTTTCGACGACCTGGAAAGGTGGTCGTCCCACGTCCTGACCCACCGGGGCGTGCCTTCCGCCTTCGAACACGTCCCCTGGCAACGAGATTCTCCGCGGGCTACCCTTCGGGTGAACGCTCAGGCGTCGCGAACCCCATTCTCTCCGCGCTGCATTTGCCTTAGCCATGGCTCACACGATCGTCATTTTTGGTGCCTCGGGCGACCTGACAAGTCGCAAATTGATTCCAGCGCTTTACAGCCTGTTCAAAAAAGACAAATTGGACAGCGTGATGCGGATCGTCGGCGTCTCACGATCACGATTCGAGCACCAGCAATTCCGTGATTCACTCCGCGAGTCGGCGGCGAAATTTGCCGGATCACTCTTCGATGCGGAATCCTGGGACGAATTCAGTCAGCACGTCTACTACCAGCCGGGCGATATCAAAGAAGCCGCCGACTTCGACGCCTTGGGAAAGTTCCTGGACGAAATCGAACAGGGCGAAAACGCCGGACGGGTGTACTACCTCTCGACGATGCCCCAGCTTTACGAGGAAGCCATCAAGCAGCTCGGGGCCGCCGGACTGGCCGATGATGATGCCGGTTTCCGCAGGGTGATCATTGAAAAACCTTTCGGAACAGACCTGGCGACCGCCCACGCGCTCAATGATTCGATCCACAAGGTCTTTCGCGAAGACCAAATCTATCGGATCGACCACTACCTCGGCAAAGAAACGGTCCAAAATATCTTCGCACTGCGATTCGCCAATTCGATCTTCGAACCGATCTGGAATCGCAACTATGTCGATCACGTCCAAATCACCGTCGCCGAAGAAGTCATCATCGGGCGTCGTGCCGGCTACTACGACAGCGCCGGCATCCTGCGAGATATGTTTCAAAACCATATCCTGCAATTGATGATGATCACGGCGATGGAACCGCCGGCGAAGTACGATGCGGCGCTGGTGCGTGACGAGAAGGTCAAGGTGCTGCACAGCGTCCGCAAGATGACCGGCGGCGCGTTCGCATCCGACACCGTCCGCGGACAATACGCCGGCTACCTCAGCGAAGAGGGCGTGCCGCCGAACAGCCAGACCGAAACCTACGCGGCGCTGAAACTGTATTGCGACAACTGGCGATGGAAAGACGTTCCGTTCTACCTGCGTAGCGGCAAAGGCATGTCGTGCCGGACCACCCAGATCGTGATCCAGTTTCGCCACGTGCCGCACATCCTATTCGGCCAGAAAACGCGTAGCCCCGTCGGCAATCGGCTGGTGATCCAAATCCAGCCCGCCGAAGGCATTCAGCTGCATTTCGAGTCCAAGGTGCCCGAAAGCGAAATGAAAACGCGAACCAGTACGCTGGATTTTGACTTCAACCAAACATCCAAAGGCGACATGCCCGACGCCTACCAACGACTGCTCCTGGATGCCATCCTCGGCGACGCCAGCCTGTTCGCCCGGAGCGACGAAGTCGAATTGGCCTGGGGCATCATCGACCCGATTCTGGCCGCCTGGCGCAGCCCCGCCGCGCCCGAGTTGTTTCAATATCAGCCCGGACTGTGGGGGCCGACAGAAGCCAACGAGTGGATGGGCAACCAACACCACCGCGAATGGTTCGACGTCTGCCCCGTGCTGACCCACCCCTGAGACAGTCACGAAAGCCTTCGCCGCCAACGCCCCGAAGCACTTATTAGCGGAACGGCGCGAGCCGTCCGGTCGCGATTCAAAACACCGTGAAAGACCGGAGGACTCGCGCCCTGCCGCTAACAACAAACACCCCACCTTGGCGTCAAACGCAGGAAATCACTGCGACATAGCGTGACGCTTGACCGTTCCCGTTGCCCCGGTTTCATTGCCTGCGAACAGAAGCGGGCAAACGCTACTGGCAAATCCCGCCACAGCATCGCGGCGCCCCGCACGACTGGCCTTCGGAAGCCATCGGCAAGGAACCATTCGCACCCTTCATGTTCGGAGCCGCCGGGGCGCTCATCAACCGCGTCAGCTGGTCACTGCCGCACTCCGGGCACGAAACCTGCTCCTCGGCCGACCGGACGAGCAGCTCGATTGACTTGTCGCATTGGGAACATTCGTATTCGTACAATGGCATGATGCAGCCTCGATTCACCCTTGAATTTCATCTCACGACATGGCGTCAGCCGGTGCTTCAGCCAGTGCTTCAGCCAGCGGCGCGTGATTGTCTCGCTGACGCGCCACCCGCTCACGCTTCCCGCTGGGATCACTGATCCGATATGATTCGCCAAACGCGGCTCTATTGTGGATCGACAACAGCTGTTTGGCAACTGGAATTGAAGCGAGGGGAAAAGTGAAACGTGATGACGTCCGACGCGTCGATCAGATCGCGATCGAAGACTACGGAATGTTGGGCCTGGTGCTGATGGAAAATGCCGGGCGTGGCGCGGCCGAGCGAATCGCCGCGTTGTGCCAGGAATCTCCCGGAGGTGCCGCCCACCCGGTTTGCATCCTTTGCGGCCCGGGCAACAACGGGGGCGACGGGTATGTGATTGCCCGCCACCTGGAATTGCTCGGGTTCTCCGTCCACATCCTATCGCTGGTCCCCCTCGAACGATTGACCGGCGACGCGAGCGTCAACGCGTCGATCGCAGCGAAAGCAGGTTTGCCCCTTCAGGTCGCCACGTCCGCGGAGGACCTGGACCGGTGGATCACAGACGACGAAACCGTCGTGGACTGTCTGCTCGGCACGGGGGCGACGGGCGCCCCGAGAGGCCTTTATGGCGATGCGGTGAAACTGGCAAACAAGCGGCGTGGACTGAGAGTCGCCATCGACCTGCCCACCGGACTGGACTGCGACACCGGAATCCCTTCCCAGCCCACGTTCCGTGCCGACTTGACCGTGACCTTTGTCGCCGAAAAAGAAGGCTTTACAAAGGCCGACGCCAAACCCTGGCTGGGAACCGTGCGAGTCGTCGGCATCGGAGTCCCCCAAGCCTTGCTCAACGACTTCGCAGTGGCGTAAGCTTCCAGCTTGCGATCATCACTCTCCCACCCTTTCAGATTCGCCGAGGTTTTATTGTGGCCGAAGTCATCGAAGCAACGCCGTTGGACACCCCCGATTCGGACGCGCTGCGTTTTCTCCCCGAAGGCCCGTATCAGATCGCGCCGGGGGCATTCTCCTGGGTGGGGATTCAACATGGGGCCGAAGCCCCCCACGGAAGCCTGAATCGCTACGACTTTGAAAGCGGAAAAAACGTTTCACAAGATCTTCCGGGCAGGCCGGGTTTTGCCTTCCCCTGCCAGACCGCAAATCGCTTTGTCGTCGGCTGCGAACGCTCCCTGGGATTCTTTGACGTCGCGAGCGGCCAGTGGGAACCGTTCTGCGAAGCCGTCGATCAGGACGTGACCAACACGATCATCAATGATGGACTGGCCTACGAAGACAACCTGATCTTCGGAACCAAAGACCTGGAGTTTGCGACCAAGAAAGCGGGGCTTTACCTGTACCGCGGACGCGACCGCCAATTGATTCAGCTGCGTGACGACCAGATCTGCAGCAATGGCAAGGCAATCCTGCTCGACGGGGGGCAACTTTCGCTGATCGACATCGATTCGCCGACTCGACAAGTCGTTCGCTACGGCGTGGACCTCGATAACGGAACCTTGACCGAACCGGACGTCGTGCTCGATTTGACTTCCGACCCGGCGGTTCCCGATGGGGCGATCCTGACGCCCGACGGCACCGGGCTGATCATCGCGATGTTCTTGCCCCAATCGGCCGCCTTCGGAGAAACCAGGCTCTACGATTTGGCCAGTGGGCAGTGCCGCAAGGTCTGGCGGACCCCGCTTTCACCCCAGAACACTTGCCCGGCCCTCGTCGAACACGCCGGAACACTCAAACTGGTGATCACGACGGCCGTCGAAAACATGTCTGCCGAGGACCAAGCGGTGTGTTCCAACGCGGGCAGGCTGTTTGTCGCCGATAGCGGCTTGGATGTCGGGGATTGGAGCCCACCGGTGTTCCAGGCATGATCCCGGTCGCGGCGGAAGCGACAAGACGGTTGCTCCGCCGGGCCTTTAAGCACTGAACGATTGCGACCGCTGCGCGTGATCGGCACTTCCCAGCTGGACCGGCCGCCCTTGGCCATCGGTCGCGATGGGGATCGTGAATTCAAACCACGCGCCGTCAGCACCATCGACTGTATACAGTTTGCCCTGATGCGACTCGATGATCGATCGACTGATCGCCAGCCCCATCCCCATGCCCTGCGATTTGGTGGTCACAAAGGTCTGGAAAATCTCCTCGACTTGATCCTTCTTGATGCCGGGCCCTGAATCGATCACCGACACCTTCAACACCCCCTCCTCGGCAACCGCCACAATCTTCAACGTCCGCTTGACGATCGCAGGGTCATCCATCGCATCAACGGCATTGCGAATCAAGTTCACCAAGACCTGCTCGATTTGAACCCGATCGGCGTACGCCCTGGGCAGATCTTCGGGGATGTCGATGAGGATTTCATCGACGACCGTTTGCGTTCTGTACTCGCACAGGTCCAACGACTCATTGACCGCAGACTCGATTTCAAATGCGGTGAGATTGCTACCGGGACGACCGAATCGCCGCAAACTGTTGACAATCCTGTTGATCCGCTCCGTCTGCTCTTTGATGCGTTCGATCCACTGGCGGACGTCCTCTTTGCGTTCCACGTTTTCAGTGGCACCCAGCTCACGGTCCAACACCAACAACGACGCCGAAGAGAAGTTGGCGATCGTCGCCAGCGGCTGATTGATCTCGTGCGAAATCCCGGCAACCATTTCGCCGAGCGCCGAAACGCGGGCCAAGTGCGCGAGCTCTAACTCCTTTTCGCTCAACCGATTCTGGGCATTTCGCAGATCGGTGATGTCGTTTCCGACCACCTGATAGCCCAGCGGATTTCCTAGCTGGTCGGTCAAAACGCGACAATGCCATTGCTCCCATCGCAGCTGACCGTCCGCGTCTTGGAACGACGTGATCGACCTTCCCGCATGCCCATCGGTTTCCACGTTCGCAACCAGTTGCCGCAATCGACTGACGACATCCGCCGGCAACAGGGCGCTGACTGTCTGGCCAGAGATGCGATTGGCACGCAAGAACGCGGTGTTCACAAACGTCACGTTCTGATCGACATCAAAACGGACGATGTATTCGGTTTGGTCTTCCACGATCGATCGGTATTGCACCTCGCTGGCGTGCAACCGCTGATTGGCTTCGCGCAGCTCACGCGTTCGACGGGCGACGCGGCTTTCCAAGTGTTGATTGGCTCGCTGCAGATCCTGCTCGGCCGACAACAACCGCTCATTGCTCGTCCGCAGCGACGCTTCCCGGCGAAAAACGCGACCGGTTTGAATCAGGGCCAAACCAAGCAAGACCATCATCAGCAGCATCAAGCCCTGGAACCAGCTGCGTTGCCAAAGCGCCGGAAAAATTCGAAACGTGATCTCCGCGGGCGTCGTGTCGATGTTGAAATCGGCGTCACGGGCGCGGACCCGGAAACGATGGAGCCCGTCGTCCAGCCCCGGCAGATCGACTTGGACCGCCGGCAAAAACTCGCTCCACGGCTGATCGTCAACACTCCACGAGAACGTCAACTGGTCGCGCGGCGTTGCTTCCATGTGATCCATCCCGCCCCAAGCCAGCGAAACAACTTCGCCAAACGTGGCCTGGGATGCCGAACGCTGGATGACGGTGTCCGGCGGTTGACGGTCCGGGCGATAGCGATAGGTCTTGAACTTGTCTCCCAGCGAACCCAATTCGTTCAGGGGAATCCCCTTGGATAGATCACGGGCCATGTACGCCAACCCCGACTCATTGAACCACAACTCTCCGGAGTGACCCTGGTAGAGCGCTCCGTAGTCCGTGCGATAGGCCAACGCAGACGGCAGCGCCGCCGTCGCCCAGGTCTTGCCGTCAAATCGATCAAAACCCGCTGGTGTGCCGACCAAGACGCTCGAGTCAGACAACGGCAAAATGCTCTTGATGCGATTGTTGGAGATCCGATTCGATTCACCATAGACCGTGCAGGGGTACTCCGGACCATCAGCCAGACGGCCGCCCAACTTCACGATCCCCTTGTCACGCGTGCCGATCCACAGATCCCCCACCTGATCGTTCGCCAACGCGTCGGAGAAACCGCGGGCGACAAATGGAAGCTGAATCGGGGTGCCGAATTGGTCGTCCGGCGTGACTTGCACCAGCGACGGCCCGGCAAACCACACCGATCCGTCTTGCGTTTGGGCGATGCCGTAGACGAAATCCAAGCGATTGGTGGGACGAATGTGCTTCCATTGCATCCCATCAAACCGCATCACACCGCCATGGTCATCCTCCTGAACCCGTTGATTGACGGCCGCCCCGAACCACAACCGCTGATCCCGATCTTCAAACACCGCACGCCGATCCACCGCCCACGAAAGTTCAGGATGCAGCCGCCGCTCCCATCGGTCTCCGATCCGTCGCGCCGTCGCGGCAACCCCGTCATGGCTTCCGGCCGCCCAAACGTCGCCGGCGGTCGTCACGATCACGCGGAATGGCTGCGTCATCAGCCCATCGCCCGCATCGAATTCCTGCCAACGGTCCCCTTGGTGATGCACCACCGACAACCGATCGGTGAGGAACCACTCGTCGCCGTTTTCACCGGAAGCTTGGTAGACCAGCCCACGATACGTCGTCCACCGCTGGCCCTGTGGCTCCAGACGCAGAGCGATCGACCCTTTGCCCGCGATCCACACCGCACCATCGGACATCTTCTTGACAATGACATCGTTTCCGAAAATGCCGTGGTCGCGCATGCCATGGTCGACCACCCGACCGCCCGCAGCGACCGACAGCACCGCACCGTTGGTACCGACCAACAACGCACCGTCATCGCTCGCCTCGATCGACGATCCAATCCCGCGGGGCAGATCAATCACCGTCCAACGATCATCGTCGTAGCGGAGCAAGCAATCCGTCGCGGTGTTTCGCCCCACACCGGCAACGCCACGATCCGTTACGACGATGCTGGGCATCGCGATGACGGGAAGCTCGTGCTCACGCGTGTGGTGAGTCCATTTCTGTGTGCCATCTTGATTGCGTTCCAGCGAGAGGATCCTGCCCAATCGCGTCGCAAACCAAACCGTTCCGCGACCGTCGTCGGCAATCTGGATCGGCCGAAACCTCTGATACCGACCCTCGATCGATTCACACACCAACTCCAAATCCAGAACGTCGTCACTGTCTTGGGGCAGCACGCTGATTCGAATCCGCGACCCGGGGTCGTCTTCTAGCTCCCGTTGAAACACCGTGCGGCGGGCCTCGCCATCGACCCCCACGATTCGGTCACCCACGCGAACGCCCTGCTTGGCCGCGGGCCCATTTTCGGCAACCGCGATGACGGTATTTTCATCGAGGCCCTGACCGTACAGACACACCCCCACCCCGGTGTTCCACCTGACCGTGTCGGCTGCCGCGACCGCCTGAACTTGGGTCCCAGCGGAAATCGGCTCGTCCTGCAGAACACCCGCGATCTCAGTCGTCGTGAACAGCTGCATGTCTTGCCATGAATCGCCTTGCCTGCCCGACGGCGACCCGCGCAACCGCAACGCGCCCTTGTCGGTGCAGACCCAGAGAACACCATCGGCTCCGGCGGCAAGGCCTTCCACCACCCACCGATCTCCATCGTCCAAGGGAAAGACTTGCCGGAATCGGCCCTGGTCAAGCACATGAATCGAAGACCACGTGGCGGCAAAAAACTGGCTCCCCACCTGAGCGAACGCGATCGCCGCCCCCGGCAGATTGCGGGACGCCCCAAACTCATCCCAGCGAAGCCCGTCGTAACATACCGCCCCGTCGGCCACGCCAAACCAGATCGCACCGCGAGCATCCTCTCCGATCGACCTGAGCTCCCTGCCCTTGAGCTGGGGGAACGCCCGAATCCGCCACGATTCCCCAAATGGATCCGGCTGACGCGGCCGATAAGACTCCGCTTGCTGCGCTTCGCCGATGCCGGCGACAAACAACGCTGCCAGCAAGTACACTATTCGGTAGGAAAGAAAGTCCACTATCCGGCGTCCACGTCACCAATAAAGATTCGACGGATCAGCTCACGATCCAAGCCGACACAGAACGGAACCCACCCCGCCTAACCTGCAATGCCCGTCAATAAACAAGCCCATGTCGTTATTGTCGAGGATGACCCGGACGTCCGGGATTCGCTCTGCGCGATTATAACCGCACTGGGCCACCAATGTGTGGCCTTCGAATCCGCCGAAAAAACGCTTTGCTACCAGGAATTGGCGGACTGCGACTGCCTGCTCGTGGACTTCAATTTGCCCGGGATGAGTGGAACCGATTTCCTTCAAGAAGTTCAGCAATTCAGCGACCCTCCCCCGGCATGCCTGTACACCGGCCGCGTCGACCCGCGCATCCACGACGCAGCCGCCGGACTGCAGAACACGCTGGTACTGGAAAAAGGCAACGACTCCAACTCGATCGCCAACTACTTGCAGCAACTGCTCGATCAATCCCACTGACGCTCTCTGCGCCAGTGGCCCCTCGATCGCCAGCCCGACAACACCCCCAAAGCCCCGCGACCCCGGGGTCTGTCCCCGCGACACCCAGGGTCTGTCCCCATGCACCCGGGGTCTGTCCCCAGGCATTGGAAATCGGACCAATGGGACAAATAGGACCTATGCGTCCCCTAGGTCCTCTTGGTCCCATTCCCCACCGCCCCGCAACCATCGCAGGCCCCGCAACCATCGCTGAGCCAGGCGGTTCGGGGTCTGTCCCCGCGCATTGGAAATAGGACTAATGGGACAGATAGGACCTATGCGTCCCCTAGGTCCTCTTGGTCCTATTTCCCCACCCGCCCCGCAACCATCGCTGGCCCACTGCCAACTGCCAACTGCCAACTCCCAACTCCCGCAGCGCGCACGAAAAAACCCGCTTCGGCTGGCGACAGTCCGAAGCGGGTCTTCGTGATTTTTTGGTGGTGAAATGGAAGCAAGCTTCCCTGTTGAGTTCTCTTCGCGAGATCACTTCCACGGATTCGGTTCCCACTGTCACCAGTGAAAACCTATTTCTAAGAATCCTTAGAAAGGAGGTGATCCAGCCGCAGGTTCCCCTACGGCTACCTTGTTACGACTTAGTCCCAATCGTCGAGCTGACCTTCGGCGCCTGCGTCAGTAAACTGTTCGCTCAGCGACTTCGGGCCCTCCCAACTTTCGTGGCTTGACGGGCGGTGTGTACAAGGCTCAGGAACACATTCACCGTAGTATGCTGACCTACGATTACTAGCGATTCCGGCTTCATGCAGGCGAGTTGCAGCCTGCAATCCGAACTGAGGCACGGTTTTTGGGATTTGCTCCACCTCGCGGCTTAGCGTCCATTTGTCCGTACCATTGTAGGACGTGTGCAGCCCTAGACATAAAGGCCATGAGGACTTGACGTCATCCCCACCTTCCTCCGGTTTGACACCGGCAGTCTCTCTAGAGTCCCCGGCATTACCCGCTGGCAACTAGAGATAAGGGTTTCGCTCGTTAAGGGACTTAACCCGACATCTCACGACACGAGCTGACGACAGCCATGCAGCACCTGTGCAAGAGCTCCCCGAAGGGCACTCTCTACTTTCATAGAGACTCTCAAGCATGTCAAATCTAGGATAAGGTTCTTCGCGTATCCTCGAATTAAGCCACATCCTCCACCGCTTGTGTGAGCCCCCGTCAATTCCTTTGAGTTTCAGCCTTGCGACCATACTCCCCAGGCGGAACACTTAACGCTTTCGCTACGGCCGAGAGGATGTGGAAGTCCCCTCAACCCAGTGTTCATCGTTTACGGCTAGGACTACCGGGGTATCTAATCCCGTTCGCTACCCTAGCTTTCGTGCCTCAGCGTCAGTAAAGACCCAGTGTTGCGCCTTCGCCACCGGTGTTCCCTATGATATCAACGCATTTCACCGCTCCACCATAAGTTCCCAACACCCCTGTCTTCCTCAAGCTTGAGGGTTTGCGACGCAATTCCACGGTTGAGCCGTGGGCTTTCACATCACACCTACCAAGCCGCCTACGCACGCTTTAAGCCCAGTGATACCGAATAACGTTTGGACGGTTCGTCTTACCGCGGCTGCTGGCACGAACTTAGCCCGTCCTTCCTCTGAAGATCGGTCAAGACCTGCTCTGCACAGGCCCTTCCTTCCAACTGACAGCGGTTTACAACCCGAGGGCCTTCATCCCGCACGCGGCGTCGCTCGGTCAGACTTTCGTCCATTGCCGAAGATTCTCGACTGCAGCCACCCGTAGGTGTCTGGGCAGTGTCTCAGTCCCAGTGAGCCGGGCCATGCTCTCACACCCGGTAACCATCGCTGCCTTGGTGAGCCATTACCTCACCAACAAGCTAATAGTATGCGGTCCAATCCAAGGGCGGAATCTCACCTTTGATCCGAAGATATCATCCAGTATTACCGCCAGTTTCCCGACGCTATCCTGGACCCCTGGGCATGTAACCACACGTTACTCTCCCTTTCGCCGCTGTCCGAGTTTAATGCAAGCAAAAAACTCTTCTCGCACGACTTGCATGCCTAATCCACGCCGCCAACGTTCATTCTGAGCCAGGATCAAACCCTTCAATTTTGTATTGCATCACATGCTCGCCAAACAAGTTTGGCTCACACGGGAAAATCAAAGTTAAACCGAAAGTTGATTCTGCTCCGGGCCGTTCGGTTAACGACCCAGCGATTCGCCATTTTGCTGCCGGGAAAAACACCCCGAAGGGCATCCAGCTTCCCAGCAAAGCGATCTCGCAAATGCTGAACTCAACAGAAGTTTCACCACCAAATTGTCAATGATCAGTTGCACGTCTTTTGCTAGCCTTTCAAAGCGGCGTTGCGTCTGACGTGGGCGGGGATTGTGGCGGCCAGACGCGGCCACGTCAACGGCTCATGGACCGTTTTGAGAGAAAAAAAGCAAACACGTTCTTCACAGCGAAAACACCCGTGTTTCATGCAGGAACAGCACCTGCCAAGTCAACCTAAACCGCGTAAACCACCAATGACCTGCCACACATTTCGGTGAATCTACCCAGCCTGACGGCTGGTCCCACCAGGGGGCAACCACACGCGGGGCGAAGCCCCGCGGCGATGCCAGTGGCATAGCCGATGCAAGGGGAAATCGAACCAAGGCGACTCAGGGGACACACCTGACACACCGCGCGACCACCATCACTTTGAAATGACCAGGTGACCGTCACCGAACCATGAAAAGGGGATTCCCCCCGGCGCGAGCGGCGGCGAAGAGGCAAGCATCACGACGCTCCCACCTTCCACGTCACTGAATCGCCCGTTGCACTTCTCAACAGCCGGGCTGAAGTCGGCGACCCAGCGCAACTCCCCGTTGGGCAGAATTGAAATAAAGCCTTCGAAATCGAGGGAGAGTTCTGAACCGTCTGCGGCAATGAAAGTGGACGTTCCGCTAAATGGAACGCGTCCATCGAGAGGCGAGAACCGCGGATCGGAATCCACTGAGACGAGATTGGCCTCAGCAGAATCGATGGGCGGACTGGTGTATCGACCTAGCCCGCTGGCATTTCCCTGGACTCCCCACGGTGTATCAACGGATGGCAGTTCCGAAACACCTCCCGCACCTTTTATCTTTAGCGGACGACTGACAAGCTTGTTTGGTCCGCCGAGGTCGACCTTGCCAGTCAACGTCCAATTGAATTTCCATTCCGCATCGCTGAAACTGAAGGGCTCGTTGATTGCGACGATCGTCAAAGGCTTTCGGTGCGACTCAACATCGGCGTAAACCCCCGCCCCGCCAATAACCACCACGTCCGCTTTCCAAACGGCTGTAAACAGCCCCTCTTCTCCTTCAACCGGAGTCACGGTGAGCGTTCCGTCCTGGAATGCTGTTTCCAATACATCTCCACCGGAAATCCCCAGATTGGTCCCGCTGGATTCGAACCTGAAAACGAATGGGTCATCCGTCGGAGTCACTTCAACGCCTCCGAAATTGTCGTAGCGCCCCAGCAGCGTTCCCACACCTGGCGCGTCGTAGGTTCCTTCTGCTGGGCTGTAGGTGCCAAAACCTTCTGCATGGAAGGGGACAGTCTGAGCAAGTGCCGGGGCGGCATGAATTGCGGCCGCAAGGCAATAGGCTGCGAGTGCGGCGGGTAACTTCCTCAAAGTGTTCATGAAATCCTCGTTGAAATAGAAGTTGCGAACCTTCGCGGGGAGGGGCAGGCCGCCCCCCTGCACAATATATCGACTTGCTTGCTTTCACACCGTGATGCGCCAGAACCTTTGCCTAAATTTCACAATCCGCACTTCAACAGCCGCCCCGGGGTCTGTCCCCCCAGGCGGTTCAGGGTCTGCCCCAGGCAAGCGCTGAAGGGGATTTGGGGTCTGCCCCCGGGCGCTGAAGAATAGGACCAATGGGACAAATAGGACCTATGCGCCCCCTAGGTCCTCTTGGTCCCATTCCCCAACACCTCGCGATCATTGCAGGCCTCGCCAATCAGCACACAGACACCCGGGGCCTGCCCCCGGGCGGGCATTGAAAAAACAGGACCAATGGAAAAGGCGGTTCGGGGTCTGCCCCAGGCGGTTCGGGGTCTGTCCCCAGGCAAGCGATGCGGGGTCTGTCCCCACGCGGACCTGTCCCCGCGACCCCGGGGCCTGTCCCCAGACATCCGGGGTCTGTCCCCAGGCACCCCGGGGTCTGTCCCCAGGCACCCCGGGGTCTGTCCCCAGGCACCCGGGGTCTGTCCCCGCGCATTGGAAATAGGACCAATGGGACAGATAGGACCTATGCGTCCCCTAGGTCCTCTTGGTCCTATTTCCCCACCCGCCCCGCAACCAACGCGGGCCCACTGCCCACTGCCCACTGCCCACTCCCAACTCCCAACTCCCGCAGCGCGCACGAAAAAACCCGCTTCGGCTGGCGACAGTCCGAAGCGGGTCTTCGTGATTTTTTGGTGGTGAAATGGAAGCAAGCTTCCCTGTTGAGTTCTCTTCGCGAGATCACTTCCACGGATTCGATTCCCACTGTCACCAGTGAAAACCTATTTCTAAGAATCCTTAGAAAGGAGGTGATCCAGCCGCAGGTTCCCCTACGGCTACCTTGTTACGACTTAGTCCCAATCGTCGAGCTGACCTTCGGCGCCTGCGTCAGTAAACTGTTCGCTCAGCGACTTCGGGCCCTCCCAACTTTCGTGGCTTGACGGGCGGTGTGTACAAGGCTCAGGAACACATTCACCGTAGTATGCTGACCTACGATTACTAGCGATTCCGGCTTCATGCAGGCGAGTTGCAGCCTGCAATCCGAACTGAGGCACGGTTTTTGGGATTTGCTCCACCTCGCGGCTTAGCGTCCATTTGTCCGTACCATTGTAGGACGTGTGCAGCCCTAGACATAAAGGCCATGAGGACTTGACGTCATCCCCACCTTCCTCCGGTTTGACACCGGCAGTCTCTCTAGAGTCCCCGGCTTGACCCGCTGGCAACTAGAGATAAGGGTTTCGCTCGTTAAGGGACTTAACCCGACATCTCACGACACGAGCTGACGACAGCCATGCAGCACCTGTGCAAGAGCTCCCCGAAGGGCACTCTCTACTTTCATAGAGACTCTCAAGCATGTCAAATCTAGGATAAGGTTCTTCGCGTATCCTCGAATTAAGCCACATCCTCCACCGCTTGTGTGAGCCCCCGTCAATTCCTTTGAGTTTCAGCCTTGCGACCATACTCCCCAGGCGGAACACTTAACGCTTTCGCTACGGCCGAGAGGATGTGGAAGTCCCCTCAACCCAGTGTTCATCGTTTACGGCTAGGACTACCGGGGTATCTAATCCCGTTCGCTACCCTAGCTTTCGTGCCTCAGCGTCAGTAAAGACCCAGTGTTGCGCCTTCGCCACCGGTGTTCCCTATGATATCAACGCATTTCACCGCTCCACCATAAGTTCCCAACACCCCTGTCTTCCTCAAGCTTGAGGGTTTGCGACGCAATTCCACGGTTGAGCCGTGGGCTTTCACATCACACCTACCAAGCCGCCTACGCACGCTTTAAGCCCAGTGATACCGAATAACGTTTGGACGGTTCGTCTTACCGCGGCTGCTGGCACGAACTTAGCCCGTCCTTCCTCTGAAGATCGGTCAAGACCTGCTCTGCACAGGCCCTTCCTTCCAACTGACAGCGGTTTACAACCCGAGGGCCTTCATCCCGCACGCGGCGTCGCTCGGTCAGACTTTCGTCCATTGCCGAAGATTCTCGACTGCAGCCACCCGTAGGTGTCTGGGCAGTGTCTCAGTCCCAGTGAGCCGGGCCATGCTCTCACACCCGGTAACCATCGCTGCCTTGGTGAGCCATTACCTCACCAACAAGCTAATAGTATGCGGTCCAATCCAAGGGCGGAATCTCACCTTTGATCCGAAGATATCATCCAGTATTACCGCCAGTTTCCCGACGCTATCCTGGACCCCTGGGCATGTAACCACACGTTACTCTCCCTTTCGCCGCTGTCCGAGTTTAATGCAAGCAAAAAACTCTTCTCGCACGACTTGCATGCCTAATCCACGCCGCCAACGTTCATTCTGAGCCAGGATCAAACCCTTCAATTTTGTATTGCATCACATGCTCGCCAAACAAGTTTGGCTCACACGGGAAAATCAAAGTTAAACCGAAAGTTGATTCTGCTCCGGGCCGTTCGGTTAACGACCCAGCGATTCGCCATTTTGCTGCCGGGAAAAACACCCCGAAGGGCATCCAGCTTCCCAGCAAAGCGATCTCGCAAATGCTGAACTCAACAGAAGTTTCACCACCAAATTGTCAATGATCAGTTGCACGTCTTTTGCTAGCCTTTCAAAGCGGCGTTGCGTCTGACGTGGGCGGGGATTGTGGCGGCCAGACGCGGCCACGTCAACGGTCCTTCACCCATTTCTCAGGAAAAAAACACAAACAGGTTTTCCACACTCAAATCGCTGGGGTTTTAGACCGATCGTAACGTCAAAAGCGAGAGTTCCGGGCGGCAATTGATCCGCCACAAATGAACCCCGCCCAGACCTCGGGTGACGTGCAACGTCGTCGGCGCACGATAGAAATCTCCAGACGCATAACGACTGCCGTGATAACTGGGACTGAGGATCGGACCGGCAAGCGGCAGCCGCCCTTGTCCGCCATGCGTGTGCCCGGCCAACATCAATTCAATCCCGTTGCGTCGCGCCCACGTGAACTGGTCCGGACTATGGCTGAGCAGCAATCGAAACTGCGCGTCACAAGGCTCAAGCGTCGGCCGCTCGAACCAGGGATATTCGTTGCCGATCACGCGACAGGTCACCCCGCGAAGGTTGCGCCGCATCGTTTGACTGCCCAGATCGATCCATCCGGCACGGTCCATCGCATTGCGTGTCTCCCATGAATCGACCACGCGTGTGTCGTGATTGCCCAGAATAAAAAAGCAACCGTCGACGGCTTCTGCCGGTGAAAAGATCTCGACCAACCAATCGATGCATGGCTGGGTGTCGATGATATCCCCGGTCAGAGCGATCAAGTCCGGCCGGAACCGCGTCGCCTGTTCGATCGCAAAGCGAATGTAGCTGGCATGGATTTCGCCGGTCAGATGAATGTCACTCAAGTGCGCGATCCGATAGCCATCGAGCGCAGCGGGCAACCCGACGACCGGCAAGTCGACTTCTTCGACCGCCAAATCCAAAATCTGATTGAAGGGAAGACGGGATTCCCAACGCGCCTTGCGTGTCAACGGCAGCGGATGCTCAACGGCCTGAGAAACATCGACGACCTTGACCTTTCGCGGCGCTTCGACCCATTCCAGCCGAAAAATCGGGCGCCACAACAGCCACGGCACCCCGAACACGATCCAGGTCGCCAAACAGATGACGCCGTACGTGGTCGTGACCGGGCCGAGCAGACTCCAACTGCCGCCACGGAACAGGATTGCCTCAATCGAATCGAATTGGAAAAACAAAATCGCCGCCGGAATGGCCAGCGTCGTCAGCAGAAAAAACTTCACGATCCGCTTGATCGTCTTTCGCGGCCAACCGAGGCAATTGACTCGATTGTAGATCGCGATGTGCAACCCACCGTGACCGACGAGCGCCATCGCGAAAATCAGCCAGGCGGCGAATCCGTACATCAAGATTCAAGGTCAAATGGTCTTGGGGCTGGCATAGTGCGTGAGTCTGCAACTGCACTGTGTAGCCAAATGTTTCACCAAGTGCGAGAGCGGTGCGTGGTCGGAAACGTTCGCCTGCCCGAGCGCGGCCAAATCATCCACTTCAAAAATCGCCACCGCCGCCGTCACCATTTCCAGCGACTGTTTGGCCAGCATCGATGCCAGCGCCGCCGTCCCTGGATTATGCGCCAAAACCATCACGCTGGCCGCATCACGATGCCCGCTGCCGATGGTTTCGAGCATCGTGTTGGGGCTGGACAAGTACAAATCTTCACAGGACACCACGACGGGTTTCTTGTCCCAATGATCCAACAACAACTCGGCCGTTTCTCGCGTCCGAACCGACGACGAGCAGAGGATCACGTCCGGAACGCAGCCTTGCTCGTCGAGCCAATCGGCCATCCTGGGCGTGTCACGGCGGCCGCGCTTGGCGAGTGGGCGATCGTGGTCGGACAGCGCCGGGTCGTCGTGATCGCTTTTTGCGTGCCGCATCAAAATCAACTGATGTGTCATCGTTTTCCGCCCGTTTGGCCTCGTGTGATGGTGCGGCCGAACCGAAGCATTCGCTTCGCCGCGGCATTATCATCGAGAATCGACGCGACGCTGGCTACCTCCCGACAAGATCGACAGGCTGGAAGCCTATCCCACGGGCGAGGCCAGGCATCGATCAGCGGCCCGCACGCCGCGGTCGAACGCCTCCTCCATCAGCGCGACGCCGCTCAAGTCGGTGCCGGCAAAATGGACGCGTCCCAGCGAGTGCGCCGCCGCCTGCCGCTGGTCGCCCCAGACAAAGCCCACGCGAGGCTGAATCATCGCGTGCCCCCAACGCATCACGTCGATTCGCTCGATCAGCGAACCGATATCCGGGTGGGCTTTGCGCAAATCCGAAACCACGACGCTGGCCCAGTCGCGCCACGCAAGTCGCATCAACTCCGCCCGCGACACCCGTGGATCATCGTCCAACATCGGCTGGTACCAGGTCAACACCGTCGGCCCATGGTCGCTGCCGGTCTGATGCGTTGAGGTAACGTAGCCCAGCGATCGACTGTCGTAGATGACGTTGTCCCAGCACATTTCGCTGCCGGATTCCTGTGGCCGAGCGTTCAGAAAAACATTGGCGACCACCCAGCCGCCATAGCGAAACGACGTCAACGTCCGGCCGCTGGATTTCCAATCGACCAGGACGTGGGGGGCCAAAAACTGTGGCGCGGCAAAAACGACGTCTTCGGCAACAAACTCCACCGTCGTCGACGATCGCGTGTCAAACGCACGAATCTGGATTCTCTCGGCACCGGTATCGCGGATCGCCGTGACGGCATGTCCGCACCGAAGCCGGGTGCCACATCGATCGGCCAAGTATCCAACGATGCGTCCGTTGCCCTCCGGCCACGTGATCACCGGCTGCGACTGGGCACTGCCCGGTCGCAGCCGAGACGCGAAATAAAACACGCCGGCCCAGGCACTGGTCTGACGACTGGTCAAACCATAATCATCGCGGCAAGCATAATCGACCAGCCAGCGCAGACGCTGGGAGGTGAACCCCTGCGACTGCATCCACTGGTCCATCGAAAGGGTGTCAAGCTTGCGGACGACATCACCATCGGATCCCAGCGACATTGGAATCGCGAACATCCGTCGCCCGGCTTGATCGCGCCGCGCCGACCAGTCTCGCATGGCCTGACGAAAACGTTCCAACTGCGATAAATCCTCGTCGCTGGCGCCGGCATGTGGATACAACCCACCGATCCACCGCCCCTGAAAGAACACGCGTTCCTCGGGTTCTCGGCAGAGCGCGTGTTCGGCAAAAACGGGCTCGCCATCCTCCGCCACGGCGACGATCGCCCCCAGCTCACCAAACAGCTCGACCAACGCTTCGTTTTCTTTCATCGGTGCCGGGACGTAATGGGCGCCCCAGGGAAATCGGAAGCCTGCCCGATCCCCGCTCAACGACGTTCCCCCCGGCTGCCCCTCCAACTCCAAGACCACGAAATCCTCGATCCCGCGACGCTGCAATTGCCAGGCAGCCGACAAGCCCGCGATGCCGCCGCCGACGATCACCACACGATGCGATCGTGGCGATTCGGTCGGCTCGGGCGGTCGCCAGCCGTCTCGCAACCGATGCCCGATCGAAACATCGGGACTCAGTAACTGTCCCTCAAACGAAATCCGATCGCGGAAACCGCACCCCACCAAGCCGGTCAGCGGAACGCCGGCGAGGTAGGCCAACAATTCGCGACGTGTCAGCCGATCCGGGCGATGGGCATGCACATCACTCACATCGCCCCCCATTCTTGTTCATAGTAACGAACCAACACCTGATCGTTCAGGCGATTGACACTCGTCTGGGCCGGAACCAAGTCGGCGGGCATCTGAAACATCGCGACCATGGTTTTCGAATCCAGAAAACGCAAGCCAGCGGGCAGCGGATGGCGAATCGGAAACCCGCCATCGGTGTCAGCCGTCAACGGTTGCATCCCGGCTAGCGCGAACCCCCAAACGCCGAACGATGGTACCGCGGCGTGATACGGACGCACATCGAACCCGGCCTGTTGCATGGTGTTCAAGATGCACCAATAGGACTTCGGCGCCACCAACGGCGACGTGCACTGAATCGAGACGATCGCCGAATCGGTCAGTCGACGCCGGAGCAGTTGAAAAAACCGCGTCGTGTACAACTTCCCAACCGAGTAAGACCCCGGGTCGGGAAAATCGATCACCGCCACATCAAATTTTGTTTCGCCCTCGCCTGCCCAAACAAAGGCATCTCGATTGACGACGGTCACCCGCGGGTCTGCCAAGGCGTGTTCGTTCAGTTCGGCCAGGGGTGGAAAATCGGTGGCCAAGCCGGTCATCGCCGGATCTAAATCCACCAGCGTGACGGCTTTCACACGGTCGTAGCGCAGGATCTCTCGCACCGCCAATCCGTCTCCACCGCCGAGCACCAAAACATGCTCGGCTTCATCGGCGATCGTCAACGCCGGGTGCACCAATGATTCGTGATAGCGATACTCGTCCTTGGAATTGAATTGCAGGTGACCGTTGAGGTGCAATTGAAAATGGCCCTGCCGCTGCGTCACCACGATTCGCTGAAAATCCGACTGCGTCGAATAGACGATCGGGTTCTCCAAAATCGCTTCTTCGGTCCAGTCGGTCAGCGTGTCGGCTTTGATGAACGCTACCACCAGCAATCCGATCACCAGGAACCCGCGCCCCCGCAACGCGCCGAGTCCGCGACTGGAAAGCAGCGGCCGCAACAGATACGTCCCCCAGACCCCGACGACGGCATTGAGAATCCCGAACAGCAACGACGTCCGGACCAGCCCCAAACGCGGCACCAGCAAAACAGGAAACAGCACCGACGCCAACAACGCCCCGATGTAATCGAACGTCAGCACGCGTGCGACGAGTTCGCGAAAGTCCAAGTGTTCGCGCAAAATCCGCATCAACAGCGGCAACTCCAGCCCGACCAGCGTTCCGATGGCGAAAACGGATCCGAACAAGGAAATCCGGAACCAAGTGATCTGGGCGAACGCGACGAACAGCAACGGCGCCGAAAGTCCGCCCACCAGCGCCAAGGCGATTTCGATCTCGATAAAGGTCCGCGCCACTCGGTTTTCGACGTAGCGGGAAAGCCACGAACCGACGCCGAGCGCCGACAAGTACACGCCGATCACCAGCGAGAACTGGGTCACGCTGTCGCCCAACAGATAACTCGCCAACGTGCCCGCCAACAGCTCGTAGATCAACCCGCACGTCGCGATGACCAGCACGTTCAAATAGAGCAAGTAGTTCGGCGCGCGGTCGATCATCCCAGAATCGCAGCGGCGATGATGATCGAGATGCCCAACACGATCGCAGCGACGATCGTCGCCAAGGCCTGATTGTGCTCTTCGCCGATCTCATGAACGATCGAAAACGGGGTGATCTTTTCCATCAACAACAGACACAAGCCGAACACCACGATCCCGACGAGCGAGAAAACCACGGCGGCAATCAGATGGGCGCCCAGCAACTGCATCGGGCTGACCGCCATGTCTTGCACGTCTTGCGCTAACGGCATCGCTAATTGAAAAACTTTCATCGAAGTCATCTCCATGTTATTTTCCTCCTCCCCATGAACCACCGAACGAACGACCGCCGCCGTAGTAACCGCCACCGCCAGAACCGCTACTTTGCAGCGCCTTGGCGATCCCGAAATTGGGCGCCCTCCAGCTGAATGCTGCAGCGGCGGTGAACCAACCGCAAATCACGAACCCCATGGTCAGATACACGACCATCACTGTTTTTTTCATTTAATCATCCGAGGATGCGTAAGGGCTGAAATCACTGTCTTTCCAACGCCGCACTTCAAAGTTGTGCAAATAAGCCATCACCACCGCCGGGACCAGCGTGACGCCCACCAAGGCATAGAACAACAGCCATCCGTCGGCCTTGCCGCGACCGATCACGGCATAGGCGAAAAACAGGTAGAACAAGAAGCCCAGCCAGGCGAGCCAAAATTTCGCCCCCGGTGTCGGCCGCGGTTGGATCACCCCGACGCCCCAAGGACGTGGCAAGTCCTTGACGCCAAACGCCTGTTCGACCTCCTCGGCGGTGATGTAGTGCCCCTCGGAAATCGTGACTTCTTGCGATTTCCCGTAACCGCTTCGTTCCCACGAAAGCATCCGTGGCGGCGCGATGTAGTCGGACGTGTAGACCAGCTCGCCGACGGTGACCTTCCAATAAAACTCGCCCAACACGTAGCGGACGTAGGCCGTTCCACGATCGTAGATTTTGAAGGTTTCTCCGTCGTACGTCGCTGAATCCGCGATCGAACTGGGCGGCGAGTCGACCGGAGCGACGAGGGACCAATGGTTGTCGTTGCAGACCAGCCAACGAAATCCGGTTTCGCGGTTGTACAACAGGTATTCGGTCCACGGATACGTTCGGCCGGCGTACTTGGCGTAGCGTTCCATGAAGCCGATGACGGTGTATTGTTTGCCGCCGAAGTCGCC
Organism: Stieleria neptunia; assembly: GCF_007754155.1. Classification (NCBI taxonomy): domain Bacteria; kingdom Pseudomonadati; phylum Planctomycetota; class Planctomycetia; order Pirellulales; family Pirellulaceae; genus Stieleria; species Stieleria neptunia. The sequence goes on along the minus strand of NZ_CP037423.1, from coordinate 3,994,375 downwards.
GACGCTGCCGAGCGGTATCAGCGGCCTGACTTTCTTCTGATGCAGCGTTTGCAGCAACGCCAGTTTTCCGTCTTTGGCGTCCAAGATCGATGTGCAGTTCGGGCAAGCGACCCGCAGTGTTTCATCGGGAGCTCGCAGCGCCAGTGTCCCGCCGCACTTGGGGCAATTTAATTGCAGCGAATCCACACGAACCTTGCCGGCGTCGGGGTCCAACGAATCGAGCCTGATACCGAGCTCGTCGAGCGTGACTTCGCTGCCCAAGTAGGCCGACTGCTGGGCATCATCGCTGCCGTCGCCGTATTCAAACGTCGCGACCGCTTTGTTCGCGCCGTACAAATCCACATACAGATGGTCGGCGCCCGGGTGGAATTCCCAAGGCAATTCCCCTTCGGCCCCTTCGGCCACCGCGACGCCCTTTTCGCGGACCGTCAGCTCGACACCCTTGAGTGTGATCTTCTGCTCCAGCTGGATGCTGTTGTAATCCGGCAAACGAGACTTGTCGGTCAACTTTCGCTGCATCGTCAACGAAAATTTACCCTGAGCCTCGGCCAGCCAGCCCCAACGATCACCGGGAAAGGCCAAGTACCATTCGTCCCAAGATCCGCCGCCGGAGTGGCGGTAGCGGACACGGCCAGTGATCGTGAATGATTTCTTGTTCCACTTGCCGGTGATCCCGCGGGCCAACCCCGAAGCCGGATCACCGACCTCGGCGACTTTGCCATAGTCCTTGACATCCCGATCGCCGCGTCCGACCGCCGTGTGACAGAATTCACAGACCGTGACCAGCGACGAACCCGTGATGAATTCCACCGGGCCACCGCAGGCCGGGCAGTTCGTGTTCACATGCCTCATCGCAGCGATTCCTTCCGCGTCAATCGAAGATCACGATTCAACTGCCGCACCACGACATCGCGGGCTTCAAACATTCGTTCCAGTTCCTGTCGCCAAGGCCAAGCGGGTCGCCGACGGCAGCAATACAAGTTGAAGGTGGCGAATTCGTGTTCGGGATAGGTGTGACAGGCCAAGTGGGATTCGCTCAACAGGTACAGCGCCGTCACACCGCCGGGGCCGGGAAAGGCATGACACATCGGTCGGCCGACGAGAGTCAACCCCAGGTCTGCAACCACCCGCTGACAGAGCGTTTCGACTCGCTGCAAATCCCGCAACGCATCAGGCGCGCAGCCCGAGGCATCGATCATCCATTCCGTCCCCCCGGTGAATCCGGCGAGCGGCTCAGAACGTTGCTGTGGTTCGTCCACTTCAGTTCAATTTCCTCATTGGTCGATTATCCACCACATCCTCGTTCCCGGGCTCCGCCTGGGGACGCAAGGTTCCGGAGGCTCCGCCTCCGACGTTCTTTTTACCGCGTGAGGCAGAGCCTCACGTCCATTCCGTTCCCAGGCGGAGCCTGGGAACGAGGGTGACTTACATCGGTGGTGGCGGCGGCGGTGGAGCTTGCGAAACGAACAACCCTGCCAGCGCCGGCACCGCCGCGGCGGCGGCCCAGGCTTCCATCCCCGCGGTCCAGACCATCGTGTCTTTGGTGACTTCGCCCGATGCGATCCCGCTGGAGAGTTGTGCGAGGGAGAAAGGGCCTTTGGTTTGCCCGGCGACGGCGACGTGCCAAGCTGCCGGTGGAGGCGGGGGTGCCGCCGCGGGGCCTGCCGCGGGTGCCGCTCCCATCGCGCCGCCCATCATGCGACCGGCCATCGCCATGCCCATCCCCAAACCCATGCCTTCGGCAGCGCCACCGCCGGACGAGTTTTTCGCCGCCTCCGTCATCGCGTTGCCCATCTGGTATTGCTGGAACTTGTTCATGTCGCCGATCACGCCCATGCTGGTCCGCGTGTCGAGCGCCTTTTCGACCGCTTCGGGCAACGAAATATTGACAACGAACAACTGCGGGCAATCCAACCCGTACTCGTCATCGATCTGTTCGACCACCCGAGCCCGGATGGTGTCGCCGAGTTCCTGATAGCGAGAGGCCAAATCGAGCGCGGGGATCTGCAGGTCCGCCAGTGCCTGCGTGAAGGCCGAGGTGATCATCGCCCGCATCAAATCGGTGATTTCGTCGGATTGAAAATCGTCATCGGTTCCGACAATCTCCCTCAACAACGCTTTCGGCTCGACCGCTTGCAAGGCGTACGTTCCGAAGGCGCGGATTCGGATCGGACCGAATTCGGGATCACGCAACATCACGGGGTTTGGCGTTCCCCATTTCAGATCGGTGATCTGCTTGGTGCTGACGAAATACACTTCGGCTTTGAAGGGGCTTTCGAACCCATATTTCCAACCCTGCAACGTCGACAGGATCGGCATGTTTTTGGTTTCGAGCTCGTAGTGCCCGGGACCATACGTGTCGGCGATCTCTCCGCCGCTGACCAAAACCGCCATCTGGCCCGGACGCACGATCAACTGCGCCCCGTTTTTGATTTCGTTGTTGTACCTGGGAAACCGCCAAACCAACGTATGATTGGAGTCGTCGATCCACTCAATGATGTCGATCAGTTCGTGGCGCAACCTGTCAAACAATCCCATAGCAAATCCTGGTCGAGAAAAGTTAGTCGAGGCGATCCGTTTTCACATCGCCCAATCAGCCCCAAGACATCGGCCCAAAACGGGCGACCGTCCAGGCGCGGAAACCGACGAGTGGCGTTACTCTAGCAAATAGCTCGCCGCGATGCACGTCGACCGACGAGGGCCTGGCAGCTTTCTAGAAGATCCGCTCGTTTATCTGGACGCTGCCACAGTGGCGAAATCGTGGACGACAATAGGACCAATGTGACAAATAGGACTCATGGGTCGTATCTGTCGCATTGGTCCTATTTCCCCCATGACTTCTCCGTTGCTCGACGACGTCGACAAGATCTATCGAAGGACGCCCCGCCAGCGTACATTCTCACTTTTACCACGCTCTTCTCAACCAACCGCTCGCATGGCCGACGACACTCCCAACCTCTTCTCGCCGACCAAAAAGCTGTTCCTGCTGGACGGCATGGCGTTGACCTACCGGGCCCATTTCGCGCTCATCCGCAGCCCGCGATTCACCTCCGGCGGCCAATGCACCTCCGCCGTGTTCGGGATGCTCAATGCCATCACCGACATCCTGACCAAGGAGGAACCGACGCACATTGCCTGCGCCTTCGACACCTCCGAACCCACCCAGCGGCACATCGATTACCCGGAGTACAAGGCCCAGCGCGACGCGATGCCGGAGGACTTGGCCAGCCAACTGCCCTGGATCGACAAACTGTTTGATGCGTTGAATATCAAAACGATCCGCATGCCCGGTTACGAAGCGGACGATGTGATCGGCACCCTGGCCCACCAGGCGTCCGACCAAGGATTCGAAACCTGGATGGTCACGCCCGACAAAGATTATCACCAATTGGTCACCGACCAGATCCACGTCTACAAGCCGGGACGCAAGGGTGGCGAGTCGGAAATCCTGGGGGTCAAGGAGGTCTGCGAGCAATGGGAGATCCAGCGTGTCGAACAAGTCATCGACGTGCTCGGGCTGATGGGCGACTCCAGTGACAACATCCCCGGAATCCCTGGCATCGGTCCCAAGACCGCCAAGAAGCTAATCGCCGAATACGGCAGCATCGAAGGTGTGCTCGAAAACGCCGACAAACTGAAGGGCAAACAGAAGGAACGCGTCCAGGAAAACGCCGAGCTAGCCCTGCTGTCCAAACGCTTGGTCACCATCTTGTTGGATGTGCCGACCGAGATCGACATCAATGCCTTGGCCCGCCAAAAACGTGACGACCAAAAACTGCGCGAGCTGTTGACCGAGTTGGAATTCGAAACGATCGGCAAGCGAGTCTTCGGCAAGTCGTTCTCGGTCGCGTCGGCCCGATCCGCCGTCGCCCGCGAAAAACGCGAAACACAAATCCAACAATCGCTGTTCGATGAACCGTCGGACGAAACATCGATCCACGAAGTCGCACACACCTATCACACGGTGACGACCAAGCAAGAACGCACCAAGCTGATCAAGCGACTGGCCGAAGCGAAAACATTCTGCTTCGATACCGAAACCACCGGACTGGATCCCCGCACGGCCGTCCCGCTGGGCATCGCGATCAGCATCAAACCGCATGAAGCGTACTACGTCGTCTGCCCCGAGGACGCGGACGAACGGTCGGTGATGCTGGCGGAGTTCGCCGATTTATTTGCCGACGAATCGGTCACGAAAATCGGACACAATCTGAAGTACGACATCTCGCTGCTGAAGTGGAACGGCATCGAAGTCCGCGCGCCGTTGGTGGACACGATGCTGGTCCACACGATGACCGAACCGGAGATGCGACACGGGCTGGATTCGCTGTCGGAGTTGTACTTGAATTACAAGCCGATTCCGACGTCGGAGCTGATCGGCCCCAAAGGCGACGAGCAGAAAAACATGGCGGACGTCCCGCTGGAAAAACTGGCCGAATACGCCTGCGAAGACGCCGACGTCACCCTGCAAATCGCCAAGATTTTGCAGCCGATGGCGATCCAGCGCGGCGTGCAGCAAGTCTGCGACGAAGTCGAATGCCCATTGGTGCCCGTTTTGGTCGACATGGAATACAACGGCATCACGCTGGACACCGACTCACTGGCGAAATACTCCGAAGTCCTGCAAGCCGAAATCGATGACTTGCAGGCGAGGATTTTTTCCGCGGCCGGCCACGAATTCAACGTCGACTCCCCCAAACAACTGGGCGTCGTCTTGTTCGAAGAGCTGGAACTGGAAGAAAAACCCAAGAAGACCGCGACCGGGCAATACTCGACCCGCGAAGCCGAATTGGAACGGCTGTCCGGTAAACACGCCATCATCCGCGACGTGTTGGACTATCGCAACGCACGTAAATTGAAATCGACGTACGTGGACCAGTTGCCCGCGGCGGTCCACCCGGAAACCGGACGGCTGCACACCCACTACAGCCAGACGTGGACGGCAACCGGCCGGATGCAGTCCAACGACCCCAACCTGCAAACGATTCCGGTGCGGAAGGAACGCGGACGAGAAATCCGTGCGGCATTCGTCCCCCGCGACGACAACCATTTGATCCTGTCGGCCGACTACTCACAAATCGAACTGAGGATCATGGCGGAATTGAGCGGCGACGAATCGATGATCGCCGCGTTCGTGGGCGGTGAAGACATTCACACCGTGACGGCATCCAAGGTTTACAAGGTTGAACTCGATGACGTGACGCGGGAAATGCGTGCCAAAGCCAAAACTGTGAACTTCGGCATCATCTACGGCATCAGCGCATTCGGGCTGCAACAACGACTGAACATCCCCCGCGCCGAAGCGGGCGAGTTGATCAAAAACTACTTTGAAAAATACCCCGGCGTCCAGCGTTACATCGACGAGACGATCGCGTTTGCAAAAGAACACGGCTATGTGGTGACCAAGACCGGACGCAGACGTTACGTCCGAGACATCACCAGCAAGTCACGTGGCAGCGCATCGGCAGCCGAACGCCTGGCGATGAACAGCCCGATCCAAGGCACCGCGGCCGATATGCTGAAACTGGCGATGGTCAAAGTCCACCGGGCGCTACGCGAGGGCGGCTTCCAAACCAAGATGCTGCTGACGGTGCATGACGAGTTGGTGTTTGATTTATGGAAAGCGGAACAGGATGACGTGCTGCCGGTCATTGAGAACGCCATGAAAACCGCGCTGCCGATGACGGTCCCGATCGTCGTCGAAATGGGAACAGGAAAGAACTGGTTGGAAGCGCATTAGGCCGGCCAAAAACACTCCACCTATAGACCGGCGAGAAACCCCACTCCAGCGCCGCAACGACGCGTTGGTACTCCGCCGAGTCATTCTCGCGATCGCCTTGTCATGTGCTGATTGGCACGGACTGTGCTTTAAGTGTGCCTCGTCCCAATCGGAGCCCCATGGTCGATCATCGATCATTCAGGAATTTGCCCGAGGACCGCCCACACTTGACATGACAACTTGAGCACGATTTATGCCGACACCTTTTCGCCCCGCCGTATTCACGTTTTTTTCCGCACTTTTGGCCCTGTTCGCGTTCAATGACAGTCGCACCTCGGCAGGTGTGATCACGGCCCAGATCGATATCGGGGGTGCAGACCCAGCCAGCCTGGAGGTCGGACAAGTGCTGGACGTAACGGTGAAATTGGACGGTTTTGATCCATCCAATCTGTCACTGTGGATGACTTCCCTCCAATTGTCTGACACCTTCGCGAATCCGACAGATTTTAATTTCGATGGGCCTGGCATCTACATCCCTGAGGGTCCGAACTTGTTCGTGGATCCGGGCGTGATTCCGACAGGGGGACTGACAACTTCCGGAGGCCTAACCGCATCGCTCGCCGGGTGGAGAATTTTCTCGCCAACCTATAGCTTCCGGACAGAGGTCGTCTCGGCGGGGGCAGGTGCCATCCACGTCAGCGGAGCGTTGGTGCAACTGGTCCCCTTTTCTTTTCTAAGCTTGGAACGGATAGGTCCCGCGACGTTGACCACGTTCGCTCATTCCGCGGCTGATCCTTCCGCTGCCCCACCCCCGCCTGCATTGGCAACGCCCGAACCAAGCTCGCTCGCGATCTTCGCCGCTCTGGGTGTGAGTGTCGTCTGCCGGCGTCGACGGGCTTGTTGAGTCTCGCCTATCACCCAATAGCACTGAGAAGCCGACACAAGCGGAGGTGCCGCTCGCGGTAACGCGAACCGGCTGATATCAATCGATTACTCAATGAGGTGTTGTTCCAAATACTTGCGTGACCGGTTGATCTCCGCGGTCACTTTGTCGGTCGTCGCCAAAATCGGTATCCCCCTTGGAACCGGGTGCATAAAAATCTCGGTCCAGCCATCGAACTGCATCTCTGCCAGCGTCTTCACGATCGGTCCAAAGTCCAAATCGCCTCGTCCGGGCATCTGTAACAACTCCTGCTCCTTGGGCAGTTTCGTTTTGCACCCCATGCCGTGCTGCCAAGCGTAAAACACGGCAACCGAATCGCCCAAGTCCCGAAGCAATCGGCACAGCACCTCATTGTCTTGCGGCAAATGATACGGGGCAAACGCGACGGCGATGGCATCCGCCGGCGCCAGGTCCACCAGATAGCGCAGCGAGTCAGCGTCGTGGATCAAGTTGTTCTCGTGATTCTCGATTGCGATCCGCACTCCGTGATCACGGGCGAGCTTGATCGTCGGTGTCAACTTTTTCAAAAACGCTGCGATCGCCTCCTTCAGCGCCGCGCCCTTCAAGTTTCTTGGCCCGGAACCGCCGGTCACAATCAGCTTGCATCCCAATCGCTCGGCGAGTCGAATTTCATCGTCAATTCCAAACGGGCCCAGCTTGTACTGGGTGATGCAGGAAAGCTCGACGTCGTGTTCGCGCAGCATCGCGGCGAAGCGGTCTTCGCCCAACGCGTCCAGCTGCTCGCGCTGGTCGCCATGCACCTTGGGCCAGATGTCGATCCCCGACGCCCCGATCTTCTCAGCCTCCGGCAAAATTTCCGCCAGCGGCGTGTAGCCATACATGCACGAGGCGAGCGCATAACGAAATTGAAACGGCGACGGAGCGGCTTGGGAGGCGCGGGCAAAGGACAGCGATGCCGACGCGGCGAGGGCCAGGGCGGTACGACGATTGAGATTCACGAGAAACAACCTGAGGGAGGGATCTGGCGGGACGATTCAGGAACGGAGCGACGGATTTTAGCTCAACCGCGGAGTTCATGCGGCGAATCGGGATGGCGGTAGACGGGGCGAGAGAAAAGAAAACCCACGGATGGCAAAGCGTACCCACGGATGTCATACCGCCTGCCATCGGTGGGTACGCCATGCCATCCGTGGTTCGACTTCCGGCCCAAGAGACGCGACGGCGGGTTTTGGCTATACTTTCAGCCGCTCAACTTCGCCCACCCTGCTCTTACAGTCCCCGCCATGCACCGCCGAATCAGCATCAAAATCGCCTGCTTCTTGTTGGCTGCGTCTGTTTCCCACGCCGACTCGCCGTGGCCCCAATTTCGCGGCCCCGGTGGCGACGGCATTGCCATCGACCAAAACGCGCCGCTGACCTTTGGCGAACAAGAAAACCTGGCATGGAAAACGGACCTTCCCGGCAAAGCCTGGTCGTCGCCGGTGATCGCCGACGACGTGGTTTGGGCGACGACGGCGATCGAAGTGTTCCCCAGCGAAGATGAACGCCTGGAATTGCTCCGCGCCGCAGGCATCGAGGAAAAAAAATTCAAACAACTGGCCGTCGCCAAGGCGATCCGGCTGAAGTTATTCGCCCTCGATTTGGAAACCGGCGAACCATTGGCCGGGATCGATTTGACCGAAATTGAAACCCCCGATCCGATCCACTCGCTCAACAGCTATGCATCGCCGACCCCCGTCATCGATGGCCCCAACATCATTTGCCATTTCGGGACCTACGGCACCTTTTGCGTGGATCGAACGACCCGCCAGATCACTTGGCAACGCCGCTTGCCATTGGACCATTCCGTCGGTCCCGGCAGCTCTCCGTTGATCGATGGCGATCGATTGATCTTGATTCAGGATGGAATCGAGCGCCAATACGTCACCGCACTCGACAAGGCCACCGGCAAAACCCTGTGGGAGACGGATCGACCGGAAATGGATGCCCCCACCGGCGACCAAAAGAAAGCGTATTGCACGCCGATCAAGATCACCGACCGGCTCGGACGCGAACAATTGATTTGCATGGGATCGCAGTGGATGGTCGCCTATGAACCGGCAACCGGAAACGAAATCTGGAAGGTCCGCCACGGCAAAGGCTTTTCGGTCGTCCCCCGCCCGGTCTATGCCGACGGAGTCGTTTACTTTTCGACCGGCTTTGGCAAACCGCAACTGTGGGCGGTCAAGGTCGATGGATCCGGCGACGTCACCGACACCCACGTTGCCTGGACCGTGATGAAAGGGATCCCGGCCAAACCCTCGCCGATCCTTCATGACGGGCTGATCTACGTGATGGAAGACAACGGCATCGCCAGCTGTTTCGAAGCCGATAGCGGTGAGGAGGTTTGGAAGAAACGGATCGGCGGCAAGTACAGCGCGTCACCGTTGCTGGTCGGCGACCGCATCTACCTGGGATCGCACGAAGGAACCGTGACGGTGATCAGCGCCGGTCGCGACAGTGAAGTTCTGGCCGAAAACCAATTGGACGGACAGATCATGGCCAGCCCCGCGGTCGTCGATCACTCGCTGATCATGCGCACCGCGGACGCGATCTATCGGTTTCAAGAGTAGGTCACGCCGTGCGTGACATCAGGCATGCACAGCATGCCCTACTGACTGAGATGACAGGCTGGAAGCCTCTCCCACACGTTGCACCCGATTTGTTGTATGACACGTCGATATTACGCACCGGACCTTGCCCCCGGCGGTGGGCTGGTCCCATTGAGTGACGCGGAGGCGAGTCACGCGGCCCGCGTGATGCGCGCCAAAGTCGGTGACGTGATCACCTTGTTTGACGGCTGCGGACACGAATCGGAATCATCCATCGTCTCCATCGACAAACGCAATTGCGTCGTCCAAGCCGCCGCCGCCGTGGCGATCGATCGCGAGCCGAAGTGCCGAACCCATCTGGGGATCGCCCTGCCTAAACCCGAACGCTGTAAAGAAATGATCGAGCGTTTGACCGAACTCGGAGTCCATCGCGTGACGCCGCTCGTCTGCCAACGCACCCAACGCCCACCGACCGATTCGCTGTTGACCAAATTGCGGCGGATCGTGATCGAATCGAGCAAACAGTGCGAGCGGAATGTCCTGATGACGATCGATGCCCCGACGTCGATGGAAGCGTTTCTCGCCGAGCCGCGCGACGGCGTTCGCTGGATCGCGCACCCGGACGGAAAGCCGATCCAATCGCTCGCAGCCCAATCGCTCGCAGCCCAATCGCTCGCAGCAGAGATCGACGCAGCAACCTCCGCCACGGTCCTGATCGGTCCCGAAGGAGGGTTCAGCGACGAAGAGGTTCAGACGGCGGTCGATTCAGGCTACCGACAGATCGGCTTGGCCGCACGGATCTACCGCGTCGAAACCGCCGCCTGCGTTGTGGCAGCTCACTTGGCAGGTTAGCAATCAGCGGAAAATAAGTGGAATAGGCTTCCAGGCTCGTCATTTCGCATCGACAGGCTGGAAGCCTATCCCACTCCAACATATCCGCGACACATCTACCGCTCGATCCTTTGCAACCTAGCCCGCGTGCCCGTCATTCTGCCACCCCATCATTCTGCCACCCCATCATCCTGCCACCCCATCATTCTGCCACCCCATCATTCTGCCACCCCATCATTCTGCCACCCCATCATTCTGCCACCCCATCATTCTGCCACCCCATCATTCTGCCACCCCATCATTCTGCCACCCCATCATTCTGCCACCCCATCATCCTGCCACCCCATCATCCTGCCACCCCATCATCCTGCCACCCCATCATTCTGCCCCCCCATTGTTTTGCCCCCATCACTGCCCGCGCAGCTTCTTGTACGCCTCGGCCAGCGCCTCGTCGCCACCGACGTTGCCCGGGAAGACGACGTAGGGCAAGTCCGGTCGACGGCTCTCCGCTCCTAGACTCCAGACCGGGATGCCGGGCAAGATCTGTCCCAGCACCATCGCGCGTTTGACTTCCAACCCCTTGGTCGCCACATCGCTCGACGTGATGCCCCCCTTGGCGATCAAAAAACGCAGCGGGACCTCAACGGCGCGGACCACATCCACGACCGCTTTAGAAACTGCGGTACCGATGCGCAAACTGGACTCGCCGTCGGTTCCGGTGACCAAGCCGCGCGAGGTGTGCAGCACGACATCCTCCCCTTGGGCCAGTCGCGTGTTGACGCCCTCGATCACCTCGGCCAAATGCTCGTCCGCCCGATCGGCCAAGAGCCGGCCGACATCCAACACCACCGCCTGCGGTGCATCCTCGCTGGCCAGCAAACGCTCGAGCTGCGTCGTCGTTTTGGGAACGTACGAGCCGACGACGATCAAGCCGGCAGAGTTGGCCAAGGCGATCATCTGGTCACCGCGCAGCAACGGTTTCTCCTCCAGCCCCGCATAGGCTTGGACAAAACTCGCCGCGGTGCGGTAGATCAATTCCGCCCCCGACCTCTCCGCCAAACGCGCGGCCATCGCAAAGGCACGGGCATCGGCGATGTCGACCGCGTTGACGATCAAGACACTCCCCGGCGGCAAGGCGGCGATCCGCGTCGCGAGCTGCCGCAGGTCCCCCTCGCGCAGCTCTTCGATGGAAACCGAATGCAATGAAGAGTGCTCCACCGCACCCCCGGTTTTTTCGACCACCCAGTCGCGTAGGTTCGAGTGGCGGAATCCGAAGGTCGCGTCTTGTGCAAACGGAGTGTCCGCCGCCGGCACCAACGAATCGCCTTCGGCCACATAATGCGTGTCACCGATCGTCAACCGTCCGCCCTGCAGAAAAAACGGCATGATGACGTGGACCGCATCGGGATGCCCCAGCGCCGCGGCGACCGCATCGACTTCGGCCGGGTAATGGCCTCGCAACGTGGAATCACTCCGGCTGATCACCGTCACGTCTCTGCAGACGCTCGCCGCCGCTTCACGCAGGTTGCGACCGAGACAGCGCGCCAATTCAACGGCTTCACGCTCGGGCAGCGCCCGGGAGTTCGTCAGCACGTAGAACATCGCGTCACCGCGGCGCAGTTGGCCGGCCAGCGATTCCACGTCCCAGGTGGTCAGCACCGGCGTCTGATAAACCGTTTGTGTCCCCGTCGGATCGTCGTCCAGCACCACCACACAGGCACCGGATGCTTCAGCGAGTTGGCGAATCTTGGGCAATAGGTCTTCGCGGCGCGGGGCCGGCAGATCGTTTAAAAGGTCACTCACCATGTTGCTCCCAAAATCGCGAACGCACGACACGGTGCCCCGTCGCCGCCGGCGATCTTCAACGGCATCGCTCCGAAAATGCAGGTCGGCTCGGTCAACTGGTCCAGCCCCGTTAACCCTTCGACGATGATGATGCCGGCACCGAGCAGGATTTGATGGATCTCGGTGACCGCGGCCAAGTCGTTGACATCGGCCACCGACGGCGGTTCGACGCCGACCATCCGGACCTGACGCGCCACCATCCAGCGGGCCAGTTCGGGGCTGATCGGTGGAAAGTGGTCGCGGTAGTGGTCGGGATCGGCGACATGACGGCTCCACAGCGTCCGCAACAACAACGCGTCGCCGGGCTGCACGCGGTCGGCCAGCGGCCCCAGGTGCTCGACGGTGATCGGTGTCTGGTCGGCCAAGCCGTCGAGTGCGACGACCCACGCTTTGCCGAGGCAATCCGAGATCGGTATCTGGTCGATCGTCTGCTCGCCCGCCTCAAAGTGATACGGCGAATCCATGTGGGTTCCACAGTGCGAATACAGATGCAACGTCCGCGCGTTCCAACCGTCGTTGGCGACCGTGTACTTGGTTTCATAGTCGACGCCGCGCATCCCTTTTTCCAATCGCAACGTCAAATCAAGGATTCTCATTCGGAGGGTGACTCCCACATCATCGTTTCGGCGCTGCGGTACATCGCTTCCTGGACCGCGATGCTTTTTAAATAGCTGGGGCCATCGGTTTCGAAGGCCTCACCGGAACGCAACCCGCGGACAAAATGCAGTTGCGTTTGATGGACGCAGTCGCCGGCAAACCCGTGGCGACTGGGTTGATACGGGTGTGGCGTCTCCGGCTGTCCGAGCGGCTGGATCGTGATGCGGGCGTCATCGTACAATCGAATCGTCCCGCCGTCGCACTCCACCAGCAACTCACCGAACGTGTAGCGGGGGTTCTCCGCCGTCGACTCATTGAACCGGTTGGCGTCATAAACGCCGACACCGCTTCGGGCAAATTGAAAGATACCGATCGCGGTGTCTTCGCCGGCGATCACCGGATTGAGTTTTCGGTGCATGCACCAGACCCGATCGATTTCGCCGGCCAGGAAGCGAAACGTGTCGATCGTGTGAATGCCGGCTTCGAAAATCAGAAACTGTTCCATCGTCTGAAAGTACGGCTGACGTGCCAGGTAAGCATCATCTCCCCAGCCGTCGCCCATGCGATTGCGCTGCGTGATCGTGTGCACGTTCTTTCCGACCACACCACTATCCAACAGCTCTTTGATCTCACGGTACCAGGGCTGGAATCGAAAATTTTCATGCACCATGAATCGAATACCGGCGGCACACGCCACGTCGACAATCTTGCGTGCTTCCGCGACGGTCGGCGCCAGCGGCTTTTGACAAATGATCGCCACACCGGCGGCGGCAAAATCACCGACAAGCTTCAAGTGCGTGTCCGGACGCGTGACGATGTCCACGAAGTCCAACTCGACTTCGCCCAGCATCTTCGCGTGGTCGGTGAACACCGCATCGCCCCCGTACGTCTTGGCCGCCCGCTCGGCGGCCGCCGGATTGGAATCGCAAACCGCGACCAATTCGACGCCGGGGATGCGCTTCCAGGAATCAAAATGAAACTGGCTGAAGTAGCCGGCGCCGACCACCGCGCCTCGTAATTTCGGTCCGTCAACGTTGTTCATGGGCTGCCTTCGATTTGCCAAACGTGGTGCTGTGTTCTTTGTTAGCGGCAGGGCGCGAGTGGGCTGTCAATTGAGTCGGGATCTGCTGAGTCAATGGTGAGCCGCTGGCCGTAAGGCCTCGGGCAGCGTCGCAGTGCCCGGCTGCTTACGCGGCGCGCGGCTCACAAAAACGACAGCCCGCGAGCCCTCCGGTCTTTCACGGTGTTTTTTGAAGCGCAACCGGACGGCTCGCGCCGTTCCGCTAACACCTTCAAAACCAAAGTGAGTGGCTTTGGGCACGAGCGGACGGGCACGCGATCAATCACTGGAACCGGGTTCGTACCCCAGCCGCTCTTCCGCGATGCTTCGATCCGGTCGAATTCGAAACCATAAGAAGATCGCCAACAGATTCAATCCCGCGGCGACATAAAAAAACGGCTGGTGCGACCCCAGTGCGTCCTTCAGGTAGGGAAACGACAACGCCGTGAAAAACGCCCCCAGGTTGCCGACCATGTTCATCGCCCCCGAAACCGCGCCCGCACTGGCGCCACCGATGTCCATGCAGGTGGACCAGGAGGGGCTGAGAATCATGTCGCTGCCGAAGATCGCGATGCACATGCAGACGACGGCCCAAAACGGCGTCGTCATGTTCACGCACAGACTCATGCCGATCGCGGCCAGCAGGAACCCGATCGCCGCGGGCAGACGACGGGAGAGCTGCCATCGGCCTTGGCTGTACAAACGATCCACGGTAAAGCCGGCGAGCCAATTCCCCAACACGCCGCACAACAGCGGCGACATCGCGTACCAACCGGCCTGCTCGCTGGTCAATTGGTAACTGTCCTTCAAGTAGGGAAAGAACCAGGTCACGGTGAAGAAAAACGTAAAGTTGTGGGCGACATACTGGACCATCAACATCAGCATGTTCGGCGATCGCAACATATCGCCGAAGGTGATCGGGACGTCGGCGACCGCATTGACAGCCTCGGACTCCGACTTCCGCGGTCGGCGGGCCTCGATGATGTAATCGCGCTCGACCGGGGAAACCGCAAAGTGGTGTTCGGGCCGATCACGAAACAGCACGAACCAGACGACGGCGAACCCGATCCCGATCGCGCCGAAAAACCAAAACGTCTGCTGCCAACCGCCCAGCGCCCCGATCAACCAAACCACGCCGGGCATCGCCAGCGCCGCCCCCAGCCGACCGCCGGAAAAGCTGATCGAATTGGTGATCCCGCGTTCATTCATCGGCAACCAGTTCGTGAACGCCCGCGCCAACGTCGGATAGCCGCCGGCCTCGCCAAGCCCGAACAGAAAACGCAACCCGATCATCGCGTAGAGCCCGCGGACCACACCGGTCAGCGCCGTGAAGCACGACCAACACAGGCAGACGACCGTCATCACGACCCGTGGCCCGAATCGGTCGGCCAGCTTGCCGCTGGGGACCTGGAACAGTGCGTAACCGAGCGAAAACGCCGCCATCACCCACCCCATTTGCTGATCCGAAAACCCCAGATCGCTCGCCATGTCATCCTTGGCCGCCGAAATGCACGCCCGGTCCACCCACATCAAAACCGAAACCAGAAAGGCGCCCAAGATCAAGAACAGACGGATCGGCATACGACGGATTGCCAGCGAAGAGAGGAGCGGGACCAGCACGGGTAACGCTGTGAAGCATTATCTCCCCGTGGTTCATAAGGTGTTAGCGGCAGGGCGCGAGCGCTCCGGCTTGCGCATCTTTGCCCAAACACCGGAGGGCTCGCGCCCTACCGCTAAAAAATGCTTCACAGCGTTGCAGCACGGGGAGTGGCGAGATTGTAGCGAACATACTCGCCGCGTGTGGCTCCCAAGGCACCAGACAGGGCGGTTCCAGGTTCCAGGTTCCAGGTTCCAGGTTCCAGGTTCCAGGTTCCAGGTTCCAGGTTCCAGGTTCCAGGTTCCAGGTTCCAGGTTCCAGGTTCCAGGTTTCAGGTTTCAGGTTTCAGGTTTCAGGTTTCAGGTTTCAGGTTTCAGCTCCCGGCGCCGAAAGCCGCGGCGATGTTTGCCGCGACTGGAAGGAAGGAGCGACGCCAGAGACATCAGCGCTGGCCGAGCGAACCCTGGGGGGAGCGGTCGGCCCAACTGTGGACGGCGCGGCGTCCTTCCAAAATCCGGGGCTCGGACAGGGGGGACACCGACGTGTCGGAACGGTCCGCCTGCTGGGAGGCATCCGGGGCTGACGCCTTCGACCGTCGACCTTGCGGCCCCGGCCGACGCCCCCGTCGCCTCCCCTGCTGCTCGGGGACAAAACGCGGATTGGCCGGCAACAGCAACTTGCTGATCGACAGCTTGTTGATGCTCAACCCACAAGCCTTGGACTCCTCTTGCAACGACTCGTGCAGCGACCGTGGGATCCGGATGGTGATCATCCGCTCGGGCTCGGCGGCATCCGACTTCGACTGATCTTGGCTGCGGATCGCCGCAAGCATCTCATGCAGGGTGGCAAACTCAGGCCCGGCGACGAAGCGCTTGAACTCATCTTGATCGGAAAACAACTGCTTGACCACGCCGCCGATGCCGAGGATTTCGCGAAAGAAAACCACCCAACTGCCGGTCGCCGCGAAGGCCTCTTCCGCCAAAAGGAGGGCCTGCCGACAGCGGCCTTCGTAGTCCTCGGCTAGGTCCGGTTTGGTCAGCTCCAACGTGGGGAATTCGGGGGCCTGGTCCGGACTGGGATCGCTCGCGTAACGAAGCCCCTCCCCCGGCCCGCCCCGCTCTTCCGTTTCGACCAGTGGGTTGATTTCCTTCGAATTGGGCTGGCTCATCAGGCGTGATTCCTTTGCGAACGATCGAGAACAAGACCCGGTCGACGGACACGTACTCGCCCGCCGCGGGTGGCTGTGCCGATCCTGTCCGCCGGTCAAACGCTCCGTCACAAAGGTTGCTGTCAAAAGGATTTACGACAGCAAAGCGGCCTTGCACACTTTTTCAGCAAGGCCGCCGCGGCCGGACCCGCGGCGACTGCATGCTTTTTCAGCACCAGCGAAGCACCCATTACCCAAGTGTCCACGCCGATCAAGCCTGGTACCTTTGTGGAAAAACAGGCCAAATCGACGTGATCTGGACGGCCACAGCGGGAGTTCGCGTTTCGCCACGTTTTGCCCGCGCAAGATCCGCGGCTGACCGCCGACAAGACGCTCGGCAAACCGCATCACAGGCCATGGCCTCGACGAGCCCGCAACGGCATCGGAGACCGCGAACGACCAAACGAGGGGTGTCGGGAGAGGTATTGAGAAAGCACTCGCGGGATGAGAGAAGCAGAGGGGAAGGCGGGGCGACTGAGTCCTGAGTCCTGAGTCCTGAGTCCTGAGTACCGCCCCCCCTGCCCTGCCAGGCGTGCTCCGCCGCACTCGCCTTGCTTCCCCGGGCCGATTTCCGCTATAGCCAATCTTCGATCCATTTCCGCACAGAATGGCCCCCTCCACCGGAAACAACCATGTCAGGCAGGATGCCCGAACCGAAACGCAATGACGCGACCGCCAACGCCGCGATCCACCGCCGCGGCCTGCTGCTGCGCGCCTCGACCTCGCTGATCCTGGGCGGAGCCCTGACCGGTTGCACGTCGTTCCTGGGCCGCGGCTCATCGTCGGAAGAAAACAGCGTCGCCAAACTTTTGGAAGCCCCCGAGCCCCCCGAGCTGATTCGCGAAGCCGCCGCCCCACGGGGCCTGAATCCGATCGAAATTTCGGGCGTCGGCCTGATCAACTCGCTGGCCGGAACCGGCGGGCCCGCCGACCCTTCGCCGTATCGCGATCAGTTGATCGAAGAGATGCGACGAAACGACGTCAAAAGCCCCAACGAAATCCTGGAACTGGAATCCAACTCGATCGTCCGGGTGTACGCGACGGTTCCCGCGGGTGCGAAACGCGGTGACACGATCGACCTGCGAATCGACTCGCCGGCCGGCAGCAACGCGACCGACCTGCACGGCGGCTGGCTGCTGGACACCCGCATGCGTCTGCAACAAGTGATCCAGGGGCGCGTTCGCAAGGGCGACGTCCTGGCGATGGGGACGGGCCCGATTTTGACGCGCGCGGCGTTCCAGGGCAGCGCGGACAAACGGATGAAAACCCAAGCCCTGGTACTCTCCGGCGGCACGGTCCAAAAGACCCGCAACATGGGCCTGGTCCTGCGCCCGGAATTCCAGCATGTCAAAGTCTCCAGCGAGATCGCCGCGGCGATCAACCGCCGCTTCTTCTTTTTCGACGGCACGACGCGACGGGGCGTGGCCAAAGCGGTCGAGGACGACTACATCGAACTGGAACTGCACCCGCGCTACGAAGGGTCCCTGGGCCGCTACGTCGCGGTGGTCCGTGCGATCGCGATCGACGAGCGACAAGGCAACAGCCAACCGCGGCTGAAGAAACTCGCGTCGCTGCTCAGCGACCCGGCGACGGCCGCCGATGCCGCATTGCAATTGGAGGCGTTGGGCGAGAGCGCGATCCCGACGCTGACCGCGGGATTAAAGAGCGACAATCCGGAGTTGCGTTTTTATGCCGCCGAAGCACTCGCCTACCTGGACCGCCAGGACGCGATCGGTCCGCTGGTCGACGCGATCGCCAACGAATCGGCCTTCCGCTACCCGGCCTTGGCCGCCCTCAAAGGGCTCGAGCACCCTGAAGTGGTCGACGGGTTGGCCAGGCTGTTCAATCAACCGAGCATCGAGAGTCGCTACGGATCGTTTGCCGCGTTGCGATCCAGGCCGGACGCGGGGCTTGCCCTGACCCCGGAAAAATTCGGCACGGCGTTGCGCTATTACGAAATCGATTCGCTCGCGCCGCCCGCGGTCGTGATCTCGACCCGAGAAGAGGCCGAGATCGTGGTCTTCGGCACCCCCTCGCCGGTCCGAATTCAGGGCGCGATCCTGGGCCCCAACGCGCTGATCGTCAAACCGGAATCCAACGACCCCGGCAAACTGAGAATCAGCCGCTTTCAGGTCGGCCAGGACGACCGACGCACACTCGCCCCGGCCACGATTCGCGGACTGGTCAACGGAATCGTTTCGATCGGCGGGGATTATGCCGATGTGGTGGAAGTGCTTCGCGAAGCTAAATCGAAGGGGTACTTGGAAGATCAACTGGCGATTGATCCGCTGCCCAAAGCGTTGCGAACCTATTATCGTGAGGAGGAGTCCAGCTGAACGCAAGCTGGAAATCCCCACCCTTTCGCCTTCACCACGACACGTCATCCATGATCGAACTTGGCGTCAACATTGACCACGTCGCCACGGTGCGACAAGCTCGCCGAACCTATGAACCCGACCCGGCCATCGCCGCCGCCTTGGCCGAACAAGGCGGTGCCGACGGCATCACGTTTCACCTCCGCGAAGATCGCCGGCACATCCAAGACCGCGACGTCGAAGTGTTGATGCAGACCGTGACGGTCAAGACCAACTTGGAACTGGCGTGCGCCGACGACGTGCTGGCCATCGCCCTCCGCGTCCGTCCCGACTGGGCGTTGCTGGTTCCCGAAAGCCGCCAGGAAGTGACCACCGAAGGCGGGCTGAACGTCGCCGCGGACGACGGTCGCATTGCCGCCGCGATCGGGCGGCTCAAGGACCAAGGCATTCTGACCAGCCTGTTCGTCGATCCCGACAGCGACCAAGTCGCCGCGGCGGCCAAACTGGGTGCCGACGCGGTCGAACTGCACACCGGCCCCTACGCGCTGGCCCAGCGCGGCGCCATCAACGACGAACTCGATCGACTGCGGACGGCCGGCCAAGTGGCGATCGAATCGGGGCTGCGACTGCACGCCGGCCACGGGCTCAATTACACCAACGTCCGTCCGGTCGCCAAGCTTCCCGGCATGATCGAACTGAACATCGGTCACTCCATCGTCAGCCGCGCCGTGATGGTCGGGATGAAAGAAGCCGTCGCAGAGATGCGACGGATCCTGGATGTCTGTTGCCCGTAACGCTCCGCCCAGTCCGAGTCGTGGATCTTTTGAACGACCCTACGACGCCGTCACCGCCTGGCGAACGGTTCGGTTTTTGACTTCGTCGGCCAGTCTGGCGATCGCCTGAGCGACGGGCATTGATCCGAGGTCGCCGTCGATGCGATCGCGGAGCGCGACCTGGCCCGTTTCGGCTTCCTTGGGCCCGACGACGGCCATGTAGTTGACCAGGTCCAGTTGCGCGTTGCGGATCTTGGCTTGCACCTTGCCGCCGGAGGAGTCGACGGTGACCTTTAACCCCGCCTCGTCGAGTTGCTTGGCGACCTGCACGGCATAGTCGATTGACTTGTCGCTGAGCGGCAGAACGCGAACCTGTTCGGGCGACAGCCACATCGGGAAGGCGCCGGCAAAGTGCTCGATCAACATGCCGGTGAACCGTTCCAGGGACCCGAACGGGGCGCGGTGGATCATCACCGGGCGATGGGCCGCATTGTCCTTGCCGTTGTATTCCAGCTTGAAACGTTCGGGCAGATTGTAGTCCAGTTGAACGGTCCCCAGTTGCCAGGAACGCCCGATGCAGTCACGCACCATGAAGTCCGCTTTGGGGCCGTAAAACGCCGCCTCGCCAGGCTCTTCATTGAACTCCATTCCGCTGTGCTCCAAGACGCCGCGGAGTGAGTTTTCCGCGGCATCCCATTGCTGTTCGCTGCCGACGTACTTGCTACTGTCCGGATCACGCAAGGAGAGCTGGACACGATAGTCGTCCAATCCGACCGCCTTGAGCACGAACTTCGTCAGCTCGATCGTGGCCCGAAACTCCGCTTCAACCTGGTCTTCGGTGCAGAAGATGTGCGCGTCGTCTTGGGTCAACCCGCGGACCCGCAGCATCCCGTTCAGCTCGCCGGTTTGCTCGTGTCGATAAACGGTTCCGAATTCGAACAACCGCATCGGCAATTGTCGATAGGAACGCGACTGGGCCTTGAAGATCTGGCAGTGATGCGGGCAGTTCATCGGCTTGAGCAAATACCGCTCGTTGACCAATTGCCACTGGTGCAGCACCTCACGTTTCTGTTCGGCCGACATCGACGGCTTGTAATCGGGCAGTTCCACGCCCAGCACTTCGGCAGCCGCCATCAGCTTGTCTTCGCCGTCGGCATCGATGGTCCCCGCTTCCAGCCGGTTGGCCCAAGCGTCCAGCATCGCGCCGACTTCGCTGCCGAACAACGGCGCGAATTGGCTGTCGCGGTAGTATGGAAAGTGGCCGCTGGTCTCGTACAGTTCGACGCGTCCGATGTGCGGACTGTAAACCGGGTCGTAGCCACGGCTGAGCAGTTCGCGTCGCAGGAAGTCTTCCAAGGTCACGCGGACGCGGGCCCCCTTGGGCAACCACAGGCACAACCCCTGGCCGACTTCGGGGTTGATCGCAAACAAGCCATGCTGCTTGCCCAGCACCCGGTGGTCACGGCGTTTGGCTTCTTCGATTTGTTCCAGATAGGCCTTCAGTTCTTTCTTGTCAAAGAACGCGGTCCCGTAAAGCCGCTGCAGGGGTCGATTGGACGTGTCGCCTTTCCAGTGAGAACCGGCCACGCTCATCAATTTGATCGCTTTAATTTTGCCCGCGTCGGGAATGTGGGGCCCGCGACAGAGGTCGACGAACTCGCCTTGACGATAAAAACTGACGGTGGACTGGTCGGCCAATCCGGTATCGATATGCTCGACCTTCAGATCTTGATCCAGGTCGTCACACAGCTTGCGGGCTTCGTCGCGATCCAGGACGAACCGTTCGAACGGCTCCTTCTGCTTGATGATCGCCTTCATTTCGGCTTCGATCTTGGGAAAATCGTCTTCGCTGATCGGGACATCCAGATCAAAGTCGTAATAGAAACCGCCTTCGGTGGTCGGCCCGAACGCCAACGAAACGCCCTTGTAGAGCCGCATGACGGCACGGGCCATGACGTGGGCCGCCGAGTGCCGCAGCACGTCGAGCGCTTCACCGTCGCGACTGGTCAACAATCGCAGCGACAGCGCCCCGTCGGCAGCACCCTGCTCGGCAGCACCCTGCTCGGCAGCCCCTGCGGCCGCCAATTCACCCAACGGCCGGCCCGCGTCGACGATTCGGCCGTCGACCTCCGCCGCCATGACGCCGCGCGCCAACCCCTGGCTGATCCCGCTGGCGATTTCCATCGGTGTGGTGTGGCCGGGATGCTGGTGGGTCGTCCCGTCGGGCAAACGCACGGTCACGGGGGCCAAGGGGGCGGCATCGGAAGCGACCGATGCGGGGGAAACGGGGCCAGGGGTCGATTGGCTCATTGTGTTTCAGTCTGAGAGGTCAGGAAATCGGCGGCCCCTCAAAACGAAAGAGGATGGCCTGTCGTTCGGCGTCGTAGGTGGCACCCTCGACGCATGAACCACCGAAGCATACCTGGGACAGCAAACGAGGAAAATGGCGCGCAGAAAAGGTGTCCGACACCTTTTTGGGGGAATAGGTAGTTTTGGGGCGATCCGGTCTGTTGGGGCGTCTCGGTTGGTCGAATTGTGGCGCTCGCGGGTGCCGCGCCCGAGCGGACGATCGATGCCTCGGCCACTTTGCGGCTCGGATTCAATCCGCGCAAGCAAACGTGATATACTTGGACTCCCGCGTCGGCTGCTGTCCCCGGCAATCGACTGCCCCCGGCAATCTAGACGCTCCTTTTCTGATTCCGTTCACCCCTTGGTCGTTTTTTCTAGCGATGACGTCGTCCGGCATCCAACACGAATTTCTGGATCCGCCGAAGGATTCGGAGGACCACCTCGGCTCGCTCGGTCACTATCGGGTACTCCGTGAACTCGGAAAGGGCGGCATGGGTTACGTGTTCTTGGCCGAAGACATTCGGCTCAAGCGGCAGGTCGCGCTGAAGGTGATGAATCAAAAAATCGCCAGCACGCCGGGCAGCCGCAAACGTTTCATCAGCGAAGCCCGGGCGATGGCCGCCGTCCACCACGACAACGTGGCCACGATTTTTGAAGTCGGCGAACACAAGGGCACGCCGTACATGGCGATGGAGCTGCTCCAAGGGGCGACCCTGGAGAATTTCGGAGAGCGTTACGGCGAACCCGATTACCACCAGATCATCGCGTATGCCCGCGACATCGCGCGCGGACTCGACGCGGCCCACAAACAGGGCATCGTCCACCGCGACATCAAACCGGCCAACATCTGGTTGGACACCAAGACCAACCGAATCAAAATCCTGGACTTCGGCCTGGCCCTCGCTTCCACCCCGGTCGATCAGCTTTCCGGCCGCGGGGCGGTCGTCGGCACCCCGGGCTACCTGTCACCCGAACAAGCGCGCAGCGAGCCGCTGGACGATCGCAGCGATTTGTATTCCACCGGGGTCGTGCTGTACGAAATGGCCACCGGTGCGTTGCCGCTGAAAACGAAATCGGTCGCCGAACAGCTGATCGCGATCCTGGCCCACGCCCCCAAGCCACTGATCGAACGGAACGACAAAATTCCCCAGCCGCTGGCGGACCTGATCCATCGGCTGATGGCCAAAGAGCCGCGCGATCGTTACCCCAGCGCCGCCGACCTGGAAAAAGCACTCGATGAAGTCGAGGTCGAATGCGAAAAGAAATCCGAAGTGGCTCAGGCGATCAACCAGCTTCAACTGGGTCTGGAACAAGCGGTCAACAAGAAGAACCAGGGCGGCCTGGACGCCGTCGATTTGGGGATGTCCGAAGAGGCGCCGCCAAATCCCTTTGAAACCCTTCCCGATGTGCTCCCCGCCGCGACGCCCCTGGCCGCCGGCGTGTCGTCGTCGGGTGCCCACCGGGCCGTCACGGTCCCCCAGGGTCCGCTGGCCGCAGGACCACACGGCTCGGGGACGTTTGCCGCCGCGACGCCGAAATCGAAACCCCAGGCCGGCGCGGCGACGGAAACATCCCATTCAAAAATCATTTGGATCACCGTCGGTGTCGTTGCGGCGCTGTTGTTGGTGCTGATCCCCACGATCGTCTACATCAGCGATTCCAGCGCGATCGCACGCCAGCAACAACAAGAAGCGGCCTATGTCGGCGCCGCCCCGAAGACAAGTCCCGCCCCATCGGGTTCTTCCAACAAGTCCAACCAAGCGCCACGACAACCGCCCAAGCAACCATCCCAAAAACCGCCGCAATCCAAACCGCCGCAAGGCCAATCGGGCAGCCCCTCACCAAATCCATCTCCACCGCTGACCAAAGTCAGCACGAAAGAAGTCGGCGGCGTCGGCGGGAAAGGATTCAAATGGCTGTTGGGCAACAAGCAAAATAACGGGTCCTTCGAACAAGGCGACCTCAACTCGGGGAAACTGCGGCTGCCGGGCTGGACGGCAACACGTTCGGGAAACCAAGGCGGATGGATTCGAAATCCAAACGCCAGGAATGTCGATGCCAAGACCTTCGCCTTCGCGGGTTCCAAAAGCGAGCTGGTGCTGACCAGCGATGCAATCCAACACAACACCAAAGCCGGCGACGTCTTCCGAATCAGCTTGAACGCGGGCGGGGATGGCCCGGGGAAGACCGATTACCAAGTCGTGTTGGGATTCAAAGGCGATTCGGGGCCGCCGATTCGCTACCAACTGATGGCGTTCTCCAGCGATGACCGGTGGGCCGGTGGAAAACAAAAAAAGGTGATCCTGGAATACAAAGTGGACTCAGCCGTCGCCGGCAAACATCCATTTGTCGAATTGACAATCTCCAACAAGAACTCCGCTCGCAAACGCGGCATGCTGGACCGCGTCGTGCTGACCGTGCGGTCGCCCGGAAATCTGGCGGCCAACCCCAAGCCTGCGACGCCGAGCGAGACACCGAAACCCGATCCCAAGATGGCGACCTCCCCGCCACCCAAATCGACACCACCGCCCCCTCAACCGACGCCCCCGAAATCAACGCAAACGGTAACGCTGAAAACCTCCGACCCGGGTGGGGCCGACGCCACAGTCAAACGCGGCGGCGGATTCAACGATCCACTCGGGGAAAAACCCGTGTTGTCGATCGAAACTCGACGCAACATCCAGGTCGAACACACCTACATGAGATTCCCGATCCTGTCGCTTCGTGGGAACCAGGGAGGGGGGCAGCCGGTCAATCGCAACCGTGGCAAGGCCAAAGAACCCGAGCCGCTTCCCGTCGTGACTGCGGAATTACAGCTCAGCCCGACCTCGGCCGAACGCAAAGCGGACGCGACCGTTCGGGTCTACGGTTTCAGCAATGAAATCAGCGACGTGTGGCCGGAAATGAAGATCGTCTGGAACAATTCGTTTTCATCTCAAGATCTGGAAACGATCCCCCTGCTGGCCGAAAAAACGATCCGCCCGGAGGACACGTCGCTATCGATTTCCAGCGACTTGCTGGCCAAATTCGTCGCCGAGGCCGGTCATCGCTCCGTCACCCTGATCGTGACCGGATCCTCGGGTAACGAACAGTTGAGCTTCGGATCCAAGGAAAGCGATCAGCTGGATCCACCGACGCTGATTTTGGGGCTTAGCGAGTGACATTCGGCGGTGGATCGGGCCGCATTTGATTAGAGTATTCCGGCGGAACCATTTGCCGCTTCCTCTCATCTGAACACTCTCAGCCCCCTCGAAAGTCCGTTTCCGTCGGATTCCGCCATGAAATCGCGAAGCTCCTTCGTTGAACCTCTGGAAAGCCGCCAGTTGCTCGCCGGCGACGTCTGTTTGGCAAACGATCCGATCGAGCGAATCAGCGACGACGTTCCCCCCCCCGCCGGCGACGTGGTTCAGGTTTTCCGAAACGCCCCCCTCGGGGGTATCGGATTCGCCCCTTCGTCCCCGCCGCAGTTCTTGCCCGCCCCGCTGTTGCCCGTCGCAGGGATCGATGCCCCCTTGATCCTTCCATCGGGCGGCGCGGATCTGCTGGAGGAAGACGGGGGTTTGGTGGCCGCCGTTCGCACCAATTTGTTCGCCAGCGTCTCGAATGACTCAATCGAACTGCCACCGGCGACGCTGCACCTGTTTGATCGCCAGGACGACGGAAGCCTGGAAGAATCCGCTTCGATTGAATTGCCGCTGGCGCCCCGCGAGGTGTTGCTGACCGACCAGTTGGTGATCGTCGTCGGTTCATCGACCAGCCGCGTTCCATCCGGCACCGTTGGCGCGGAAACTGTCGTGTGGACCATGGCCCGCAATGATTTGGCGGATCGAAACACCATCCGGCTCGACGGGCAATTCTCAACCGTCGCGCGACGTGACGATCGTTTGTTCGTCTCCGCCTTCCAACCGCCCCCATTCACGCCACAATTTGACACGCCGCCGTCGTTCACACACACCGTCACGGTGTTCGACGCCAGCGGAAGTTCACTTGCTCGAATTGCCAGCGGCGAGCTACCCAATGCAGTTCTGGACGAGATGGTCGTCGGCGATGACATCCTGGTCGTCGAGCAAACCGGCAGCAGCGAAACCGATGTCGAACGATCGTCATCGGGCGAAACAACGTGGATCGCGCCGACGCAGATCACTCATCATCTGGTGCGTTACCGAATCGTGGGAGATGACATTGAGAGGATTGCGTCGTTGGAGTTGTCGACTGATTTTAATCTCCAAACGGAAATCTCCGCAGACGGATTGACCGCGGTCGTCTTTGGCCAGCACGACGTCGTGTTTCCGGCCGTCGTCGATGGCCCCCAAGCCGGATTCAGCGTCGCGCTGATCGACCTGTCCGAAGACCAGCCGAAACTTTTCCAATCCGTTGACCTGGCGACCCGCAACCGACAAACGATTGCAGACATCGGTGAGCGGGCATTGGTCATCGCCGACGGACGAAACGCACTGATCGTCGTCGACATGGATCAGTCGATTGATGTCGACGCCGAAAACCGCGTCACGCGAATCGAATTGCCCGGCATCCCCGACCAAACGTATCCGGGAATCACCAGCGTCACGGAACTCTCGCCCGAGACGTTTGCGATCGTGCGTCGTTCCTACACCCACAGCGCCGATCCCGCGGAACAGTTCTCGCAGCGTGAAGTCGAATTGCTGACGCTGTCCCTGGACGACCACTCGGTCGTCGCGCAAACCGTGCCGGATCATGCGGCGTTGGCGGTTTTCACCCCCGCGTCTTCGCGTCCCACCTTGATCGGACTGGGACCGTTCTTGGCGCCGCAAGAAGCGGAACAACTTGTCATCGTCAGCATCGATGGATCCGGATCGTTCGACCAACAGGCGACGATCGACTTGGACCACGTCGTCGAGATCGACGCCGATGAAAACCGTTTGCTGCTGCGTCAGATCGATCAATTGATCGAGTATCGCTGGGACAGCATCGACGCCCCGATTGTCACACCGCTCGGCGATCCGCTTCCCGCCCCCACGGCGGTCGACGATGTCTTTCGACGCAACTCCGATTCTCGCGATCGCTACTTGAACGTGTTGGAAAACGACCAGATTCTCGGCTTTCTGGGAAACGCCCAGATCGTGGAATTGGTCGACGCCCCCGCCGGAGTTGTGATCGCGACGGGAGGCGACGTGCTGCGACTGACCGACGAGGCGTTGGGGACCGAGGGGACGTTCGAATTCCGCTACGTCGTGCAACAAGGTTCCCAACGGACGTCGGCGGCGGTCACGTTGACACTGTTCCGCTTTGACGACGACGACGTCGGGCAAGCCGTCGAACGTGTCGTTGCCCGAGCCGCCGAGGAATTGGGCATCGAGGCGTCCGAGCTTCAAATCGGCGCCGTGCGTCGATTCACCGATCTGCCTATGCCCAGCGATCTGCCCAGCGATCTCGCCGCCGGGACCGAAAACCCGCTGGGCGGACAGTTCGGCGTCATCGTCGACGTCCGCGTGGGCGACGAGCTTTATCGCTACGCGGCAAACTTTGAAAGCGACGTGGTCCGGCTCAGCAGTCAACCGCTGCAGCGCGTGATGGAGTTGCGTTTGCAAGCGGTGGACGCCGCAGGAAACGCCGTCGAAGCGATTCAATCGGGCGACGAGTTCTACATCCAAGTCACCGCGCAGGACCTCCGCGAATCGGGCTTCGGGGTGTTCGCCGTCGCCTTCGATCTGCCCCTACCGATGAACCAATTGGAATTGACCGGCGAGCTGATTTTGCTGGGTCAGTTCGACGATTTCGGCGAACCGATCACCGCGGAGGGCATCGACGAATTCGCCGCCTTGGAAGCCTTGATCGAGCATCCCGGCAGTGATGTTCAAGGCGTGGTTCGAATCGGGGTCCGCGCGATCGCCGGTGGTGAAGTCACCCTGCGACTGGATCCGGCCGAATCACGCGGCGCGGAATTGCTGCTGCGTGGCAGGAACGACGAAGTCTCCCCGCTGGAAGTCGACTTCGGCTCATTGACGTTCGCCATCGATGGGATCGCACCGACCGACACCGACGCCAGCGGCGCGGTGACGCCGACAGACGCCCTGCGGATCATCAATTTCTTGGGCGTCTACGGCAGCATGTTGGTGAACGAACTTCCCACGCTGTCGTCGCAGGTCGAAGGCGAGGACGGTGAGCAGCGATTGCGCTCGATGCGACGCCTGGACACCAATGCCGACGGTCTGATCTCCGCCCGAGACGCGTTACACGTCATCAATGATCTGGCACGACTGTTCAGCCGCGACGAAGCAGCCGTAGGCGGTGGATCCAACGCCGAAGCGGAATCGGTCGACGCCGCCATCGCCAGCGACTTCTTGTCCGACGACGACGACGATGATAGGCTCGAAGGATAGGTTAGCGTTCCCGGCGCCGTGTCTTCATCGCCCATTTGCCTGACAGGTCCCGACATCGCCCCCCCGCCGTCTTTGAAAACCGATGCTGCACCCGACGTTTCCAACGTTCCCGATTGGCAACGACAGGGATACGAACATCTGTGGATGCCGTATTGCCAAATGAAGACGGCACCAATGCCGCTGGCGGTTGAGCGGACCGAAGGCGTCTACTTGCACTTGAGCGATGGGCGACGATTGATCGATGGGCTGGCGTCTTGGTGGTCGGCCTGTCACGGATACAACCACCCGCACGTCGTCGATGCGATGCATCGACAACTTGACACCATGCCGCACGTGATGTTCGGCGGGATCAACCACGAACCGGCGTTGATGCTCGCCCGCCGTCTGGCCGCGCTGCTGCCCGGTGACCTGAACCGCGTCTTCTTTTGTGATTCCGGATCCGTCGCGGTCGAAGTTGCGATGAAGATCGCGATCCAGTTCCATCGCAATCGTGGCCAGCGGGGCCGCACCCGTTTCTTGTCATTCGCCAATGCCTACCACGGCGACACCACCGGCGCGATGTCGTTGTGTGATCCCGAGCGCAGCATGCACGCGCATTTTGAAGGCGCGTTGCTGCAACAATTTAACGTCGACATCCCCCGCGACGATGATTCGATGCAACGATTCCAATCTCTGCTCGAGCAGCATCGCGACCGCCTGGCGGGGGTATTCATCGAACCCCTGGTGCAAGGCGCCGGCGGAATGCGCTTTCACTCACCCGAGGTACTGAGTTCGATCGCCCAATGCTGTCGCGACAATGATGTGTTGCTGATCGCCGACGAATTGGCGACCGGATTCGGACGCACCGGAACCCTGTTCGCGATCGAACAGGCCGACATCGTTCCGGACCTGATCTGCCTGGGCAAAGCACTCACGGCCGGCATGATCGGGATGGCGGCGACGGTGGCAACCGATCGGGTGTTTGATGCGTTCTGGTCGGACGACGCGTCCAAAGCGTTGATGCATGGGCCGACCTTCATGGCCAACCCCCTGGCCTGTGCCGCCGCGGGGGCGTCGCTGGATCTATTTCAGCGAGAGCCGAGGCTGGACCAGGCGCGAACGATCGAAGCGGGACTGAGCGAATTGTTGGCGCCCTGTCGCCAAATCGACCGGGTCGTCGACGTCCGCGTCAAGGGTGCGATCGGTGTCGTTCAGGTCGATTCGCTCGATCACGTCGACCGACTGCGGGACATGTTTATCCGCCAGGGCGTCTTGATTCGCCCCTTCGGCGACTGCATCTACACGACACCGCCGCTGGTGATTTCCTCGGATGAACTGGAAAAAGTCGGCGACGCGATCGTTTCGGTGACCCGTCAATGGGCGCGCTGGCCGCGAGAGAGTTGACAAATTCACAGACTCGGTTGTTGTTGGCGGTCTGCTTTCGGGAAATAATGGTCGCCGCGAATCGATTCGGCCCAACCCTCGCTGGCGGTCGCCTTCCTGCTCTCCCCTGCCCTTTTACCCCTGTTCGGTATCTTTGCATGATCCTTCTGAAACTTGTCGGCAAATGCGCCGCCGCCTTTGCCGTGACCTGCATGGTCGGCGTCCCCAGTTCCGCGTTTGCGCAGACCGGTGCGAATCAGCTGAGCGAGGCCGAAAAACGCAGCGGCTGGAAACTGCTGTTTGATGGAAAGTCCGCCGACGCCTGGCGCAACTACCAAAAGGACACGCTCGGCGAGGGCTGGAAAGTCGTCGATGGAA
Source organism: Stieleria neptunia (assembly GCF_007754155.1). NCBI lineage: Bacteria > Pseudomonadati > Planctomycetota > Planctomycetia > Pirellulales > Pirellulaceae > Stieleria > Stieleria neptunia. The sequence continues at coordinate 3,964,488 of NZ_CP037423.1, read as the reverse complement.
CGCTGGTCCGCGCCGAAAAAGGTGCCGGCGACATCATCAGCAAAGAAAAGTACGACGCCTTTGAACTGCTGATCGATTACAAAATCAGCCCCGAAGGCAACAGCGGGCTGATGTTTCATGTCACCGAAGACAACGCCAAACCGTGGCACAGCGGACCGGAAATCCAGATCCAAGACAACGTCGACGGCCACGACCCACAGAAGGCGGGTTGGCTGTATCAGTTGTATAAGCCCACGCCGCCGCGTTGGGCTGCCGACCAGACGCCCGTCGACTCCTCGCGACCGGCCGGCCAGTGGAATCAAATCTACCTGAGGATCGCCCCCCAAGGCTGCGAGGTCTGCCTGAACGGCGTGCGATACTACACCTTCAAAATCGGGAACAACGACTGGAACCGACGCGTCTCGCAAAGCAAGTTCGCCAAGTTCCCGGCGTTCGGTAAAGCCGGCAAGGGACACATCTGCTTGCAAGATCATGGTGACAAGGTCGCGTACCGCAACATCAAGGTTCGTCGCATCAACGACGACGGCAGCGTGCCGCAACCGATCGACGGAAAGCTTGAATTGAAGAGCGAACTCGCGTTCCCCAATCTGAAACTGGACCAATGGGAAGCGGTGGATGACGACGGCAAGATCCGCTCGCTGCGGATTCTGGAACTGACCTATCCGCGTGACGACAGCAACCGCGTGTTCATCGCGTCGCAGTACGGCGAGATCTGGGCGTTCCAAAACGATCCCCAAACCGTCAAGTCACATCGGGTGCTCGACATGCGCAGCGAAGTCGCCGATTGGAAAAACAGTGGCGGCAACGAACAAGGTCTGCTCGGCTTGGCGATGCACCCCGATTTCAAGAACAACCAAAAGTTCTACGTTTACTACTCCGATGCCGATAACGATCGATCCGTCGTCAGCGAGTTCACCATGTCCAAGGACAACCCGAACAAGGCCGATGCCGCGACCGAACGGATGGTGATGGAGATCGCCCAGCCGTACAAGAATCACAACGGCGGCAGCATGGAGTTCGGCCCCGACGGGTACTTGTACATCGGGCTCGGCGACGGTGGCGATCGCAACGACCCCAAAGCGGCCGGCCAAGACCTGTCAAAACTGCTCGGGTCGATCCTGCGAATCGACGTCGACAACCCTTCGGGTGACAAAGGCTACGGCATCCCCAGCGACAACCCGTTCGTCAAAACGCCGGACGCCCATCCCGAAATCTACGCCTTCGGGATTCGCAATCCCTGGCGTCTGGCCTTCGACCGCCAAACGGGCGACCTGTGGATGGGCGACGTCGGACAAGAACTTTGGGAAGAAGTCAACGTCGTCACCAAGGGCGGCAACTATGGCTGGAGCAATCGGGAAGGCACCAACAGCTTCGGCAACCGCCCCCCGGTCGCCGGCGTCAGTGACCCGATCGATCCGGTCTGGCAATACGATCACCGCATCGGCCGTTCGATCACCGGCGGCCGTGTGTATCGCAACGCACGCCTTCCCGAGCTCAACGGCAAGTACCTCTACGCCGACTACGTCACCGGCGTGGTCTGGGCCTTGTCCTTCGACCCGGAAACCAAACGCGCGACCGCCAACGAGCAAGTGATTCCCGAAGGCGTCCAGGTGCTTGGTTTCGGCGAAGATCAAAACGGTGAAATCTATTACTTCACCGAGAGCCCTCGCGGCGAATGCATTTACCGCTTCGCCAACTAAGCACGTCATCACGGGTTTAGCAGGCTCATGTACGACAGCCTTTCCAGGCTGTCGCTGGTTTCGACGGTCTGGAAAGGCCGTCGTACTTTCTCGCTCTGGTCGGTCACGCGATCAAGTCGTGCATGACGTGCCCATCCACGTCCGTCAGCCGAAAATCACGTCCCTGGTAGCGATAGGTCAGTTTGCGATGATCGATGCCCAACAGGTGCAAGATCGTCGCGTTGAGGTCGTGGATGTGCATCGTCCCCGGAGTCCAATGCTCCTTTTCGGGACGCGGGATCATCGGGCTGCCGTCGGCGTTGACGATGTTGTAGCCGTAATCATCCGTCCGCCCGTACGTGATCCCCGCCTTGATGCCCCCGCCGGCCATCCAAACGGTGAAGCAACGCGGGTGATGGTCGCGTCCGTAATTTTCCCGTGTCAGATTGCCTTGGCAGTACACGGTGCGGCCGAATTCGCCGCCCCAAATCACCAACGTATCGTCCAGCATGCCGCGCTGCCGCAGATCGTGCACCAGAGCGGCACACCCCTGGTCGACGTCTTTGCACTGTGATTCATGCTCGGTCGGCAACCGACCGTGGGCGTCCCACCCCCGATGGAAGATCTGGATATTGCGGACTCCCCGTTCGGCCAAACGGCGGGCGTTCAAGCAACACGCCGCGAATGTCCCCGGCGTCCGGGCTTCCTCGCCGTAGAGCTCGAAGGTCGACTCCGACTCACTGGAAAAATCCATCAACTCCGGAACCGAGGTTTGCATCCGGTACGCCATTTCATGTTGCTTGATCCGCGCCAGAATCTCGGGGTTGCCAAAGTGCCGGTGCTGTTCCTGGTTGATCGCCGCCAACGCATCAAGCTGGTTACGGCGATCGGACGACGTCACGCCCGGTGGATTGCTCAGGTACAAGACCGGATCGCCGCTGCTGCGCAGCAACATGCCTTGGTGATCGGCCGGCAAGAATCCCGGTCCCCACAGTCGATTGAACAGACTCTGTTCGGCGTGCTTTGAATGCGCGTGCATCACCACGTAATGCGGCAGATCTTCATTCATGCTGCCCAGACCATAACTCAGCCAGGCACCCAAACTGGGGCGGCCCGCGATCTGGCTGCCCGTTTGAATGTAGGTGACCGCCGGATCATGATTGATCGCTTCGGTAAACGTGCTGTGCACGACACACAATTCTCGCGCGACCTTGGCGGTGTGCGGCAGCAACTCGCTGATCCAGACCCCGTCTTGATTGTTGTCGTGCTTGGTGAACTTGTACTTGCTGGGACAAAGCGGCAATCCACTCTTTTGATTGGACGTCATGCCCGTGATCCGCTGGCCGTCACGGACTTCGGCCGGCAATTGTTCGCCGAACATGTCGGCCAACTTGGGCTTGTAATCCCAGAGGTCATGTTGGCTCGGTCCGCCGCTCATGAACAGGTAAATCACGCGTTTGGCGGTGGGCATGTGATGCAGGCCGCCACCGGTCGTCGCTGCGCCGGTTCCCGCTGCCGACAACTCGTCACCCAACAGGCCCGCCATCGAAGCGGTTCCCAACCCGAGTGCCGTGCGGCCGAACAGTTGCCGCCGCGTCGTCGCCAGTTGCTGCCGATGCAGTGCGTCAGAAAGGTTCATCAGTCAATCTCGTTTAGTACAAAATGATCGCCAGGTCGCTGGCCAACAGGGTCAACGCGACTTGGGTCCAGGCGGCGTGCTCGGCGGGGTCCAACGTTTCATCTCTGGCGATATCGCCGGTCGAGAGCAAGGCGCGGGCGTCGTCCGCGTTGTCGCGATACCGCTGAAGCATTTTCTGCAACAATTGCTCGAACGCATCGGTTTCGGTCGGCGACGGCCCTCGACTGGCGAGCAGACGAAACAGCAGATCCATTCGCGACCCAACGTCACTCCGCTCGTGCATCAATCGCTGGGCCAACATGCGGGCCATTTCAATCCGCTGGGTTTCATTGAGCAGCGCCAACGATTGCAGTGCCGTGCTGGTCCGCGAGCGACGAACGCAACTCGTCTCCCGATCCGGGGCATCAAACAAAGTCATCATCGGATGCGGGCTGGTGCGTTTCCAATAGACGTACAAGCTGCGGCGATAAAGTCTCCGTCCGTGATCGCGCTCGTAGCTCTTGGTGTTGCTGGCCGGATGAGCCAACGCCTGCCACATCCCGGCGGGCTGGTACGGTTTGACGCCTTCGCCGCCCATCAGTGGATCGAGCAAGTTGCCGGACCAAAGGCCGATGTCGCGAATCACTTCCGCGTCCAACCGATAGCTCGGCCCACGTGACCAAAGTCGGTTTTCCGGATCATCGACGTCCTGCCGCCAGGCCGAGCTTTGACGAAAGGTTCGGCTGGTGACCATCATCCGCAACAGATGCTTGAGATCCCAGCCACTTTCTAGCAACTCCACGGCCAGCCAGTCCAGCAAATCAGGGTGCGTCGGGTAAGCTCCCTGCAAACCAAAATCTTCGGGAGTTCGAACCAGTCCGTGCCCAAAGGTCTGTTGCCAGACGCGGTTGATCAACACCCGCGCGACGGTCGGATGATTGGGTGAGGTCAGCCATTGTGCCAGCCCCAATCGATCCCGCGGCGCTCCTTCAGGAAAGGCTCCCATGGCCGTCAGCACGCCGGGCTCGAGCGGATCGCCGATGGGCAGGTTGTACTCTCCACGGCTGAGCACGCGAGTCGGCCGCGGTGTCGGCAAGTCCTTCGCGACAAGCGTGGTTGTAAAACCTTGCTCCAATGATTCGAGTTTCTGTCTCAGCAACGCCGCTTCGGTGTGCACGCTCAACGACGAAAACCGGCCGTCGGGGTCGGCCAACGATTCCAGTTTTTCTCGATCCGTCGCATCGGACCATGCTTTCGAGGCCGCGTCTGTATCCGCGATCTCATCCGTCGCCGCATCAATCAACTGTTCCAGCCGGTCGTTCAGTTGTCGCCATTGCGCCCATTGACTCGGATCGCTCGGCGCTTTGGTTGTCGGCCCATAGTCGTATTTATTCCGGTCCAAGGCCGGCTCGGCCGTGCTGTTAAAAAACGCCATCAAACGGTAATACTCCGTCTGCGGCACCGGGTCATACTTGTGCGTGTGGCAACGGGCACAGGTGAGCGTCATGCCCAACAACACCGCCCCCAGATTTTCGGTTCGGTCAAAGTTGTTCTTCGCTTGGTACTCCGCTTCGATCGCGCCGCCCTCGCCGCTGGTCGGATTCATCCGGACATACCCGGTCGCGACCAATTGCTCCATGCTGGGATCGGGCAGCAAGTCGCCCGCCAATTGCCACGTGATGAAATCGTCCAGCGGCAAATTTTCATTGAGCGCCGACACGACCCAGTCGCGGTAGGGATAGACACCACGGCGGTTGTCCAAATGCAAACCGTGGGTGTCACCGTAACGCACCGCGTCGAGCCAATGCCGTGCCTGATGTTCTCCAAAGCTGGACTTGTTCAGCAAGCGATCGACATACCGCTCGTACGCGTCGGCTCGGCCGTCCCTCAGAAATTCCGCCAGCTGCTGCGGTTCGGGCGGCAACCCGCAAAGCGTCAAGGATGCCCGTCGGGCGAGGGTTTCCGGCGCGGCTTCGGGGGCAAAGTCGATCTGGCGACCGCGTTGTTTCGCCGCCACGAACCAATCGATCGGATTGATCTGCGACCGGGCAGCGCCGCTGTCGGGCAGGGACGGCAGACGTTTTTTAGGCGGAATGAACGCCCAGTGCTGGGAATACTCACCGCCCTGGGAAACCCACTCGGTGAGCAATCGTTTCTCGGCATCAGTTAGCTGTTTTTCCGCCTCCGCGGGCGGCATCGGATCGTCTTCGGACAAAATCCGCAGCACCAGTTCGCTGGATGCCAAATCATCCGGGTCGATCGCCCGGTATCCGCCGAGATCGCTGGTCGCCGCCTCGTAGGAATCCAAACGCAACGCAACCTCTTCGTCGGTGTCGGGTCCGTGACAGACGAAACACTTGTCCGATAGGACCGGCAGGATTTCACGTGAAAAATCGATTGCGACCGGAGCCGGGTCGGCGGCACCGGTTTCCACCATGATCGATAGGGTCATCGCAAGGATGACCAGGATTGAAGTTCTCATCCCTGAATTGTAAACACAAACCGGCCAGCGATACAGCGAACCTGAAACCCCGCGCGATCGATTGAACCGCGGCCCTCAACGTGGCGTGTTGAATTTGTTTTAGCGGAACGGCGCGAGCGGGCTAATGATGAGCCGCTGGCCGTAAGGCCCCGGGCAGCGTCGCAGTGCCCGGCCGCTTACGCGTCGCGGCTCACAAAATCGACAGCCCGCTCGCGCCCTGCCGCTAACAAATCCTTCACCGGGTTACCCTTTCGGGAGACAAACGCTCTGCACCCCCCAGGCCTACTCCAAGGGCTCACCGCTTTCCTCGGCGTGTTCGGCTTCTTCCAAACTCTCTTTCACCTCAGCGCCCGCGGTCCAGTAGAACACCGTGCCGATGATCGCGATGATCACTTTGACCATTTCAAAAACCAGCGCGATCAAGGTTCCCGATGCGTCGGTCGGCTCGGAGGGAATCAATTTATAGAGCCACTCGATCGCGGCTTCGAACACCCCGATCCCGGCGGGCGTCAGGGGCAACGCCGATGCCAACATCCCGATCGGCACGATGATGAAATGATCGCCCAGGGAAGGAACCGACGGGTACAGCCCGCGGGCGATCAGGTACATGCTGAGCGTCAGCATCGCATGCACGCCGATACTCATCAGAATCGAAATCCCAAACGCGATCGGGTGATCGTGGAACATTCGCAGCGGTGGACCGACGCGGTGAATCACTCCTCCGATCACCGGCAGTCTCTCGCCCCAGCGGACCAAGCGATCGACGACGCGACCGCCAAACACCAAACCCGCCAGAACCGCCGTGCCGACACCGACCAGGATCGCTGTCCCCAGTTTCAATTGATGCATCTCCTCGCCGCCGAGGGCGGACGCATCACCACCGGGCTGGAAATAGAACGCGACTGAAGCCAGCAGCAACAGCCCGTACAGACCGACTCCGCGATCGACCAGCACCGACGCGACGGCCTGAACGCGACGGCCCGGCCGACGTTTGGCCAAAAAAATCGCTTTGAACAGGTCGCCGCCGACGCTACCGGCGGAAACAAAATTCAGCAGAAAACAGATCGCGCCCAATCGGAACGCTTCCAAAACCGTCAGCTCGATCCCCTGGCAGCGAACGAGCAAACACCAGCGGATGAACGAAAGACTGATCGCGGCAACGGCGACCAACAACGCGCCCACCAGCAGCGGGTAGTTCTTGTCGTGCTGCGAGAGCGTCTCCCACTGCTGCGGTTCGACCCGGAACAGCAGGAAAACGATGATCCCCAGCGGGATCGCGATTTTGCAAAACGTTGCAAAGAGGTGACGCTTAGATTTCATAGGCGGCAGAATAGTCGGCCGCCTGAAGAAGGGTCAATGCTGGGACGCGCTTTTAGCGGAACGGCGCGAGCGGGCTGTCGATTGAGGACCGTCGGAAGAATAAGTGGCGGGGATTGATTGTGGGATAGGCTTCCAGCCTGTCATTCCAGCGTCGACAGGCTGGAAGCCTATCCCACTTATTCTTCCGTGCGACGTTTACTCGCCCAGAACCGTCCCCCCGTCACCGTCGGAAACCGGCGGTTGACCGCTTGCATCCGAATCGGGCGTCGCAGGCGTCGGATCGTTCATCAATTGTTGCATCGCCGCTTCGGCTTCGCTCGAACCTTGATCGACCGGACTCCCGGGCCCCAGAACGTCGTCGCCGGCTTCCAACAGCGGGAACTGTTCTTCCAGGCTTTGCACGGGGGCTTCGGCCAACGCTTCGAGTGCTTCGCGACGGTAGTTGACTTCCGATTCTTGGAACAAGCGGAACCCGGTACCGGCTGGGATCAGGTGTCCCAGGATGACGTTCTCTTTCAATCCGACCAGCTTGTCGACCTTGCCCGCCAACGCGGCCTCGGTCAAAACCTTGGTGGTTTCCTGGAACGACGCCGCCGAGATGAACGAGTTCGACTGAACGGCCGCCTTGGTGATCCCCAGCAACTGGGTGCTGGCAGTCGCCTTCTTGGGCCGCTTGCCCTTCATCGGCGTGCCGCCCTCGGCTTCGATCTTGGCGTTGGTTTCTTCGAACAGATCCTTCGGAATGATCATGCCTTCGGTGTAGTCACTATCGCCGGCATTGGCGATCTTGATGCACTTGGACAGCTCTTGATTGGCGTGACGGAACTGGAACCGGTCGATCACCAATCCGGGCAACAGGCTGGTGTCGCCGGGCGACTCGACCTTCACCTTCCGCAACATCCGCGCGATGATGATCTCGCAGTGCTTGTCGTTGATCTCGACCTTCTGCGATTGATAGACCTGTTGGATTTCGTGCAGCAGGTACTGCTGCACTGCTTCTTCACCGGAAACCCGCAGAATGTCGTGCGGAACCAGCGGCCCATCGACGATGGACTGGCCAGCTTTGACCATATCGCCGGTGTGCACCAGGAAGTGCTTCCCGGTCGGGATCAAGTGTTCGCGTTCGATGCCCGATTCGCTGCGGACGATGACGGTCGTCTTGCCACGCTTCTTTTCGGGCATGATTTCCACTTCACCGTCGACTTCGGCGATGATCGCGGGATCCTTCGGCTTGCGAGCCTCGAAGATCTCGGTGACCCGTGGCAAACCGCCGGTGATGTCGGAAACACCGCCGCTGTCGCGGGGCATTTCGGCAAGCACGTTACCGGGCACGATGTCCTGTCCGTCGACGACGGAGATGGTCGCTTTTTCCGGCAGAAACTGAACGTTCAACGCCTTGCCGGTGTTGTCTTCGACGACGATCTGGGGGTGCAGGTCACCCTTGTGATCGACGACGACCATTCGCATCTTACCGCTGGCTTCTTTTTCCGATCGAACCGTTTCGCCTTCGACGATGTCTTCGAAACGGACCTTACCGGAGACTTCCGAAAGGATCGGCACCGAGTAGGGATTCCACTCGCATAGCGTTTCGCCCGGTTTGACCTTTTGGCCGTCTTCGACCATCAGCATCGACCCGGTCGGGATCGGATAGCTTTCGAATTCTCGACCGCGATCATCGACCAGGGCGATTTCACCGTTACGCGTCAGAACGACCTTGCGACCTTCGGCGTTTTCGACCGCACGGATTCGCGTCAATCGAACCTCACCGGCCTTCTTGCTCTTGATGTCGGATTCCTGCATCGCTTTGCTGACCGAACCACCGATGTGGAACGTACGCATCGTCAATTGCGTGCCGGGCTCGCCGATCGACTGTGCGGCGATGATCCCGACCGCCATGCCTTCTTCAACCATGGCACCGGTCGACATGTCCATCCCGTAACAACGGCGGCAAACCCCCAGGGGAGCGTCGCAGGTCATCGGCGAACGGACTTGCAGTTTTTCCAAGCCCATTTGCTCGATCTTGCGAGCGATCTCGGGCGTGATCATTTCGCTTTCGCCGACCACGACTTCGTCGGTCACCGGATTGACGATCGATTTTCGGCTGACGCGACCGTTGATCGAATCGGCCAAGCGAACTTCGACTTTTTCACCGCGATAGACGACCCCCTTGGTGATGCCCTGGGTGGTGCCGCAATCGTCCATGGTGATGACGACGTTCTGCGCGACGTCGGCCAGTTTCCGAGTCAGGTAACCGCTGTCGGCGGTCTTCAATGCCGTGTCGGCCAGACCCTTGCGGGCACCGTGCGTGGAACTGAAGTACTCCAGTACCGACAGCCCTTCGCGGAAGTTCGCCTTAATCGGCGTCTCGATGATCTCACCCGTCGGCTTGGCCATCAGACCACGCATCCCGGCCAACTGGCGGATCTGGGCGATACCACCACGAGCACCCGAGTGACTCATCAAGAAGACGGGGTTGATGTACCAACCGCCCTTTCGCACGTCGGATTCCATCGCGGCCATCATGTCGGTCGTGATCAATTCCCGCGCCTTGGTCCATTCGTCGAGCACCATGTTGTAGCGTTCGTCGTCGGCCATTTGACCGCGGTCGTACGCCTTCTTCAGACGCATCACCTCTTTTTCCGCTTCCTTGATAAAGCCGACCTTGGATTCCGGCGTGACCAAGTCGTCGGTTGCAAACGACAGACCACTTCGCGTCGACTCGCGGAAGCCCATCTGCATCATGTCATCGAGCAGGTGGATCGTCGGGCGACGGCCGAGTCGTTGGTAACAGTCGCTGATCGCGCTGGCCAAGTCGCCGCTGCGCATCGCGCGGTTGTAGAAATCCATGCCGTCGGGCAACATTTCGTTGAACCGAACGCGGCCCGGCGTGGTTTCGATGATCGCGCCGTACTTGGCGTCGTTCTCTTCCGTTTTCAGACGCTGGTGCTTGGGCAGTCGCATCTTGATCTTGGCGTGCAAGTCGACGATGCCTTGGGCGTAGGCGAATTCGACTTCGTCGTACCCGGCGAACGTCATGCCTTCGCCCTTGCGATCGGGCAACTCGCACGTCATGTAGTAGCAACCCATCACGATGTCCTGCGACGGACTCATGATCGGTTTTCCGTTGGACGGCGCGAACACGTTGTTCGTACTCATCATCAACGTGTGCGCTTCGACTTGGGCTTCGATCGAAAGCGGCAAGTGGACGGCCATCTGGTCGCCGTCGAAGTCGGCGTTGAATCCCTTGCAGACCAGCGGGTGCAAGTTGATCGCGTTGCCTTCGACCAAGGTCGGCTCGAACGCCTGGATCCCCATCCGGTGCAACGTCGGGGCCCGGTTGAGCAGCACGGGGTGGTTGGTGATGACCTGTTCCAGAATGTCCCAGACCTCTTCGTCCTTGCGCTCGAGCATCTTTTTGGCCGACTTGATCGTGTCGGCGTGACCAAGTTCCTTCAAGCGGCGGATGATGAACGGCTGGTACAGTTCCAACGCGATCTTTTTGGGCAGACCACATTGGTGCAGTTTCAGTCGCGGGCCGACGACGATCACACTCCGTGCCGAATAATCGACTCGCTTGCCGAGCAGGTTCTCACGGAAACGACCTTGTTTCCCCTTGATCATGTCGGTCAACGATTTCAGCGGCCGGTTGGACGAACCCAGCACCGGACGCTTGCAACGGTTGTTGTCAAACAACGCGTCGACGGATTGCTGCAGCATTCGCTTTTCGTTGCGAATGATCACTTCCGGCGCGTTCAAATCGACCAACTTTCGCAGCCGATTGTTGCGGTTGATGATCCGTCGATACAGGTCATTCAAATCGCTGGTCGCAAAGTTCCCGCTGTCCAACAGAACCAACGGACGCAAGTCCGGGGGGATCACCGGGATCACGTCCAGCACCATCCACTCGGGGCGGTTGTCGCTGTCGCGGATTGATTCGACGATCTTCAAACGGTTCGTCAGATCCTTTTTCTTCTGCTTGCTGCCGGTTTCATCCAGCTCGATCCGCAATTGCTCGGACAGTTGAACCAGGTCCAATTGGTTCAGCAGCTTGCGAACCGCTTCGGCCCCCATGTCGGCTTCAAAGGTTCCCGGTCCGTACTGTTGGCGTGCGGCGCGGAATTCTTCTTCGGTCAGCAATTGCTGATGTTCCAGGTCGGTCTGGCCCGGATCGACGACGACGTAATCCTGGAAATAGATCACTTTCTCAAGCGAACTGGTCTTCATGTTGAGCAGGTTGCCCAAACGTGACGGCATCGCTTTGAAGAACCAGATGTGGACGACCGGGGCGGCCAGATCGATGTGCCCCATGCGTTTCCGGCGAACGCGACTGTGCGTGACTTTGACGCCACAGCGGTCGCAGATCATGCCCTTGTACTTCATGCCCCGGTACTTGCCGCAGGCACATTCCCAGTCCTTTTCCGGTCCGAAAATTCGCTCGCAGAACAGTCCGTCTTTTTCGGGGCGATAGGTCCGGTAGTTGATCGTTTCCGGTTTTTTGACTTCACCAAACGACCAGCTCTTGATGTCCTGCGGCCGGGCCAAAGAGATTCGGACCGACGCGTAATCGTTGATGCGATCGTAGTTGCTGGTTTCGCCAATCGACATGATATGAAAGCCTTTAGCAGTTAGCGGTTAGCAGTTAGCTATTGATTTGTATTGAAGGTGGCAGCAACCGGTTGTTGGTGCGGTTGCGGCGATTGAATCGGCGTGCGGCGGCACGTGAGTCCGCCGGGCCGTCTCCGCCGACCGGTCGCAATCGACCCGTCCGCCGTGACGGCCGAGCTGACTGCGGGGTTCACGCAGTCAGCCGTTCCCAGAGCTCTAAATCGGTCTCTTTTCAAGCTGCATGTTTAGCGCCAAGCCGCGGATCTCGTTGGTCAAGACGTCGAAGCTGGCCGGCGTACCGGCTTCCAGCGTGTTTTCTCCCTTGACCATCGATTCGTAAATCTTGGTACGGCCTTCCACGTCGTCGCTCTTGACGGTCAACAGTTCTTGCAGGATGTACGCGGCACCGTAGGCTTCCAACGCCCAGACTTCCATCTCGCCGAAACGCTGGCCGCCGAAGCGTGCCTTTCCGCCGAGCGGTTGTTGGGTGATCAACGAATACGGACCGGTGCTTCGTGCGTGAACCTTGTCGTCGACCAGGTGGTGCAGTTTCAACATATAGATGTAGCCGACCGTCGTCTCCTGCTCCATCGGTTCGCCCGTGCGACCGTCGCTCAAGCGGACTTTCCCGTGACGCGGCAACCCCGCCTCGTCCAAGGCTTCGTTGATGTCTTCTTCGCTGGCACCGTTGAAGACCGGCGTGATGGACTGGAAACCCAGTTTCGCTCCGGCCCATCCCAGGTGCGTCTCGAGAATCTGACCGACGTTCATCCGACTGGGAACGCCCAGCGGATTGAGCAGGATTTGCAGCGGCGTTCCGTCAGGCAAAAACGGCATGTCGGCGACCGGCAAGATCTTGGCGATCACACCCTTGTTTCCGTGTCGGCCGGCCATCTTGTCACCGACGCTGATCACGCGTTTGGTGGCGATGTAAACCTTGGCCATCTGCAACACGCCGCTGCGAAGTTCGTCACCCCGCTTCATGCTGTTGAGCTTTCGGTCACGAAGATCGATCGCGACTTCAACGTTGGACCATTGGGTGTCGAAAACCTTCTGGACCGCTTCCTGTTTGTCTTCGCCCTTGACCTGATCCATGATGTGATCCAGCCGGAACGCGATCGCGCGTTCGGCGACGAACTTCGGATCCTGGCCGTCGGCCAGTGGCGTTCCGGTCGAATCTTTCAGCTTCGCACCGGCGGCGTCTTCCAGGTCGCGGACCAGCGATTCGAACGTGCTGGCGATTTCCGTGTTGCCGGACGCTTCGACCTCTTTCAATTCACGCTCAAACTCCTTTCGCTCGTCTTCGGACAGACTCATCCGCCGGGAGAACTTGTGCGTGTCGATCACGATGCCTTCGATGCCCGAAGGAACTTCCAACGAGTCGTTTTTGACGTCTTCACCGGCGCGACCAAAGATCGCGTGCAGCAACTTCTCTTCCGGCGTCAGTTCGGTCTTGCTTTTCGGACTGACCTTGCCGACCAGGATGTCGCCCGGCTTGACGTACGTCCCGACTTGGACGATGCCGTTTTCGTCCAGGTTGCGAAGCGCTTTTTCGCTGACGTTGGGGATGTCCCGCGTGAACTCTTCGCGGCCGAGTTTGGTTTCGCGGATTTCGACGTCAAAGTCTTCGATGTGAATCGACGTGTAGGTGTCGTTCCGCACCAGTTCTTCGCTGATGATGATCGCGTCTTCGTAGTTGAATCCGTCGAAGGACATGAACCCGACCAGGACGTTCCGCCCCAGGGCAAGTTCCCCGTCGCGGGTCGCGGCACCATCGGCGATGATTTGACCTTGGGTGACGTCATCGCCCAGCCGCACCAACGGCTTTTGGTTTTGGCAGGTGCGTTCGTTGAGCCCCTGGTACTTCTTCAGCTCGTAGTGATCGCTGCCGATTTCGATCCGGCTGGAATCGACGTAGGTAACTTTGCCGGCGCGGCGGGCACGCACCACCATCGCACTGTTGCGTGCGACCTGGCGTTCCATCCCGGTGCCGACGATCGGCGGCTCGGCGACCAGCAACGGAACGGCTTGCCGCTGCATGTTCGACCCCATCAACGCGCGGTTGGCGTCGTCGTGCTCCAAAAACGGAATCAGACCGGCCGAAACGCCCACCATCTGGCTCGGCGCGACGTCCATGTAGTTGACCTGGTTGGGCTGGACGATCTTAAAGTCACTGCGGACCCGGGCGATCAAGTTCGGTCCGGGGACCAACGCCTTGTCTTTCACCTCGGTATCGGCCGGAGCCACATAGGCTTCGTTTTCCTCGTCGGCCCGCAACCACACCACTTCGTCGGTCACCACGCCCTCTTTGACGCAGCGATACGGGGTGATCAAGAAACCGTAGTCATCGACACCGGCGTAGATCGCCAACGAGCTGATCAGACCGATGTTCGTGCCTTCCGGCGTCTCGATCGGGCAGATCCGTCCGTAGTGTGAAATGTGCACGTCGCGAACTTCGAAACCGGCTCGTTTTCGGTTCAAACCACCCGGGCCGAGTGCCGACAGCCGTCGTTCGTGCGTCAGTTGGCTGAGCGGGTTGGTCTGGTCGACGACCTGAGACAGCTCGCCGCGGCCGAAGAAATAATCGATCGCCGCGGAGACGCTCTTGGGGTTGATCAACGATCGCGGCGTCATGTCTTGGGCATCTTTGACACTCATCCGCTCCTGCACCGTGCGGCGCAGTTTCAAGAATCCCTTGCGGAGTTCTTCGCAAGCGAGTTCGTCGATCGTTCGCAGCCGGCGGTTGCCCAGGTGATCGATGTCGTCGATTTCGGCGGCGCTGTCCGGGTCGAACAGCTCGATCAGGTAGCGAATCGATTCGATGATGTCGTCCGGTCGCAGCGTCATCACCGATTCGCTGACGCCCAATCCGAGCTTGCGATTCAAACGGAAACGGCCGACCTTGCCGAGACGGTAGCGGTTGTCGTCGTAAAACTTCTCTTCGAACAACACACGCGCCTTTTCCAACTGCGGCGGGTTGCCCGGACGCAGCCGCTGGTAGATCCGCAGCAACGCTTCTTCGTGGCTGGCGGTGTTGTCTTCCATCAGCGTGTTGAAGATCACCGGAACCCGGGGGGCGTCCATGCACTGGATGCTCGTCACACCGGCGACGCAGATCCCTTCGGCAATCTCTTTGGTGATCCGGTGGGCGGCTTCGATGATGATTTCACCGGCCCGTTCGGAACCGCTGGGGAAGACGACGTCGTCGACCGCGATCTTGCCTTCGATCTTCGCGGCGCTCTTGACGCTGGAGAGCTTCTCGGTGCGGGTCGGGTAAAACGCTTGCAAAATATCGGCGTCGGTCGAGTACTTCGGATCCATCGCCCGCAACAAGGTCGTCGCGGCGAACTTCCCGCTCTGGTCGATGCGGACCGTCAACGCGTCTTTCTTCGTCACGTTGAACTCCACCCAACTGCCGCGTTCGGGGATCACCCGGCACGAAGGCAATTTGCGGTCGGTCGTCGTGTCCGTGTCCCAGACAAAATCGACGCCGGGCGAACGGTGAAGCTGGCTGACAACGACACGCTCGGCACCATTGATGATGAATTCGCCGCCACCCATCATGATCGGCATGTCGCCCAAGTAGACCTCTTCCTCGTGGGGCTCTTCACGATTCAGCCGCAGCCAAATCCGCAGCGGCATCCCATAGGTCAGACGCAACTGCCGACATTCCTGGCTCGTGTAGCGCGGCTTCCCGAGCTCGTAACGCAGGTACTCAAGCGTGATGTTCCCGTCATAGCTGGCGATCGGGAAAATTTCTCGCAGGACGCTTTCAAGCCCTTTGTCTTCGCGAGTGAGTGAGTTGACGTCTTCTTGCAAGAATTCCTTGTAGGAAGCCGTCTGCAAGGCGGTCAGATCAGGCAGCTCAAAGCCACCCAGATCGGTTCCAAAGTGACGTACGGTTGTGGGGATCAGACGACGCTGGGACGTAACTGCCATCGGTAAAGAAAGCTCCTGCTGGACTTGAGATCCATGATCTCGGACGGCTATCGAATGGGTTTCGACCGAACTGCTACAAGCACTGCTGCTGCGACAACACAAAGACCCCGAAAGGTTCGATTTTCCGATTGACGTGGTGAATCGGATTGCCGGACATTGGGTCGCTGGAAAGAATTGGGCCGGAAACGTTGAAGCCAGGACCCGAAGTCGCTATATCCATCAACACCGATCGCCAAGACCGGTCTCCGCCGCGAGACGACAGAAACAGGAATCATCAATTCGGTTGCGGTAAACGCGTTCGCCAAAACAATCTGACCAATAGTGCTCCGCGGCTTCGACACACTCAAAGAACGCACGGGCGGGCATCCCTGACGATCAACGCGGATAAAATTGGGCCATCGACACGGATATAGACGGCTGGAACCTAGGCTCGATGTGGGAGAATATCACAACGGCCGTTTTCACGAAAGCCCAACCCGCTTGACTGGCCCGGATTGTGCTGGGACTTTCGTTTTTAACACAAACCCTCTCCCCAAAACGACTTAGCGACACTCACCGGCGGTCGGGCCAGGCACCGCTTCGCTGTTTTTTGGGCCAAACGAGAAAATTGATGAAATTTTGAACCGGCCGCCCTGCCCTGCCCCGATCGCGAACAGCCGGATTCGGCTACAGAAACATCGACTGAAACATCACCCAACGCGCCGTCAACAGCGTCAGCAACAGACAACACCACCAGGACGCCACCTGGGCAATCGGCCGTCGATGCAGCCGATACAAAATCGCGATCGACACCCCCGTCACCGTCGCCTTGAACAGGAACAATCGAACCGGTTCGGCGATCATCCCGCTGCCCAACGGATTGAGCTCACGCATCACCCCAGAGTCCGCGGTCCCCAACGTCCAGATCAAGTCCACCACCGACAGCAACGCGACAATCAATAGCGATTGCCCCACCACCTTGCGATGATTGGACCAATCGGTCGGATCGCCCCCCGAACTCTCGATTTTGGGACGGTTGGACAACAAGTGCCCAAAGCCGAGCACCACCACGGCCATGGCGAACACCGTCAGCGGGTACGAGATCTTCGAAATCCACTGAGTCGCCGCGGTCACACGCTCGGCATCGACTCCCGCTCGATCGAAGCGCTCCAGCTTCGCATCGGCACGTGCATTGAACTCCGCCGTCGGCTGGAATTCGGTCAACAATCGATCCCAGGTCGCGTTCCCCCCTGCCAGTTGGCTGGAAATTTGGTTCGCCGCTGCCGTGCCGTCGGAGGCACGCAAGGCTCGAATCAGATCCATCCCTCCCTGCCCGGGATAGAGCAGCAGTGGCTTTTCTCCCGAATCGAGGACAAGGATCATCCCGAATCGGACCGTTTGGACATCTTGAAAGAACCGTCGCAAGCGGTCGGCGGAGGAGGTTTCCGGGGTTTCGCGGAAGCGCCTGCTGCCTTCGGAGTAATTGACCCGCAAGACCTGCGAGTCACCGGGCGTCTCCCGAGACTCTCGCGCCCAACGCGGTCGCCGCCGGCCGAAACGCGAGTCGCGATCCGGTTCCCAACCCTTGTATTCGGACAGGTCGAACGCATCGGCCTGGAATTCACGCCCGTTGATCATCAACGTGTCCTCCGTCAATTCAACTTCGTAGGGCGCCGGCAAATACTGCCCGTCCAAGAAGATGAAGCCTTGCTTTCCCGAGCTATCGTCCGGGCTTTCGTCGGCGGGCTGAGCCCACGCCGTGCCGGCCGACAGCCCGACCCCCAGCAGTCCCGCGAGCAGGCCTAACCACGCAAAACGAAAGCCATACGTTGAGCGATCCATCGAATTCCTCGATTTAAAAGCAAACTTGTTGAGCTCAAAGGCAATGTCCTACGCTCTGGTTTATTGAATCCACATCACCGCTGAAAGTTTCGCATCAGATTTGCAAGTTATTAGCGGATGACCGGCCCCGGCCCGACCGATGCCGCCGGCAAAAGAGGGGGTTTCAAATCTCCGATCCCGCCTACGCGAGCAGTTCGCGGACGATCCGCCCTTCCACATCCGTCAGGCGGAATTCTCGCCCCTGGTAGCGATAGGTCAGTCGCTCGTGATCGAGCCCCAACAGGTGCAACACGGTGGCGTTGAGATCATGAACGTGCACGCCGTCCTGGACCACATCCATGCCGAATTCATCGGTCTTGCCATAGCCGACGCCGCCCTTGACCCCGCCGCCGGCCAACCAGCACGTGAACGCGTCTTTATGGTGATCCCTGCCGGACAACCCCTGCCCCTTGCTGCTGCCCTGGTTCAAGGGCGTGCGTCCGAATTCGGATCCCCAGATGATCAACGTCTCGTTCAGCAAACCGCGTCGCTTGAGATCGCCGATCAACGCGGCAATCGGACGATCGGTCTGCCGACATTTCTCCGGCAGACGCGTTTCAATGTTGCCGTGATGGTCCCAATCGGAATCGTAAAGCTCGATCAATCGGACACCACGCTCGACCAGGCGCCTGGCCAGCAAACAGTTGTTGGCAAAGGACGCGCTGCCCGGTTCGGCGCCGTACAACGCCAACGTCTCCTCCGTCTCCCCGTCCAGACTCATCAGTTCGGGGACCGACATTTGCATCCGATACGACATTTCATACTGGCTGATCCGCGTCGCGATCTCCTCGTCCCCGGTCGCCAAGCGTTGCTGCTCGTTGAGTTCCCCCACCGCGTCCAGGACTTGACGGCGATCTTGCATCGAACGGCCGTCGGGGTTGGAAAGGAACAACACCGGATCGCCCTTGGATCGAAATTGAATGCCCTGGTAGATACTCGGTAGAAAGCCGGGCGACCACATGCTGGTGCCCGCCCCGCCGGCCGGACCGCTGAGCATCACCACGTACCCGGGCAGATCTTTATTTTCCGAACCGAGCCCATAACTGACCCAGGAACCAAAACTGGGCCGCCCGCCCCGACCGAAACCGGAGTGCAAAAACATCTGAGCCGGCGCGTGGTTGATTTCGTCGGTGTGCATGGAATGAATGAACGCCAATTCGTCAGCGACACCGCTGAGGTGCGGCCACAACTCGCTCATCGTGTGACCGCATTGGCCGTGTTGAGAAAACTTCCACGGTGAACCGGCCAGCGTGGACGTCTTGCCGATGAACGCAAAATCGCGCCCCTTGGTGACCTCCGGTGGACAAGGCTGGTTGTGTCGCTTGACAAGCTCGGGCTTTTCCTGGAACAAATCCAACTGCGACGGCGCCCCGATCATGTGCAGGTAAATCACGTGCTTGGCGCGGGGCGCAAAGTGCGGACCGGCGGTCGCGGCGCCCGACTCGTCACCCAGCAGTGCAGCCAGCGCGATCGAACCAAATCCGATCCCGCCGGTGCCGAGAAACCCACGCCGGTCGAACCGGACGACGTTATCCCCGTCGCCCCTGTCGTCCCAGCTGGCCCGGGTGGCCTGGGAATTCACATCGCGACGCGACAGGTGATGACGATTCGATGCAGGCGGTGACGCGGTCATCGGATGGCTCAGTCTTTGGTGATGGTTTCGTGCAGGTTCAGCAGCGCGGTGGCGACGCCATACATCGGATCGGCCGAGTCGGATTGCTGACGATACAGATGGCGCAGCGTCGCCCGTTCACTGGCGTTCGGTTTCCGCGCCGTACACAGTTGGAACGCGAAATCGATTTGCTCGTCGATCGATGCATCGCCCCGTTCGGCCGCGATCCTTGACGTCAGCGCTTGGGCGGCTTCGACATAGACCGGATCATTCAACAAGGTTAACGCTTGCAGCGGTGTGTTGGTCCGGGAACGCTTGACGGTGCAGGCCAACCGCGCGGTGGCGTCGAAATTGATGAAACTGGGATACGGCGAGCCCCGTTTCACCACGACGTAGACGCCCCGCCGATGCCGCTCACTGCCCGGGCTGACTTCATAGTCATACGCCTCGCCGCCGACTTTGGACCAGACGCCGTCGGGCTGGTAGGGGCGAATCGATGGACCGTGCTGACGCAAACTCAGCAAGCCGGAGATCGCCAACGCGTTGTCACGGATCATCTCGGCGTCCATCCGGAACCGAGGCCCACGCGCCAACAGACGGTTCTCGGCGTCGATGTCGCGCAGGTCATCGCGAACGTTGGACGATTGCTGATAGGTCGCCGACGTGACGATGGTCTTGAGCAGTCTTTTCATCGACCAACCGTTGTCCATCAATTCGACCGCCAACCAGTCAAGCAGTTGGGGGTGCGACGGCGGTTCGCCCTTGATGCCAAAATCCTCCGGTGTGGTGACAATGCCGGCGCCGAACAGCTCCATCCACCAGCGATTGACGGTCACGCGAGCGACGATCGGGTTGTCGCGCGAGACCAACCAACGGGCCAGCGTCAGGCGGTTGCCCGGCCCGTCGGGGCGAGGGTGCAAGACCGCCGGCGTGCCCGGCTGAACCGGCTCGCCCGGCGTGCGATAGTCGCCCCGCTCAAACACCGCGGACGTGCGCGGTTGGTCCAGCTCGATCATGACCAATGTCGTGTCGGGCGCCAGCTGGTTGATCTGTTTCTGCAGCCCTGCGATCTGCTTGTCGAGTGCTTGGAAGGAACGGTCTTGCTCGACCCGGTATTGGACCAGCGATTTCCGTTCTTTGTTGGTCCATTCCGTTGGTGACTTTCGGGCCGCCCGGGCGATCGCTTCGGGAACCGCTTCGGCGTCAACGTCCCCCGTCACCGCGGAAAGCTTGAAGCGACCGATGGTCAATGCCCTGCCGAAATGTTGCGTCATCGTGATCGCAAGCGGTCGCTCGGCGGAAAGCTCGATCGGCTGCTCCAACACAAACGTCGCCCAGTGCGGTTTGCCCTGTTGCGGTGAAATCGCCCAGCCACTTTTCGGATCGCCATCGATCGCGCCGGCCACGTGATAATTCTTTTGCGAAAAACTCGCCTTCGCCGCCGAGAAGGAAAGCGACTGCTTTTGCTCCACGGTCTCGGCCCCGTCGTCGGCCACGGCGGTTGCGACACGCTCCACCTGAAAATCGTTCAAGACAAAATTGCGCCGTTCGTTCCGCCCCGGTCCAGAATCGGGAAGCGACGCGTCGAGCAACACGTCCAAGCGAATCGCGGTGATGCGAGGGACCTGGGCCGTCACCCGAACCTTGTACTGGTCCTTGTCCGGCGGGTCACCGCCTTGCAGCAAGATCGAACCATCGTCCAGGCGTTCATGGGAATCGGTCGAGCCTTCGGATTCAAATCCAATCACCTCCAACGCGTGTGCCTGCGGCGCCTGGGCGATCAACTCGGAAAGCCCCTCGCTCCACTCTTCCAAACCGGCGGACAGTTGCTGACGGAGCTGCTGTTGTTGTTCTCTGACGTCATCCAGCTGTCGCTGTAGCGCCATGCGTTGTCGATCGCGCGGCGGATCGCCCAAAGGCATGCTGGGCCCCTGGAACTTAATCGACGAAGCTTGCTTGGGGTTGGTCCGATCAGCTTCCTGAACCGTGTTGTTGAAATACGCCAACAACTGGTAGTACTCCTTCGTTGTATACGGATCATATTTATGATCGTGACACTGGCAGCACTCCAGGGTCGTCCCCAGCCAAACGGCGCCGGTCGTGTTGACCCGGTCGATGACTTGTTCGATGCGGGTTTCTTCGGGCAGCGATCCGGCTTCGACGTTGGTCGGCGTGCAGCGGTGGAATCCCGTTGCGATTTTTTGTGACGCGGTCGCGGCGGGCAGCAGGTCGCCGGCGACTTGCTCGATCGTGAACTGATCAAACGGCATGTCGTCGTTGAGCGCGTCGATGACCCAATCGCGATAGGCCCAGATGTCACGAAAGTTGTCGCGTTGAAATCCATGCGAATCCGCATAGCGCGCCAGATCCAACCAGGGACGTGCCCAGCGTTCGCCGAACTGGGGACGACTGAGCAGAGAATCGACGATCGACTCGTAGTGCCGACGGCTCGGATCGCGAACGAACGCTTCGACCTCGCGCGGTGTCGGCGGCAATCCGATCAGATCCAAGTACAACCGACGGATCAATTTCTCGGGTCCTGCCGGCGGCGATGGAACCAGGTTCTCCGCTTCGAGTCGATGGAGCACAAAATGGTCGATCGGCGATTGCGGCCACGCGGTGTCGCGAACGTCGGGTAAGGCGGGGCGGCGAGGGGCGACGTAGGCCCAGTGTTGCTCTGCGACAAACGATTCCGGCCAAACCGCCCCTGCGGCGATCCAACGACGCAGCGTGTCGACCTGTGTTGCGGACAAGGGATCGCCGATCGCCGGCATGACTTCGTCGTGACCGCGCGGCAAGATCACACGTCGCAATAATTCACTCTCTTGCGGACTTCCCGGCTCGACGGAACCCGACTCAACGAGATCGCTGCGGCGGTCCAGTCGTAAACCGGCTTCCTGCTTTTCCGCGCCGTGGCATTCAAAGCAAGATCGCTGCAAGATCGGGTAGACGTGCTTGGCAAAGTCGACCGAGCGTTTCGACACGGGCTCGGCAGCACCGACCGACGCTGCCCCGGTCGCGATCAAGAAACCGGCCAGAACGACGTGCGGGAGCTTGAGAAAACTCATGGCGGGGCGGGGCAGGGCGTGCGTTTTCAAAGTGATCCGAAACGGCGGGACGCAGGTGGCGGGATGGTGGTCCGCCAACCATTGTAAATCATTTGCGCCTCTCCGCAGCAATCGGCGACGCGATGAAGCATTTCCCCCCCATGTTTCGAAAGGTATTAGCGGCAGGGCGCGAGCCCTCCGGTTCTTCATCCAAAGGTATTAGCGGCAGGGCGCGAGCCCTCCGGTTCTTCATCCAAAGGTATTAGCGGCAGGGCGCGAGCCCTCCGGTTCTTCATCCAAAGGTATTAGCGGCAGGGCGCGAGCCCTCCGGTTCTTCATCTCAAGGTGTTAGCGGCAGGGCGCGAGCGGGCTGTCGCTTGAGTGAGCCGCGCGCCGCGTAAGCGGCCGGGCACTGCGGCGCCCGCCGGAGGCCTTACGGCCAGCGGCTCACCATGGACTCAGCAGATCCCGATTCAATCGACAGCCCGCGAGCCGTCCGGTCGCGCTTCAAAAAAACGTCAAAGACCGGAGGGCTCGCGCCCTACCGCTAACAAATGCTTCACAGCGTCACGAGGGAAGGGTCCAATCGTCAGCCGCCGCCATGCCGTGCCCCCCTCGACGCGCCGTCGTCGTTATACTCCGGTCTCCCGCCACCCCAAGCTCCGCTTCACACCCCCCGGCCCTCCCTGAAAACGAATTGATGCCGTCCTGGTACGAACTCGAAAACGCCGACGAAATCCCCTCTCCGACGCTGTTGATCTATCCCGATCGCGTGCGGGCCAATCTGCAACGCATGATCGCCTGGGCAGGCGCCGATCGTCTGCGACCGCACGTCAAGACGCACAAGTTGCCACAGATCATTCAAATGAAGCTGGAGGCCGGGATCGGCAAGTTCAAAACGTCCACGATCGCGGAGGCGGAGATGACCGCGGCGGCCGGCGGACGCGACGTGCTTCTCGCCTACCAGCCCGTCGGGCCCAACATCCGACGGCTGGTGGAACTGGTGGGTGCGTTTCCCCAAACCCGGTTTTCGACCATCGTCGACGACATTCCGATCGCCCAGTCGCTCTCCGAGGCCGCCCAGCGCCGACAAGTCACCGTCGACGTGTTGATCGATTTGAACATCGGAATGAATCGGACAGGCATTCGGCCCCACGCCGATGCCGTCGCGTTGTACCGCTTCCTTGCCGCCGCCAAGGGGCTTCGTCCGGCGGGGCTGCACGCCTATGACGGACACATCCATGACACCGATGAAGCGTTGGTGCGACGACAGGTTGCCGCGGCGTTTGACCCGGTGTGGAACTTGCGACGTGAACTTTTGGCCGCAGGCTTGGCGGTCCCCAAAGTCGTCGGTTGCGGCACGGTCTCGTCCAGGATCTTGGCCGCCGAGCAAGACATCGAAGTCAGCGCGGGAACGTCGGTGCTTTGGGACGCCGGTCAGCCGACTTTCACGCCGCCGATGGAAGTCGACCAGGCCGCCGTGTTGCTGGCCCGCGTGATCAGCCGGCCCGCCCCGGGACTCCTTTGCATCGACCTCGG
Source organism: Stieleria neptunia (assembly GCF_007754155.1). Lineage (NCBI taxonomy): Bacteria > Pseudomonadati > Planctomycetota > Planctomycetia > Pirellulales > Pirellulaceae > Stieleria > Stieleria neptunia. Next base: position 3,940,787 of record NZ_CP037423.1, on the reverse strand, counting down.
TTACAAAGCGGTTGCGTCGGAAATGCAGCCTCCGCGAGTCACGTTTTTTGGACTCCCAGACGCTGAAGCGGTGGGGCACAGCGAAGAACACTTGGTGCTGAAGACCGATCGTGCCGACGACTACCCCGTCGGCACCGTCGTGTACGGCGTTCCCACCCACATCTGTCCAACCGTCGCATTGCACTCGGAAGTCTGGTGCGTCGACAAGGGGCGCGCCATCGAGTCCTGGCCCGTTGTGGCCAGGGCCAGACGGATCACCATTTGAACGATGCCCGTGGGATCGGCGTCCAGGCTCGTCATTCCAACCCCGACAGACTGAAAGCCTCCCCCACCAGCTCACTCGCACGATGCTCTCCCAGGCAGAAACACATGGATTCACCCCCTGATTCACCCCACGTCGGCGTTCACCCCACGTCGGTGCGAAAACGGATCATCGCGGTCAGCGTGTTGATGGCGTTCATGCTGTATCTGGACCGCGTCTGTCTCGGCGAAATCGTCAAGAGCGATTCATTCCTGAATGATTTCAAGGGAGCCTCCCGAGAAGAAATCGGTGAGGTGTTGGGCGCGTTCTTTTTTGCCTACGCGCTCTTTCAAGTTCCTTCGGGGTGGGCCAGCGATCGATTCGGCGGACGGATCATGCTGACGTTTTACATTCTTGCCTGGTCGCTGTTGACCGGTTGGTCGGGCATGGGGACGACGCTGGGCGCCCTGCTGGTCGCGCGGCTGGCCTTCGGGGTCGCCCAAGCGGGCGCCTACGCGACCAGCAGTGGCGTGATCCGCAATTGGTTTCACTTTCGCGCCCGCGCCCAAGCCAGTTCCTTCGTCTCCATCGGCGGTCGACTCGGCGGCACGTTGGCCCCGTTCCTGACCACGTTTCTCGTCTACCAACTCAGCAGCTGGCGGTACGTGCTGTATCTGTATTGCTTGGTCGGCTTGATCGCAGCGATCGCCTACTACGTGATCGTTCGAAACCGACCGGAGGAGCACGCGGGGGTCAATGACGCGGAACTGGAATTGATCGGCCGCTCGGATCAATCAGCCGACGAAACGGCCGCGGCGACAACGAACCTCCGCGACATCGGACCGATGATGCTGGCGATTCTGCAAAGCCGTTCGCTGTGGCTCAATTCGCTGGCCCAGTTTTGCCTGGTGTTCGGCTGGGCGTTCTTGATCACCTGGCTGCCGACGTTTTTAAAAGAAGAACGCGGCGTCGAAGCGTTGCTCGGCTCGCTGATGGTCACCGGCGTGTTGGCCATCGCGATTCCCGGCCAGTTGATCGGCGGTTGGCTGGGCAATCACGCCGTCGTACGTTTGGGTCACCGCTGGGGCCGGATCGTGCCGCTCGCGGTAACGTGCTGTCTGGCCGGGTTTGCCTACCTCGGCTGTTTAAGTTACCAGTCCGTCTGGTGGGTGGTTGCCTGTTGCGCGATGGTGTCACTGATGACCGACATCGGCAACCCGTCGGTCTGGGCGTTCATGCAAGATGTCGGCGGGCGAAATACCGCAGCCGTGTTCGGATGGGGCAACATGTGGGGCAACTTCGGCGCCGCGGCCAGCTCGATCGTCGTTCCACGGCTGATGACACTCGGCGAAGCGTCCGGCAGTGGAGAGACGTACGTGTTCATGACCTGTGCCGGCATGTACTTTGTCGCCGCGATCGCCGTGCTCGGCACCGATGCGACTCGGCAAGTCCGCCGATCGGATTCCGACGCGATCCAAACCGATTCGTAGCCGCGTCGTTTGACGATCCAGCCTCGCTTCACCCCCCTCCCCTCCCCTCCCCTGCTCCGCCCGGACGAACCATGAAACTGATCTTTGACGCCCACCTTGATCTCAGCATGAACGCGATGGAATGGAATCGAGACCTGCGGCGACCGGTGTCCGAAATCCGTGACGCCGAGAGCATTCTGCCGCCGCGCATGAAGGGTCAAGCGGCCGGTGTGGTTTCGCTCAGCGACATGCGCCGCGGCGGGATCGGTCTCTGTGTCGCCACGCAGATCGCCGGCTGCATGAAACCGCGTTCCTTCGTCGCCAATTGGGAATCGCCGTCCCAGGCATGGGCAATGACCCAAGCGCAACTCGCCTGGTATCGAGAGATGGAAGAACAGAACCAGATGTTCCAGATCCGGGACCTTGACGGTTTGGAAAGCCATCTCAAGCGCTGGGCCGATCCGGCCGCCGCAGCCAACGCCAACGCCCCGGTCGGATACATCTTGTCCCTGGAAGGTGCCGATTCGATCGTCACGCTGGACCATTTAGATCGGGCTTGGGAGTACGGCCTGCGGGCGTTGGGGCCATCGCACTACGGGATCGGTCGCTATTCGATGGGGCACGACGTCCAAGGGGGGCTGCCGCACGAGGGCCGCGAACTGATTCGGCGGATGGACCAGCTGGGCATGATCCTGGATGCCACGCACCTCAACGACGCCTGCTTTTGGGAAGCCCTGGACCTGTTCGGCGGGTCGATTTGGGCCAGCCATCAGATGTGCCGCGCGTTAGTCGATGATCCCAGGCAATTCAGCGACGCTCAAATCAAAGCGGTGATCGATCGCGGCGGCGTGTTGGGAGCGGCGTTCGATGTCTGGATGGTCGTGCCCGGATTCGTTCGGGGACAATCGCATCCCAAGCAGATGAACATCACTCTCGAAGACATCGCCAACCACATCGACCACGTCTGCCAGCTGGCCGGCAACGCTGATCATTGTGGGTTGGGCAGCGACTTGGACGGGGGCTTTGGAAACGAACAGTGCCCCCGCGATGTCGAGACGATTGCCGACTTGCAGAAACTGGATGCTCTGCTCGCCGGCCGAGGCTACAGCGATTCGGATCGCGCCGCGATTTTCCACGGCAACTTTGTTCGCGTCCTTCGCCAAGCCTGGGGCTGATTCACCGGCCGTTTCGGAAAGATGTTTGAGAGTGCCTGGAAAATCTTTTTCCAGAACATTGCACGAATCCCTGGTCAGCTTGATGCGTTCGCGGGCATTCGCCACCGAAAGCCGTCTTTTCTCGCATTTTCAATCACGACCAATTAATTTGGCCCAATGCTTGCGTTGGCTGGGAAGGCAATGAGCTGAACTGTTCGAGGCTCAATCCCCTCCTCTCTTTCCCATGAGACATTGAGCGATGAAGATGACCCTTGCGCTGGCAGCCTTAGTGGCCGGTTTAGGTGCTTTGGCAGGCAATTCCGGTGCCGAAGAGTTGGCTGTCAAGCCTGCCGATCGACCGACCATTCGAGACGATCGTCCCGAAAACTTGCGCGGTTGGGTGATCGTGTCCAACAGCGCCTACTGGCCGCTCTGCTATGAAGCATTGGAGAACCTGACGGAGGTGCGCGAGCAAGCCGCCTCGACCGACCGCACGGTGCTCGCCGATACGCTCGACAAATGCTCCGCGTGGCTGAAGCTGGCCGCGTCGGCAGCGATGGTCCGAGAGGAATCGAGAATCCTGACGATCGCCGACAAAATGGACGAAGTGTCGGTCCGTCTGCAAGATGGCGATACGCCGCCGACCCCGCGAGAGATTCAAGTGCTCGCAACGATGGGCGAATTGGCGATCGCGAAATCGCACCTGATTCGAGCCACGAAAGATCCCTCGCAGCGGAAAACGTCCCAGTACTTGGCCGGGAAAAAAACGCTGTCCGCCAAACTGGCCGCGGAAGAAAAAGAGATTCGAAAGGCGCGGATAGAACGCGACCGTGACCAGTACCGCTACGACGCGGGACAATCACTTCGGCACCTGACCGTCGCCCAAGCTTACCTGCGGGCCGTCGCCGGACAAGGTGAAATCGAACTCGGTGAACTCGCCACGGAAACGATTGCCCCGCTCCAGGGCCACGAGTCTGGCGAAAACTTGGTGGACAAAGACATGGAGATCAACCTGCTAGCCGAGAAACTGACCAATGTGATCGACGCCCAGCAAGTTCGCCTCGCAGCAGAACTCAAATGGGCCCCCAAGCCCTAGCGCTGTGAAGCATTTTTCCTCTGTGTTTCTTTAGGTTTTAGCGGCAGGGCGCGAGCCCTCCGGTTCCTCATCTTTGCCAAAACACCGGAGGTCGCGCGCCCGACCGCTAACAAATGCTGCACAGCGTAGCCCCAACCCGTCCGGTCCCGTCGAGCGAGAACGCAGCGGGAGTGTTCAACGGACTTCTTGGCTGCATCCAATGAACGATCGGATTGCGTCGTGATAGAAACGCGGCGCAGTCCGATCGCGTTTTGCCGAGCGCACCTAATACGGCGCGTCATCGTCGCCGCCGACCGCAGGCACCCCGGCAAGCTCGGCCAGTTCTTGGAACATCTCGCTGACCGCTTCACTCGACGGTTCGTCGGCGGTGGCGACGAAGTAGTCCGGCTGGATCCCGAGTTGCGTTTTGATCACCGTCGCGATTTCGGGATCCGCATCCATCAACGTCGCCGCCATCTCAAAGTCCCGGTCGTCCAACGTCTGATCGGCGAGACTTTCCAACAAGCTGAACCAGTGCTGCAGATCACCATCGCCGTCGGGAGTGTATCGCAAGAACGCTTCGATCTCCTCCGGTGTCTGCCCTTCCCGAAGACACTTCTCCTGGTAGGCCGCAGTGATCAGCTCCTGCCAACTCTGTTCGTCCCCCTCTCCTTCGTCACCGCCCTCGTCGTACTCGTCATCATCCTCCAAATCCAGTTCGTCCTCGTCGAGCGTGTATTCCATCTCCGATGCGTCCATCCGCTCCAGGTCACGTTCAATCTCGAGATAGGAAAGGACGTTTCGATAGACGGCATAAAACGAGGCTTTTTCCAGGGCGTTCCAGTCCTCCGGATCGCCGGATCCGTTCAGAGCACAACGGGAAACCGACAGCAACAACCCCAATTGTTGTTGCCAATGCAACTCGTCAAACAAGGTGACGCCGAAGGACCAGACCGACACGTAGTCTTCGCTCCCGTCAAACAGTGCCTCGCGGAAAACATCCAGCATCACGCCGAGCGACTCGCGATACAACGCCGCATGCGTGCCGGTCAACTGATGCGATTCATTGGGGTCAAAGATCACCTTGTCTCTCCATGGGGAGGCGCGGGGGACGCTGCGCGACATGACCGCAAACTCGACGAACCATTCATCTCGCCATTTTGCAACCAAAATCCCCCATCGCTACACGCCTAATCTGGCGTTCGCGCCAACCGTCGTCTACACGACACCACACCAGTTTGTCCCATTCTCCTCTTTTTACACCCCACCCTTCACCCAGGGTCTGTCCCCATTCACCCGGGGTCTGTCCCCATTCACCCGGGGTCTGTCCCCATTCACCCGGGGTCTGTCCCCATTCACCCGGGGTCTGTCCCCATTCACCTGGGGTCTGTCCCCGATCACCTGGGGTCTGTCCCCGATCACCTGGGGTCTGTCCCCATTCACCCAGGGTCTGTCCCCGGCAGTGACCGGCAGTCATCCCCTGAGGACACACTTATTCAGTTGAATTCGTTTTGAGTCAAGGAAGACGCTCGATGGATGCCACGGAGGGCGTCGCTGAAAAGGATCACGCGATGGGCAACGAGGGATCAAGACGCCACTGCGATTTGCTCGCAGGCGGCCGGTGGCCTCTGAAGCTGGGCATCTGATGAAAAGCCGTACGGCTCTCGCCACGCTTGCGTCGCCTCCCTCGTTCACATCGTGCGTTTTCCGAGCGGCTATCAACAGCGTCGTCGGCTGATTGGAAGACGGGGCAGCCTAAGCTGCTTGCCCGAATAGGTCGCGGGCTTGCTTGGGAACGTAGAAACGACGCCCGGTCTGCTTGGTCCTTTCGGTATCGAGATGCTCCGGACGGCCCGCGATGGTGGAAAACAGGCTGCCGAAGTCTGCGACGAGCGACAACCAAAGCGTCGGCGATAATCCAAGACGCTCCAAGATCGGCGGATGGCCTTCGGGCGTGCAGCCTCGCTTGCCCGGAGCCAAGTGGCGAGCACTCCAATCCAACAGCTCCAAGTACTCTTCCTCGCTCATCGCCAAGAAGCCTTTGTCACTGCAGCGGGCGTTGGTCTTGCTCGGCTGCGGTCCAGCTGGGGCGGTCCCCTCGTGAAGATTCACCGGCGAAAGAAAGGCGTCCGCGCGGCGAGCTTGCGGATCGGCGGCTTGAGTTTCGCCATCGGCCGACACTTTCGAATCTTCCTGTGGAGCTTGTTGCGATGCCTGGACCGCTTCGACGCGAAGTTGTCCCGATGAATGGTCGCTCAACTCCACCGTTTCCGCGATGCACGCCCGGATCAGATTCAGGTCGACATAGACAGAACAGGCCAAAACAGCCTCTTCGTCGACCAGCGGAATTGCTTTGAAGCGTTCTTCGAAGAAATGCCCCTTCGTGTCGTCTTCCATATGGGCACGCTGAGCGATTCGCTGATTTAAAAGACGCATCCACCAAGAGAGGTTGCTCAGCCGCGCTCGGATCTCGGCAAGTTTCTCGGGGGATTTGCGAATGCGGTCCAGCTCCGCCTGTGAGGGCGTCATCGGATTGCCGTGGTCATCTTTCCGCTCGGGGCAGATCATCAGCCAGCGCCGGGCCACTTCGGTGTCGTCCCACGTTCCCACGATGTCGGAACGGGATCGCAGCACGAGGTGGAAGTGATTGGAGAGAATGGAGAAGGAAAGCAAGTCGATCGCGAAACAAGCCGCAAAGCGTTGCAGATACTCCTCGATCCAGACTTTTCGGTGGTCGTAATTCTTGCCAGAGATCGAATCCTGGCCGAAGAGCCAACAACCTCGTGTGGTTCGGCTGACGACGTGAAAGACTTGAACTTCACTCGGATCCATCACTTCGCAACGATTGGATCTTGCCATCGCAGAGACTCCCCAACCCGTTTCCGGAAACTGCCGCGGGATTGAGGATCATTCTCAAACATCCGCGGCGAACAAAACGAGTCATCTCGTCGCCTGATTAACTAGGTGCATTCCACCCGAATGCAGCCGGCAAGTCAAGTTTTTTTTCGAACATTTCCCCTGACGGGGTCTGTCCCCGACGTGCTTGTCCCCGACGTGCTGAGGTCGGGGACAGACCAAATGATCTGGGGACTGTCCCCGGGGAATGATCTGGGGACTGTCCCCGGGGAATGGTCCCCGGGGAATGGTGTGCCGCTGAGACGTCAGAACAGAACCTTGGAAGATCCGTATTGTCCTGAGCAGCGAAACGGACTAGAATCTATACTTCGTGGTGCAGTTCTATAACGGGTCTCCGAGGCCTCGTTGATCAATCGCCGGGGCAACGATTGATTTGAAACCGACGAGCTGTCGCCTGATTGCGTCGGCGTTGTCTGACTGCACATTCTCAACGATTTCATGGCATCATCATGCCCAGTGGCGACTTTGAGTTGCGTATTGCCCTTCGTTTGGTCGCCATCGCGGTGTGCTGCATCGTTCCATTCGGCGCCCCCGCCGGAGCCCAGATCAACCTGAGCATCGATATCGAGAAGGCACCGTTTGAATACTCTCAAACGGCCGCCGACAATCGGGTCAGCCGACTGGTCAACAAGTTGAACGCCAAAACGATTCAGCTGGAATACTCACGCGAAACCGGCTATCTGCGGTCTCTTCTGCGTGCACTTGAGATCCCGGAGTCGTCGCAAACATTGGTGTTCTCCAAGACAAGTATGCAGGTGCGTTACATCTCACGCCGCAACCCGCGTGCGATCTATTTCAACGACGATACCTACGTGGGATGGGTCCGGGGCAGTTCCTTAATGGAGATCTCAACGGCGGATCCCAAACTGGGTACCGCGTTTTACACCGTTGACATGATGCCATGGCGTGCCAAGGTCGAGCAGGCCTACTATGACTGTCTGGCTTGTCATGCGACCTCCATGACACAGGGCGTTCCGGGCCACACCGTTCGCAGCGTGTATCCGGAGGTTGACGGAAGCGTGGCTTCGCAGCGTGAGTCATTCATCACCGACCACACCAGCCCATTCTCGCAACGGTGGGGCGGATGGTATGTGACGGGGAGACACGGGGAGATGCGTCACATGGGCAATACTTTTCTTCGCGGCGGCCAATTGGACACTCGCGAAAATGGGAATCGGTTGAGTTTGTGGGACGACTTTGAGACACACGATTACCTTTCTCCGTACAGCGACATCGTTGCGCTGATGGTTTTGGAGCACCAGACGCAAATGCACAACGCGATCACACAGGCGGATTTTTCGCTGCGTCAGCTGATGCACCAAGGTGAAGGAACCGCCGAACGTAGCGACGAGGCGGCCGAATGGAATGCCCAACTTCGGTTGATCGCCAAACCGGTCGTCGATTATGCGCTGTTCTGTGATGAGGCGCCACTGTCCGACCCGGTCAATGGTTCGGTCATTTTTGCTGAGGAATTTGGTCAACGCGGGCCGGTGGACAGTCGTGGCCGTTCGCTCCGGGACTTCGATTTGCAGACCCGCATGTTCAAATACCCGTGCAGCTACTTGATCTATTCTCCGGCCTTCGATTCGATGCAGAAGCCACTCAAGGAGGAAGTGATGCGTCAGTTGTTGGCCGTCCTGAAGGGCGAAAACCAAGATGATGCGTACCGGCACCTGGATGCCCAAACACGGGCTGACACGCTAGCGATTTTACGTGAAACCAAGCCTGATCTGTTTCGCTGAAACGCTGACAGGTAGCTGGAGATTCGGTGATCAGCCGAACTGTTCCACATCGATGGCCGATCAGTGGCGGTCCCCAAGCGATTTCTGAAGGCAGAAGACCTATAGACGCATGGTCCCTATATGCCCCACTCGCCCCTGCCTGCCCTCTCTCCCCCTGCTTCCATCATGCTCCAGCCTCGTGGATTGTCGGGGTGGATTGCCCGGGGTCTGTCCCCGGTGGGATCTGTCCGTCGGGGTGGATTGTCCGGGGTCTGTCCCCGGGATTGTCCGTCCGGGTGGTCCCCGGGATTGTCCGGGGTCTGTCCCCGGTGGGTTGGGATTGGGGATTGGGGTCTGTCCCCGGGTGGATGGGGTCTGTCCCCGGGTGGATTGGGTCTCGGGTGGATTGGTGGATGGGGTCTGTCCCCGGGTGGATGGGGTCTGTCCCCGGGTGGATGGCCTAGATCGCGGGGCGTTTTGGGGAGTGTCGCGACTGCGGGAACGACGCTTCGGGAGTTGGAGCGGGGGTTGGATCTTGCCGTGGCCGCTTCGGCTGCCTGGCTCGGGTGGGCACTGGGGATGTGCCGGTTGGCGGGCAGTGGGTTGGCGGGCGGTGGCACGGGAGTCATTCCCGGCCCAACTGGCAATCGCCAAAGTTGAGGTTGCCGCCGCTGATGATGACGGCGGTCGTTTGCCCGGCGAAACGCTCGGCGTGGTCGACCAGTCCGGCAAACGCGACCGCTCCTGACGGTTCGGCAACCAAGTGGGCGTCTTCGGCGATCGTTCGCATCGCCGACAAGATGTCTGCCTCCGAGACGAGGAACAGATCGTCGACGAATTCCTCAATGATCGGAAACGTCCGGTCACCGACTTGGGTACGCAGACCATCAGCGACGGTGTCATAGCGCGTTGGCGGTTGCGGCGATCCGGCCTTCAAGCTTCGCGCGGTGTCATCGGCAAGGGCCGGTTCAACGGCAAAGACTTTCACATCCGGCCGTAGCGTTTTGACGGCGACCAAAACCCCCGCCAACAGTCCTCCGCCGCCGACGGGCACGAGGATGGCATCGAGCCCGCTGATCTGCTCGAGCAACTCCAGTCCGACCGTCCCCTGCCCCGCCATCACCGCCGGCGTTTCAAAGGGATGCACCAGGATCGCACCGGTCCGCCGCTGCAACTCGGCGGCAGCCTGCTCACGCTGCTGCGTCGACGGGCCGCAAAAGACCGGCGCGACGCCAAAGGATTCGACCGCCGCAATTTTTTTAGGTGATGAGTCCTCGGGCATCACGATGAATGCCGGAATGCCTCGCAATCGTGCCGCACGGGCGATCGCGGCGGCATGGTTTCCGGACGAATGCGTCACGACGCCGCGCTCGGCCTCCTGATCGCTCAGACTCATCACCGCATTAACCGCACCGCGTGCTTTGAACGCGCCGACATGCTGCAGGTTCTCCGCCTTGAATGACACGTCACAGCCGAGCCGATCGGAGATCGCTTCGCAGCGGATCGCGGGTGTGCGGACGACGAAGTCCGCGATCCGTTGTTCGGCCGATCGAATGTCGCCGAGTGTGATCACCGGATGTCCGGTGGGGGATGACATGTGAGGTCCTTTTGTGAAGCAGACGGTTCTGCCAGCGGCCGATTGGTACACCGATGATGACAGGCTGGAAGCCTATCCCACTTGGATGACAGGCTGGAAGCCTGGCTCCGATTATTTCTGAATCGGCAACGTCAGTGTCAGTTCTTTACCGCCGCGTTGGACGGTGACATCGACGCGATCGCCAGCCCGCTTGGAGGTGACCACGTAGGTCAACAAGTCCTGTTCGCTGGACAGATCGGTGCGCCCATCGAACGACGTGATCACATCGCCCTCGCGAAATCCAGTTCGCTTGGCGGTTCCGTGGGGCCCGTATTTCCCCACTCGTTCGACGTGCAACGCCATGGATCCGTTTCCGCCCCCGCGGCGTTCGGCATCGGAATGGGTCGAGGGCTCGAGCACCATTCCGCCGGCAGCGATCCGACGCAGGCCCCACGTCGTCACGCGCCACGACAAGTCACTGGCGTGGCGCCAGTCCTTGGGGAATCGCAACTGCGCGGCAACCGCTGCCCCGTCGCGTTTGATTTCAACCGGCACCGCACCTCCGGCGGGATCGACGTTGTGCAACACCCACTGGATGTCCGCGATCGAAAGCATCGGTTGGCCATCGAGCGTTGTGATCACGTCGCCACTGCGAAGCCCTGCTCGAGAGGCGACCGAATCCGGCGTGACTTCCTTGACCGTCGCCATTTCGTTGGGATCCATGATCAATCCGACGGTCTTGGGATGCGGGTAAGGCCAAAGCACCTTGTCGGGAATCGGTTTGCTGTCGTGCCAGTAGTACTCGCGTTGGGCATCGCCGATCTGGTGACAGTGAATGCAACTTTTGACGACGTCGCCATCGTAGTTCAGGCTGTCGGTAAACTTGTCTTTCAGCGACGGATAGCGCTCGGGCGACGACACTTCCATCGGCCGACCGCGTTTGCCGGCCAACGCGTCTTTGACCTTGGCGCGATCGGCGTGCAGGTCCAGCGCCCCTTGAAGTGCTTTGGCGAGCCCCTTCAATGAGACGTCGCCCATCCATTCGGTGCGATGCGAACGCGTGCCGAATCGTCCATAGATCGTCTTGTCGGCGGCGAGAAAGAAGACGGCAAAGGATTGATCGGTGTCGTATTGGAACAGGTCCAAATCCAAACCGTTGGTCGCGACCTGGCGCACACAGACGAATTGTTCCAACAGCGGGCGGATCACCGGATCGGTATCGACCAATTCGTCGTCCAGTTTGACGCACTCGTGACACGGCAAACAACGCAACACGACGACGATCGGCTTGCCCGTCCTTTTGGCCTCTTCGAAAGCCCCCGGAATGTCGTTATAGATCCAGAAACCTTCCCTCTCGACCTTCTCTTTGTCGCCGCGAACGATTTCTTCGCGCGTCTGAGCGGTCAATACCGTTCCGAGGGCAAACAGTAGAATCAGTGACGAGACGGCTCGCATGGAAATCTGCCTGGGAGGTGAAGAGGGAAGATCGGTCGGGATGCGTTTTGCCCTAGTGTACCGCAACCACCACGCGAATACCTCCACGCGAAAACCTCCACGCGACCGTTCGTTCGTGGCATTCTTCTTGGAAACGGGACGCCGCCGCGGCGCAGGCAACGCCCGCTTTCCAGACATTCTGTCTACCAGAATTCGCCAATTCCTTTGCATCTGGTGGCGGGAACGGTTATCACTAGGTGCCGGGGGGATGGCTGGGTTGCCATCGGCCTGACCAATCGACGAATCAATGCGAGACGGAACCAAGAAGATGCAGCAGTTGTCCGAGGATGAGTTTCGTGCCGAGCTGAGGAAGTTCCGCGACGAGTTTGAACTGTTACGAACCGAAGTCGCCAAACGAATCGTCGGCCAGGAGCCGATCGTCGATGGCGTGTTGATTTCGATGATCGCGGGCGGTCATGTCTTGCTCGAAGGCGTCCCGGGCTTGGGAAAAACGCTGCTGGTGCGGACGCTCAGCGAAGTTTTGGAGGCACCATTCAGCCGGATCCAATTCACGCCCGATTTGATGCCGGCCGATCTGATCGGGACCAACATTTTGGTCGAAGGCGACAACGGCAAAAAGGAGTTCCAATTTCAGCGTGGCCCGCTGTTCTCCAACGTGGTCTTGGCGGATGAAATCAACCGGGCGACGCCGAAGACACAGTCCGCGCTGTTGGAAGCGATGCAGGAACACAGCGTGACGGTTGCGGGAACGTCGCACCAGCTCGAAGGCGTGTTCTTTGTGTTGGCAACCCAGAACCCGTTGGAGATGGAAGGCACGTATCCACTACCCGAAGCCCAGCTGGACCGGTTCCTGATGAAGCTGTTGGTTCCGTTTCCGACGACCGAGGAAATGGAAACGATCATGGACCGCACGACCGCCGGCGAAATCCCTCCGCCGGGCAAAGTCGTTTCGGGGGAGCGGGTGTTGCAGCTCCGCGATCTGTCGCGGCAGATTCCGATCGCCGATGAAGTGCGGCGTTATGCGATTTTGTTGGTGATGGGGACACACCCCGAACACGAAGCGGCGACGGCGATGGTACGACAGTTCGTGCGTTACGGCAGCAGCCCACGCGGTGCCCAAGCATTGATCTTGTGCGCCAAAATCAAAGCCGTCTTGGACGGCCGTTTCCATGTTTGCAAGGACGATTTGAAATCGGTCGCCCACGGCGTGTTGCGGCACCGGGTGATGCTGAATTTTGAAGGCCAGGCCGAAGGAATCGTCGTCGACAAGATCATCGACGATCTGCTGGAAAAAACCGGCCAGGAAGCGGCAATGGCGGGGTGATCGCCGATGACCAGGCGGAGCCTTGCCGACACCGCGTTCCCAGGCAGGAGCCCGGGAACGAGCATCTAGAATTTCAGCAGCACACGCCAACGTCGCCGATTCAGCCGCCGGCCCCTATCCATGTTCGATTCCGATTTTCTCAAGCAACTCGAATACCTGTCTCTGCTGAGCAAGCGGATGTTCCAGGGCCAACTGCTCGCGCAGCGACGGACGATGCAGACCGGCGGTGGGATCGAATTCTCTGATCACCGCGAGTACATGCACGGCGATGACCTACGTTACTTGGATTGGAATGTTTACGCCCGTCACGGCGATCTGTTGTTGAAACGGTTTCAGGAAGAAGAGGATTTGCACGTTTATCTACTGCTGGACGTGTCACAGAGCATGGAAGTGGACGAGACGTTTGCGACGGCGGAATCGGCCGACCCGCCAAAATTCAAACTGGCCCGGCAAATCGCCGCCGCGCTGGCATACATCGCGTTGGCCGATTTGGATCGCGTTTCGATCGTCGCCTATGCAGACGGGGTCAAGGTGGTGATGCCGCTGGTGCGAGGCAAGGATCAAATCTTGAGTGTGCTGCGATTCTTGGAAGGGTTGAAATGTCACGGTGAACGAACCGACCTGCGCCGGACCGTGGGCGAATTCGTCGGCCGCGCCCCTCGAACCGGACTGGCGGTCATCATCAGTGACCTGTTCGACCAAGACGGTTTCCGCGAAGGTGTCGACCGGCTGCGATACGCCCAGTTCGAACCACACGTGATTCAAATCCACACACGCCAGGAAGCGGACCCCAAGTTATTGGGCGATGTGCAGCTGGTCGATTGCGAAACGGGGACGGAGAAAAAAGTGACGGTCACCGAACGAAAACTGCGCCATTACAAACAGCTGTTCGAAACGTTTGTGCAAGACGTCGAAACGTACTGCCGAACCCACGGATTGGCCCACACCCGCACGACAACGGACGTTCCGTTTGACGCGGTGCTGTTGAAAATGATGCGTGCCGCGGCGGTGGGGTAACGGATGTCATTCGCTTCACCGGACAAATTGATTTGGCTGTTGGCGGCGTTGCCGATCATCGCCTTTTACATTCTCAAAACCCGGCTCAGACGACGACCGGTGTCGACGCTGCTGTTTTGGGACCAGGTGTTTGAACAGAAACGCCAACGATCGCTCTGGCAAAACCTGCGACACTGGATTTCATTGCTGCTGCAACTGGCTTTTGTCGGCCTGCTGGGGTTTGCGATCGCCGATCCGCTTTGGAATTCCCAGGAAGACACGGGGCAAGATCTGATCTTGGTGGTCGACAATTCCGCCAGCATGCGGGCGGTCGATCCGGCCACGGGGAACACTCGACTACAGGACGCGATCGAGCAGGCGTCGGACGTCGCCGGCACCCTGCGCTCGGGCGACAACATTGCCTTGATCACCGCCGGCGGCAGCGTCCGCGTCGTGGTCGGAATGTCGGATTTCGCCCCGACGGTTCAAGAAGCGTTGCTGGAAATCCAGCCGACCGATGGACCGACCCGGATCGGCGACGCGATCACGGCGGCGAGACGCTTGGCCGCCGATGACCAAAAACGCAGGATCGTGGTGTTCAGCGATGGCGGCGTTGCCGACCGTGATCTGTTGACCGACGCAGCACCGCAGCCGGCCTCCGATGCCAACGATGCGTCCAATGACGCGGCAGCCGAAGCGGCGGCGGAGCGACGGCGTTCACTGACCGGCGACGATGTCCGCTGGATGCAAGTCGGTACGTCGCAGGACAACCTCGCCATCACGACGTTCCAAGTCAGGCGTTCGACCGTCGATCCGATCGGCTATTCGCTGTTGGTTGAAGTCCATAACTTTTCTTCTCAGCCGGCCGAAACCCGGCTGACGCTCAAATTGGATGATGCGTTGGTGGACGTGATTCCGCTGGAAATCGAGGCCGAGGGTTCGTTTCGAAAACAAATCGACAGCACCTCCCGCGCCGGTGGCGTGCTGACGGGTGAACTGAAGTCCGACGACGTGCTGCAGGTTGACAACGTCGCCCGCGCGATCCTGCCCAACCGCCCCGAGATCCCCGTCAAACTGGTCGCCGGTGAAGATTCCGAGTCGTATTACTTGCGACGTGTTTTGGAATCGATTCCGTTGGTCCAGATTCTCCCATCCGATGCGGTCGGCCCGGAACCGGCGGCGCAGTTGACGGTGTTTGCCGGGACGGTTCCCGAGACCCTTCCCGAAGGTCCGGTGCTGTTGGTCGACATCCCCGAATCGGGCCCCGTTATCGGACCGGACGGGCAACCCGCATGGCGACTCGGTGAACAGGTCGAAAACCCGATCATTGCCAAACAAGAAAAACAGTCTCCGTTGCTGCGTCACGTCCAGTTGCAAAATGTGATTCTGGCCGGCGGTCGCGATCTGGAAGTCAGCGAAACACTGGGCACTCCGACGACGTTGTTGGAGACTGCCGGCGGTGATCGCGTGTGTGTGTCGATCGAACGGAGCGAGGGACGGATCTTGTTGCTCGCCTCGGATTTGGACACCAGCGATTTGCCGCTGCGGATCGCGTTTCCGGTGTTGATGACCAACGCGATGAATTGGTTCTTTCGTGAAACCGGCGAAATCCGTCCCGCGCTGGCGACGGGGCTGACCACGGAGGTTCCCTGGGATGTGGCCGAAGATTCCGAATCGGGCACCGCCAACCTGATCGCACCGACCGGTGAACGCACGCTGGTCACGGTGCAACGCAACAAAGTCAAATTGGGGCCGCTGCCGTCGGTCGGCGTGTACCGATTGACGACCAAAGACGTCTCCGAAACCGGCGACAGTGATTCTGGCGGCAGTGATACCGCTCCAATGGGCGTCGCCGATGACGCGAATTTAGTCGCCGTCAATCTTTCCGACGCCAACGAAAGCGATTTGCGTTTACCGGAGCTACCCGAAACGACGGCCGGCGAGTTACCGCCGGCCGGGCGTTCCCCGTGGTTTTATTTGATCGTCGCCGCGACCGGGTTGGTGATCGCCGAGTGGGCGCTGTTTCAGCGCAGGGTGGTCGCGTAGCGTCGTGACTTGGTGACGGATGTGACGATCCGGTTGACGTTTGCGGTTGTCCCGTTTCGACGCTTTCCGGACCGAGTTGCAGGAACGTTCGCATTCGGCTTGTACCGGCTGTCAGGGTTGGTTCGGCCGCGACGAAATCAGACGGATCATCGCCAGAATCGGCCGATTACCTCCATAGCCTTCCGCACGCGCCCAAGCGTGCACGCGCACCGGCGCAAGCACATCGCGACGAACGCAATGTGCCCAGCGGGGATGCGGCGGAGGCGATGGGATGAACAAGGATGTGAGTCCCTGGACGTTGTGACGCGGGTCGACGATTCCGGTCACGGTGAAGTGCGCGACAATGGAGTGACGCAATGCACGAGAGGAAACAACAGCTTCCGGTCCGATCCAAACGGTTCGGTTCGCGTTCAATGACCATCGACTGCGGTGGCATCATTGCGATCGTCGCGATCCTTTGCAGCGCGGGTTGTGTGGCAGATGCGATTCGATCGACATGGCAGCCCTACGGGGCGATGACGAAGCGCACGTCGATCAAGATGCGGGCGACCAAACAAGCGCGTCAGGTCTGGGAACAGAACTACCAAAGCCAATACGCGTCGTCTCCCTGCGCTGACGATGTCAAATCGGGATACATCGCGGCGTACGTGGAAACAGCGATGGGGATGGGGCAATGTCCGCCACCGGTGCCTACCCGGCGACTGTTGAGCGGGGACGCGATTCACCAAACCTATCCGGCGGCCGTGCCTTGGTACCAGGGATACAGTTTCGGTCACGCCGACGCGGTCGTACGGGGTGTCGATCGCTGGCGTCTTGCGCCCTTGAACCCCGATTTGGCGATGGCGATGTGTTCCTGCAGCCCCGTCGCCCATGACGTTCCGCACGACCTGCCAGAATCCTACGAACTGATTCCCCAAGACGCAACGGAAACGGCTCCAGAACCGGCGGCTGAAATAGAAGTTGAGCCGCTTCCGATCCCCGATGAACTCCCTGCGGCAAACCCCGAGTTCCTGTAAACGCGCGGTGGTCGAGCTTGGAGCGGAACGGATTCCACTCGCAGGCGTAACGACGGCGACAAATATAAAAATCGACGCCGCATCCCGCCGGATGCCGCGTCGTTAATGTTCGAGCATTTTCTTCAGAATCCCGTTTCGGCAAGGATGCCAAAAATGGACCGCAACATTCGTCAATTCGTGACACTTTGGTCGCTTTCCCTTTGCGCATTGCTGGCCATCCTCAACACCGGGTGCACGTCGGTTCTCTCGCCGGTCACGGGGATCCCTGTTTTTGACTTGCCCGATGCATTGTTGGGGGTGCCGAAAAGCGAACAGGTCCCGGTTCCGGTGGTGTTGCTCGCCCGTCCCCACGAAGAGAAATACTTGTTGGGGGAAGGCGACATTTTGAGCGTCTACATCGATGGCGTGCTGCCGTTTTCGGCCCCCAACAGCCCCCCGACGCCTCCGCCGGTCAACATGCCTTCGGACCAGTCGTTCTTGAAACCGTCCATCGGGTATCCGATTCCGGTGCAGGAAGGTGGCCTGGTCACGTTACCGTTGCTGGCTCCGTTCAATGTCAGTGGTTTGACACTCGAACAGGCACGCGACGAGATCTCACGACGCTACCGGGACGAAGAAATCCTGCCGCCGGGAGTGAATTATCCCGTGGTGTCGTTGATGCAACGCCGGTCTCATACGGTAACCGTGATCCGCTTCAACGCACAGACCGCGGTCGGATCCGATGGCACGGCCGCCGGCTACACGATCGATTTGCCCGAGCGACGCAACGACGTGCTCAATGCATTGATGGAGTCCGGCGGACTACCCGGATTCAATGAACGCAACGAAGTCGTAATCTACAAGACCTCTCAAATCCCCGCCGAACGGCGCAATGAATTGATGAGCCAACTGCTGGCGCAACCTTGTGGTGCGGGATCGCATCCGCAGGGACTGCACTTCGATCACGAAGTTTTTGCAACCGATGCGAATTGCATTGCCTACGACAACCAGCTACTGGAAAAGCAATTCATCATCCGGATCCCGTTGCGCTATTACCCCGGACAGATGCCGCATATCCGTCCCTCGGACGTAACGCTGCAAACCGGCGACATCGTGATGGTCGAATCCAGAGAGACCGAATTGTTCTACACCGGCGGGCTGCTCGGCGGAGGCCAGTTTCCGCTGCCGCGAGATTACGACCTGGACGTGTTGGGAGCGATTGCATTGGCCGGCCAGGGAATCGTGTCGTCCAATACGCGTGGCGGTGGCGGTGGCGGACTCATCCAAGGCATCGGCGGGGCCAGCCCCACACAGTTGTACATCATTCGCAAGCTGCCTTGCGGACGGACTTACAACATTGCCGTCGACTTGCAGGTCGCGATGAACAACTCGCGAGAGAACATCCTGGTCCAACCCGGCGACACCCTGATCCTGCGGTACAAACCCCAGGAAGAACTCGTGAATTTTGGAATCGGAACTTTCTTCACCTTCGGGATTCGCGAACTGTTCCAAGACTAACCCGAGGTCAGAAAACTGCTATAGTTGACGCGGTCGCGACACCCTCTTTCGCTCCGGGGAAACGTTTCCGTGCAGTGGTCTGATTTCACTTGGTTGTACCTGTTGATTCCGGCAGTGCCGTTTTTGATTTGGTATCACCTCCGCTCCTTGAGTGACTTTCCGGTTTGGCAAAAACGCGTCTCGCTGGCGTTGCGAATCGTCGTGCTGGGACTGTTGGCCGCGGCGTTGGCCGGGCCGGTGTTGATGCGGGAAACCGATCGACAAATGGTCGTGTTCGCGATCGACCGCAGCGAGAGCATCGACCAGGCGGCGCGCGATCAAACCAATACCTTTCTCGCTCAGGCGATCCAGGCCGCCGAGCAGGCCGATGTCGACGTTCGTTTTTTGGAGTTTGATCGCGAGCCGAGGAGTTTGCGGGACGAGTGGACGGTCGGGAGCGAGCCGACTGAAGGACCAGAAGAACACGATTCCGTCGCGGAATCCGACGACGCGGCGGACGACGCCACCGCGACCACTGACGCGGCTGCAAACACCGACGACAGTCACGCGGAAGCCACATCACCGGGACAAGACGCGGACGCGCAGCCGACTGATGAGCAGCAGACTGACGCGCAGCAGAATGATGGTGCGGACCCTGATCCGGCTCGTCGCGGGACCGATCTGGAAGCGGCCGTGCGGACCGCGATCGCTTCGATGCCGCCGTCTCGGGTTCGCCGGGTCGTGTTGCTGTCCGATGGAAACGCGACCGGTGGGGGCGACGTGATCGCCGCGGCAGCCGAGGGCGGTGTGCCGATCTGGACCGTGCCCTTGCCATCACGCAGCGACCCCGAAGTCCAATTGACGCGCGTCGACGCGCCGACCCAAGTCCGTCAAGGGCAACCGTTTTTTGTCGAAGTGATCGTCAGCAGCAATCGTGACACCGAAGGGTACATCGATCTGTATCGCGGCGACATTCAGATCGGCGACGAGGAACCCAAGCCGGTGAAGATCAAGAAGGGCGAGAACACGTTTCGCTTCCGACAAACCGTCTTGGGCAAGCGACAAGAATCCTTTGCCGCCCGACTGCGTGGGTTTGACGACACGTTGCTGGACAACAACGCGGCCGAAACAGTCGTGTACGCCCAGGGACGACCGCGTGTCTTGCTGGTCGATCCCGATCTGGACCAAACCGATTCGCTGCGTTGGGCACTGGACGAACAATCGATCGACGTGGAAGTTCGACCGCCCGAGGGCATCCCGAGTGATCTGACCGAAATTCAAGGCTACGAGTGTCTGGTGCTGTCCAACGTTCCCGCGACGGCGATGTCGATGCGGCAAATGGACTTGATCCGCATCTACGTGAAAGAACTCGGCGGCGGGCTGGTGATGCTCGGCGGCGACCAGTCGTTCGGCTTGGGAGGTTACTACCGAACGCAGGTCGAAGAGATTCTGCCGGTCCGTAGTAACTTCGAAAAGGAACGCGAAAAACCATCACTGGCGATGATGCTGGTGATCGATAAGAGCGGATCGATGGGCGGCCAAAAGATCGAGCTTGCCAAAGACGCGGCGCGGGCTGCGGTTGAATTGCTCGGGCCCCGCGATGCGATCGGCGTGATCGCATTCGACGGATCGGCCTACACCGTTTCCGAACTCCGCTCGACCTCCGACAAGGGTCAAATCATCGACGCGATCAGCACCATCGAAGCGTCCGGCGGCACCAACATGTACCCCGGCATGATCGACGCCCTCGACGCCTTGCGTGGGGCGACGGCGAAACTGAAACACGTGATCTTGATGACCGACGGCGTTTCCTCACCGGGCGATTTCCAAGGCGCCGCCTCGGACATGTCCGCCAATCGAATCACGCTGTCCACCGTCGCTCTCGGACAAGGTGCCAGTGAAGATCTGCTGGAGGAATTGGCGCAGATCGGTGGCGGGCGTTACTACTTTTGTGATTCGCCCGACGCGGTGCCGCAGGTGTTCGCCAAGGAAACCGTGGAAGCGAGCAAGTCGGCGATCAACGAGTTGCCCTTTACGGCGCAGCTGGTCCGTCCGACCGCGGTGTTGGAGGGAATCGATCTGGAGTTGTCACCGCTGTTGCTCGGCTATGTCGTGACGCGTCCGAAACCGACCGCGGAATTTATTCTCGCCAGCGAAGCCGGTGACCCCTTGTTGGCGTGGTGGCGTTACGGATTGGGCATGTCCGTGGCATTCACCAGTGATGCCAAGAACCGCTGGGCGGGTGAATGGCTGGCGTGGCCGGATTTCGGTCCGTTTTGGGCGCAAATCATTCGTCACGCGATGCGCAAGGATGACAACCGCGGCGTGTTTGTCGATGTCCGTCGAGAAGGGGAGACGACATTCGTGTCACTCGATTCGGTAGACCAGAACGGCGCGTTCATCGAGAACGCGACGACGGAGTTGACGATGATCGATCCCGGTCTGGCGCGACAAAAGCTGGCGATGCGCCAAACCGCGCCGGGACGTTTCGAAGCCGAAATCAAGACCGACCGACGTGGCGCGTACCATTTGGATCTGGCACAGACGCGGCAATCCGGTTCCACGCAACGATCCTCGCGAGGCATCTCGGTCGGCTACAGCGATGAATTGAGATTGCTGCCCACCGCAACGTCGACGCTGGAGCGGATAGCCACGGTCAGCGGCGGACGTTTTGATCCGACGCCCGAATCGATCGCCGAGCGGATCGACGCGACGGCCCGCGAACCAATGCCACTGTGGCCCTGGTTGTTGATGATCGCGATGTCGATTTTCGTGGCCGACGTCGCGCTGCGCCGGATCGAATTATCCAGGTAAGGCGTCGCCAAACGGGGTGTTGCTTGTTAGCGGCAGGGCGCGAGCCCTCCGGTCTTCCAACCTGCAACCGGACGGCTCGCGCCGTTCCGCTAACACATTGACTGCCAAACCGTGGCGCGTAGCCGCAACCGCTGCGCCGATCACTTTGCTTCATCGAAATACGCTTCGACTGACTCGTACTCCTTGGCGCCTTCGATCTTTTTGTAGCGAAACAGTGATGCCGCGTTGGGGTGATCGATACGCCAGACTTTGAAATCGAACCGCAACGCGAATTGGTAACCCGGCGGCAATTCCAATCCGCCATTGGCTCGCAACATCTCCGTCAGATCGACACGCAACCGCAACGGTTGAGGCCGCTCGTCTTGCGTGATCCAGAGATCCCAGCGGACGTCGTCCTTTTGGATGCCTTGAAAATGAATCGCGGGTGTCTCGCCGCGAAACTGATTGCGATCGAGCAAGCGGACCGATTTCATGCCGGTGGTCAGCGACAACGCGGGATCGATGCCGGCCATGGTCAGGGCCAGAACGGGTTCCGGGTACGGTCCCATCGGCAGCGGCAATTCGAAAACCGCCTGCTGCATCGCCAACGGTTTTTCCAGCACCGTGAATGCCCGTTCGGAGAGCGCGATGGTCGCGGTGACACCATCACAAAAAATCCGGACCCGCTGCTGCTCGTCTTTCAGGTAGATGGTGAACTGATCGGGAACTTGGGTCGCGATTTGGTAGACCGACGTTTGCGTGTTGATGACCGCTCCGTCGACGATCGTGTCGGCGGACAATTCGACGGTCGCTCGAGTCGATTTTGCTTGGACGAGCTGACGGAACAGCGGCTGGAGCGCCGCGACAGCCGGCGCGACAGCCTCCGCGGCTTTCGCCGGTTCCGCGTCGGGCGTTTTCTGATCCTGGCCGCAGGTCGGTCGGACCGCCATCATCAACACCATCCAACTGACACACGACAGGACACGCAACCGTTTCGAACGCGACATGATCGATCCGTGGGAAACGAGGAACAGGACAAGCGATGAGGGAATGCCGCCACAAGACGCGTCGGCAGCGGGGGAAGCGCCGCTCGGCTGCTTCATCGTGACGATGTCCCCGAATAGCTTCCCAGACAAGTTTGATCGCAATTGGGATCGGCTTCCAGTGCTCCGTCAACTTTTAGGGGTAGCGTGCCGCGGAAAAGGGGTCAGGCAGAAGCGTTGGTGTGCAGGCGTTCGCCGCCCACTGTCGCTGCTTAGCAGCGACCGGGAATCGCCTGAAGGCTAGACACCAACGGTTGCTGAATCCCGTTTAACGCATGTCCGTGCCATGGGTACCTGCGATCTTTTTCGCTCGCGCGTGCATCCGACAGTTGACTGCCCGCGAAGATAAGAGTGTTGCGTGTCGGGTGCCATCGCCGACGATCGAGGTCGCGGCGCGGCGAACCCCCGTCGCGTCCGCTTGCCCATCGGAACCATCGACTTCCACCGTTTCATCTGCAATGGATTCGTCCGAGACCACTGAACCGAATTCCGTCTTACAGCGGATCGCCGCCGGGGACTCTGGGGCGGTCGATGATTGTTTGAAGCAATACGGAGGGTTGGTCTGGTCACTGGCCAATCGCTATTGCCGGGTCAGCGGTGATGCCGAAGACGCGGCACAGGAGATTTTTGTCGCTTTGTGGCGAAACGCCGATCGCTTTGATCCGACCAAGGCGGCCGAGTCCACGTTTGTCACCATGATCGCCCGACGCCGGTTGATCGATCGCAATCGCCGCAAGGGATCCAAACCGGAAGTGGTCAGCATCAGCGCTGCGGAAATTGAAATGGCCGATCGCGATCCGATTGATCAGGTCGAACTGTCCGACGAAGCCGCCAAGGCAGCCCGCTGTATGCGTCATCTATCGAAGAACCAGCGTCAAATTTTGACACGGTCGATCGATCGGGGCGAAGCCCAATCGGCGATCGCGACGGCGCTCAACATGCCATTGGGGACCGTCAAGTCCTATGCCCGGCGCGGCATTCTGCAACTGCGTGAGTGCATGAAGCGTCCCCTGTCACCGGAGGCTGCATCGTGAGCAACGCAAGCTTGAATGACCCGACGGAGTTGGAGCTGATGGCCGGCTACGTCCTCGGTGACTTGAACGAAGCCGAAGCCGACCAATTGAAATCCGTTTTGGGTCGGGACGAACGCGCCGCGGAGATCCTTCACGAATTGGAAATGGCAACCGCCGCGGTGCAGCTGGCGACCATGGGGCTCGATGACGATCCGATGCCCGAGGTTGTTGCCGATCGCATCCGCACGGAAGGTCGTCGGATTATTGAGACGCGATCCGCCGAAAGACAACGTCCCGAGGCCACCGTCTCGGTCGCTGCCAAAGGCGTCTCGCCCCGGGAGTGGGTCGCGTGGTTTTGCGCCGCGGCGGCAGTGTTGCTGGCGATCACGCTTTGGCAGCGTGATCCAGGGGCGGCCGATCGCAACGTCCGAGAAGCGCGAGCGGCGATGTTGCGTCAATCCGCTTCGCTGTTGCGAGTCGACTGGACGCCGGGAAAAACCCCGTTCGACCAGCCCGTTATCGGCGACGTCGTCTGGGACTCCGAGTCGCAAACCGGGTTCATGCGGTTCGAGAACATGCCGATCAACGATCCGACCGCGGAGCAGTATCAATTATGGATCATCGATCCGCAGCGTGATGATGAGCCGATCGACGGTGGCGTGTTCGACGTGACCAAGAGCGGGGAGGTGATCGTCGAAATCGACGCAAAGCTGAATGTGATCTCGCCGGCGGCGTTTGCGATCACGATCGAAAAACCCGGCGGCGTGGTCGTCAGCACCCAAGAGCGATTGCCGCTGCTGGCCGCGGTCAACTGAGTCCTGCCGCCTGTTCTGCTTCGCGTTCGGCTCGGATTTCTTCTTTCGTCTTCATCGGAAAGTATTCTTCGACGACCTGGTAAAACTCGTCGGCGCTGGACACGTTCGCGACATGGGTGCGGAAATGCCGTGCACCGTATTTTCCTTGGGCGTAGCAGCAGGCGTATTTCCGCATCAGGATCGTGCCCTTTTCTTCGCCGAAGCGTTCCTTGACCAGATCGTAGTGATGCATCATGCATTGACGTTGTTCTGGCAGACTGGGTTCCGGCGGAATCGGCTGGCCGCGGAGTGCGGCGGCGGCTTGTGAGAACAGCCAGGGGCGACCGAGGCAGGCCCGCGCGATCATGACGCCGTCGACGTCGTAGTGCTTGAAAGCGTGAACGACTTTTTCGGGCGTATCCAGGTCGCCGTTTCCGATCAACGGAATGTGTTTCAGGTGGGCCTTGATTTCGCTGATCCGGTCCCAGTCGGCGTGTCCGCGAAACATGTCCTTGGCGGTGCGACCGTGAACGGTCAGCGCCGCCGCGCCGGCCTCTTCGACCACCCGTGCGACTTCGTTGCAATTGACCGAATCGGGGCTGCAGCCGAGTCTGATTTTTGCGGTCACGGGCGTCGGCGCGCACGCGGTGACCAGTTGGGAAATGATCTCGAACATCCGGTTCGGCGTCCGCAACAGATAGCTGCCGCTGTGTGCTTTCTCGGTGACCTGGCGGACGGGGCAACCGAAATTAATGTCCACGACACTGACTTGGTATTCCTCGACCAGCCGCCGCCCGACCTTGGCCATCGTTTCCGGGTCGTTGTCCCAGATCTGCACGGCCAGGGGGCGGGGTTCCTCAGCCACACCCCACAGACGCTCGGGATGTTCGGCTTCGTTTTCGTCCATCCAGACAAAGCCCCGGGCGTTGACCATTTCGGTCGCGATCAATCCGGCGCCGCCATATTCACGGACCATCTGACGGAATGCGGCGTTGGTAAAGCCCGCCATCGGGGCTTGCAGGATCGGCGGATCGACGACCAGATCGCCGATCCGAAACGCGGGTGGGGGGAAGGGGCGTGACATGGCGAGTGCTTCGGCTACATTCAATTTTGAGGTTGCGATTGTCGGGCGGAAAAGGGGTCAGGTACCAAAAACCAAATGGCCCGTAGGGTGCTTCGCATTTTTGGTACCTGACCCCTTTTCCGCGGTACTCTAAATCTAAATGTTGACGAAGCACTCGTGCTTTCTCGGGTGGTGATTCCCCGTCACTCTAAAACGCACGCGACCAACTGGCAATGATCGAATAGTCCGTCTCCAACTGGATTCCGTCCAGATCTTGCGCCAACGTGGGCACAATTTCCATGTTCAGATAGTTGCCTTTCCAATTCAACTGGCCGCCGATGCCCAGGTTGTACCAGTATCCGCCGCGAAAACTTTCGACGTTGGTGCTGATCCCCGCGTCGGGTGTCTGCGGATCGGCGCCATCAATGTTGTCACGCCAGACGTGCTCCCCGCGCAGCGACAGGGCGAACGCGTCGCAGACCAGATACTGGGTCCAGGTGTTGAGGCGGACTTCGGCACCGAGACGGTAATCGCGATAGTTCTTGCCCATCGGCAGATCGGACTGCACCTGCCCACCCCAGCTCCAATCGTCGGCGAAGTACCGCACGGTCATGCCGGGACGTGCGTTGAACGTCCCGCTGCCCAGCCGCATCGGGTAGGGCAGGGCTTGTGACATCATGCCAGCGGTCGGTGTCGACGAGGTGCGAAAAATGTCTCCGGTGGGCACGGTCCCGCCCAGATTCAAAATCCAATCGCAGCGCTGGGTGCTGTACAGACGCAGCAAGGCGCCCAAGGCCGTGTCACCGAAACCGCTGTTGTGGGTGGTGAATTCGGTTCCCGCGCCGGCCGGGTTCATCGGACCGCGGATGTGGTCCATGGTCAAGCTGGGCAACATCAGCATCGTGTACAGCGTCACATTGTCGGTGGCACCGTACATCACGTGGGTCATGTGCATCTCCATCGTCATTTGCGTCGGGGCCGCCATCCGGTTGGTCATCGGCGAGCTCGTCGCACCGAACGCGATCGCCTCGGAATCGCTGACGGTCCGGTCGCCGATCCGATTGTCTTCCATGTACATGTTCATGTACTTGTACTCGACCATCCATTCGCCCTTTTCGTGCACATGATCGCCCGCGATTCCTGCCGGACCATGTTTGTCGGCCAGCGATTTTCGTCCGGGATGGTCGGCCGTTGAAATCGATGTGGTCAGAAACAGCGAGGCAACGGCCGTGAGAAGATGAAGGGGTTTCACCGTCATGAGTAAGCATCCGTGCTGGGAAAATCGTGTCAGGGAAGGTGCTTTTCTCATCGACTCGCCGCAGGTCAAGTTTCAATTTCCGCCGCTTGGGTGTCGGCAATCGGTATCATCCGACCAGGTGGACCGCCTTGCCGAATCTTGCCAAACTCGGGTCGACTCCTCAGCGGACCGTTTGCTATAGCCGCTAGGGTGGTGCCAAAATCGGGCACCGGCTTCCCAGGGACTGGAGAGCCAAACTTCGCAAAACACCGTATTTTTCCGAGTTTGTCGAGACTGAGACAGCCCGGTCGCAACGGTGAGCCATTGACGCAGGACGGATTCGACTGATGGGCGTGATCTTCGGTTTACCGGTTGTTTCGATTTTCATCTTCATCGCCGCAGGGCTGTTTCTCGGGCATCTGTTTTGGTACCGAGACACCAGCGGCTTGGACGCCAGGATTCGCGAACTGGAGGACGAGCTTGCCGCGGCGGGTGGCGAATCATCCAGCCAACACGGCGAGGTACTCTCGCTGCAGCGGTCCTTGGACGAGCAACGCGGGGATCTGGAGCGGGTGCGCGAGGAAGCCGCGTCGTTGCGCCAGGAAAACGCAGCCCTGGAAGCATCGATCGAACAGACCCGCGAAAATGCGGCCCTCGAAAACGAGGATTTGCAGCGCGCCGAAGAACGGTTGCAAGCGTTGCGAGACGAATATGACGCATTGAAAGCGGAGCACGAGCAGACGCTGGCGGACAAGCATGCCGCGGAGCTGCGAATCACGGCCAACGAAACCGCGGCCCTGGAAGCCGGTGATGAACTGGGGCGACAGACCGCATTGATCGAATCGCTGTCCAAAACCAATGAAGCACAGCTTGCCGAAATCCGGCACTTGAAAGAACAAGTCGAACGGCTGGGCGAGACTAGCGAATCAGACGTCGCCGATCGCGAGGCCCTGATCGCTCGACTGAAAAACGAGCTGGCCGAAAGCGAAATGTATCGCCAAGCGACCCAAGACAAACTGGACGCGGTGCAGGCCCAGCTGGACGAACACGTATCGTCCACGCAGCAGCACGATCAAGCGTTTGAATCCCTGCAGCGCGAGCGCGACGAATTGCAACAGCAACGTGACGAATCGTCGCAGAAATACGCGTCCGTCGTGACCAGCATCGAGACGATGCAACAGCAGCTCGCCAGCGCCCTGGACCAGGCCGAACGGACCGCCGATCAGAACGAGCGACTGGCCGACATGATCGAAGAAAAACAACACCAGATCGCCGAACTGGAATCCCGAGCCGCCGAGGCCGAGGCGGCGTGCGAAGGACTGGAAACCCTGCAAACCGAACTCTCCACCGCCACCGCGGCGCTGACCAAAGTCGAATGCCAACTGGAAGACCGGACGGCGGAACTGCAAGACCGAGACCGCTTGGTGGAATCCCTCCGCGGCGAAATCGATCAATTGAAAGTGGCACGGCAAGAAGGCGCCGATGCCCAAGAAGAAGTCCGCGAATTGATCGCCGAGTTGCACGAGCTGAAACAGATCAAACTGAAACTGGAAGACAAACTCGCCGCGCAAGCCGAACAGCTTGAACAGATCGCCGAACTGCAAGAACGCATCGAAGAGCAGGACGCGGAACTGGAATTCATCGCCAGCGAAGTCGAAGACGAACGCGGCATTCGAAGCGAACTGGAAGATAAACTGAGCGAAAAGACGACCACCATCGCCGACCTGTCCCAACGGTGCGAACTGATTCTACCGCTCGAAAACGAAACGAAAACGCTGCATGCGGAACTCGCCGCGGGCCGGGAAACCATCGAGCAGCTTTCGACCAAGCTGAACGAAAACGAACACATCGTCACGCAGCTGCAAGAACGCCTGCAGGTGATCGACATCCTGGAAAGCGAACAACAGTCGCTGCGACAAAGCTTGGACCAGTCTGCCGGAACGATCGACCGGTTGACCGGAAAACTGCAAGAAAGCGAACGAACGGTCGCGCGACAAACCGAGCAGTTGCAGGCCATGGAGGCACTGCAAGACGACAACCAGACGCTGGCCGCCGAACTGATTTCGGCTCAGGCAGCGGCCGAAGAAACCGCAGCGCAGCTTCGCCAGCACGAACGGATGATCGCCGAACAATCGGCCCAGCTGGAAATCTTGGGCGACCTGGAAACGGAGAAAGGATCGCTTTCTGAAAAACTGATCGACTCGCTCGCGTCGATCGAACAGCTGACCGCACAATTGCACGACAGCGATCAAACGCTGGCACAGCATTCCGAACAGCTTGAGCAGATGGAACAGCTGGAAAACGAAAAACAATCACTCGCCGAACGATTGGAATCCTCGCTCGCGTCGATCGAACAACTGACCGCCCAGCTACACGACAGCGAATCGACGGTCGCCCAGCACGCCAAACAGCTGGAGTTGATGGAGGCACTGGAAAACGACAACCAATCGCTCGCCGACAAGCTGCAATCGAATCTCGAAAAGCTCGACCACATGGCGACGAACTTACGCGACCGTGACGCGGAACTCACCGAACTGACCGAGCAGTGTGAACGCATCAGCGGCCTCGAAGCTCAAATCGAAACGCTGGCACAGGACCTACAGGTCAGTCGATCGACCATCGATGACCTGACAGGACAACTTGGCGAACGCGATGCCCAAATCACCGAGCTGACCGAGCGGTGCCAGGCCATCACGCCGCTTGCCGAAGAAACGCAAACGCTGACCAAGCGGTTGGCGGAACTCGAACGGACCGAGGCCGGGCTGCGGGAAAGCTTGAGCGATCAAGATCGCGAGATCGAAACATTGCGTGACCGAGAACGCGAACTCAACTCCTTGCAGGACCAATTTGCCGAGACGCAACTGCTGTTGCAGGAAACCGATGCCCAGCGGGCCGCACTGGCCGAAACCGCGACGGGTCAGCAATCCGAAATCGAATCGCTGCAACAAGAACTGCAACAGATCAAGCCCCTGCAAGGGGAGCTGGAGGTGAAAGACGAACAGCTTGCCAAGTCGGCCCGCGAAGTCGAGACGTTGTCGATGCAGATCGGTGAGCGTGAAGCGGTGATCGCGGACTTGAATCGACGCATCGGTTCGGTGGTCGATCTGGAAAAGCAACTGCACATGCGAGAACGCGACGTCATCGAGTTGAAAACGCAAAGCGATCTGCAGACGCGGGCCTTTTCCGAACAACGCGACGAGTTGCTCCGGCTGCGGCACGACGTCGCCGAGCTGGAAGCGACCAACAAACAGCTCGCGATCACGCGAGACCGCCTGTCCAAGGCCGACTTGCAGTGCGACGAACTGGTCGCCGCCAATCAGGTTTTGGAAAGCCATGTCGCCAAGCTGGGCAAAGAGCTGGAGGTCCAAGCCGTCTCGGTCGAGGATTTGAATCGACGGCTGGAGACGAAGTCGAACCAGCACGAGGCGGCGATCGCGGAACTGCGCCAGGCCTCGACCGATTTGAAGCAACAAACCGCGGTGGTCAAGCAACTGCAATCACAACTTGCCGAACTGGACGAATTGCGGGCGGCCAACAAAATGCTTGCCGCCAAGAGTGCGGACCTGATCAGCCATCTCAAACGCGTCAGTGGCGAACATGAAGACAGCTTGAAAGCCAACGAGCATGCCCAGACCACGATTCGCGAGCTGCAAAACGAGATCCACGCCCAGACGGCCACGATCCGCACACTGCGTCGCGAGCGCGGTTCGATCGCAGACCTGGACGGCGACGACGATCGCAAGGCGGCGTAACGCAAGCGGTCCTTGACGCTGGGGACGTCGATTGTTTTGCTGCTCGATTTGCACCCCATTTAGTTTCTCGCAACGTTTGAAAACCGATGAATGACGCCCCACTCGACCCCGAAAAACGGCCTGCCTCGGCTGAGGAATCGTCGCGAGGGCCGATGATGCGGCTCGACGACGTGCTCAAACGGGCCGGTTGCGTGGGGACCGGCGGCCAGGCGAAAATCTGGATCCAAGACGGCCAGGTGACCGTCAACGGGGAAATCGAAACGCGTCGGCGCAAACAGCTGTTTTTAGGCGATGTGGTCGAAACCATGGGCCAGCGGATCACGCTGGACGAAAGCTTTTTCGATTGTTAGCTGAAAAGTTGGGTGAAACCGGCAGTTTCACTGTTGACTGTCGCCGATCCGTCGCTGGATACTGCGCAACGCTGAGAAAGCTGGCGGCGGCGAATTTTCCGCCCTTCTCGGTGTAGTCCACTTCGGTGACCTACTGTTGAGAACCCGTGATCCTTGGACGTTTCAGGGATTCGAGGTTCAACCCCAAGACCGGCACTTCGGCGGATTCAACGCCGATCCGGTCTCGAGGCCATTTTCATTTGATGTCCGGAATGCCCACCGGCAGGAGCAGAAACTTTTAGTGGCGTTGGCACGACGAAACCCCCAACCAGAAAGTCGCGATACCGTTCGCATCAATTCCAGTATCCGAATCAGTCCGATTCGAGTTGTCAGCGAGACTGGCGAACAACTCGGAGTGATTTCGACCGAAGACGCCCTCGAGCGTGCACGTGATGTCGGCCTGGATCTGGTTGAAGTCGCTCCCAATGAGCGACCCCCAGTTTGCCGAATCATGGATTACGGCAAATACAAATACGACAAGAACAAAAAAACGAACCGCAATCAAAGTCACACCAAGACGAAAGAAATTCGCTTGCGGCCGAAAACCGGCGACGAAGACATTCGAACGAAAATTCGACGCGCCGAAAAGTTCTTGAAGCACAAGGACAAGGTTCAAGTCAGTGTGCTGTTCCGTGGACGCGAAATGGCTCACATCGAAGAAGGCCGCAAGGTGATGGAGCAGGTCATCGAATTGCTCGACGAAGTCGGCAAGGTCGAAACCTCGCCCCAGCAACACGGTCGTCGGATGATCTGTA
This sequence comes from Stieleria neptunia, assembly GCF_007754155.1. NCBI lineage: Bacteria > Pseudomonadati > Planctomycetota > Planctomycetia > Pirellulales > Pirellulaceae > Stieleria > Stieleria neptunia. Next base: position 3,909,483 of record NZ_CP037423.1, on the reverse strand, counting down.
TGATCGCGCCGCGTTAACCAACGGGCAACTCGTCGGCGCGTTAAGTGGGATGGGCTTCCAGCCTGTCGACGCTGGAATGACCAGCCCTATTTTCAGTTCGACGCCCAAGTGGTAGCGGCAGGGCGCGAGCCCAATGCCACTTACTTTGACGCCAAGCGGGGTGTTTTTGTTAGCGGTAGGGCGCGAGCCCTCCGGTCTTTCACGGTGTTTTTTGAAGCGCAACCGGACGGCTCGCGCCGTTCCGCTAACATCACCACAACCGCCATGTCCGCTGTCACCGTCAATGCCGTTTGCCAAACGCTTTCCCAGTGGGCTCCACTGCAGCTGGCGGAATCCTGGGACAACGTCGGCCTGTTGATCGGTGATCGCAAACGCGAGATCGGCAAGGTGCTGACCTGTTTGACCGTGACGCCCGGCGTGGTCACCGAAGCGATCGAGCAGCACGCCGACTTGATCGTCACCCACCACCCGATCCCGTTTCGCCCACTGCCACGCATCACCTGTGATTCGATCACCGGCGAAATCCTGTGGCGGCTGATCGGCGCCAAGATCGCCGTCTACAGCGCCCACACCGCGTTCGACTCCGCCACCGAAGGAATCAACCAGAGCTGGGCGGAGTCGCTGGGCCTGACCTCGATTCAACCGATCAACGCCCCCACGACGGAGAACCCGTTGGGCAGCGGACGACACGGGACGCTGCCGACCGAAACGCCGGCGCGCGATGTGATCCGGCGCTGTGCCGAACTGGCGAATGGCCGATCGGCCCCCCGCGGTGTCGGACCGCTCGATCGCCCGATCACGAAAGTCGGTTTCGCGTGTGGCAGCGGAGGCTCGTTCGTCGCCCAAGCGTCCCGCTGCGGGTGCCAACTTTTGATCACCGGCGAAGCCAGTTTCCATGATTGCTTGGAAGCCGAGTCGCGGGGCATGGCACTGGGGTTGCTGGGGCACTACCACAGCGAACGTTTCGCGATGGAGCGGTTGGCGGAACGACTCGCCGACACCTTCCCGACGCTGACCCTGTGGCCCAGCGCCGCCGAATCCGACCCGATCCAGACGGTTTGAGGGGTGGATTCAGCGCGGCATTTTGCGGCGTGGTGATGGCTTGCGTGACCTCGACAGGCAACGCTGTGAAGCATTTTTTAGCGGCAGGGCGCGAGCCCTCCGGTCTTTCACGGTGTTTTTGAAACGCGACTGGACGGCTCACGCTCTGTCGATTTCGTGGGCCGCGCGCCGCGTAAGCGGCCGGGCATCCTGGCGCCCGCCCGAGGCCTTACGGCCTGCGGCTCACCATTGACTCAGCAGATCCCGAATCAATCAACAGGCCGGCCAGCGAGTGGCGCGTGGACGAATCGACCGCCCCGGCCGTCGCAATGCTAGGCCCTGGCGGTCCAAACTGCCAAAATGTCATTGCCAGGTGGCGGCATGGCGTTTGCGGCGTGGTGTGCGAGCCGTCGAATTCATGAGAGAATCGTGGTGAGCGAGTTTCCCGTACGACGCTGATTCCCACGCACGGCTGTAAGGCTGGGCCGCTGGAACAAGTATTCCTGGTAGAAAGCCGGCGGCACCCGGCCGCCGCCAGGCCCACCGAGCTGGCCCACCGAACGCCGGTCAGACCACGAAGTACACCGACCTTGATGATGGAGTCGAAATGACGAGACGAGAGAAATGGCTAGCCGCCCTGCCGGTGTACAACGAAGTCGACTACGTGAGCGAGATTTTGGACCAGGTCGTTCAATATGCGTCCAACGTCCTGGTCGTCGATGACGGTTCGACCGACGGGACGGACAAACTTCTGGCCGCGCGTGACGACGTGACGGTGATTCGTCATGAACAGAATCGCGGCTACGGCGCAGCGCTGCAAACCGCCTTTGACTACACCCTGGCGAACGGATTTGACGGCGTCGTCACGCTCGACTGCGACGGCCAGCACCAGCCGAAACGGATCCCCGCCTTCATTGACATGGCCCGCTCGGCCGACATCGTGTCGGGCAGCCGCTACCTGCATCATTTCGAAGGCGACGACGCGCCGCCGGAAGAGCGGATGTTTATCAACCGCCGCATCACGGCCGATTTGAACCGCCGACTGGGGCTGCAACTGACCGACGCCTTTTGCGGGTTCAAAGCATACCGCAGCGAAGCGTTGCAACATTTTGTCATCACCGACACCGGGTACGCGATGCCGCTGCAGTTGTGGGTCCAGGCCGCCGAAGCGGGATTACGGATCGCCGAGATGGCGGTGCCATTGATCTATCTGGATCTACAGCGATCGTTCGGCGGCGCGCTCGATCACGCGGAAACGCGTTTGAAACATTACAATCAGGTGATCGACGATGAGATCGCGCGGCTGTGCGCCAGCGGCCGTCATGTCACCCACGCGGCCAGCGGAGACTTGGTCTGCGTCCACGAGGCCGGTTAGACGCGGAATGATCAGCCCAGGTCACACCTTTGACGCCGAGTCCGATTCAAAATTCGAGGCTTTCCACGCGCCGCGCGGTCACTGCGAACGCTTGATCCATCCGCCGATCGATGGCGCCGCGGCGATGATGGTCGAGAACCAAACGCGGGCCGCGGCGTACCCGATCGAGATCGCTTCGCTTCGTCAACCCGCGCGCGACCAACTGTTGCGTGATGCCCGCCGCTACACCTCGGCCTATCGCGACATCGGTTTCGTCGGCTCCGCCGATCAAACGATCGTGATGGCCGGTCACCAACCGACGTTGTTCCACCCGGGCGTCTGGTTCAAGAACTTCGCGCTCGATCGGGTCGGTAAACTCTCCGGCTCCGTCGCGGTCAACCTGGTCGTCGATAGCGACGTCGCAGGTCCCAGCAGCCTGCGGGTTCCGCACATCAACGGCGACACGGGCAGCGTCGGATTCAACGCCGTCGCGTTCGACCGCCGTGGCGGCGGCGTTCCCTACGAGCAGTCGCTGGTCGAGGATCGCGAGCTGTTTGACGTCTTTGATCGCAACGTGGCTGAGACGGTCGCCGGAATCGTCGAAAACCCGTTGATCCCGACGTTGTGGCAGCACTCTCGAGACGCAATCAACCGCTGCGGTTATGCCGGCTGCGCGTTGGCTCAGGGCCGGCACCGGCTGGAAGCCGACCTGGGGTTGCAGACCCTGGAGATCCCGCAAAGCGTCGTCTGTCGCGGCGAGGCGTTCGCGTCGTTTGCGATGCAAATTTTGAGAGACCTGCCGAGATTCCACGACTGCTACAACGCGGCGGCGGAATTTTATCGGGCCGCCCATGGCATTCGCAGCAAGGCCCATCCGGTACCCAATTTGGGACGCGACGGCGATTGGCTGGAAGCTCCGTTTTGGGTTTATGGCAACCAATCGCCAAAACGACGCAGCGTCTGGGTGCGAGTTTCGGCGGCGGGATCGGCAATGGAAATCAGCGACCGGGACAAGCGGCAACGAAAAATTGACGCCGCCGATCAGCCCGCGGCGGCGGACGCGTTCTTAGCCCTGGCGAGCCCCGAATTCAAGATTCGCAGCCGCGCGCTGATCACGACGATGTACGCCCGCATGGTGCTCAGCGATCTCTTTCTGCACGGCATCGGCGGCGGCAAGTACGATCAACTCGGTGACTTGATCAGTCGAGCGTTCTGGAACGTGGATCCGCCAAGTTTCATGGTGATGTCCTCGACGGTGTTGCTGCCGGGACACCAACGTTATCCCAGTGCCGCAGTCGACGAAGCGATCCGCCAACGGAATCGACAGCTCCGTGATTTAGACTTCCAGCCGGAACGTTACGCCGAGCGCGGCGACATCGATCCGAAATGGATCACGGCCAAACGCGAACTGCTGGCCGCGATTCCCCCCAAAGGCCAACGCCGCGGCTGGCACGGTGAGATCACGGCGCTGAATCAAAAGATGGCGTCACGGCTGGCAGCCTTGCGTCAAACGCTGGAAGAGGAGAAGTCCGAGCTGCAACAACGTCGGCGCGAAGCGGCGATCTGGAACAGCCGCGAGCATTCGTTCTGCATCTACCCGCTGGATTATTTGATGGAATCCTACGAGCAGATGTTGGGTTGACAACAACACGTTGTGCATCCCGGATGGGATGCCAGCGAGCACGGTAGAAGCTATGAAAAGCCGCGGCGATTAAGCTCTGAGAGTCAACATCACTCAACTTCAGAGGCTTAATCATGACCGCGACCGGTATTCAGTCTACTTCAATTTCCTCCACTTTGTTTGTCGCTTTGGAACTCAGCAAATCCGTTTGGAAGCTTGGTTTTGCTTGCGCCGAGCATCCGAGCCTTCGGATTCGAAATGTTGCCGCCGGCGACCTCCGGCAATTTGAATCCGAATTATTAGCCGCAAAACGCAAGTTCGCACTCGAGGACGACGCAGGGACCGTAACCTGCTACGAAGCCGGACGCGATGGTTTCTGGATTCATCGGGCGTTGGAAGCGATTGGGCTGACCAATCACGTGATCGAATCGGCATCTCTTGAAGTCGATCGACGCAGCAAGCAGCGCAAGACCGATCGTCTGGACGTCCAAAAAATGGTCCACGCGTTGCTACGGTATTACCGTGGCGAACGTGGAGCACTACGGCCGATTCACGTCCCGTTGATGGAAGACGAAGACATTCGCAATCTGCAGCGAGGCCTGCAGTCAATCCGCAAGGACAAACGGCGATTAACCAACCGGATCAAAGGTCTGCTGTTCGCCCAAGGCATTGTGCTCGGAACGATCGATTCTGAGTTCGAAGCAATACTTGAAACGCTAAAAACGGGTGACGGTCAACCGATCGGAGCGTATCTCCGAAAACGATTGCAGCTGGAGTTCACTCGGCTGAAGCTTTGTGTTTGCCAGATTCGAGAATTGGAAGAGCAACGAGCCGAGTTGTTTCGTCAGGCGAACGCTGCGGCCGATCAATGTGCCTCGCGTCAACAGATTGCAGATCGCCTGGTCGAACTCTGCGGGATCGGAGTGGAATGTGCGTGGACGCTTTCGACGGAGCTGTTTTCATGGCGTGAATTCCGGAATCGTCGTCAACTCGGAGCGGTCGTTGGACTCGCGCCAACGCCTTACAGCAGCGGTGCACTGAATCGTGAGCAGGGCATCAGCAAGGCGGGTCGCGGTGATGTGCGAAGCTTACTTGTTGAGGTTGGATGGTTGTGGCTGCGTTATCAACCTCAAAGCGACTTAGCTCGGTGGTTCCGGGAAAAAGCGGGGGGACAGAGCAGCCGCATGCGTCGAATCGCGATTGTGGCATTGGCCCGCAAGTTGGTCATCGCGCTTTGGAAGTATGCGATGCAAGGGGAACTACCACGCGGAGCGAAATTCAAATCACCCGCACAAAAACGTCGTCTGCGTAAGACCGCAAGTCTAGGCGCAGTGAACTTGCAGGAGGTTGCGATGGCATAATTTTCAATTCAGGCTCTCGTTGCTCTATTTGCGGGTGTCGACGAGCAGTGACGATCGATCAGATCGCTGGACCGAGCATGCCCTGGGCTCACTTCCAGTGAGACCGACCTTGTAGAAGGGTTTTGGCGATCTGTTCGACGTTTCCCCCTGATTCGGCTATCGAAGCATGCAGCTTTAGGTTCCCGGCCAGACCGGAACGGATAGAAGGTGGTTGCATAACGTTCACTGGGGAAACGTTGATCGGTTCACTACCTCGGAGCCTCCCCAACAAAGGCAACCGCTGCCGTCGTCTTCGTCCGGCCCTCGGTCGCCATTCGCTCCGCTCGTTCCTCGCTGCGCCGGGGTGAGCGACCGAGGGCCGACTCCGACGAAGGCAGCTAGACCGACTTTTTTGCAAAATTTAAAATCAGGGCTTGCAGACCGCGGCCTCATAGAAGGGCATGCTGTGCATGCCAACCGTCACGCACAGCGTGACCTACCCAGTACGGTAGGGCATGCTGTGCATGCCGATCGTCACGCACAGCGTGACCTACCGCGTCCTGCCGTCACGCAGAGCGTGACCTACTGTTTGACCTTCACGCCGCAGGCCTGGAGGGCTTCGATCGCGGCGACCTTTTCCTTTTCGGGAATTTCGTTGCCGCCCAAGAACAGTCGCAGGTACGGTGCGAAGCGATTCTCACCGGCCTTGTCCGCTTCGCAGGCTTTGACCAACGGCGAGAGATCTTTGATCGGATTGTTGTTCAGCTGCAGAATGTTCAGCGCCGGCAACTGGGCGATGGGCGTGGTGTCTTCGATGTAGTTGTTGCGCAGATCGAGCGAGGTGATCCATTTCAATCCGGCGATCGGCGCGACCGTTTTTAATTCATTTCCGGACGCATCGAGCGACCAGATTTTAGACAGCGGCGCGATCGGATCCAACGACGCGACTCGGTTCTCGGCCAGGTACAGCGTCCGCAGGTTGGACATCTTGCCCAGCGGGCTCAAGTCCTGGATCTCGTTGCGCGAGACATCCAAGTACTGCATCCCGGTCAGGCCCTTGATCGGATCGAGCGTCTTGATGCGGTTGCCGGCCAGAGTGACCGATTGCAGGCGTTTCAGGTTGGCGATCGGGGTGAGATCCGAGATCTGGTTGTCCGCCAGGTCGATCAACATCAACGCGTGGCAATGCTCCAGCCCCGACAGGTCTTTGATTTGTTTGCCGACGCCGACGACACGGGAGATGTTGGCCACGTCTTCTTTGGTGATCGGCTGGTCGTTGAATCGCTTGGCGAACACTTCGGCCCGCACCGCCTCTTCGAGCGCCTTGTCCTTGAACGCGGAGGCGACCGGTTTGGGAGCCGGCTTCTTCGGTTCCTCCTTCTTGGCCTCCGCTTTCTTCGCCTCAGGCTTCTTTTCGGCAGGCTTCTTCTCCTCGGGCTTCTTCTCCTCGGGCTTCTTCTCCTCGGGCTTCTTCTCCTCAGGCTTCTTCTCCTCAGGCTTCTTCTCCTCAGGCTTCTTCTCCTCAGGCTTCTTCGCCTCGGGCTTGGACTCGGCCGGTTTTTCGGCTTCGGCGGCCTGTTTGGCGGCCTCGACTTTTTCCGTCTTTCCGGCCTCCGGCTTGTCATCGGAGACGGCGGGGCGGGCCGAAACGGCTAGAAACGAGGCGAGCAGAACTGGTACAAGCAGACGCGAAGGGGCGACGAATTGTTGCATGGCAGACATCGGACGCACGTAGAATGGAATCGGGAGGGGGTAAGGTAGGAAGCCGCCATTCTAATTGGTTTGCCAAGCTTTGGTGAGTGCGGACGAAAAACGAACGCCCCCGCCCCCCGAATTTTGTATTCCTTCACCACGGACAAGAGCGACTTGAAACGGACGAACAAACGGATCGTCGGCTTGGGATTCTGGCTGATCACGCTGGTCTCGACAGGCGTCGCCGCATCGCGTTGGATGCAGACGGCCGAGCAAGGCGACCGATCGCAACAGACCCTCGCGTCGATCGCCCGCTACGTGGCGCGGCAAGAGACGCAGATCGTGGCGATCGACCCGATCGCGCGACTTCAGCCGGGAGACCCCGTTTTCTTGGCCGGCGAACCGATGGCCGGGAAACAGGTCGAGTTCCGCCAGGTCGGTCGCGTTGCGTCGATCATTGTCCCCGACAGCGTTGCCCCCGACAGCGAACGCCCCGGTGACCTCGCCGCGGAACCGCCCCGGGGGGGCCGCCGTGTTTCGATCACGTGGTACGACCGGGACGTCCCCGCCGACCAATGCCAGCTGTTTCAGCACCACAGCACGGGGCGGTTGAGCGAGGTGGTGGAAACGCTGTTCCCCCCGACGAAGCAGAAAGTCATTCGCGATCAGCTGTCCGCCGCAATGGCGCGCCACGGCGAGGATTTGTCGCAAGCCTTCATTCCGTTGGTCGAAGACAGCCTGCGACAGTCGCTGCCGGTGATCGAAGACGAGTTCCGCCTGGCCGTGGCCCGGCACCGTGGGGAACTGGACGAGGCCGCGCAGCGCTGGCATGACCAACTGGTCCAGGAACGATTGATCCCGATGGCGCGCCGCGAGATCTTGCCGATCGTCAAAAAGCACGGCCAGCCGCCGGCCGAAGAAATCGGCCGCGAGATGTGGGACCGGGCCTCCCTGTTTCGTTTCGGATGGCGCGCGATCTACGACAAGACACCGCTGCCACGCAAAGACTTGGTGCGCGAAGAATGGCAGCGTTTCGTGGAAGAGGAAGCGGTTCCGGTGCTGGAAAAACACATGGACGAGGTGGTCGTCGCGATCCAACGCAGCCTCCGCGACGTTTCGGCCAGCCCGGCGATCCGCAAAGAGTTGGCCGGCGTCGCCGAGGAGATCGCTCGGGATCCCCAGAGCCGCCAACTGGTCCAATCGATTTTGAAAGAAACCTTTGTCGAAAACGAACGCTTGCGAGAGGTTTGGCGAGACGTTTGGAGCAGCCCCAAGGCACAAGCGGCCTTTGACATCGCCGGTGAGCGTTTGGAACCGGTGGTCCGTCAGATCGGTGATGAAATTTTTGGTTCCGAACAAGACGGCATCAACCCCGATTTCGCTCGGGTGCTCCGCAGCCAGATCTTGCGCAAGGACCGCCGCTGGATCGTCGCCTGGCACACCGGCGCCGGCAACGGCACGATCGAAGTCGCCCGCAACCCGATGCCCTACCCGATCGTCTACCTGGCGGCAGAACGATAATGTTCTGTCGACTGTTAGCCGAGCGGAAAAGGGGTCAGGTACCAAAAACCAAATGGCCCAACGGGTGCTTCGCATTTTTGGTACCTGACCCCTTTTCCGCGGCCCGACTTTTAGCCCGAGCCCCAAATGATGGGTGTGAATCGCCGTTGGCGAACCGTGTATGAAGGGCATTACCTGAATCCATGATCCGAAGAGCCTATGCCCGCTGAACCTGAACCGACCACCGACACTACACTGGAACGCATGCCGGTCAGTCCGTTGTGCTTGCAGGATTTGTGCGTCGTGGCGGGCGATCGTTGCTTGCTGGAGGATGTCGATGCGAGGTTTCCCGAAGCCAAGATCACGGTCGTGGTCGGCGGCAGCGGTGCCGGAAAAAGCGTCTTGCTGCGGATCCTGGCGGGACTGTTGCCCCGTCACGGCGAATCGATCCGCTGGTCCGGGACGATCGGACGCAGCGAAACCGAATCCGAGGGACCGCGTGTCGGGATCGTGTTCCAACAATTCGCACTCTTCGACGAACTGTCGGCCACCGCGAACGTTCAATTCGCGATCGACCACCGCCCCAAACGGATCGCCACCAATCCGAAAAGCGAACCGGTGTCGTGGAACGCCCGCCAGTGGCTAGAACACTTGGGCGTTCCGCTGAAGACCTCGGTCGCTGATCTGAGCGGCGGCCAGAAACAGCGCCTGGCGATCGCCCGAACACTTGCCGCGTCCCCCGATGTCCTGCTCTACGACGAACCGACCAGCGGACTGGATTCGGCCAGCGGACGATTGGTTGCGGACTTGATTCGCGAAACCCAATCCACCTATCACCGAACCAGCATCGTGGTGACGCACGACTATGAGACGTTGTTGCCGATCGCCGACAAGGTGCTGTTGCTCGACCCACAACAAAAGGACTTGATCGAAATCGGGCGCGATCAGTGGGGTGAGATCCCCGATCGGATGGTCCCGGTTTCCAGTCTGGAAGACGACACGTCTGCGGGCCCGCGGAAACGGAAATCGATACTCGGGCGAATCCTTAATCCCCTGCTTGAAACGACCGGTGGAGCCGTCTCGGCCGCGTTTTGGCTGCCGCTGGATCTGCTGCCAATCGTCCCGCGCGTGCGCTGGGCGATCCGTTTCACGCTGCACTACCTGCGACTGGTCGCCGGCCCATCGGCCTGGATCTATCTGATCATCGCCGGGCTGATCGTCGGATTCACCTCCACCTACTTCACCTTTCGCTTTTTGCCCTTTCGGCTGTACACCCAGCCGTTGTTGATCGATGAATTGTTGGCATCGATCGGATTCGCGTTGTACCGAGTGTTGGTGCCGATCCTGGCAACCATCTTGGTCGCCGCGCGGTGCGGTGCGGCGGTTTCGGCGGACGTCGGCGTCAAGCAGTACGGCGGACAAGTCGATGCGATGCGAACATTGGGTGTTGCCCCGCGGGCGTATTTGTTGTTGCCGATCGTGATCGCGTTTGTGATCGGCACTCCGATCTTGGAATCACTTGCGTTTTACTCCGCCCGCTTCATCAGCATGGTCGCGTTCACGTCATCGTATCCCGACGTCGGCCCGTATTTCTGGGAACAGCACTTCGGCCGCAACCTGGCCGGCGAGTCACCCTGGTTGCACATCGGATGGAAGTGGGTGCTTTTGAAGAACGTCGTTTGCGGTTTGGGCACCGCGACGATCGCCTACTATCAGGGACTGGCGCCGAAGCGTTCGGCGAGCGACGTCAGCCGATCGATCACGTCGACCGTGCTGTGGACGACGCTGTTCGTGCTGACCGTGCATTTTGCCGTCGCGCTGATGGAGTTTTGAGCAGGCAAGCAATGCAGGCGATTGATTAGGAATGCTCGTAACACAACCCCGACCGGGGTCCCAGCCAGTAGCCGGTGGTCGCGCTGGCGCACCACCGGAACATCGACGAAAAACCGGACTGCCCTCGAAGGGACGTCGATTGCATAAGTGGTGGAGTTGATCGCAGCGGAAGGCGTCAAGACTTTCGCAGCGCCAGCCCTCTCTGGCGTTTGCTTGCTTTCGCAAACGCCGTCTCCCCCAGAGGGAGAGAATCTAAATCCGTTGCCAAGACCTGCCATTCCGGCTGCACCGTGACATTTCGGTTCATTCTTTTCGCCCACGCCACGGACGGCTCAAGATACACTGGCTGGTCTTTCCCCGCCCCGTCCCACCGACTGACTTCACACGCCATGTTTTCGCGCTCTCTGCTGCTGTCGTTGCTTGTCGCAATTTTTGCCGCCACCCACGCGTCTCCTGCGACGTGTCAGTCGGATCGCCCGAACGTGATCGTGGTTCTGGCCGATGACCAGGGCTGGGGCGATTTGAGCCTGCACGGCAACCCGAATTTATCGACGCCGAACATCGATTCGATCGCGCGCCAGGGGGCTCAGATTGAAAACTTCTATGTCTGCGCGGTTTGCTCGCCGACGCGCGCCGAATTCCTGACCGGGCGTTATCACACACGGATGGGCGTCTACAGTACGTCGGCCGGCGGCGAACGATTTGACGCCAGCGAACAAACCATCGCCGAAGTCTTTCGCGACGCCGGCTACGCCACCGCGGCTTATGGGAAATGGCACAGCGGAATGCAGTGGCCCTATCACCCCAACGCGCGGGGCTTCGACGATTACTACGGTTTCTGCAGCGGGCATTGGGGCAACTACTTTGACCCGATGCTGGAACACAACGGTCGAATCGTCCAGGGTAAAGGATTCATCATCGACGATCTGACCGATCACGCGATCGATTTCGTCAGCCGCTCCGGCGACCGGCCGTTCTTTGTCTACTTGGCGCTCAACACGCCGCACTCGCCGATGCAAGTGCCACAGAAGTATTGGGACAAGTTCGCCGACAAGACGATGATCCCCGACCCGGAGCCGGAAAACAGCCGGCGACAAAACATTCCACACACGCGGGCGGCGATGGCGATGTGCGAGAACATCGATGACAACGTCGGCCGATTGCTGAATCATCTCCACGCGACCGGGAAAGACCAGAACACGATCGTGGTCTACTTCAGCGACAACGGCCCCAACGGGGCGCGTTTCAACGGAGGGCTCCGTGGTCGCAAGGGATCCACCCACGAGGGCGGACTGCGATCACCCTGTGTGATCCGCTATCCCCAAACGATCCAACCCGGGACGGTCGTCCGTTCGATCAGCGGCGCGATCGATCTGCTGCCCACGCTGGCCGACTTCGCCGGCATCGACTGGCAATCCAAACAGATTGACGGAAAACCGCTCGACGGCGTTTCGATGCGACGCGAACTCACCGGCGCCGGCCCCGATCCGAATCAACAGGACCGCGTGATCTTTAGCCGCTGGCGCAACGGCGCAACGGCCAGGACACAGCAGTACCGGATGCAGGACAATGGCGAATTGTATGACATCGTCGCCGACCGCCGCGAGAAAACCGATCTGGCCCGGCAGCAGCCCGAGGTGGCCAAACGGCTGGGGGCGGCCATCGAATCGTGGAAGCAAAGCTTTGCCGATGCGGTCGTCGACGGGACGCGGCCGTTCCCGCTGGGGCACCCCGGGGCCGAGTGGACGCAGCTGCCCGCCCGCGATGCCACCTTCAGCGGCACGATCCGACGCAGCAATCGATTCCCCAACTGCACCTACCTGTTGAACTGGACGGATACCGACAGCGAAATCCGCTGGGACGTCGATGTGCTCGGCAGCGGCCCGCACGAGGTTCAAATGTATTACGCCTGTCCCCGCCAAGACGTGGGGGCGACGATCGAGTTGTCGCTCGGTGGTGCGTCACTGTCAGCCAAGATCGAGACGGCGGTCGAAAGCCCGCTGGTCGGCGCCGCTGCGGATCGTGTGAAACGCCAAGAAGGCGACGTGCGACGCTGGCAGCCGATGACGCTGGGGACGATTGAATTGAGCCCCGGCCGAAAGACGCTGCGGTTGAAGGCCACCGATATTCCCGGCGGCCAAGTCGCCGAGATGCGATTGCTGATGTTTCACAAGCTGTAGGGCGTTGTCAGCCTAGGACGACCGGTTTTTCGAGTACGACGGCCCTTCCGGGCCGTCGTCCGTTGGGACACCTTTCCGAGTACGACGGCCCTTCCGGCCGTCGAGATTGGGACACCTCTTCGAGTACGACAGCCCTTCCGGGCCGTCGTCCGTCGGACTCCCGACGACGACCTAGAAAGGACGTCGTACATCGCGGGCCGTCGTCCGTCGGACTCCCGACGACGACCTAGAAAGGACGTCGTACATCGCGGGCCGTCGTCCGTCGGACTCCCGACGACGACCAAGAAAGGACGTCGTACATCGCGAGCCGTCGTCCGTTGGACTCCCGACGACGACCTGGAAAGGACGTCGTACATCGCGGGCGGTCGTCCGTGGGACTCCCGACGACGACCTGGAAAGGTCGTCGTACAACGGCTGCTGAATTCCGCGTCGACAGGCTGGAAGCCTGTCCCACTGACGTTGCCACCGAAGTGCGTGCTGCTGATCGATGACAAACGAGCTACAATCCCCGGCATGAATCAGCCCGGTCACCCCCTGTCGCGCCCCTTGCCCGGTTCGCGGGCCGCCAAACACCGACACGTCTCGCAGTGCGTGATCAGTTTCGGCAGCAACCTGGGAGATCGCCGAGAGTTGATCGCGTCGGCGGCACAACGAGTGGCGGCGTGCGACTTGATTTTGGCCGGCGACGCGTTGAAGACCAGTCGGCTGTTCGAAACGCCGCCGATCGGAGGCCCGGGGGGTCAGGAACCCTTTCTTAACGCGATCGGCATATTCCAAACCGAAGCCCCGGCGCGGGCGGTGCTGGGACTGCTTCAAGAGCTTGAACAGGCACTCGGCCGCGAACGGCGACGGCGTTGGGACGCGCGTTCGATTGATCTGGATGTGGTGCTGCACGGGAATCTGGTCGGCGGCACAACCGGGCTGGTCGTGCCACATCCGCGTTACACCGCGCGGCAGTTCGTGCTGCAGCCGGCCTGCGATGTGGCGGCCCATTTTCGCGATCCGCGATTCGGCTGGTCGTTGCAAGAGATCTCCGATCATCTATCCGCAGCGGTTCCCTCGCTGGCGTTGGTGACCGGTCGTCAAGAAACCCGTGATCTGTTGTGCCGACGTTTGGCCGACGAGCACGGGGTGATGGTTTACACCAGCGAAACGGCAATCCACCACGCGGCAATCGATGCGTCGGCGGAACCAGACGCGGATCGCCGCTGGGTCTCAAGCTTTCTGCCCAAGTTGCCCAGTCGGAGTAAATTACTTGACGAGACCGGCCGATCCACGTTGTCAGGAGAGGCGGCGCACGGTTTGCCACGTCTACTGGTTCGAATTCAAAAGACGAGCAGCGAGAACGGCTGGCCGGCGCCACACCAGATGTGGCCCGGCGGCTGGCGATGGCCTGAATACCGTCTTGAAATCGACGACATGGATTGGGCGGTGACGGAGCTTGCTTCGGCGCTCGATTCGATGCGCTGTTCGGCTCGACCGGTGACTGCGGACGGTCACTGGTGGTGAAAACAGGCGTCTGTGCGCCTGGTGCGACGATGCGCCTCACGCCGTTCCGCAAAAACTTCGCGGCACAATGTCGCTCGCTTGTCGGGTGGCCTTGCCAATTTGCTAGTGGCCGACCGATACTTCCGCTCCGAACTGTCTTCCGTTCTTTTCTGCACCAACGCGTCCGGATTTGACCCGGCCGATGATCATGCAACGTTTTTTGTTTCCACGCTGGTCCAACCCGTTTTTGCTGGTTTTAGGCGCTGCTCTGGGCGGCGGCGGTTTATTTGCCGTCGCTGTGGGAGGCTTGGTGACCGATCCGGTGACCTTGAACATTGGCTACGAGCCGGAGCAACCGGTTCCGTTCAGCCATGCGATTCACGCCGGCCAGTTGAAATTGGACTGTCGCTATTGTCACAACACGGTTTTTGACGCCGCCCACGCCGCGGTGCCGCCGACGGCGACCTGCATCAATTGTCACAGCCCCGCGAACGACCAGGGACAATCGGCTTTGGCGGCCGTGCGAGCCGACAGCGTGAATCTGAAACCGATTCACGAGAGCTGGAAAACGGGCAAGAGCATGCAGTGGAAACGCGTGCACAATCTGCCCGAATACGTCTACTTCAATCACGCCGCACACGTGAACTCGGGCGTCAGTTGCGTCAGTTGCCACGGGCGGATCGATCAAATGGAAGTCGTCTACCAGCACGAGCAGCTTTCCATGGCGTGGTGCATCCAGTGCCACGAGAACCCCAACGAGCACCTGCGACCGAAGGAGTTTGTCACCAAGCTTGATTGGGAACCGCCGGCGGACTGGGACCAGGAAGCGTTCGCCGAAAAGCAGCGTGCCGAGCACAACATCCATCCCCAGCGTCACTGTGCCGTTTGTCACCGATAGTGCCGATCCTTTCCGCTTGACCGTCCGCGCCAGTAAACACCGTTTACGAACGATCCATCCGAACGAATATGACTCACAACGAATCCAACGCGAAAAGCAACGCCCCGACTTACTGGCGTAGTATTTCGGAGCTGCACGGCAGCGAGGAATTCCAGAACAATTATCTGCATCGCGAGTTCCCGGTCGCCGCTTCGGAGTTCCCCGAAGGCGTCTCGCGGCGGCGCTGGATGCAACTGATGGGCGCCTCGCTGGCGATGGCCGGCGTTTCGGGATGCCGTTACCCGGAAGAAATCATCGCCCCGTTCGTGATCCGCCCCGAAGGGCGTGTGCCCGGCGAATTCTACGAGCGTGCGACCAACTTTGAACTCGCCGGTTCGGTGCATAACTTGTTGGTCCGTTGCTTCGACGGTCGCCCGCAGCACATCGAACCGAACAAGAGTCACCCCTCGGCAGCCGGGACCAACGCCTACGTCCAGGCATCGATCTTGTCGCTGTACGACCCCGATCGCTCGCGCGGCGACGACGGCCCGGTGTTGATGCGTGGCGGCGAGCGAAAACAGGAATCGCAATGGGACGATTTCTTGCCGGTCGGACGCGCGGCGATTCAGAAAGCCGCCAGCAACGACGACGGAAAAGGTTTCGCCGTGCTGATGTCGCCGACCAGTTCGCCGACAACCGTCCGACTGCTCGGCAAACTCAAAAAGAAATTGCCGGCCGCGACGATCGCCCAATTCGACGGCGTCCACAACGGCGTGATGCGGAAAGCGACCAAGCAGATGCTTGGCACCGAATCCAACCAAGTCCTCGATCTGAGCGAAGCGAAAGTCATCTTCTCGCTGGGCGCCGATTTCCTGGGCAACGACCCCGGATCGTTGGCCGCGGCGAGAACCTTTGCCGAGCGGCGTGACCCGATCGCCGGCGAGATGAGTCGCTTGTACGTCGTCGAAGGCGGCTACACGACGACGGGCACCATGGCCGATTCACGGTTGGCCATCCCCCCCAGCCAAATGCCGGCGTTCCTGGGTGCATTGGGCCGCATGGTCGAGGCACTCAAAAACGGCGAGACGCACGATCACGGCGGCGAAGAACTGGCGTTTAATGATCCGGATATCACGGCCGCGGAGCGTCAATCTCGCTTCATGGACTGCCTGGCCCACGACATCGTCGAAGCCGGCGAAAACGCGGTGGTCGTTGTCGGCGAGTCGCTTGGTGCGGATCTGGTCGCGGCCGGAATCGCGATGAACCAAAAACTCGGCTCGCTGGGCAAAGCCCAATCCTTCACGCCTTGTGTGGACGAGAGCCTGGAGACAAAATCACTGGACGACCTGGTCGCCGCCGTCAACAAGGGCGACATCGAGTCGTTGCTGATCCTGGGCGACAACCCCGTGTTTACCTCGCCCAGCGACATCGATGTTGCGGGAATGATCGACACGGTACGGCAAGACGGCAAAGCGTTTTATCTGGGCGAGTACGACGACGAGACCGCCATCTTGTGCGACTGGTCGCTGCCGCTGGCGCACCCGCTGGAATCCTGGAGCGACTGCATCAACGACGACGGGCTGTATGGCGTCTGCCAGCCACAGATTCTGCCGCTGATGGGCGGACGCACGGTCGCCGAAGTCTTGGCGTTGATGATGGACGAAGAAGTCGTCGACCCGATGCTGCTTGTGCGTGAAACCGCGGACCAGGTCGCCGGAGAAACGCTCAGCGAAGGAAAGTGGCGAAAGCTGCTTCACGACGGCTATTCCGACGACATCAAAACGGCCGCCCGATCCGCCGACGTGACCGGCACCGCACCGGCGCTGCCGAGCGAAGACCCCGCCGTCACATCGGCCAAGACGATCGACCAAGACAACATCGAAGTGGTCTTCACCCCCGCCGACGGCTTGTACGACGGGCGATTTGCCAACAACGGCTGGCTGCAAGAACTGCCGCAGTCGATCACCAAGGTCACCTGGGGCAATGCGGCGATGATGAGCCCCGCGACCGCCAAGGCGTTGGGTTTGCACCACGGACTGTACATCACCCTCCGCAAGGGCGGCAGCAAAATCGAATTGCCGGTCTTCGAAACTCCCGGCGTAGCCCCCGGCGTCGTGATGACCTCGATCGGCTACGGCCGCACGCGAGTCGGCAAGGTCGGCGGCTTTACCGCCGAAGGCCTCGACGCCGTCGGATTTGACGTCTCGCCGCTGCGGACCAGCGATCAAATGCTGGTCGCTTACCAAGTCGAAGGACGACCGAATTACAACGAATTCGATTTCGCCACGACACAGAACCACTGGGCGATCGACGACATCGGCCGCAAAGAAACCGAGCGTCGAAGCTACAACCTGGTTCGCGAAGGCACGACCAAGTTGCTCGAAGACGTGCCCACCTTCGCCAACGAGCAACCCAAAGCCCCGCACGTCCCCAAGGTCGGCAAGTACGGCTCGCTGGGCACCGAGCCGATCCAAGAGATCCAAGCCGATCCGGCCAAGGATTACATGCCGCAGTGGGGCATGTCGATCGACTTGACCAAGTGCACCGGGTGCAACGCCTGTGTCGTCGCTTGCCAAAGCGAGAACAACATCCCGATCGTCGGTGCCGAACAGGTCAAGAACAGCCGCGAAATGCACTGGTTGCGGATCGACCGCTATTTCCAAGGCGACGCCGAAGACGCTCAAATTGTTCACATGCCGGTCGCCTGTGTGCATTGCGAAACGGCACCCTGCGAACAGGTTTGCCCGGTCGCCGCGACGGTGCACACCGACGAGGGCATCAACGCGATGGCCTACAACCGCTGTATCGGAACGCGGTACTGTGCCAACAACTGCCCGTTGAAAGTCCGTCGGTTCAACTACTTCAATTACAACGAAGAAGTCGGCGTCGGATACGGGGTCAAGGCGTTCCCCGGTGCGATCGAATCGGCCAACCGAAAACTGCAAGCCCTGGTGCTCAATCCCGACGTCACCGTGCGTGGCCGCGGCGTGATGGAAAAGTGCACCTACTGCGTCCAACGTGTCGAAAAGGCCAAGATCCAGGCCCGCAAGGACGGCGGTCGCCCGATCCAAGACGGCGACGTCGTCACCGCCTGCCAAGCCGCCTGCGGCACCAACGCCATCGAGTTTGGCAACATCGCCAACCCGGACTCGATCGTGGCCAAGAAACGCAAGGACGTGCGAGCCTATGGCGTGCTGGAGCAACTCAACATCAAACCGCGGACGGAATACCTGGCCCGGGTGCGAAACCCGCACCCGCGTCTGATGACCGTCCGGCAGTTGGAAGACCTGGAAACGATCACCTCGCATCATGGCCACGACGACCATGGCGATCACGGCGATCACGAAGCCCACGGCGACGATGATGCCGCCGATCACAAAAAAGAAGAAGCTCACTGACCTCAGTTCGCTGACCGAGCGTTCGCCGAACCGATTCGGCGGACGACAGACTGCTCGCGGTGCCGCCGGCCCGCACCGACCAAGCCAAACAAACCGATTCCACTTTCTAGCTAACACTGACCATGTCACTTGCCATTCCAAACGGATTGGATAACACCGTCGAACGTCCAGGTGAGCGTGCTCCGCTGGTCCTTGGCGAAACGACGTACCACGACATCACCGAAGCGGTTTGCAAAGTGGCCGAACGCCCACCGAGCAAGGGCTGGATCGGCGGCTTTTTGGTGGCGTTCGCCCTGCTGCAGGTGCTCGGTTTGCTGATCGTGTATCTGATCTACACCGGGGTCGGAGTCTGGGGGAACCGGGCGCCGATCTTCTGGGGTTGGCCGATCGTCAACTTCGTGTTCTGGGTCGGGATCGGCCACGCGGGCACGCTGATTAGTGCGATTTTGTTTCTGTTCCGTCAGGAATGGCGGACCAGTATCAACCGCGCGGCCGAGGCGATGACGATTTTTGCGGTCGCCTGTGCGGGGACGTTCCCGGGGATTCACGTCGGCCGTGCCTGGTTGGCGTTCTGGCTGGCACCCTACCCCAGTTTGAATCTTTGGATGTGGCCCCAGTTCCGCAGCCCGCTGTTGTGGGACGTGTTCGCCGTTTCCACCTACGGCACGGTGTCACTGCTGTTCTGGTACATGGGGATGGTGCCGGATTTGGCCACGTTCCGCGATCGATCCAAGAACAAGTACCGCCGCATGGCCTACGGAATTTTGTGCCTGGGCTGGAGCGGTTCGTCGCGTCACTGGATGCGTTATGAAAAGGCGTACGCGATTCTGGCCGCGTTGGCCGCGCCGCTGGTGTTGTCGGTCCATACGATCGTTTCGTTTGACTTCGCCGTTTCCCAGGTGCCCGGTTGGCACACCACGATTTTCCCGCCGTACTTCGTCGCCGGGGCAATCTTCAGCGGGTTCGCGATGGTGCTGACGCTGATGGTGCCGGCGCGAAAGATGTTGAATCTGGAAAAACTGATCACGATCCGGCACTTGGAAAACATGTGCAAGATCATTTTGGCGACCGGCTCGATCGTCGGCCTGGCTTATGGGACGGAATTCTTCATCGCCTGGTATGGCCAGGTGCCCGCGGAACAATTTGCGTTCCTCAACCGAGCCTTCGGGCCGTACGCCTGGGCCTACTGGACGATGGTTTCGTGCAACGTCATCAGCCCGCAAATCTTCTGGTTCAAGAAAGCTCGCACGACGCCCTGGATCATCGTCGTCGTGTCGATCTTTGTGAACATCGGCATGTGGTTCGAACGATTCGTGATTGTCATCAGCAGTTTGTCACGGGACTACCTGCCGAGTGCCTGGGCCTACTTCACGCCGACGTGGGTCGACTGGGGCATGCTGATCGGATCATTCGGATTGTTCTTCACGCTGTTCTTGTTGTTCTGTCGCACCTTGCCGGTGATCAACATGGCAGAAGTCAAGGCGACGCTGGCCAAGCAGGAGCACATGGCTCACCTGCACGGCCATGGTGAAGAAGCTTCGGAAGGTCACTGAGAAACTGAATCATTCAATTTTTTAAGCATTAACGATCTGTTTCGATGGATCAGAAAACTATGTCGGAAACGAAAATAGAAACGACCGTTCACGGAATGATGGCCGAATTCACAACGGTCGATTCATTGCTGAGCGCCTGTCGCAGGATTCGCGATGCCGGTTACACCAAAACCGACGCCTACACACCGTTCCCGGTTCACGGGATCGACAAGGCACTCGGCATCAAACCGACCGCGCTGCCGTGGATCTGTCTGATCGCCGGCGCGACCGGGACCTGCATCGCACTGGCGATGCAGATCTGGATGAACAGTATCGATTACAAGTACATCATCTCCGGCAAACCCTATCTCTCCTTGCCCGCGTTCATCCCCGTGGCATTCGAGTTGACGATTTTGCTGGCGTCGTTCGGCGCGTTCTTCGGCATGTGGGCGCTCAACGGGTTGCCAAAATTCAGCAATCCGATGTTCACCGACCCGCGGTTCGACCGCGCGACCGATGACCGTTTCTTCCTGTACGTCGATGCCAGCGACGAACGCTACGACGCCAACGGAGTGCGAAATCTGTTGGCCGACACCGGCAGCGATTACATCAACGAAGTGGTCGAAGACGACTCCCCCAAGGAAGTGCCCAAGCCGGTCTTCTTGATCTGGGGGCTTTCCGTCGCCGCGTCACTGGTGCCGCTGATTTGCATTTTAACCATGCGGGTGACCAACAGTTCCAAGCCGCGATTCCACATCTTTTTTGATATGGATTTCTCGCCCTCCAAAGACGCTCAACAGGTGACCAGCCTGTTCGCCGACAACCGTGCCATGCGATCGGATGTTCCCGGAACCGTCGCCCGCGGCCAGATGGAAGAGTCGCTCGACATGCTGACCGGGATCGATGTCGAAGCGTTGACGCTGTCCGATCCGCCGCGGGTCGAGCGTCTGGTCCGGGCCTACATGCAGGCCGACGACGAAGCCAAGGCGGAAGAAAAAGAGGCCATCGAGGCGGAAGAGAAAGTCGCGGGCGAGGCGGCCGAAGCGGCACCGGCCAGCGTGATGGACACCACTCCCTGGGTGGCCAAAAACCCGCTGACCGTCGACGCCGAGCTGTTGGCCCAGGGACAACAACAATTCGCGATCTACTGCAGCGTCTGTCACGGGATGGACGGCTACGGAAACGGACTGGTCAATCAGCGAGCCCAATCGATCAACGCCCCGACCTGGGTCCCGCCGGCTTCGATGCACCAGGAAACCCTGTACGCCGACAAGTACCCCGACGGCAAACTGTTTTCAACGATCAGCAACGGGATCCGCAAGATGCCGGGCTATGCGGGCCAGATCAAACTGAAGGACCGCTGGGCGATCGTCGCTTACGTCCGAGCCCTGCAGAAGAGCCAGAACGCGTCGCTGGACCTGGTGCCCGAATCCGAAAAGGCCGCCGTGGAATCAGCGGTCGCGGAAGTGAAAGCCGAATTGAAGCGACAAGCCGAAGCAGCCGAAAAGGCCGCGGCCGCTCGCAAACAAGCACAACAATAACGACTTGGCGGTGCGGCCGCATTCGGCCACACCGATCACGAAATCCCCATATCACTCGACCACGCGGTCACCCCCGTCACCGCATTTTACGACAACCGATTTGACCATGTCAGAACACGCCGCTCCCGCTGTCAAACCGGCCGACGACCCGGCCTTCCAGCTGCCTGCATCACTTCGCGGCTTGCAGATGCCGCTGCTCGGCGGTGGACTCATCGCCCTGCTGGTCGGCATGGGCATGGCATTCGCCGTCAGTGATGCGGATATGCCGCGGTTCGGGATGTCCGCCTACTTGGCGGCGTTCTTGTACGTCCTGACGATCGTGCTGGGATGTCTGTTCTTTGTCTTGATCCAGCATCTGGTTCGAGCCGGATGGAGTGTCGTCGTCCGCCGGGTTGCCGAATGCATGATGATCATGATCGTGCCGATGGCGTTCCTGTTCTTGCCGATCCTGTTCGCGGTCTTTAGCGAAGGCACCTTGTTCGTCTGGACCGATCCCGATTTCGCGACCAATCTGCATCTCGACAACAAGATGTGGGAAACCAAGAAACTGTTTCTCAACGCCCCGTTTTTCGTCCTCCGTGCCTTGGTTTACTTCGGAATCTGGGGCGCCCTGGCGGTCTATTACTGGCGCGGCAGCGTGAACCAGGACGAGACGGGCGAGCGTGCGGCGACCGACCGTATGCAATACTGGTCGGGCCCCGCGGTCATGGCATTTTCGCTCTCCCTGAGCTTTGCCGCCTTTGACTGGGGGATGAGCCTGGCTCCGATGTGGTTTTCGACCATGTTCGGCGTGTACATCTTTGCCGGAGGCATTTTGGCAGCCCACTGCGTGATCACGCTGCTGACGTACGTGTTGCAACGTGCCGGGGCATTGAAGGAAGAGGTCACGCCGGAGCACTACCACGACTTGGGGAAATACATCTTCGGGTTCATCGTGTTTTGGACGTACATCTCGTTCAGCCAGTACATGTTGATCTGGTACGGCAACATTCCCGAAGAGACCGAATGGTTCTTCAGCCGTCAGGAAGGCGGGTTCGGATACCTGTCGATCGGATTGATCTTTTTCCACTGGTTGATTCCGTTCTTTGGGACGATGAGTCGCCACGTGCGTCGCCGCCCAGGGGTGATGGCATTTTGGGCGGCGTACATCCTGGTCGTTCACTTCATCGACATCTACTGGATCGTGATGCCGGAAGCCCGCGTGGTCGAGCAGCACACCGTGCCCAGCTTCGGCGGTCCGCTGGGTATCTTGGCCAGTTTGCTGTGTGTCGTCGGCATGTCGACACTTGTGATCGGGTTGGTGCTTCGCGTGGCGGGGGGCAACCGTGTGGTTCCCGTTCGCGATCCACGGCTCCGTGAATCGATCATTTTCGAAAATATTTAGCGTTTCCGGGGGACAGCACGTCGCACGTCCCTGTTTTTTAGCACTCCAGACTCCCTCCGCTCGATAAACTTCGAAGTAGAGCCATGGCAAAATACGACGATCTGAACACCAGACAGATTTTCATCATTGGAATTGCTTCCGTCGTTGTGACGGCGGTGACCATTTTGGCGGTTCAATACGTGTACTTCCTGCTGGTCGACGCTCATAAAGAAACCCTCCAGGCTCAGAGCAGCTACAAGCGGCAGAACGCAGTTTTGAACGACCAAGCTGGCTCGATTTCCAAGTACGGGGCGGACCCGTTGACGGGAAACATCACCATTCCGATTTCCAAAGCGATGGAATTGGTGGCACAGGAAAGCCAATCGGAATCCGACAACCACTCAGACAATGCTGAATCCAAAGACGCAACCTGAACCGAGGACACCATCGAGCAACCGGGGCATCATGTGGCTCGCCGCAGTCGCTGCGCTGACGTTGACAGCGGTGCTCGGCCCACGGACCGAGTCGCCGGCTCAGGATGGAGTCCGACTCGGTGCGAAAGTCGACTTGAACGACAACCTGCCTCCCGAAGCACGCGGGATCACGGTCGTTCAGAATCTGGGGGACGTGATTGCGACCAACTTGCCGCTGACGGATTCCGAAGGCAACGCGATCAAGACCGGATACATTTTCAACGGAAATCTGCCGACGATCGTCACGCTCAACTACAGCGATTGCCCGATGCTGTGCAGCGTTCAGTTGAACAAGCTGACCGAATCGCTGAATCAGTTGGATCTTCAGCTGAACAAAGACTTTAAAATTTTGACCGTCAGTATCGACCCCAACGAAACCAGTCGACGCGCGGCGGAAACGAAAGACAAGTACGTGTCGGTGCTGTCCAATCAACCCGGTGCCGAACAGGGTTGGACGTTCGCGACGGCGAAGCAACCGATCATCACCAAGTTGGCCGAGACGCTGGGATTCAAATACCGATACGACGCGGCCAACAAACAATACAACCACCCGGCAATGCTGGCATTCGTTTCGCCTACGGGAGTGATCACGCGGTACTCGCTGTCGATCGACTTTCCGCCGGAGCAACTGAAACTGGCGTTGGTCGAGGCCGGCGAAGGGACCGTGGGGAACGCGGTCGACCAGTTCATTCTGTGGTGTTACAGCTACGACCCGGATTCGAATTCCTACACCCCGCACGCCTGGCGAATCATGCGGTTGTGCGGACTGGGGTTCATCGGAGTTTTGTTGACGGCTTTGGTACCCTATTGGGTCGGCCGCAAGGGGAACCCCGAGGCTCGTCAGGAGGCGGATTCGGTGCCGACGTTCCCCGGCAGCGATTCCCGAACGGACGGGAATGCCCCGTCGCAAAACGAGTAACGAGATAGGCAGGGACTGCTCACCGGGCAGTCGTTTTTACGAAGAGATCTTTCCAATTCAATGACACAAATAGCCCCCGCGATGATGTCTCTGTTAGGCGACTACACCAGCAGCAAGCTCTCGGTTTTCCCCAAATCTGCGTCGTCGTTTTCCGGCGAGTCCGATTGGGTGTTCCACTTCATCACCATTGTCTGTGTCGTTTTCTTTATTCCGATCGCGATCGCCCTGTTCGGTTTCGCATGGAAGTATCGAAAAGCCAAAGGGGAACCGGCTGACAGCCAGGTCGACCACAACACCACGTTGGAATTGGTCTGGTCGATTGGGCCGTCGTTTCTGCTGGTGGTGATGTTCTACTTCGGTGCCCGCGGCTACCTGGACATGCGATCGATCCCCGAGGGGGCCTACAACGTCGGTGTGGACGCCTACAAATGGGGCTGGGGCATGAACTACGGAAACGGCGTGATTCACCCCGAATTGCACGTCGTCGCCGGCGAACCGACGAAGTTGACGATGACCAGCAAAGACGTCATCCACAGCCTGTACATCCCCTCGTTCCGCGTGAAAAAGGACATCGTGCCGGGCCGCTACAACTACATCTGGTTCAAAGCGATGGAGCCGAGCGAGAAGGTGATGACCGACGAGGAGTGCAAACAGCTCGCCGACAAGGACAAAGAAGAGAACTTGTCTTGGGACTACGACGCCCGCCAGTGCACCCCCGACGGCTACAACTTCTATGACCTTTATTGTGCCGAATATTGCGGAACCAACCACTCGGAAATGCAAACCGTCGTGGTCGCCCACGAAACGCAAGAAGAACTGGACGCCTGGATCAAGAAATACAGCTCCCGCGGCCCGGATGAATCCCCGGCGGCCTACGGTGCCAAACTGTACGAGCGACGCGGATGCAAAAGCTGTCACTCGATCGACGGCTCGCGATTGGTCGGGCCGTCTTACAAGGGCAGCTATGGCACGATGCGAGACATCGTCGGTGGCAGCCAGGTCAAGGTCGACGAAAACTACATCCGCGAATCGATTTTGAACCCGAAAGCCAAGGTGGCGATCGAGCAAGGCGTCGCCTACCAACCGGTGATGCCCAGCTACAAGGGTCAGCTGTCCGACGACGACATTTACAGTTTGATCGAATTCATCAAGAGTCTGGGAGACGCGTCGGCGGCCGAAGAAGCCTCGGAATCGCCGGCCGAAGAGGCCGCCGAAATGGCGTCGGAAGAGGCCGCTGAAGCCGCCAGTGCAGACGCGGAACCCGTGTCGGTGGAATGAACAAACGGCGATCACGCCACAACAGAATCAAGAAGAAGCCGGAGTGATCTCCGCATTTTGACTCCCGAACCGTCGGGAATTTTGGGACAATCACAACTGTGGTTGCCCTTGAAACCTATACCAACCCATTTGTGAATAAACGAGATAACGTTCATTAACAGACCGTGCCGCGAGGCCGGGCTTTGATCGATCCGCCGGGAACGCACCGGGCGATTGTCGAAGCCAGACAACAGGCTCTGGTCGAATGAAGTTTCCATCGAGGTGAGAGATGTCTGCAGGATCTGTGCCGTCGGGCTACGAAGTCAATGACCCTGGCTATCCGACTCCGCAAGAGAACTACCTGACCAACTCAAAAGGCATTTTGAGCTGGGCGTTTACGCTGGATCACAAACGCATCGGCATGATGTATTTGATCGGCGTTTCCAGCGCGTTCCTGTTGGGCGGGCTGTTGGCACTGGGAATCCGGCTGCACTTGTTTGCCCCCGATGGCATCCTGTTCAACAACGCGTTGTTCCAGTGGCTTGCCCCGGACAAGGCCCCCAACGACATCTACAACCAGGTGTTCACGTTGCACGGGGCGATCATGGTGTTCCTGTTCATCATCCCGAGTATCCCGGCGGCGTTGGGGAATTTCCTGGTGCCGGTGATGCTGGGTGCCAAAGACGTCGCGTTCCCGCGTTTGAACCTGAGCAGTTTCTATCTGTGGGTCGGCGGTGCGTTGTTCTTCGTCATGGCGCTGTTGGCCAGCGGATTGGACACGGGTTGGACGTTCTACACCCCCTACAGCACGACGACCGATTCCTCGGTGATTCTGGCGACCACCGGAGCGTTCATTCTGGGATTCAGTTCGATTTTCACCGGATTGAACTTCATCGTGACGATCAACACGATGCGGCCGCCGGGGATGACCTGGTTCCGGATGCCGTTGTTCCTGTGGGCCACGTACTCGACCAGCATCATCCAGGTCCTCGCGACGCCGGTTTTGGGGATCACGTTGCTGCTATTGATCGCCGAACGAACCTTGCACATCGGGATTTTTGACCCGGAATACAACGGCGACCCCGTCACGTTCCAGCACTTTTTCTGGTTCTACAGTCACCCTGCCGTTTACATCATGATTTTGCCGGCCTTCGGCATCATCAGTGAACTGATCAGCGTCCACAGCCACAAACGGATCTTCGGCTATCGCTTCATCGCTTACTCTTCGATCGCAATCGCGCTGCTCAGCTTCATCGTCTGGGGACACCACATGTTCACCAGCGGTATGAGCCCGATCACGACGATCATTTTCAGCGCGTTGACGTTTACTGTTTCGGTGCCCTCGGCCATCAAGGTGTTCAACTGGGTCGCAACCATGTTCAAGGGGTCGATCAGCCTGACGACTCCGATGGTGTACGCGATCGCGTTTATCTTCTTGTTCACGATCGGCGGTCTGACCGGGTTGCACCTCGGCACGCTGGCGACCGACATGCACTTGCACGACACCTACTTCGTGGTCGCACACTTTCACTATGTGATGGTCGGCGGCACGGTCGTCTCCTTCCTGGGCGGCGTGTTCCACTGGTGGCCGAAAATGGTCGGCAAGATGTACAGCGAAGCCGGCGGGTTGCTCTCGGCCGCGTTGGTGTTCATCGGGTTCAACCTGACCTTCCTGCCGCAATTCATCTTGGGCAGCCGAGGCATGCCGCGTCGCTACGCGACCTACGATCCGGAATTCGCACCGCTGCACCAGATGAGCACTTACGGAGCGTTGATTCTGGGAGCCGGTTTGTTCGTGGCATTGTTCGTCTTGCTGATGTCACTTTACAACGGCAAGAAGGCTCCGGCGAATCCGTGGGGCGGTGCGACGCTGGAGTGGAATTGCACCTCACCGCCGCCGTTTTACAATTTCGAACGTCCGCCGGTGGTGGGCGATCCCTACGAGTTTGGCGATATCCGTTGGGATACCGAGTTGGATCGCTACGTGAAGGTGGAACCGCAGCGTGAACGGGTGCCCTCGGAGACTCCTGCCGAGACGCCGGCTCACGCCAGTGAGTAATGGGTGCTTCGGATCGTCGCATCCGGATGACGGGCGATCCGATCAATTGCTATCTTCAGAGTTGTATTTGTTTTTCATTCCTTCGCTTGCTTGATTCAATCAATGGCTACTACCGACGCTGGGCTCGCGTCCGACGCGCATGAACAACCCGGTCACGGGCATTCCGACCACGGCCACGGTGATCACGATCACCCGTCGTACCTGGCGCACCACTTCGACACGCCCGAGCAACAGTTCGACAGCGGCAAGCTGGGCATGTGGCTGTTCCTGGTGACGGAAGTCTTGTTCTTTAGTGGAATGTTCTGTGCCTATGCCATTTTCCGCTCTTGGCGGCCGGAAGTGTTCGAAGGTTGCAGCCAGTTCTTGAACACCAAGCTTGGTGCGATCAACACCGGCGTGCTGTTGTTCAGTTCCTTCACGATGGCGTGGGGCGTTCGCTGTGCCCAAAAGGAACAGCACAAGCTGCTGACCGTGATGCTGGCCACCACCCTGTCCTGCGCGACGGTCTTCTTGGGCGTCAAAGCGATCGAATACTCCCACAAGTGGCACCTGGGGCTGTTGCCGGCGGGTCTGTTCAGTTACGACCCCAGCAATCCGCACCCGGTCGGTGGCCCCAATTACCTGGCCTATATCTGTGCCCCGTTCGTGCTGATCACGATCGGCGTGGCCATCTGGTTGGTCGTCAGCTTCCTCCGCGGGGCGAAGTTTCAACTGGAGTGTGCCAAGCCGCTGATGGTGGTTTGCCTCTGCTTCTTCGTCGGTGTCGGCCTGGGAACGATCCTGGAAAGCGGTGGCGACGCAGGACATCATGAAGACGACCACGCGGTCGTGGCCTCTGCCGATGGCGTGGCAGCCGAGCACGGTGAAGAACATTCGCACGGCGAGGCTGAGGAACACGCCGAGCACGAAGCGCCGACTGCTGCAGCGGTCGTTACCTTGCCCGCCGCCGGAGCGATGACCGACGACAGCGCCGATCTGGCTGTGCTGGAGCGTCTCGCATCGGATTCCACCAACACGGGTCTGCAAGACGAATTGGCCGCTCGCAAAGCACAATCAGAGCGATCCGGCGGGGGGATCCTGTATGACGTCAGCGACGACGCCTCGGCGACGGTGGCTTCCGCTCCCGAAAACGTGCTGCGTCCCAGCCGAGCCGGTGTGTTCTTCAGCATCTACTACTGCATGACCGGGATTCACGCCATTCACATTCTTGCCGGCATCGGCGTTATGGTTTGGTTGTTGGTCCGTTCGATTCGCATGGACTTCAACCGCAACTACTTCGGTCCGGTCGATTACGTCGGGTTGTACTGGCACATCGTCGACATGATTTGGATCTACTTGTTCCCCTTGATGTATCTGATTCGATAACGTCGTTTCCGCGTAGGGTCGCCGACGATCGGCGGCGACCAATGACCATCCATGCCCGCTGACGGGCCCAACCATCAACGAAACACTCTCTGAAGATCCTTTTGTCATGTCTGCTCACGAAAACGCTCAGGAAGGCTACGACTTCGCACACCCGCTTCCGCTGCCGCTGTTGGCCGGCACCTTCCTGGTGTTGACGCTGCTGACGGTGCTGACGGTCGCTCAGGCGAGTTTCAATTTCGGCAGCCTTGACGTGCTGATCGTGATGGTGATCGCGACGATCAAAGCGGTCCTGGTCGGTGCGATCTTCATGCACTTGGCCTGGGACAAACCCTTCAACATCATCTGTTTCATCGGTTCGTTTGTCTTCGTCGGGCTGTTCATCATGGCGACGTTGTTCGACAGCCGCCAAACCGCCAAGGACTCCATTCCGGTGACGGACGACGCCGTGGTGTCGGCCCCCGCCGAGCTGTAGCCGGGCCCCGCTAGGCGCTTGGGCACTCAAGGAGTTTTGCGGAATCGGGCGATTGAGATGGAGAGGTTGGGTCAACCGTGAGCCGCAGGCCGTAAGGCCTCGGGCGACGCCGCAGTGCCCGGCCGCTTACGCGTCGCGGCTCACTCAATCGACAGAACGCTTCCGCCCGACCGCCGACAAACAACACCGCGTTAGGCGTCTGCGCTGACGGGATGGGACGAACGCTGAGGCCACTCTCCTGGCGGGAAGGTCACTCACGGCGAGGGGAGGGTTCGTTTGCGCCATCGAATGATCTCGAGCCGTAAAGCCCCGTCCCCGACTTCTCATCGCCAGCTCTCCTGGCAGTTCGCGGCCCCGTTTTAGCGGCGAGCTATAATCGAGCGCTGCCGCTGTTTGTTTCTTGCGGCCAACTCCGTCAGCCAGTTCGGCCCGCCGTGACCCGCAAAACCGCTCTGACCGATCCCAACGCACGATGGCGTGATGCTCCGATCGGGAGCGAGCGGTCATCCGATCGGCGTGCCGGGCCACCTGCCGTGGCGCCACCGGCTGAGGCGCCACCAGTCGCCGGGCCACCAGTCGCCGGGCCACCGATCAATCCGCGGCGCGAGCAGAACGCCGCCGGCCCGGCGGTTGATCCGAATGCGACCGGCGAAGAGGTTCCCCGCGGGATCTTTGCCCGGCTGGCGACGAAGCGCAATTCGTCCTGGCTGGCCAGCGCCGCATTGCATTTGCTGTTCCTGATCATCCTGGCGTTGTTGACATACCGGATCGGCGGCACCGAGCGTGGCCTGTTGATCGAAGGCGCCTGGTCCGGGCCCGAGTCCAACACGCCACTGGAAAGTGTGACGCTGGCCGAGGCGACGGCGGACAATCAGAACGAACAGCAGGATTTGCCGGTGGAAGTGGATCTTTCCATCGTCAGTGAAAACGTCGCCAATGCGTCCGTGGTCGCGCCCCAGCAAGCGTCGATCGTGGATGACAATGCGTTGGTGGGACTGCAAACCGGCGGATCCACCACGGCGGCCGAGCAAGTCGTCTTTCTGGGCGGAGGCGGTCTGTCGGCGCGGACGCCGGAGGGCCGGAAAAAGTACGGCGATCGATACGGCGCCACGCGACAGAGCGAGACGGCCGTCGAAAACGCCTTGCGCTGGTTGGCGAATCATCAGCGTGACGATGGTTCATGGTCGTTCGATCTGCGTTTGTCGCCGTGCGACGGGCGTTGTCGAAACGGCAGGAAGGCAAACGATGATACGCCGACTCCGTCCACCGCCGCGACGGGATTGGCGCTGCTGGCATTCTTGGGCGCCGGGTACACCCCCGAAGTCGGACCCTATCAGGACGTGGTCCAACGTGGGGTGTACTATTTGCGAAGCACCGCGGCGGAATCCCAGTTCGGATACGACTGGCAACAAGGTGGCAGCATGTATGGGCATGGCATTGCGCTGATGGCCATCTCCGAGGCCCTGGGGATGACCAAGCACGAGGACCGCTTCGATTCCGACTTGCTCCACTACGCCAAACAGGGCGCACGGTTTACCGTGATCGCACAACATGACAACGGATCCTGGGGATATACGCCGGGAAGCCCCGGCGATACGACGCTGACCGGCTGGCAGATCCTGTCGTTGATCGGGGCCCGCAAGGCCGGCATCCAAACACGCAGCGATACGTTCTCCCGCGCGAAAGAATTCTTGATGAGTGTTCGCCAGGGGCCCGAGTTTCAGTTCGGTTATCGCACGCCGGAAGCGGAAAAAACAACCACCGCGATTGCCCTGACGCTGTTGATCTATCTGGGACAAACGCCCGGCCACAGCCTGTTCGACGAAGCGATCGACAAGCTGGCCGAAGAAGGCCCGACGCTGACCAATGTTTACCATGACTACTACGCGACGCTGGCACTGCACCATTTTCGACACCGTCAATGGGAATCATGGAATGATCGATTGCGTGATCACTTGGTGCGCACCCAGGCGACCGAAGGACATGAAGCCGGCAGTTGGCACTTTCGCGACCGATGGGGCGATGTCGGGGGACGCGTCTACACGACCGCGATGTGTGCGCTGACGCTGGAGGTCTACTACCGGTTCTTGCCCCTGTACGACGAGCCGCCAGATTTTCCGCTCTGACCGCCGGCGATTGCCGAATCGAAGTGGCCTCGCGGCCTGTCGATGCCGGAATGACAGGCCGGAAGCCTATCCCACTGGTCAGATCCGACCGATACAATGGACACACGCATCCTGCTCCTCCCGTCGCGAATGCCTCACCGGAGGCATCAATCAACATGCGAAAAAGCCTGCTGTTCGGATTGTCGGTTCTGCTGATCGGAGGGATCGTCTACGTCAACTCTCGAAACGACGCCGAGCAGGACGCGGCGCGCTTGCTGGACAAACTGGAACCGTCTGGCGGATGGGAAAACGATCCGCCCCTGGATCCCAACCGGACGCAAAACCATTCGCCGCCGGGAGACTTCATCGTCGATCTTGAGCCGGGCGGAACGTGGTTTGTCGGCAAACGCGGCGCCGAAAGCGAACTGTTGCTGCCGTATCGGCCGGTGCAGATTCCCAGCCCCAGCAACGACCTGGAACCGGTCAACGAGAACCCCGGTTTTCTGGGTGCCGATGCGTGCCAGTCATGCCATCAAGACCGCCACGCCTCGTTCGTCCACACCGCGCACCACCGGACCAGTGCGGCGGCCAGCCGAACGTCGATTGCCGGTTCGTTTCAACCGGGACAAAACGTCTTGAAGACGAACAGCCAAGGATTGTGGTTCAAGATGCTGGAACGTGATCAACGGCTGTTTCAACAGGTCTCGTTCTACGGTTGGAAATGCGACGTCCCGTTTGATGTGGTGACCGGATCATCAAAGCTCGGCCAGACTTATCTGTATTGGCACGACGACGGCCTGTTCCAGATGAATGTGTCCTACATCACCGGTACCGACGATTGGGTCAACAGCCCGGGATATCCTGACGGCCAAGCGATCTACAACAGGCCGGTCACCAACCGCTGCTTGGAATGCCACACCACATGGGCGGACGTCCGCCGACCACCGAACCATTACACCCCCGAATCCCTGATCTTGGGAATCTCCTGTGAGCGCTGCCACGGGCCGGGCCGCGACCACGTTCGGCACCATCAATCCAATCCCGATGAGAAGACGCCGCGATTCATCACCCAACCCACGTCACTCTCGCGGCAACAACAGTTGGACATCTGTGGCCAGTGCCATTTCGGGAACCCAAAACTCAAAGGCGCCCCATATCAGTTTCGGCCCGGTGACGATTTGATGGATCATTATCACCCGCCGCAGGCAGACCTGCCCGGGGGAGTTCATTCCAGCAACCAATTGGTTCGATTGTCGAAAAGTCCGTGCTTCAATGAAACCGAAATGACATGCACCACCTGCCACAATCCGCACCAAAGTGAACGGGGCGATCGCGAACTGTTTTCACAGCGCTGCCTCAAATGTCACCAGCCATCCGATTGCGGCATGGAGTCCACGCTCGGGCCGCAATTGAGCGACAATTGCATCGATTGCCACATGCCCGCGGGCGCGACCGAGAACATGTTCATGAACACCGCCCAAGGCAAAGTCTTTCCGTCCCTTCGCGACCACCATATCCGTGTCGACAAGGATTTGACGGCGGCCTACCTGCAATCGATCGGCAAGTAAGCAACGCTCGGAAAATAAGTGGGATAGGCTTCCAGGCTCGTCGACGCTGAAATGACAGGCTGGAAGCCTATCCCACTACAAAAGGATTAAGGGGCATGACCACGCATTACTCCCGAATCGAGAAAACTTCCACGTCGACGCCGGGGGAGTAGTGCGCCAGGGTTGGACGTTCACCAAGTTTCGGCAAACCGGCCGCGGTGATCAGTTGGTCCGCGAACTCGGTGACCTCTGCGGTCCAGACGTCATAGGGATCATGATGGACTTGGCCACAAAACACCCGCCCCCGCTTTTCGACAAACAGCAGGTAGCGTTCGAACAAAAAGTGCTCCAGCGATTCAGGAACCGAGGGCCCCAAATGTTCCGCCACTCGGAACGACACCCGGTGCTCCGCGGCGCCACCACGCCGAGCGCTCCGGTATCGGTGTTCGTCACCGGAGCCGTGCGCCGACATCTGGGCGAAAAAGTAGGGCAGGGACCAACCGATGCGCGCCGCGATCACCGCCAATCGGGAACTCGCATCGAGCGAAAAGAAGTAAACCCCCGGCCGATCGTTGTGCGTCACGTAGGTTCGGACGTTGGTTTCCAAAAAGTTAAACGCGAACCGGCGGGGCAGCCAGGACGGTCGGATGTTCCGCATTTTGAACGGAACGATGCCGACGAACGCACGGCCGTCAAAGGTATCCAGATCCAGCGTTTCGGGCACATGCGGGCGCAGCCTTTCGGCATCGATTTCCCAGTGGCAGAACAACAACGATTCCCAACGCTGCGTTCCCGCGTTCATCCCGACAGGTCGTTTCGATGGTGCCAAGCGATCGATCATCATCCGCTCTTCCGTTGTTCGTTAGCGGCAGGGCGCAAGCCCTCCGGTCTTTCACGGTGTTTTTGAAACGCCACCGGACGGCTCGCGCCATTCCGCTAACACCCTACCGCCCCAATGTAACGCTTCCTACTTGTTGAGCGGGCACGGCGATCGGCTATGATGATTCAATGGCCAAGCAAAAACCGGAAGTCAGCGTCCGAACCTATGGACTGTATTCCAAATGGGATTCCGGATCGAAGGAATTGCCAGCGTTTCTGGAATCCACGACACGCATCCCTGCCGAAGTCGATGTGGAGTTCGGTTTGGTGATCAACGTGACCGGTGGCAAAAATTTGCAGCTTCATTACTGCATCGATCACCCCGGCATTCGTGACGCCGACGGCAAGCGAAGGCCTGCATTTGAAGACGTGGTTTACATCAAAACCAACGACTGGGATTTCTACCTGGGCGACACCGTTTGGGAACCCATCGACGACAAGATCGGCACGTGGCGGATGACGCTAACGTTGCAGGGTCAACTCGTGGCCGACCAAAGTTTCGAAGTCTATCGCCCGGCGAAACATCAACGCACCGCCAGGCCGTTGCGGCATCAGTATCGCTTGGTCTGGATCCCCAGGCTGTAGTTTCAGGAGAACGAACGACAGGCAAATAGCTGACAAGAAAATGAGGCAAATCGACTGCCGCCCGGGCGGGCGATCAATTTTCTTGTCACCCATTTTCTTGTCTGTCTAAACAGCGGCATCAATATTTTTCTGCCCGCGATTTTTCTGCCATCTTCGCAAGCTGGAAGCTTACGCCACGGGGGGACCGTTAAAACTCGCGTGCACTGCTTTCGGTCGGACTCGGGAAATCCTCCGGCACGTCGGTCAAGGTCACGTCGCCGGTCGCCGCCCATTCGCAGCCGCGGACCAGCGTGGTGATGAACCCGACGCCGCTGAAGGAGACGGCGTCGTGGCCCATCGTGGTGTGGAAGATCCGACCCTTGCCGTAATCGATCGTCATCAGTTTCGGTTCGTGGCGTCCGGTCCCTTTGTATTTGGGGTCGGCGTACGCGGTCGCCAGGATCGTCATGTTGACGGCCGGCCCGCGCAGTTTTTGATAGAGTTCGTCGCGGGTGTGCAGCCAAGCGCTCGGCAGACCTTTGACGATCGGGTGGTCGGGCGATCGCACGATTACCTGATACTCGTGTGCCGGTCCGTGGTTGCCGCCCGGTCCGGCGGTGGTGTCACGCACGACTTCGCCATCCAGATTGATGTACACGTACGGGCCCGACTGTTCGTTTCGGCCGCCCCATCCGCCGATGCCGATCATCTTGTTGAATTCGTTCCACTCGGCGAACGAGTTGTCGGCGGCGTGAATCACGACCAGTCCACCACCGCCACCGACAAAGTCCTCCAGCGCCTTTTGAGTGGCTTCCGGCCACGGTGCGGCATTCCAACCGAAGTTGCTGATCACGACGTCGTAGTCAGAAAATTTAGGATTGAAGTCGGGATCCGTCTTGGGCTGGGGCAGATCCTGATACGTCTTGCCGTCCTCGAGCGGGAATTGTTCGAGCAGCTTGCCGCCTTTCCAGGTGAACTGGGTCCGCTCGATGTCGACGGTGAAACGTCCCGACTCTTCCAGGTACTTCTTGGTCATCATCGTCGTCTGGGGCCAGGCGGTGTGGTTGTTCTGGCCGTCGATGATCAGCGCCCGCAGCTTGGCATCGGCGGCGCCCGCCTGGGCGAGGAATCCGGGTAGGACGGCAAGGACAAAGACGGGCATCAGTGCGACGCTGATCGCACGGCGGGTGACTCGATTCATGATGGTGGTGGTGTACTTGAAAAGGATAAACGGTGAGAAAAACAGTGGGCGGATCAACCGTGACGGGTGCGACAATCATCAGCCGGTGGACGCCAGCGCACGGCAAAAGCCAGTGCATTGGTGTCGACACATCTGAGGTCGCGCTCCCTTGCAGGGAGAGTGACTTCGAGCCTTGCGACTTGTGCAAACCCCCATACCAGCCCAACAGGATCGTCGGGTCATCATTGTAGCTGGTCGCCACCCTGGGTTCTGCCGGCGGGCGAGCGCTGCTCAAAAGAAAAAAGCCCCCCGCGATGGCTCGCGAAGGGCTTTGCTGATCAGCACCGTGTGCTGGCTTTGTTTGTCGACGACCTATTCGGGTTTCTCCTCGTCAGGCGCCACTTCGTTTTGAACGTTTGCATCTTCGGCGATCATTCGTTCATAGTCGGCAAACGCTTGTTCGTCGGCATTCTGCATCACGTTAGACGGTTGTGAATCACCACACCCGACCAGCGGCAACGTCAAGACGGCGGAACATGCGAGCCATGAAAAACACTTTCTCATTGCAGTCATCCTGGGGTTGATCGGTAGCATTACTGATTGAGCTGTTCTTGAATCGTTTCATTGCTCGCCCGAGTGCCCAACGCACCCCAAAGTCCATACGGGCTGACACTGCCGGGCGCTTGCCCGCCGGTACCGTTTCGCCAAACCATCCCGGCTCGACTGTTTCCGGCCTCGACCGAATCGGTCATGAACACGACTGCTCCGTCTCCCATCAAGATGTGTGCACCGCCCTGGTGACGACTGCTCGGGGGCGCAAGGAAGGTGCCTCCGGGATTCCGTTGGGCACAGATTTCCGCGTTCGGCGGCAGAATCGTATGCATCGAAGTCATTTCGACGCGGTGATCGGCCCAGCGGAATCCGCGTCCGTTGCTGTTGTTCATCATCCGCAGCGACTGATCCCAGAATCGTGGACGATCTGGGTCGAGGTAGCCTTGGTCTTCGCACCATTTCGGATTGTCGCGAATCAATGCCCAAGCTTGGGTTGGTTCGTGGTCGGGCAACGTACGTTTGTCTCGGTCACCCAAGTCGGTCGCGATTTCGCCCATTGCGATGGTATTGGACAAACCGTCCAGCACGTCACGGAACTTGGCCCGTTTGTGTTGCACAAACATGCCGCGGTCGGCGGCCTGGGAGTGTCGCATCCAGCCGCTGGTTTCAGGATACGATCCGTCCTCGGGGTTGGGGAATTGTCGCCCCCCGCGAATCGACCAGTAACAAGAGTCGCCAAGGTTGACGGCATAGTTGGTCCGGCCCAAGGCCGGCAAGCCCACGCCCGGGTCACTCGGGCAACGCAGCGTCGGAACCTCCGTCGACCAAGGGATGTACCTCGCCTGAGTAGGAACTGGCCCCATCGGGGGCCAGGGCGGATTGTAAACCACAGACGGGTCGATGGCGTCTTTGTTGTTGGGGTTTGAAATTTGGTCCCAGATCCCTTGTTGCTCCATGAAGGGAGTCAGTCCGACCAAGGCACTCAACCGCCACGAGTTGGAGTGGGAATAGTTTCGCCACCAGTCGTGGGTTGGTCCGGTTTGGCCGAAGGGCGGAGCTCCGGAGGTTCCGGCGCTCGTCGTTCCCACCCCGTGCATCGGTAATTCTTTGTAGGCCGCGTGGTAATTGTGCACGGCGATTCCGATTTGCCGAAAGTTGTTGCTGCAGCTCATCCGCCGGGCGGCTTCGCGGGCGGCTTGAACCGCGGGCAACAGCAGTCCGACCAAGATGCCAATGATGGCGATCACAACCAAGAGCTCCACGAGCGTGAAGCCAGATCTCACATGCCGTTTCATGTGAACCTCCAAAATAAATTAAGGAAAAGAAAACGGGCGAGTTTTCAATCTATTCCTTGTACGGGCCTTCCTACCGGCCAAAAACCGCCCTAACGCGAAACAATCCCACATTTATGAAAAATCGGTCATGATTTAGCAAGGACGCACCCCATCCAGCGGGTGTCCGGTGGAGGATTGCCGGAGTTTTATTCACCCCCGTCGGGCGACGCTGGGACGACCGGATCTTGGGTCCGACCACGCGACCCCAAGCTTTGATGTGGCGCGCCGCCGGACGTCGATTTTACAGGTGACGGATTCGATCGTAGCGGAAGGAGCCAAGATTTTTGCAGCGCGTGCCCTCTCCGGCGTTTGCTTGCTGCGCAAACGCCGTCTCTCCCAGAGGGGGTTCTTCGTGGATTTTAGTGGCTGCTCTCGGATACTCGGGGAAGGTTTTTTGAGGGATGACTGCGATGTCCGATGGTTCTGTTCGGTCTGATGGCGAAGCCAGCTGTAGCGGAGACGGGATCTGCGGAGGAGCAACCCGCCTAGGAATCACCTGGTCTGCGATGCGGCGAAGGTGCTTCGTGCCCTCCACCGGCCCGCGTCGCCGGAGGGGCGTTTGAACCGAGCGGTTGTCGTCCAACACCCATTCGGACATCGCAGCAATGCCTCAAAAAACCTGGGTCCTGAGTGATTACCCACTAAAATCCGCGAAGAACCCCCAGAGGGAGAGAGAATCGAAATTCGTTGCCAAAGCTGACAACGCCCTAGCGTCCGTCGCGGAGTCGATAGCCGAGGAAATTGTCGAGTTCCGTTTCGGCTTCGATCTTGGCGATCGTGTCTTCGATGTCGTATTCGACCCGGTGAAAGAAGACGTGCTGCTGGTCGTAGATGACGTAACAGCTGCGGGGGTCCAGATCCCGTGGTTGGCCGACGCTGCCGACGTTGATCATCAGCCGGGCCGAGGAATCACTGACGTCGTAGCCTTCGGGCACCTCGGTCGGCCGAAGGAAATTCAGATCGGTGGTAAAAATCCCGGGGACGTGGGTGTGACCTTGGAAGCACAGATGGGGCACCAGCGAAAACAGCTTTTCCATTTTCTTGCCGTTCTGGATGTCCTCGGGCATCACATATTCGTTGGTCGGCCCGCGTGGTGACCCGTGCACGAACAGGATGTTTTCTTCGCGGATGGTGCGTGGCAGGCCGCACAAAAAATCCAGCCGGCGTCGCGACGCGGGGGGCTGTTGGTCGTCCGCCGACTCTTCTCCGGCGTGGTTTTCCAGCTTGCTGCGGGTCCAAAAGATCGCCTGTTCGGCGGCGGCATTGAAGCCTTCGGGATCGAACAGCGCGCTACTGTCGTGGTTGCCGAGCACACAGAACGCGAATTCCATCACGACGTCCAGGCATTCGCAGGGCTGGGGTCCGTAACCGACGACATCGCCCAAGCAGACGATGCGATCGACCTGTTGCGTTTGAACGTGCGCCAACACGGCCTTGAGCGCAGTCAGGTTACCGTGAATATCGCTTAGGATCGCAGTTCGGGTCACTTAACGTCCGTGTTTGATGCGGTCGCCGAGTTGATCGGACAAGTCGGCTTCGGCGTAGATCTTGTTGGCTGTCGTCTCGATGTCGTACTCAACCCTGCGGTAGGTCACCGTGGGGCCGCCGGGGGCATCTTTGTCCAAAATAACATAGCACGCCCGATTGTCTTCGTCGCGCGGTTGACCAACGCTGCCGACGTTGACCATCGCTTTTTCGCCTGTCAGCTGATAATGGTAATCGCATTCATCGGGCTGGATGAATTCGCAGTTGGTCGTGAAGATCCCCGGCAGGTGGGTGTGGCCCATGAAGCAGTATTGCTTGACTTTGCCGAACAAGATCTCCATTTTCCGCTGGTCGAAAATGTATTCGGGAAAGACGTACTCGTTGGTCGGGTCCCGTGGCGATCCGTGGACGAACTTGAATTGCTCGTCGTCATGGTAGCGGGGCAATTCGCCGAGGAAGTCCCAGCGTCCGTTGACCTGGGCGGCGCTGCCGGGACCGTTGTCCAATTGGTCGCGGGTCCAGTAAATCGCCTGCAAGGCCATCGGGTTGAATCCGTCGGGATCGAACAAGGCGGCCTGATCATGGTTCCCCAGAATCGTGACCTTGCAGTTCTTCATCACCTGGTCCAGGCATTCACAGGGATTGGGCCCATAGCCAATGATGTCCCCCAAGCAGTAAATTTCGTCTACCGATTGGGAACGGATATCGGCCAGAACCGCGAGCAGCGCTTCAAGGTTGCCGTGAATGTCGCTGATCAGGGCTCGCTTCACTGTGATGGTCCTGGCGGGGAAAAGGAGGGCTGAGTTTCAAAATGGCGTTCTACTAAACGAATCCATCGGGTCAGCGAATTGTAAAGGTAATCCAATTTTCGCAACAATCCCACGGCAGTGACGCGAATCGGCGCGTCGGACGCCGCATTATTTCTAGTTTCGTTACGACCCTTGATGATTCAGCTCGCACTTGAAACCACCGGAACCAGCGGATCGCTTGCGGTTTTGCAGGACAAAACCGTGCTCCGGCAGCGTCGATTCGGTGTCCTGCGACGGACCGCCGCAGAGCTGGCCGCCGAATTGGACACCTCTATTCGCTGGTGCGAAGACCACGGCCACGCCCTGGCCGCGATTTCGGTGGCGGTGGGCCCGGGATCGTTCACCGGCCTGCGAATCGCGATCACAACGGCAAAAACACTGGCCTATGCGCTCGAATTGCCCGTGATCCCGGTCGGTTCTCTGGCGGCCATCGCGGCGGTGAACCTGGGCGAAAATGGCGCCGCGAACGCCCTGGTCGGACTCAATGCCTACCGTGGCCAGGTTTTCGCGGCCGAATTCTCCCGGGACGAACTGTGCCGAAATGAAGCGGGCCGCGACAATTTGATCCAGCGTTGCAACGATCGCGCCGAGGTTTTGTCCAAACAAGATTGGGACCAGCGGGCGGCCGAAAAACGGGGCCGTTCCGATTGGGTGATCGCGGGGGATCGCTCCATTGTTGCCGATCAGGTCGTCGAATCGTTGCATCAGGTCGAACATTGCGACGCGGTCGGCGTCGGGTGGGTCGCGGCCGGTCTGGTCGCCGGCTCAACCAGCCAGCCGCCGGCCTGTTTTGCCGATCCGTTCTCCTTGGACGCCCGCTACCTCAAACTGAGTGCGGCTGAGGAGAAGGCAGCTTCACGCTGATCGATTCCTGGCTGCGACGCACGCCGTCGGTGCCGTAGTAGATCGTCGTTTTCTTGCGATGGTCGTAAACGGCGGTCAATTTCACACTCCGCGGGCCGTGCACGCAAAAATAAAGCCCACAGGATTCTCCTCCCCGTAGCACCTGGCGACGGGTCATCGGGAATTGTCCCGGTTCCAGTTGACCGATCCGGCACAAGTAAGCTTCGACGTGTCGGCAAAATCTGTCGAATGAGACGGTTTGCGAGGAGAACCCGATCATATAGGCAAATTCACTGGGAAGTGGACGGATGTGGGGCGACAAATGGCCCGGCCGCGAGCCAACGCTCGGTGTCGACTCGACCGCTTAGCAGCGTTGGTATCGGCGGCGACGGTGCGGAAAATTAGTTTCCAAGAAAAGCTATAGGTGGGCACGTCGAGCGTCTTGTTCGGTCACCCGCTGGAAAATGTCCCTCAAAATCCGCTGTTCCAGTGAAGTGTCGCGGCCGAGCGAAATCCATCCCAAGGTTTGAGGGGAATCGCCCGCACCGCCGACCTGGCGGACGATCGTCCCGTCGTGACGTCGCGTTGCCGTCGTCTCGGTTGCGTATTGCGTCCGATCGGTGTCCTCGAGATCTTTCTGCACGATCACTTCGACGGTGTAGCCCGCACCGCGCGGCCGGACGATGACCGTCGCCTTGCGACGGATCGATTGCAGTGTGCTTTGCAGGGCTTCGAAACCCGCCGTGCTGTCCTTTCGCCACGGTTCCAACACCGACGCGCCGACGCGATACGATGTTTCGACTCGCCCGTCCAACAAGAAGTTGTTGGAGTTTTGAACCGGCTGCTCACGCGAAATCCGAAAGTAATCATCCACCGTGTCCACCACCTGAGACCAAACGAATTGGTCGTCCAGCGGCGGCAGTTCCAACGGGTTGGGTATGAACTGCTCGGGCGCACGGCGATCCAATCGATACGCCAATTGTCCACACCCCTGAGTCACCAGCAACGCGATCAGCACGATCAGGACGGCAGCGACGTTCGGTAATCGTGGGGTCAGCATCCTGCTTGCCATGGATGGGTTGGATTCGATCTCGTTCCAAGGCTCCGCCTTGGAACGCAAGGTCGGCGTGGCTCCCGCCACGTGCCGGTTGTCGTCAGGAGGCGGGAGCCTCCGTGACAGTGTGTTCCCAGGCAGGAGCCTGGGAACAAGTTGATGACAGGCTGGAAGCCTATCCCACTTTGGTACTCACCGGTAATCCGAATCGGCTGCCGGCCCGGTTGCGATGCTGGTCGGTCGCAAGGGTTTCGCGCCGGGCACGTCGTCGGGATAGATCGACCAGACGGGCACCTTCTTGCGCATCTCTTGCATCATCGCGGTTTGGGACGCCGCGATCTTTTCCTTTTTGATCTGCTCGCGAATCTCGTCCTGCACGTCGGCCAGCGGTGTGACGCCTGCTTCCTTCCTCTCCAGCACCTTAATAATGTGCAACCCCTGCTCGTCTTCAATGATTTCACTCATCTTGTCCAAGGGGATCGAAAAGACTTGTTCCTCAATCGGCTTGGACGCCAGCGAACCCTTGGAGGTCCAATCGTGTTGGCCGCCATCGGCCGCAAACGGCTCTTCACTCCTTTTTCTGGCCAGCTCTTTCCAGCCTTCGTTGTAGTACACCTCACGTCCCATTTCGACGATCAATGCCCGCGTCTCCTCGCGTGAAGAATGGTTGGCGAACAACACCGAAAGTTGTTCCCAGCGGGCCTTGGCTGGGTGTCGATAGGTATCGATCGCATGTTGGTAGGCCGTGTTGATTTCGGCGATCGTGACCGGCGGATCTTTTTCGATTTTGCTCCGCATGTACATGTGGCCGAGCATCATGTCGGTGAATTCACGCTGACGTGCCCGCAAGGACGTTCCGGTCTCGCGGAGCTTCGCGTCCAGTTCCGTCAGGTCTTCGGTCCCATGCTTTTCCTTCAGCCCTTCCAGCTCGTTTTCAAAGAACATCTGGCGTGCCCGGCTGGTCATCATCTCGCTGACTTCGCGGCGTTTGGACGCGGCCTGGGTGCCAACTTGTTCCAGCAAGAACGACTCGCTCATCATTTTGGTTTGGATCGCTTGGGTCAGCGCGCCGCGGGCTAGGTTCATCCTCGCCGGGGCGAGCTGCTCCGGGGGCAATTTCAGGTTTTGTTCCTTGAGCACTTGCTGGATTCGGCCGTCAACCTTCGGCTGGATGTCGCCCCACAGGATCGGGGATTGGCCGACGACCGCCATGATGGTGGCGGGGTCATCGGGCAGCGGCGCGAGATCCGCCGGCGGCGCAGGGACTTGACCGTGCAGCGTGCCGATCGACGGGCTGGAAACACAGATCGACAGGGCGACCGCCAACAGTCGCAGCGCAGACTGTCGCCGAGTCGCTCGTGGGGCCGCCGATGGTGGTGGCGAAAGGGGTTGGTTCGAAGGCATCATCCGCCCGCAGCGAAGTGGTGGGAGTGAACGGGTTCAATCGCCTTGTAAGCTTCAGCAACCCATGGAAACAAGATCAGTCCAACCCGCCGCAAAAATCCATCACTTTCGAAAACAGATCGCCATTGACAGCACCACCCGCCGGCGGCTATTTCGGCTTCTATGGCTTGGACCTGACGGCCGCTGACGCGACCGAACCAGGCCAACATCCCATGAAAACACCAAAACACAGGCGGATTTCGAACGTAGGCAAACGTTTTGCGGGAATCGTTTCCTGTCCCCTTTTTTTGAGGGGACGGAGCGTCCAATGCGACTGACGACGGTTTCTGGGTCAATCGTCTTCGGGAGCTGCTCCACGTCGAAATTCCGTCCGCATCGGGGCGCTGCACTGCAGCGCCCCGATGCTCGATACACCAAGCGTCGCAACACCCGACGGCGCTGGCGTCACCGGCCCGTTCATTTCGTGAGCCGGCGGCGGTTTTAGGGTTAGCAAGAAAGTGGCGTAAGCTTCCAGCTTGCGTTTCACGAGTGAAACGAGACGGCAAGCTGGAAGCTTACCCCACTTCGCTCTCGATGGGCCAACCGCATGGAAAAACTTTTTCCATGCCGTATACAGATGTAGAGAGTGGGATCTAATGAAGCGGTCGCTCTCGACCGTCGCTGCTCTTTGAAACCCGCAAACATAGTCGACGAGCGAAGGGTCGCCAGCGCATCTGCTGATTCGACGCGTCACCTTCTTACATGTGATCCATCGCATGCCAGCTCCTTTTGCTTTGGGGCTAATTCGATCGGCCTCAACGGCAGCTCTCCCTGCCACAAGTTTGGAAGCAACCGTTTCTCAAGCCACACGGCAGCTGAGGAAAAAGAACGTCGCGAATCGACGACGTCCCGACCGGCGACTATCGGTTGAAAGCTTGGAAGCCCGTCGCGTTCTGGCCAGCTTGGTCGTGCTCGACTTCACGCCCGATTCGATTGCCGCAGAATGGAACACGGGAAGTTTTTCCGGCGTGTTCTCACCGGGAACCGTCTCTGCCACGAATCAATTCCTGGACTACAACGGCGATAGCCAAATCAGTACCGCCGACGCCGAACTGGCGGCGCGAAAGATCACGGCTCGAGTCAGCCGATTGCTTCTGCCGCTCAAGCAGGCGGGCGTCAACGTGGTGACGATGTACACGCCGGATGTGACCAGTACCGCCGATC
Source organism: Stieleria neptunia (assembly GCF_007754155.1). NCBI lineage: Bacteria > Pseudomonadati > Planctomycetota > Planctomycetia > Pirellulales > Pirellulaceae > Stieleria > Stieleria neptunia. The sequence goes on along the minus strand of NZ_CP037423.1, from coordinate 3,865,219 downwards.
CGGGGGAAGGGGAAACGCGACTTGCCGCGGGGCGCGCTTCCGACACGGACAACACCTACGTCATCTATGTCGGCGATCAGCAACCTGCACAATCGCCATTTCGATTCGGTATCGCATCGCAGGCAGCAGCCGGACAAAATCTCGAAAACTACGCTTACGTCTTTGCCGGTGAACTGGCCGATCGATTTTCTGCCGACCAATACGGTTGGAAGAAAGCAGAGAAACTGAAGCCGATTGATTTTACCAATCAAGTGGCATTCGGTATCGCGCACGAATTGGGGCACATGCTCGGCTTGGGGCACTTGAGGGATGCCGAGACGGGGCTTTTTCCTCGCAACTATCACGACGTGATGAATGCGATGAAATATGCGAACCCGGCGATCTCGACTTTCCGCGCGGACGCCAAACACCTGATGGAGATCGGAGATTTCTCGACGAAGACGTTCGACTACGTCGCTGATCTCAATGCGTTTGCCGAGGTGTTCGATTCGATGAGTGTCGATTCGAATGGGGATTTCACACAGCTGACGCTTCCCAACACGCAATACCCCGACGTCCCCACATTCTTGCAACTTTATGGATCGGAACCGGGACCGGCCTATCCGATTCCGGTACCGAATTCATCGGTGCCTCCGTCGACCATGGGACAGGCTTCCGATCACACGATCAACAGCATCGCCGGTTCGATCACCTCAGGCTTCAACTCGGTTCGGTCCGACGTTCTGGAAAAGTTTTCCGATCGACTCAACCTTCCGGCAAACGCGTTGCCGTTGATCGACAGCGATCTCGGGGATCTGTTGCAACTGGGCGACGCATTGTCCGCCGCGATCCCCGCAATCAATGCCTCCGCGTCGACAACGATGTCTCAGTTACGAACAACGCTGACCGGCGCCGGGTTCACCATCGACTACGCATTGACCGACGCGGAGTTCGTCGCGTTGGCGAGTGGGTCCCCGGCGGATTTCATTCGAGTGAGCCGCGCGTACACGCTCGCCGAGATCGCGAAATCGGCGACACTTTCACCCTCGGCCTTAACCGGCATCGGAGAACTCGCCGGCGTCAATTTGACCGGTCAACTGGACGTCTCTGCCGACATCGCATTGACGATTTCTTTCGGCGTCGACTCCGGCGGGTTTTATCTGGTCCCCGGCAACGGCCTCGTTGGCAATCTGACCGTCGGCGGAAATTTGAACGCCACAGCGGGACTCGGTAGCGTGACGGGCAACGCCGCGCTCTCGTTTTCTCCGTCAGTGCTGCTCCGCACGTCGGATGCGGACGGGCGAGTTCGACTCGATTCCCTCTCCGGCCAGTTTGCCAGTTCGACGGATTTAATCGTCAACGGCGGATCCGGCGTGAACCTGGATTTCAAGTATCCGATTCCAGGGTCACCCGATTTTTCATTCGCAGGAGATTGGGTCTGGGATTTACAACCTGACGGAAGCGGTTTCGTTTTGGATGCCGCAAATTCAGGATTTGACACCGATGCGTTTCTCAATTCCCTGGCGGATGCAATCGGTGTCGGCTTGAACAAGCTGTCCGGCCAAGCGCAAGACTTGCTCGGGAATGTCCATGACATTCCCCTTGTCGGATCGGGTTTGAGCGCCGCGATCCTGCCGTTGGTGACCGACACGTTGTCCTACAACAATCGATGGGGAACGGCAGAGACCTACTTGGCCGAACGGGGACTTCAGATCGTTTCCGCGGTGTCGCCGCAGGACATTGTCAATGGAACCTATCTCCAAGGCGATCTGATTCAGCTGCAGTTGCAGCGCACCGTGATGCGTGACGTTCCTCTTTCGTTCACCGCGACGGGGCAGACGCTGAACTTCGGCAACGGCCCGACGCCGGTCACCGTGGGCGTAGCCGGCCAGGTGTCGGTGGATCCGAGTTTGACATTCAGCATGCAATTTGGGCTCGAGGCGACGCGTGGCCCGTATGTGCTTGAGGGGGCGTCAATGGTCGGCCAGCTGCCGGTGACGATTCCGGTTGCCAGCCCATTGATCGGCACACTCGACATCGGCAATCTGTTGGCCGTTTCGGCGATGGCCAGTGGTACGATCGACGCATCCTCCACGTTTACCCTGAGTGATTTCGACACCAACCCGAACGAAAAGTTCTATTTGCGCGAACTCAATCTGGCAATCGAAAACGGACGTAACGGTGACCCGAATGATCCGCAGCAGCAATCCGTCAAAACAGATGGCAGCCTGAATTTAGACTTGCAACTGTCCGTCGATTCACCCAGCACCAGTTTGCCCAAGGTGCTCCGCGACGTCATCACCAACAGCTTCTCTTGGCAGGCGGAAGTGACGTACCAGTGGCCCGAGAATGTTGGCAGCTACGAATTGGTCAGCTATCCAACCTTTCCCGATTTTGAGACGGCGCTGCGCAACAAGTTCTTCCAGGAACTCGATCAATTCAATCCTCTGCCGAAGGAGTTGAGAAACTTTCTTGCACAGCCACTTCCGTTTTTCAATCGAACCGTCATCGATATCGTTTCAGCGAGCGAAGGGGCCAAGCTGTTTTTGAATTCGGGCGACTCATCCTACGCCAGCGGTGATGTCGAGTCAGAGATTGATCAACCGCCCGATGGAAATGGCGAATACGTCGATTTGAACTATGACTTTAGCGATCTTTCCAGTGTGATCGCTTTACTGAAAGGCGAACCCGCAAACCTCTTCTCACTCGACATCTACCAGATTTTCGCTTCGAAAGACTTCGTTTACGAGGTTTACCCGAGAACGACCGTCATGTCGTACATGGGATTTATCAACGGTGACGTTGAGGTCAACCTGGTCGCGGGGCTTCGATTCGGCGTCGATCTTTTTGTCGGTTTGGACACCAACGGCTTTTTCCTGAGAAATGATGCTGAACCGGCCGTCTTTCTTTCGGCTTCGATCGCCGCCCAGCCCGTTTTCACAGGCAGCATTGCGAGTGTTGTCGATTTTGCCGAACTCACCGGCGAAGTCACTTTGGTCGCAACGGGAGGTCTCGATGCACAAATTCCCGAGCAGGATCTTCAAACGCACGCGGACGGAAAAATTCGCGGCACTGATCTGTATCGCGACGGCGAACTCAACGGCAACTATGCCGACCTCTCACTCACGCTGGATCTGAATTGGTCGCTCCAAGGGCGTGTCTTTATCGAGGGCACCAATCTCGAAAAACAAACCGGAACGTACGGCGGGACAAAGCGGCTGTACGAAAAACGTGTCGGTGTCAGTGAACTGACGAGCGAAAATTTTTCGGATCAGTCAGACGACATGAAGAATCGAATTGATTCGATTCGCCTTTGCGGTGCAATCGGTGCAACGAACTATGCACATCTCTGCCCGACCGACATCATGATCGACCCGGAAAAAGAGAAAGAACGAATCACGGCAATCGTCAACGGCGCCGTTGACAAGGCCGACCGAGACGGGCAGACGGTTAAAGCCAACACCTACGACAAGTCGGATGAGGGCCACGAGAACGCAACCCGGATCTACAACAGTCTTCGAAAAGGCGTGCCAGGAGCGGCGCTGCTGCGCGATTTTGAGTCCTACCTGCAGCATCCCGAGAAGCAACTGGAGTTGTTGAAAGACGTTCAAGCGAAACTACCCACTCCGGTTCCGGCGACGCCCGAAAATCCACTCGGGTTACCCTCGCCCCCGGACCCGCGTGACGTCTTTGGGCTGACGTGGGTCAGCACTCCGACGGCACCGGACGATCAGGCAACTTTTTCAACCGACGTCCAGGGAAACACACTGTACGTGACCTGGTTCGAGAATCACGGCTTTGACCTGTATCAGCAAGAGGACGACTTGGCAGCAACCCTGCGCGTCGCGTACGAGGACAGCAAGTTCGTGATCGACGGCATCGACTTTGTGACCGACGTGACCATCGCACAGCAAATCAGCACCACGACGGTTCATGACAGCGAAACCCAAGCGGTCATTTTTCCGAATCGGGTCGTCATCGATCCGGGAACCATCACGCGTCTTGTCGTCACGGGGTCGTCACGTTCGGACGTCATTTTGGTCGACGGCACACTGCCTGTTCCCGTCACGATCCTGGGCGGCGACGGCGACGACTATTTGCAAGGCTCCATTCACGACGATTACATCTCCGGAGGTTTTGGAAATGACATCATCCTCGGAATGGCGGGCAACGATGACTTGGCCGGTGACGGAGACGATGACATCCTGTTCGGAGACTACGGAAATGATACGCTCGACGGTGGATCGGGAAACGACACGCTCAATGAAGAGGTGGGCGACGATATCGGCGGACTTTTCTTGGTGCCCCCGTCACGCCACTCAGAAATCAATATCATGTTGGGTGGAAGCGGCAATGATTTGCTGCTGGGATCGCCTGGAAATGACGACATGGACGGCGGACTCGGCAACGACACTTTGTCCGGCGGATCGGGACAGGACACCCTACGCGGCGGCCCCGATTCGTTGCAGGTCGCTTACATCGCCGAAAACGAATCCGATCATTTAAACGGCGGGGACGACGACGATACGCTGTACGGCGGAATCGGAAATGACCTATTGATCGGGGATCATGGAGACGACGAAATCCATGGCGGCGTCGACGATGATATTGCCTATGGCGATGACGTCGAACGACAAAAGACCGGGGCCGATATTCTGCACGGCGATGACGGCGACGACGTACTCTATGGCGGCGCCGATGCCGATCGGATCTATGGCGGACGCGGCGCCGACTTTCTGCACGGCGAGGCGGGCAATGACACGCTGGTCGGTGCCATTCTCAATGACGAGGAAGCCGCCGGGGACGGTAACGATGCACTCTACGGCGGTGACGGCAACGACACATTGATTGCGGGACGAAGTGGCACCACGCTCCGTCGCTTCAAAGGCTTGGCCGATTCGTTACCCTACGATTTGTTACGAGGTGGCGATGGCGACGACTACCTTGTCGGTGGGTCGGGACGCGACGTCATCGATGGCGGGCGTGGTGGGGATCTTCTTGAAGGCGGTGACGGCGACGATTACCTGTCGGCCGGCGGCGGACCTGACGGTTCCGACCCCAATTCCAGCCAAGATGTGCTTCGCGGTGGGGATGGCAAAGACGAGCTACTGGGCAGCGATGGGATCATTATCGTCGCTGGAACTCCTGTCGCCGTCGGTTCACGGTTGGAAGGCGGCGCTCAGGATGACGTCTTGATCGGCGGTGCCCTCGAAGCCGACGTGATGATGGGCGGACCGGGAACGGACGAACTGTTCGGTTTGGCCGGCGATGACCAATTGTACGGCCACGATGATTCGGGCCAGAACGATGACAACCTCCGCGATCTGCTGCACGGCGGCGCCGGCGATGATTGGTTGCAAGGCAATGGGGGACCCGATTCGATCGAAGGCGGAGAAGGCGACGATCTGATTTACGGACAGGACGGCGATGACACACTCAACGGCGATGAGGGTAACGACACGATCGCTGGCGGCAATGGCGATGACACGGTCGTCGCGGGAATCGGCAACGATTTGGTCGTCGGCAACGCCGGCGCTGACGAGTTGCACGGCGGAGACGGAAACGATCTGATCTTCGGCCACAGCGAATCAGGCATCGACGACGACGACGCAGCGGATCAACTCTTTGGCGACGAGGGCAGCGATGAGCTTCACGCTCAAGGTGGAAATGACCAGGTCTTTGGCGGTGATCATGACGACTCGATCTTCGGAAGCCTCGGTGACGACCAGCTGCACGGTGGCCCCGGCAATGACCTGATCATCGGTGATCAAGGCGACGATACGATCCAAGGGGACGAAGGGAACGATACCATCGCCGGTGGATCTGGCGCCGACACCATCGCGGGAGGCGACGGTGATGATGTCGTCGAAGCCGGATCAGGAAACGATTCCGTTACCGGAGGCGCCGGAAAGGACGTGCTCTATGGAGGTGATGGCGACGATGTCATCTCCGGTGGCGAACAAGATGACTGGATCGTCGGCGAGTCGGGAAACGACCAGATTTTCGGCGACGACGGCAATGATGCTCTGGACGGTGGGAAGGGCGTCGATACCATCGAGGGCGGTGCCGGCGACGACGTCTTGATCGCCGGCTCTGGCGTCGGCAATGTCCTCCGAGGTGATGACGGCAATGATGTCATCACCGGATCCGACGAAGGAAGTGAGACCGACCCGGATTTCACCGATTCCATCTACTTCGGTGATTTCATCGATGGCGGTACGGGAGCCGACACCATCAACGGCCTCGGCGGTGCAGACCACATCCTCGGTGGCGATGGAGATGATTCCATTAGCGCCGGCGGCGGAAGCGACTTTGTCCAAGGCGGCTCGGGCGACGACGTCCTCTCCATGGGGACCGGGACGAACGATGTCGGACACGGCGATGCCGGCAATGACGTTCTTCACGGATCGCTGTTCGGCAACGACCTCCTGATCGGTCACTCCGGTGATGACAAGCTATTCGGCTATGGCGGCAATGACAGCCTGCAAGGCGGTGACGGCGATGACTTCTTGGACGGTGGCGTCGGAACCGACCTGATCACCGGCGACGACGGGGACGACGAATTGGTCGGCGGTGGCGGGGTCGGAGACCAGTTGTTCGGCGGCGCCGGCAACGACGTGATTCGCGGCAGCGACGACGGAGCCGATATCGCCGACGGCGGCCCCGGAAAAGACGTGATCTACGGATACGCGGGCAACGATTCGTTGTCCGGTGGCGCCGATGACGACGTGATCCATGGGGGCCTGGGTGACGACTTGATCCAAGGCGGTTCGGGCAGCGACACGTTGCTCGGCGAAGCAGACCACGACATCCTCTACGGTCATACGTTTGCCGGCACCGGAGATGACAACGCGGTCGACTACCTGTACGGCGACTTTGGCATCGGCGCCGTCGGCACCGCCGTGTTGGTCACGATGGGCACTCCCGGCCGCGATCAACTGTTCGGCGGCGGCGGAAATGACCTGTTGTTCGGCGAAGGCGACGACGATGCGATCGATCCCGGCGCGGGATCGAGCAACGTCGTCAACTTCGGCGGCGGTGAAGCTGTCGATCCGAATGCGTTTATCGCCCCCGCTGCGACAGCCGATCCTGTCGTCACAAGTCAAACACTTCCCAATGCACAAGCCGCCACACTCCCCAGTGGCAATGATGAATCCGGTCGCTGGAATGGCGTCGATGGATCAGCCGGCCCCGACGGTATCAGTGGTCGTGTCGCGTTGGCAATCGAACCGGCAATCGCGATCGATGCAGGCATTCGTTATGTCGCTTGGGCGGACGATCGATCGGGGAATTCAGAAATCTACGTCGCTCGCCATGACGCCATCAATGGATGGACTCAGCTGGATCAGTCCGCCGGATACGGAGGCCTGTCGAAGAGCGAAACGTCCTCTCGTCAACCATCGATCACCATCGATTCCAGCGGTCGTCCCGTCGTGGTGTGGATGGAGCAGGCGGGGACGCAATCCGATGTTCATGCCGTCATCTGGAATCCAATCGATCAAAAATGGGATTCATTTGGCGCGGCTTCACAGTCAAGCAATGTCAGCCAAAGCGGCAAGGCGAGTAGCCCCAAAGTGGTGGCAGCAGCCTCGGGCATCGTGTTGTTTTGGATCGACCAAACCACGGGAACACGCGATCTGTCCGCGTTTCGATTCGACCCAACCACGGACGAGTGGATCGGTTTGGACGGGTCGTCCAACGGCTTCGGAGTTTGCTTGACCCGCGATGTGATCGATTACTCGGTGGATGTCGACGACGCCAAACTCGCGATCGGATTCACTCAATCCGACGGGGCGGTCTTGAACGTTCACGTCAAAGAATTCGGCGGAGTCAATTGGACCAATCTGTCAACATCCGCCGTGACAGGCATCAGCAATGCGTTTGAATCGGCATCTCAGGTGAGCGTCGCCTACCATCAAGGCGAACTCTTTGCGGCGTGGACGGATTCGCTTGCCGCCGATGAATTTGGTTCCGAGGTCTATGCCCGCCGTTGGAACGGAACCGGTTGGGAATTCGCGGGAACCGGCTCCGCGATCGGTCGCGGTGTGTCGGGACCGAGTCGCCAGTCGTTCGGGTCCGCCCGTCAGCCGGTGTTATCGTCCGATGTCGGCCAACTCTATCTCAGTTGGATCGATCAAACCGACGCCAATGATCCCGGCAAAGTGTTCGTTCGCAAATGGGTTGGGAATCAGTTCCAAGAATCCATCCGCGGTGACTCGAGCGGGGCCGGCGTCGTTCGCAAACAGGACACGATTCGAGCCATCGAAACGGCGGTGGATTCCACTGGCCAGCTTTGGCTAACGTGGTCGAGCGAACAAGCAGGGACCGGTTGGATCGGAATGGTCGCCCAAGGCGAAGTAGCGGCGAATACTTACTTCGCCGACGCGACGAACACAGTCGCAAACATTTTGTCATCGATCGACCTCAACCCCGTTGACCGGATTGTGATCGTCGCCGATCAACCGGTCGGTTTCACCGTCGACGCCGCGGATTCCGGCGTGCACATCCTGGGCGAAACGGGCGTGGCGATCAACGGAATCGTCCATCTCAACGGCGCCGACAAAGTGACGCTGCAGAACGTCACGATCCATGGATTGCTGACCATCGAAAATGCGACGGACTTCACGCTACGCGATTCCTCGGTTAACGTTCAAACGACTGCGGTCCTTGGCGGCAGCAATGTGAGTTTTATTCGAAACGCGTTCGACTCCGCCGTGACGCTTTCCGAAGCAACGTCCCACGTGACTCTGGCTCACAACCAATTCAATCACGGACTAAGTCTCACCGGTACGGCGACCGCGATCACGATCGTTGCCAATGCCGTGTCCGCAAACGGAATCTTGGTTTCCGGCGAGACCTCGGGCAGGATGATCAACAACTCGATTTCAGGAACCCTCGATTTGCAGGCCGCTTGGAACGGCGTCATCGAAAACAATCGGCTGCACGGTTCAGCGATCGGGCTGCACTACGCCGCCCCGGCGGAGTTACGAAACAATCGGATCGAATCCAATCTCACCGGCGTGGTCGTCGATTGGGCTGATTCGGTCGGCGGCTTCGGCGCTACCGGATCCCTTGCAAGCAACCAGATTTTTGGCAACACGACCGGCGTCCATCTCAACGTGCCCGGATCCATCGTTGCGGGGCAACAGATTTTCAACAACGGGCTCGGAGTCTCCGGCGTCGGACGCGTCGGCGGAGACGATTCCCTGCATCCGAATCAAATCTACAAGAACCAGACGGGCGTTTCGGCTTCGGGCCGTGTTGAATTTAATGTCATCGCTGAAAATCAGATCGGAGTTGCATCCTCGACGATGCAAACGATCACGCACAATGAATTCAGGAACAACGACATTTCTGTTGATGTCGACGGAACAATCAGCACGCGGGTTCTTAACAACACGTTCTCCGAGACCTCGGGCATCAACGTTCATGTCCACAACAATGCAAGTGAAACGGAACTTCGCGGCAACATCATGTCGACCACCGGCGGAACCAACGTGGTGGTGTTGCCGGACAGCGAATCCGGCTTCTTTTCCGACCACAACCTGCTGCACGCCGACGGCGGTGGTCATTTGGTTCGTTACTCGTTGACGAATTTTGACGACATTCTCGATTGGCAAAGTGACCTTCGTGCGTTTGATTTGAACTCTTTTGGGACGACTGTCGTCTCGCCCGTCGGCGTCGAGCCCATCTACTCTTTGGAATCCACTTCCGCGAATCGACTGATCCATGCGGCGGCGAATCAGCGCAGAACGGGACCTGCGACTGACGGAGGCGACCCGTTAACGCGAGTCGATTTGACGACCGCGTCCAACCTGATCTCGAACCCCGTGTTCGATGGCGGTCTGGGTGGCTGGACGGCTTCACCAACGCTGGTCAGTTCATTCGCCTCAACGGCCTTCTACCAAGGCCTTCAGTCGTTGCGGATCAATACGGCAGTCTCCGGCACCCTTTCTCAGGTGAAAGGCCTGGCTGCAGCGGGCGTTGACTTGGCAAACATTGACGCCGGACTGTTGGACGCCATCGCATCGATCCGTGTTCGGGTCGATGGCAGCGACAACTTACCATCGACACTGCGGCTGGAGATCACTTTCCGCTCGGCATCCAACTCCGTCTTAAAGAGTGTGCCGATCGAAACTGCCGCATCAACCGATCGCTGGTACTTGGTCGGTGAAAGAATCGCTGTCCCCGTCGGGACGCGTTCGATCGAATACCGAGTGGTTTCTGACGGAGCCGGTTCGGCAGGAACCCATGAATTCATCGACGACGCGTATCTGGCGATCGTCGACGACAACGACGCGCCGGACTTGGGATCGATCGCGGGCTTGCCATCAGACATGAATACCGCCTCAGGCCCGCGTCTGTACTTGCGAGCGCCTGACCTGTACATCGACTGGGAACGCGACGTTCCGAAAACCATTCGCTGGGACACGCATGACGTGCCGGCCAATGAACCGATTCGGATCGAGCTGTGGCAAGATACCGCCGACGGCCCCGCGTTTGTCACCACCATCACCTCGGCAACCGCAAATGACGGCAGGTTTTCCTGGACGCCGATTTCCAGCGGTATCGATTACGGGACACATGGTCTGCGTCTGCAGCTTTCGCTGGTCAACGACCGAGTCGTTTTCGATCGCAGTTTTGAATCGTTCAGCGTGCCGGAAAACTCATCCAGCTTTTTCGTCAATGATGCATCGACGATCAACGACGAATACACCTCCGCCCCGGGCAGTCACCGCAACACCGGTCGGTTGGCGTCGGCGCCCAAGCCCTCCATCGACTCCGTGCTGCGAACCTACACGCTGTCTGCCGGCGACCGTGTTTTTTCAGACAACGGCGACTATCGAATCTTCCATCCGGTGACTCTTTCTAATGTTCCGGGCGTGGGAGACGATGAAGGGTTCGTCCTGCGTGGCGCACAATCGGGCACGACGTCGCTTCGGCATGCCGGTCCGACCACCATCGCGCCGTTGGTGAAACTTGTCGATGCCGACTTCGTCACGATCTCCGACCTGCAATTGAGCGGCGCGGAGTATGGACTCTACGCGACCGATGGGACGACAGCTCTAACCGCCGAGCGTCTCGACGTCAGCGGCAATGCACTGGACGGGATCTATCTGGGTAACGGGTCCTCGCTGAAACTTTCCGAAATCACGGCCTCGGAAAACGGCCGGTACGGAATTTTCTCCAAGGGCTCGGTGGTCGATCTGTTGTCGATCCAAGCTTGGGGAAATGGTAGCGACGGAGTACAAATCATCGGCGCCGTCGATCACGTTGATGCGTCACAATTCCACAACAATGCAGGCAACGGATTATGGTTGAATCAAGCCGGCGATGTCACGGTCACCTCCAGTTCGGCGTATCGCAATGCAACCTACGGCATGCAGCTCAGCGGTCTGGCCGCAGGGGCCACGATCGGGGACGACGACCTATCGCTCGGCTTGGGGAACAAGTTTTACGAAAACGGCAATGACGGTCTCTATGCCAGTGGAACGTTTTTGATCGCCGGCAATCTCGCCTACGGGAACGCGTCTGGAGCCGGCATCCGAAGCAATTCCGACGGCATCATCCGGCACAACGTTTCGTATGGAAACCTGGTCGGGATCGATTCCTGGGGATCTGTCATCGGCAATCGTGTTTTCGCCAACCGTCACGGCGTAACCGGCTATTCCAACGAATCGATCCGCGAGAATGTCATCTATTCGAACGACGACGGAATCACGACAAGCGATCCGGTTTCCAACATTTACAACAACCTGATCTACGACATCACCGATGTCGCGATCGGGCTGACCCATCCCGCGGCATCCACGGAAATCAAAAACAACACCGTGGTCCTGTTTGGCGACGCCACGGCACTCGAGATCACCCACGGTGGCGGTCCGGCGATTTCAAACAACATTTTTGTCGTTGGTGATGGCACCGCCTTTCGACTGGATGCATCCAGCCAGCTCACTCATCGATCCGATTACAACCTGTTCTCCGTTACCGGTAACGGAAACTTGGGAGTGTGGGCCGGCTCGCCGCGGGCCACGCTCAACGCATGGCAACTCGCAAGCGTTTCCGACACTTCCAGCCTTGTAGGTGCCCCAAGCTTCGTCGATCCGTCTGGACCGGATGGGATCATCGGATCAAACGGGCTTTCGCGAGGATTCGATGACGATTTTCATTTGCAGAGTCTGTACGGAAGCCTGCACGGCCAGAGTTCCGCTCCAATACTCGATCCGTCAACCGGTTTACCCGTCTTCGCGGTTGGCACCTGGACCGTTGACGCCGTTCAATCCGTCGGCATCGACCGCGGTGACGAATCCGTCTCGGTGGGCGACGAGCCGAACGAACACGGCGGTTACATCAATCTGGGCGCGTACGGCGGCACCACAGCGGCCTCGAAAAGTCCGGCGCTGTTCATGCTCGTTACTCGACCCGCCGCTGCGGCGGAATGGCCCGCGGGTCAATCGTTCCAAGTCCATTGGCGGACGAATGACGTTGCCGGGACGGTTGATGTCAGCCTGATTCCCGAAGGCGGCGGAGACGCAATTCTTCTCGCCGACGACACGACCAATGACGGACAGTTTTTCTACACCGTCGATGGTTCGATTGTACCCGGTCGTTATTACGTTCAAGTCCAAGCCGCAAGCGGATTGATCGGTACATCCCCCAGCCCCATCAAGATCACGGGCCAGATCAATGCCTACTACGTCAACATCGCCGACGATACCGACCTGAGCGACAACCAATACACCACCGCAGCTGGAAATCCTTCGGCCAGTGGTACGTCACCGGATGCGCCAAAGTCATCGATACGCGAGATCTTGTTCGCCTATGACCTCGAACCCGGTGACGTCATCTATGTCGATTCGGGAACCTACACGGTCGAATCCAACATCGTGATTGACGCGGAAGACTCCGGAGTTCGCATCGTCGGCCCGACCGACGTCGACAATCCCGCGATCCTCAACCGCGGCAACACCGTCGACGGAAGCTATGTCTTCGACTTGGTCGGCACCGATTCGGTCACGATTTCGAATCTGTCGATCACCGGTGCCTACAGCGGAATCAACTTGGGACCAGATGCCGGCAACACGGACACGACGATCTCCGGCAACGATCTGTTCGGCAACCAGAATGACGGGATCAGCGTCCGGCCTGGCAATACCAACACCTTGATCGAAAACAACAAGATCCACGACAACGTCACTTACGGGGTCTGGATCGACGGCGATCGAACCACCGTCTCGGGCAACAGCGTCTACGCCAACGCGTACGGCATCCAGGCGGGCTACGTCGGAAACGAACCGCTGCGGACGATCACCGGCAACCTGGTTCACTCCAATACCTACCGCGGCATCTACCTCTACCATGCCGGCACCCTGGCGATCGATAACGAGGTCTACGGTCACACCGCGGGCGTCGGGATCTACGTCGACGCGAATGCATCGGCCAGCGGTAACCTCGTGCACGGAAACGACGTCGGGATTCAGACGCACGCTTATACCACGGTCGATTCGAACCAGGTCTACGACAACCGCGTCGGTATTCGAGGCGACTACGCCTACGATGCTAACCTCACGGGCAACCGAATTTATTCCAACAGCGAAGGGATTCGGATCGAGGGACAAAACAACGTCACCATCGCCAACAACTTGGTCTATGCGAACACGAACTCAGCGATCTACTTGCGCGACGGCTACTTGAACGCAGGGATCATCGGCAACACACTCTACCAAGCGGTCGGCGATGCGGTGACGATCGAGTACTCTAGCAATGTCCAACTTTCCAACAACATCCTGTGGGTCGAAGACGGTGTCGCGATCACGGTTGCCGGCGACGCACAGGTTGGTTTTGGCAGCGATTTCAACCTCTTCCACACACCCGCTGCTGGAATCGTAGGACGTTGGGACGGACGGGAATTGGATGATTTGGTCGCATGGAAATTTGAACTCGGCTTCGACCCCAACGGACTCGTCGGCGACCCGATGTTGCTGGACATCGACGGTACCGATGACCTGCTCGGGTTCAGACGCGAGGTGCTCTCCACAAGAATCGTCGACGACGGTGACGCCGGATTCAGCACCACTGGGACCTGGACGACGTCGACCACCGCCGGCGGGAATCCAGGCGGATTCGCCGATGATTACCGCCAAGGCGATCTCGCAGACAACGGCACGGCGACCTGGACTTTCGCCAACCTGACCCCAGGTGCGACCTATCGTGTGGCGGCAACTTGGCTGCAAAACGACTACGCCGAAGCGCAATATCGAATCAGCGATGCCGGTCGTGTGATCGGCGTGATCAACACGAATCAGTACAACCATGTTCCCGATGACTTTGTCGCCGACGGTCAAGCGTGGGAATCGTTCGGCAGTTTTGTCGCCACCAGCAACTCGATGCAAATCACACTGCTGTCGGGTGTCGGCGGAAACCAGTTCCCCTACGCCGATGCGATGCGGTTGGATGAAATCGTCGGGGATCGCGGCAATGATGATGATTTTCATCTGCGCAGCAATTCGCCGGCGATCGATCGTGGCAATCCAGTCTCGCCCTCCTTCCGAGAACCACTGCCCAGCGGCGATCGGATCAACCTGGGCGCCTACGGCAACACCGCCGAGGCGACCACCAGCAACGCCCAAACCGTTCAAGTGTTGTCGCCGGTCGGACTGGAGAAATGGACCGCCGGCGACACAGAAACGATTCGTTTTCGGACCGGCGGCCTGACCGCCAACCGGGCCGCCCTGTTGATCAACGCCGGTGGAACCGCGTTGGACGGTTGGAGCGAAAACGGATACCAGGTGGGCGGCAATCAGACGACCATCGATCAGCCGGTCGATCTGACCCTCGTCACCCATCCTGCTCCCAGCGAGGTCTATCAAAGCTATTCACAAAGCCCCAGTTCAGCCGAACCGCTGAGCTATGCGATCCCGCTTCCCGGCGGCAGCTACACGTTGCGATTGCACTTCGTTTCGACACCGGACTCGAACTTTGACCTCTTTCTTCAGGGACAAGTCGCCGAGGCGGGTGTGGACTTGGCGGCCCAAGCGGGCGGCGCGGCGATCGGCCTTGTGAAAGAGTTTTCGGTCACGGTGGTCGGCGATGAAGGGCTGTCGATCCAAATGATTAGTTTGAACGGTTGGTATGCCGAAGGCTTGGCTGGGATCGAAGTCTTGCAGCCCAACGCAGATGGAACCGCCAACCCGACCGCCGCGATCGACATCTCCAAAGACAACGGCGCGACGTGGACGGAGATCGTCAATGGAGTGCCGATCGATTCGCTCGGTCGCGGTCGCTACGACTGGACGATTCCAACAAGCTTTATCACCAGCGACTCGACGGCAATGACGCGTGTCCGCAGTGGCAGCGTCAGCGGACGTTCGGCAGGCAGTTTCATGATCACGCCGGCCGGCAATCAGTTCTACGTCAACATCCCCGGCGACGCCGACCTGACCGACAACCACTACACCACCGTTGCGGGTGACAATGCCGCCAGCGGTCGATCCCCCGACGCGCCGATGGCTTCGATCGCCGCGCTCTTGCGGGTCTATGACTTGGAACCCGGCGACACGATCTACGTCGATACCGGGACCTATGACCTGTTCACCAACATCGTGATCGGCACCGGAGATTCCGGAGTTCGCATCGTCGGCCCGACCGACGTCGACAATCCCGCGATCCTCAACCGCGGCAACACCGTCGACGGAAGCTATGTGTTCGATCTGGTCGGCACCGATTCGGTCACGATTTCGAATCTGTCGATCACCGGTGCATCCAGTGGAATCAACCTGGGCGTTGACGCGGCCAACACCCACACGGTCATTTCCGACAACGACATCTTCGGCAACGAACGCCATGGCATCAGGATCCAGAGTGGCAACACGGACACCTTGATCGACGGCAACGCGATCCATGACAACGTCGACCATGGCGTCCAGGTCGAAGGGAATCTTGTCACCGTCTCGGGCAACGCCGTCTACGCCAACCGGTACGGCATCCAGGCGGGCTACGTCGGAAGCAATCCGATTCGGACGATCACCGACAACGTAATCCATTCCAACGCCCAGTGGGGCATCTACGTGTACGGCGGCGACACCGCGGCAACGGATAACGAAGTTTATGGGCAAACCAGCGGGATCGGCATTTACGTCGATTCGGCGGCGTTGGCCGGCGGCAATCGCGTGCACGGCAACGACGTCGGCATCCAAACTCACGACTCCGCCGCAGTCGAATCCAATCGAGTCTACGACAATCGGATCGGCATCCTGGGCTATTACGCCTACGACGCATCAATCAGCGGCAACCGAATCTATTCCAACAGTGAAGGGATTCGGATCGAGGGACAAAACAACGCCAACATCGCCAACAACCTGGTTTATGCGAACACCAACTCGGCGATCTACTTGCGCGACGGCTACTCGGACGCACGGATCGTCGGCAACACGCTTTACCAACCGGTCGGCGATGCGGTCACGATTGAAGCTTCCAGTGAAGTGCGGCTTTTCAACAATATTGTTTGGGTCGAAAACGGCGCCGCGATCAACGCCGCCGGCGATGCGATAACAGGATTCCGCACCGACTACAACCTTGTGCAACTGGGAGCCGGATCATCGGTTTCGTTCGGAATCTTCGCCGGTACTACGCACGTGGACTTGGCGGCTTGGCGAAATGCGACGGGCGATGCGGTGCATTCCCGAGCGGCGGATCCGTTGTTCTTGGACGTCGACGGGATTGACAATCTGCTTGGATATGTCAACGGAGTCGACTATTCGCGCGACGACAACTGGGCTCTCGCCAAGAATTCGCCGGCAATCGACAGCGGATATAGCTGGCAAGCGTTGTTGACGGATGCCGTCGGTTCGGCGCGTCGAAATGATCTGGCCACACCCGACTCGGGTTCGCCCGAATACGTTGAACTTGCTCCCATCACAGCCCCCTTTGTGGTATCGGGCACCGCAATGGGTTGGAATGGCAGCTTTTCCGACTACGCCTGGCAATACACGCTGCCCTTTGTCTTCCCCTATTTCGAAAAGTCCTCTAGCACGGTGACGATTTCGAGCGGCGGGTTGATTCAATTCGATGGAAACGGCGGTATTTATTGGGACGAAACCGCCCTGGAGCGATTTGCCGATGCATCACAAATCACGGCGTTCTGGGACAACCTTCGAACCGATGGTGCCGACGACGATCTCTTCATCGATGAATCGATTCCCGATCAAGTGACGATTCGCTGGGATGCGACGCACGTCACAGACGGCACTGACATTGATTTTTCCGTGACGCTGTATGCGAACGGCGAGTTTTCATTTCATTATGGAAGTGATGTGACGACATCACCGGTCGCCGGATACGCCAACCAAGAGTTGGATCGGGCGTACACCGCGGCAACTCATGGGACGCAATCGTTTGCCGCCAATCAATCGATCGATTTCGAGCTTTTGCCGGGGCAAGTGGATCTCGGCGCGTTGGAATTTCGTGGATCAAGTGATGACGTGGTTGCCCCCGTCGTCTCGACGACATTCCCCGATGGGATCTCGAAACAGCAATCGATCTCCACACTGATCGAATCGATTCGCATCCTGTTCAGCGAAGAGGTCAACTACTTTGACGCCGGTTCGTTTGCCGCCTATGAATTACGCGAGGCGGGCCCCAACGGAACATTCGGTGACGGCGATGACCTGGTTTACCAGCTGGTTCCCAAGTTCGCTCTCGGCGACTCATTCGTCGACTTACACGTCTTGTTTTCCCAAGGAGCACAAGGCCCGCCTCCCGAAGGTGGCGAGCAATTCGTGGTGCAGGGGCATCTACCCGAAGGCAACTATCAATTCGCCATTCAAAGTGATCTAACCGGCGGCGTCCGCGACACGGCGGGGTTGCTGATGGACGGGGACAATAACGGCACGGCGGGGGGCACGTACGTCCGCCAATTCGATGTCTTTTTCCTGCCGGAGTTTGCTTCGCTTTCGTTGTCGCCGACCGTCAACGAAGGCAGTGCCGCTCGACTCTCGGGGGAAATCACCGACTACAGTTCCGCGACGTCACACTCGGTGCAAGTCGACTGGGGCGATGGAACGCCAGTTGTGACGTACGACATGACCGCCGGCCAAACCTCTTTCCAATTCGACCACGTGTATGCCCAAGACAGTGTTTCGGCACCCTCGGGACGATTCACCGTGTCGGCGACGTTGGTGAACAATCTCGGTCGTTCAAGCCAAGCAAGCAATCCGCATGGGATTGCAGTGAACAATGTTTCGCCGACTCTTTCGAACTTGACCGTGCCGACCGACGTCCACGAAGACCAGGCCTTCATGCTGACCGGCCAGTTGCTGGACGCCGGTGTCGCCGATACCCACTCCTTGTCGATCGACTGGGGGGACGGCAGCGCCGTCGAGCAAGTCGTGCTTGCGGTGGGAAATCGAGACTTCTCGATTTCGCACACGTATACCAATGTCGCATCAAGTCTCACGCCGCTCGATCGAACGATCTCGGTGACGCTTGTTGACGAGGGTTTGATTCCCAGCTCATTGACCCGCATGATTCGGTTGTCATCCACAAACGCGGCCCCTTCGATTGTCAACGGTGTAGTGGGCGTGTTGGAGATGGCGGACAATGGCACGGTTGTCGGCCAGGTAATCAATACCGATCCCGACCGGTTGGCACCCAACGTCGACAGCCAAACGTTTTCCATCGTCGGCGGCACGGGACTGGGCAAATTTGCGATCGATCATGACGGTGTGATCACGGTCTTCAATGGTGCGGCGCTTGATTACGAATCGACCAAGACCTACAGCTTGTTGGTTGAAGTCGTCGACGGCCATGGCGCCAAGGACTCTGCAACGATCACGATCAATCTAGGCAACGTTCCAGAAACCGAAGCGATCAAGATTGACGGCGGCACGGCGCAACGCAGTGTGGTGCGTACGATCACGGTGAATTTTGATTCGGACGTCGTGCTTGACCCCGCGACCTTTGAAATCGGAAGGATCGGAGGCGGGCTGTTCACACCGGCGTTCACCACCGAGATCGTCAACGGAAAAACAGTGGCGACTTTGACGTTTGCGGGGAACTCGGAGATCAGCGGATCACTTGCCGATGGCAATTATCGGTTGCGGGTGAATCACCAGCACGTGACTACCGGAGGAACACAGATGCGAGCCGATTACGTCGACCGTTTCTTCCGACTGTTCGGCGATACCGACGGCGACCGTGACGTCGACGGCCAGGATTACGGACGCTTCGGACTTTCGTTCTTGAAAGCAGCCGGCATCCCCGGATTCAACCCCGCCCTCGACTTCGACGGCGACGGAGACGTCGACGGCCGAGACTACGGACAGTTCGGGAGACGATTCTTAAAGCGGTTGTCGGAGTAGCGTTCCCAATGCCACTTAGGACCGTCGGAAGAATAAGTGGCGGGGATTGATTGTGGGATAGGCTTCCAGCCTGTTGTTTTCGCCATGACAGGCTGGAAGCCTATCCCACTTATTCTTCCGACGGTGCTAAGCGACCGGGCACTGCGACGCTGCCCGAGGCCTTACGGCCAGCGGCTCACCATTGACTCAGCCGATCCCGACTCAATCGAGCCGTCGAAAACGGGGCTGCCCCCGTCGATTCAGGGGGTGAGCCGAAAAAAACACCCTTTTCCGGCTGGATTGAGGGGCACCACCAAGCACAATCAAGCGTCAAACCAGTCCGCTCTGAGCGGCTTGGAATGCCTGAGAACGACGCTGTGGGCGGTTTTTTGGTGCGTTCTACGCCTCTTCCGCAGTGGTCGCTTGGCTGCATCCGAACCCTCCCCACCTCCCGTCGAAACCTCCATGTGGCCCCGTCGCCTGATCGGCAAACACCAACACCCCATGAGAAACCTGTCAACTGTGGGATCGTTTCGTTCGCGACGCCCTCGCGTGGAATCGCTGGAGGATCGTCGGTTGTTGGTGGCGACGATTTCGGTCACCGCGGAGACTCCCGTCGCGATCGCCGAAGATCCCGCCAAGCGGATCGTGTATTCGATGACGCGGGATGAGACCGATGACATCCTGACGGTCAAGTTTCAACTCTCCGGTGATGCCGTCTACGACGTCGACTACACCGCGCGCGAAGTCGAAAACGATACGATTTTCTTTCCCGAGGATCCTCCCGCAAGTGGCCCGGTCACCGCGACGGCGACGTTTTATCCGGGCGAGTCGACGGTCGAATTGTCGGTCAAGCCGATCCGGGACAGCCTGATCGAACGCGACGAAGACGTCGTCGTCACGATCGTCTCGGCGGACGAGTTCGGACCGGTCTACGGTGCCGCGGCACACTTTGTCACCCGGCAGCAAACCGATTACTACGTCGTCGATGATGAAAATCGGTTGGCCACCGTGGACATCGAAACCGGTTGTGTGCACGTCCTGGGCACGATTGACGCCACCCAAACGATTACCGACATCGCGTTCACCGATGACGACGACCTGATCGCGATCACCGCCGATCGGCTGTACCAAGTGCACCCGGACCAAGTCGACGCCGGCGTGATCGCGGCGACCTTCATCAATCTCCACGGCATCCCCAGCGCCAATGCCCTGATTGACAGTCGCGACGGTGACTTCGGCAGTGAATCGGGTGACCTGTTTGCCGTCGGCGCACGCTCACTGGATCTGAAATTGTTAGATCTTGAGACATCCGACGATCTTCTGGTCCTTCAAAGCGTGACCACGGTCTTCGAGATCGACACTGCCCTAGCGGCGCGGCTGCTGCCAAGCGATTACCAGTCCAGCGGCGATCTCGATTACCTTTCGTCAGGGAATTTAATCCTTTCGGCACATCGGCCCAGCGAGAGTTTTGATTCCCTGATCGAAATTCGGACGCCGGGGACCGCTGGCACGATCGAGAATGCTCCCAAGCCCGCTCAAGATCCGGGCGAAGATTTTATCGATGTTTATGGGCTCGCTCTGGACGGTAACGATAGCTACGCCTTTGCCGCACACACCCTGCTATCGGTCAGCCAATTCAGCCGCGACGTCTCACGTGAACTGGAAATGACCGGCCGCCCCTACCTGGTCGGCGCGATGTCATCGGCAACCGGGACGATCATCGGCGACCCCGCCGATCCCCCGGTGATCACACTCAACACGCGACGTAGCAACCCGGGCGATCTTGCGCATGGGACTCAGCCCACCTCTTGGATCCGGCAACGCAGTCAGTTGCGCGACATCGTGATTGAAATTGGGGAGAGCATTGCCAGTCTTCCGCCCGACGGGATCGTGTTGCGCAATCTGGGCGTGACGGGTTTCGAGACGCCCGTCGACATCGCGTTGCGGAGCGACCAAGTCATTTTTGTACCGAACAGCACGACCATCACGATCCAGCTAGACGAGGGACAATTGCCCGACGGGCGTTACCGATTGATCCTTTCACCCGCGGTCACGTCGGGCCCCCAGTTCACCTGGACCGGCGATCGTCTCAATCGGTTCTTCGTTTTGAAGGGCGATTGGAATGGCAACGCCCGCGTCGACCTGCTGGACTTTGCGACGTTTGCTTACTGGTTCGGCCACACAACCAGTGTCGCGCCGGAGTACGTCGATCTGGATGATTCCGGCATCGTCGATGTCGGCGATTTCGCCCCCTTTGAAAACCAGTATGCCGACTTGGTGTCGCTGCCCGGCGCGCCCGATCCGATCACCCCCGACAAGATCGACAAAGCGGAACTGCAGCGGGCGCTCCACTCGGTGCTCAATCGATTGGACGTCAACGGCAGTACCAAAGTGTCGCCGCTGGACGCGCTGAATGTGCTCAACCGTCTCGCATCGGGGTTCCCCACGGCGACCGACTGGCGTTTCGATGTCAACCGCGATGGGAACATCACGCCGCGTGATGCACTTCATGTCCTGAATTACTTGGCACTGCAATCACCGCCGCCACCGGCGTCGCAGTCATCGGCGTCGCCGGCACGTTCGTCGGCCGTGACTTCGTCGGTCGCTGTGCCGTCGTCGATGGTGAATCAGGACGACGACGAGGATCGGCTGCGATTGGAGACGGTGGATGAGTGGTTCGCGGCCCTGGGTGGCGTGCCAACGGTGGGCTGAGATCTCGGTAGGGCATGCTGTGCATGCCAGATGTCACGCACAGCGTGACCTACGAACTGGATTCGCCAGCCGTCGGACAGCCCTCAGTGCCCAATTTGAATGAACCCACGGATGGCAGAGCGTACCCACGGATGAACAGCAGCCAAGGATCCGTGGGTACGCTCTGCCATCCGTGGGCGTTCTCCGTTGCTGTGATTCCGGAGACCGTCGCAACTCGTGTCCAGGCTCAGCCTGGGCTGCGCAATGCGTCGCCGGCTCGGGACGTCGATTGTAGAAGTTGCGGAGTTAATCGTAGCGGAAGTCGTCAAGACTTTCGCGAGCCGCCGGCCCTCTCTGGCGTTTGCTTGCTGCGCAAACGCCGTCTCTCCCAGAGGGGGTTCTTCGTGGATCTTAGTGGGTGCTCTCGAATACTCGGGGAAGTTTTTTTGAGGGATGACTGCGATGTCCGATGGTTCTGTTCTGTTCGGTAGGATGGCGAAGCCAGGTGAAGCGGAGGCGGGCTCTGCGGAGGAGCAACCCGCCAAGGAATCACCTGGTCTGCGATGCGCCGAAGGTGCTTCGTGCCCTCCGCCGGCCCCCGTGTCGGCGGAGGGTCGTTTGAACCGAGCGGTTGTCGTCCAACACCCATTCGGACATCGCAGCAATGCCTCGAAAAACCTCGGTCCTGAGCGATTAGCCACTAAAATCCACGAAGAACCCCTAGAGGGAGAGAAACGAAGTCGGTTGCCAAATCCTGCAGTAAAAGCAGCGACGTCCCCCGCCGGCGGACGTGGGAGTCAAAGCCTCTGAGCCCGTGTGCCGCAATCGTCCCGTTGCTACACCCCCGCGGAAACGACGGTGCTGCCGCGGCGGGACGTCTCGGGTTTGGCCTGCAAACGGCGACGAAATTTGACGTGCCGCCGGCGCGTCCATTCCACCAACGGTCGCCAAACCGTCGCGGTCAACCGATACTTGATCAACAGATGCCACATCCAGTTGGAGCGTTTGTACAAATACGACATCGCCAAATAAGCGGGGACCGCACGCCAGTCTTTCGGACGCCGACGCCAAATCGACGCGTGCGAAAACAGGCGGTCGTAACAGAGTTCGTAACCAGCCGCCAACTGCTCGGGCGTCAAGTGCTTGGGCCGAAACACGACGTTGGCGGTGTCGTACTTGCTCCAATCGCGATGCAATAGCCGCCCCTCGGATTCCAGCTGCCGAAACAGCGGCGTTCCCGGATAAGGCGTCATGATATGAAACGTCGCGCACTCAAGCCGATTCTCTTCGACCCAGCGGATCGTGTTTTCAAAAACGTCTTCGCGGTCGTGGTCGAACCCCAACACAAAACTCCCGTTGACCTGAATGCCGTTGTCATGCAACAAGGCGACTCGACGCGCGTAGTCTTTGGTGTTCGGGCTTTTTTTCTTTGCGTCGGTGATGTTGTCGTTTTGTAGTGATTCGAACCCGATGAACACGCCGGTGCACCCGGCCAGCGCCATCTCGCGCACCAAGCTGGGGTCGTCGGTGACGTCGATGCTGACCGCGGCGCTCCAGATTTTTTCCAGCGGTCGCAGCGCGCGACACAACTGTCTCAAGTACTCGGGCTTCGATCCCAGGTTGTTGTCGGTGAACACCGCGTACGGTTGCCCGTCACGCTGAAACTCCTCCGCGATCTGTTCAACATCCCGCATCAGGTAGGGCATGTGCAAGCCCTTGGTCGAGAGGTAGCAGAAACCGCATCGATTGTGGCAGCCGCGGGTTGCGATCAAGCTGGATGTCGTCAAGAAACCGTTGCGGGGCAACAGATCGCGTCGGGGCGGCGGATCGTCTCGATAGGGGCGGCGAAAGTCGGCTCGATAGGTGGATCGTAAGCAGCCCTGTTCAACGTCGCGCAGAATCTGGCCCCACAGGGCAACGCCGTCGCCGATGGCGAGTGCGTCGGCGTGCGGTGCGGCTTCCTCGGGGCAAGAAATCACGTGCAGGCCGCCGAGGATGACGACGGAGCCACGTTGGCGATACCATCGCGCCAGCTCGTACGCTCGCTGGGCAAAGGTCAGATGGACCGTGATCCCGACGACGGCCGGCATCGGATCGCTCGGCGGCGGCCCCTGCAACAGGTTTTCATCCCAATACCGGACGTCCCAGTCCGCCGGCGTACCCGCGGCGACGCTGGTCAGCGCCAGCGTCGGCGTCAACACGTGTTTGCCGAAACTGGCGTGTGGGTCCTTGGGATAAAATGGGTTGATCAACAATGCCTGGCGCTGGCGGACCGGAGGCGCGGGCCGGTGTGGATCAAGTTCAGGAGCGATCCGCATCGCGCGGGGGACCGAACGTTTCATTGCGTCCATCCAGTTTCTTCGTGGCAATGTCTCAGACGCAGCAATGCGCGGTGGACTTGGTCGATGGTTTCGTCCAACGTTGACGTACCGGCGGTTAACCCCACGGTTTCATCCGGGCGGAACCACTCCGGCAGAATGTCGTCGGCCGATTGGACATGAAAGGCGGGCGTATCGTGTTGCCGGCAGAGTTCGACCAGCCGCCACGTGTTGTTCGAGTTTTTTCCGCCGACGACCACCACGGCATCGACGCGTTCGAGCAAGTCCATCATGGCCGTTTGCCGACGCTTGGTCGGGTGGCAAACCGTGTCAACGAAGCGGATGTCGGCGTCGCGGTTTTGGCGGCGAATCTCCCGAGTGATCGCTTCAACGACGTCGACCGGCATCGTGGTTTGACTCAATATGCCAAGCCGATCCGCTTGGAAATCCCGTACATCCTCGACGCCGGCGACCACGTCGTATTCGTCCAGATCGTCGACGATCCCACGGACTTCGACATGCCCCTTCTTTCCGATCAAGATCACGTGCCGGCCTTCGGACTGGAGTTCGCATGCCGCGTCATGAACACGCCGAACCAGCGGACAGGTCGTGTCGATCAACTGTTTGCCCGCTGATCGCAATCGCTCGCGTTCGGCGTTGCTGACCCCGTGTGCCGTGATCAACACCAACGGGGTCTCGGCGTGACAGTCACGGCGCCGTTCATCGGATTGTCGAAACCCCGCATCGGCGAGCCGCTCGTTGACGATCCGGTTGTGCACCAATTCTCCGTGAATCGTCACCCGAGTCGGATCGTCGACTTCCGCGGCGATCTGCAACGCATCGCGTACGCCAAAACACATGCCCATCTCGTCGGCGCGAATCACGTTCATCGAAGATCCTGTCGCTTAAGCTTTGCAATACAAAGTGAAAGATTAAAAAAAGAGACGTTGTGGAGGTGACCGTTCAGGTTGCAGACCAGCCGCGTGAATCACGTTGGCGCGCCTTTGGGGCTTCGGCACGCGACGTCGCATCGAGTTGGGCGTCGGCGATCACCCGTTCCAGTTCGTTGATGTAGTCGGCAAAGCGGGAACGCCCCACGTCGGTCAGACGATACATGGTCTGGGGCCGTGTTCGGCCGGTTCCCTTCCAGATTTCAACCAGCCCCGCATCGCTCAACACGGCCAAATGGCGACTGAGGTTTCCGTCGGTGAGGGAACAGAGTTGTTTGAGATCGTTGAATAGCAATCCGCCGTCGTGCGCCGCCAGAGACGCAAGGATGCCCAGTCGCGCCTTTTCATGCATGACGCGATCGAGTCCGCCGTAGGCGAAACGTCCCGATCCGGCAGGGGCAGGTTGTGTGTTTGACGGTTTCGATTTTCGTTTAGCGGGCATCGGGTCGCTCCAGATACCAATACAGAATCACGGCGCTGAGCAACTGGCCGCCGCCGAAGGTGATGAACATCAGCCATGGAGAAAATGCGTTCTCACCCTGGCCCCACTGGAGACATCCGCAGCCGCAGGCGATGTAGTAGGCACCGACCCAAAACACCTGACGTGGCATCAGGCGATAGGAAGCAAACACGCCGAGCCCAAAGATCAACGCCCACAGCCCCGGCAACATCCAACCGACCTGGGGGGCGTAACGATAAATCGAGAGCGTCAGCAGCGCCCCGACGACGATGCACGGCGCGAACTGTTCGACCGCCAGACGCGTCATCTCGCGCGATCGGCCCGCGCCGTTGATCTCGCTGCGCCAGATGAATTCGGCGGCCACCACCATCACGCTGACCGTCGCGACACCGATCCATCCGAGCAAATAACGCCCCAAGTCCGTCGCCGGCGACGCGACCCAGTGCGGTTGCGACGCCGCGGCGATCATCCCGATCACGGCGGAAAACCCGACCGTTGCCGATCGATAGCCGCGAAACATTTCGCTCCGCGCGACGCATGCCCGAATTTCAGAGATCTGACGAAGCGCCTCGCGAAGTTCCATCACCGTGGCCCGGAGTCGAAGAGAAACAGAGTTACTTTGCATCACAAAGTACAAAGTCCGGCGTGGCCCGTCAACTGTTTTTTCGCCCCGCGTCGCGAGGATTCCGACAGCACACGCCCTCCGCGGTGACGCGATCGCGTCAAGCATCGAATTGTGGTTTCGCGATCTGCCGGGCACAGTTGATGATTGACCGGCGTGACCGGCAGGGGGAAAATCAGGAGGTCGCGAAAACGGGCACGGTGGCCAACCTGGTGGGGGACATACCATGGCTGAAAAGATTATCGGCGTCGGACAGCAATCCAATCTGGCGGTGATTGCCGAGATCATCGAAGCCGAGATTCGTCGGACCTATGGGGGAGCGAAACTAATCGTCGCGCGCGCCAGCGGGATCGAAATGCAGGCGCAGCGCAAGGGTTTTGACGGCCCCTTCGACTCCTATCAGTTTCGGATCAGTGCCGACGGGGAGACGCTGGCGGCGCTGCAGGAGTCGGCCAAGTTGTTTCCTCCCAATGCCGCGGTGACTGAAGAAGACGGTGTGTTCGGCGTCGAGTTTCTCAAGATGGCCCATCATCAGGAGGCATCGATGGCCGCGATCAAAGAGATTTCGGGATTGCTGCTGCTGCCCGACGTGTGGCGTTTTCAAGGCCAACGCTTTCGGCGTGAAGTACTCCGTCCGCACCGATTGATGGAAGCGATGGTGAAGTTTCGGGCCAGCGATCTTCATTTGTACCCCGACGCCGATCCGGTGTTTCGCGTCGATAACGCGATCCGGCGTTCTGATTTGCGGCACCCGTTGACGGCCGATCAGATCACGGCGTTCATCAAAGATGTCGCGCCCGAAAAAGACTGGAACGAGTACCTGGAACATTCGCAGTGTAGTTTTCGGTACCACCAGGTCGGTGTCGGATTTGCCCGGGTCTCGGCATTCATTCGTGGCGGCGTCCCCCACTGCACGCTGCGTTTTCTACCCGAAGCGATTCCGTCGTTTGACGAGCTTCAGATTCCCAGCGAGGTGATGAAAAAGTTGGGCGGCCTGCACTTCGGGTTGATCCTGGTCACCGGGATGACCGGCAGCGGGAAATCGACCACGGTCGCCTCACTGATCGATTGGATCAACCAGAACCAGGCTCGGCACATCTTGACGATCGAAGATCCGATCGAGTACGCCCAGGTGAACAAGAAGTCGATCATTTCCCAGCGGCAGGTGGGCGAGGATGTGGAATCGTTCAACGAAGCCGTCCGTGCGGCGCTTCGCCAGGATCCCGATGTCATCTTCGTCGGCGAGATGCGCGACAGCGATACGATTCGTTCGGCGATCAGTGCCGCCGCGACGGGGCACCTGGTCATCAGCACCCTGCACGCGAACACGGCATCGGAGGTTATCACCCGGATCGTCAGTTTCTTTGACCCGATCGAACGCGATCTGGTGCGGCTGCAACTGCGTGATTGTGTTAAGTGTATCATTTGCCAACGTCTGGTCGCCAAAGTGAAAGGCGGGCGTGTTCCGGCGCTGGAATTCTTGTTCAACGACACCAAGCAAATCGCCGACTGCATCTTGTCGGGCGATGCCCAGGGGATTCGTGCCGGCATGCAGCAAGTGATGTCGGAATCGTTTATCGTTGAGAAGTATTTGGTCGACCTAGCGAAACAGGACGTGATCTCGCATGATGAAGCGGTAGCCCATGCCGCCAATCATGACACGTTCGAACAAATGTGGCACGGCAACTACGCCCCGCCGACCATCGATTCGATCAAACAACGCTGAACGCAGTGATTCAGGAACGAGCTTTTGACAGAGAACACGAGCCATCGCAGCGAAAGTTTGCTGACCGAGCACTTTCGCGAAACGCGTCGCCAACTGCGAGGCTTGTTGCTGAAGATCTGGGGCGGCGGATTCTTGGTCGTGTTGTTCGGGTTTGCCCTGGCCTGGTTTTTCATCCAGCCGGCCCCGCCGCGCACCATCGTGATGGCGACCGGGTCCGACGATGGGGCGTATCACCGATTTGCGATGCAGTACCGAGACTTCCTGGGCCGGCAGGGTGTGACGCTTGAACTGCGTTCGACGGCCGGTTCGATCGAAAACTATCGGTTGCTGGAATCCGATCCGGACGTCAACTTGGCGATCGTCCAGGGCGGCACGGTGCCGAAATCATTCAGCGGGGCGGTGGAAATCGAATCCTTGGCCAGCCTCTATTTCGAACCCCTCTGGGTGTTTTATCGCGGCGACGAAACGATGGCCGATCTGCGAGACCTGAAAGGCAAGCGAATCGCAATCGGCCGCAGCGGCAGCGGGACCGAATCGATCGCGACGTTGTTGCTGGACGAAAACGGGATCGATGCCGACTCGGATTCGACGCGGGTGCAAGCGGGCGGCCGCGATGCCGTCGAGCGTCTGAAAAACGGCCAGGTCGATGTCGCCCTGTTTGTCCTGTCGCCCCAATCGACGTTGATCCGCGAAATGATCGCTGCGCCCGACATCCATCTGTTGAGCTTTCAACGGGACGATGCATACGTCCGGCGCCACCCGTTCCTGACCGCCGTCACACTCCAACGCGGTGTGATCGATCTGCAACACGACTACCCGCCGCGAGACGTTCAACTGATCGCCCCGGCGGCGAACCTGATCGCCACCCGATCGCTGCACGACGCGCTGATTCCGCTGCTGCTGCGGGCGGCGTCGCAAACGCATCGCGGGCGTGAAAGCCTGTTGCAACCGGGCCGCTTGCCATCGACCGAATTCATCGAGTTTCCACTGAATCAATCGGCCCGGGTGTACTTCGAAGATGGGCCTCCGTTCCTGCAAAAGTATCTGCCGTTTTGGGTCGCCTCGGCCATCAGTCGGGGAAAGATTTTGTTGTTGCCGGCGCTGACGTTGCTATTGCCGTTGTTCCGCATGGCGCCGCCGCTGTATCGCTGGCGGATCCGCTCACGAATCTATCGCTGGTACGAGATCTTGCGTGGGATCGAATCCGAATTGCGCCATGAACCGGATGTCGAACGCCTGGAGAAAAATGTGACGACGCTGGGTCAAATGCAAGGCGAGCTGGATGACCTGAAATCCGTTCCGCTGTCCTACATGGAAGAGTTCTACAATCTGCGGCTGCACGTCGAATTCGTTCAGCGACGGGTCCGCAATGCGATCGTCGAACTGGACCGCCCCAGCCCGGCCGATGACGAAGAGCCCCCCCAACCGATCGATCATGCTGCCACCGATCCGCCCCCGCACCCAACGCAGTGAAGCATTTTTAGCGGTAGGGCGTGAGCCCTCCGGTGTGTTGACAAAGATGAAGAACCGGAGGGCTCGCGCCCTGCCGCTAAAACCGCATAAAACACTTGAGAAAAATGCTTCACAGCGTAGCTCCGCAATTCTGATGGAGGAAGATTTCGTGAATTCAGTCCGATCCGGTTCGCCGCGGTTCATCATCGTCGGCGCCGGCATGAGCGGTCTTTGCATGGCGATTCGTTTGAAGCAAGCGGGCTTCGACAACGTGACCGTTCTCGAATCGTCCGATGAAGTCGGGGGCACCTGGCACAAGAACACCTATCCCAACGCGGGTTGTGACATCCCGTCCTACTTGTACTGTTATTCGTTCGCGCCGAATTACGACTGGTCGATGAAGTACGCGCGTCAGCCGGAGATTTTGGCCTACTTTCGGAATTGCGTGGAACGTTTTTCACTGCGTCCGCACTTGCGGTTTCGAACCACCGTCCGCGCAGCGACGTTTGACGAGGACACGGCAACCTGGCAGGTGACGACCGATGCCGGTGACAGGTTAACCGCTGAGTTTCTGGTCAGCGCCGTCGGCCAACTGAATCGTCCCAACATTCCCGCGATTCCCGGGATCGAGTCGTTCGCCGGCGCGTCATGGCACAGCGCCCGCTGGAATCACGAATTCGACTTGACCGACAAGACCGTGGCGGTGATCGGGAACGGTGCCAGCGCGATCCAGTTTGTTCCCGAGGTGGCTCGGCAAGCCGGGCGAACACTGGTGTTCCAACGCACGCCCAGCTGGATTCATCCGCTGCACAACTACCGTTATCCCCACTGGGCACGCTGGATGTTTCGCACCTTGCCGATCTGCGCCCGGGCCCACCGGTCGTGGATTTATCTGATGTGCGACATGCGCGTCTTTGCATTTCGCAGCGGCAGCAAGCTGAACCTCGAATATGCTCGGTGGCTGCGCAGCCGGATGCGGAAAGTCATTCCGCCCGAACAATGGTCGACGCTGATCCCGGACTACGCCCCCGGATGCAAGCGGGTGCTGTTGTCGAGCGACTATTTGCAGACGCTCCAACGCGACGATGTCGACGTGATCAGCGACCACGTGGATCGGTTTGATGCCGACGCTGTCTTGACGTCGAATCAACGCTACCCGATCGACGCGGCCATTTTTGCGACCGGTTTTCAAGCCAACGCGTTCCTGCAGCCCTTGGACATCCGCGGTCGCAACGGGCAAAGCCTTGATGATGCCTGGGCCGGTCGGCCCAAAGCCTATGGAGGGATCGCCGTTGCCGGATTCCCCAACCTGTTCCTGCTGTACGGCCCCAACACCAACTTAGGCCACAACTCCATCATCTTTATGGTCGAACGCCAAGTCGGTTACATCACCAAGTGCCTGCGGCGAATGCAAAACACCGGAGCGCGAAGGATCGAAGTCAGAAAGGACGCCATGGAATGCTACGACCGAGAAATCCAGCAGCAACTGGCGTCGTCGATTTGGGCCGGGGATTGCACCAGTTGGTACAAGACAGCCGACGGCAGCATCCCGAACAATTGGTCCGGTTCGGCGACGGCGTTCTGGCGACGGATGAAAAAAGCGAAACACACCGACTTTGAGATCTCGCGGTGAGACGGTGTCGATGGGCAAGGAGTTCGCGCAGTTTTAAAGTCGTTGATGGGAAAGGTTTTTCGTCACCCCCCCCTGGGACAGTCGAGCGCAACGAGGAGAGGGTTGCGTTGTTGCTTGCGGCGCGTCTCTCAATATTAAAAAGAACTCCGCGATTGACCGATCGACCTCCCCTCGCTTCGCTCGACCCTCCTGCCAGGAGGGTGACTTACAAAAACTGCACGGCCTCCACACCAGAGGATGATTTCGTCACTCGGTGCGTATGGGGGCGCGTGAACGGACCCCAGGATTCGGTCAGACGGCTGCCCGGGAAATCAACCGTTTAAAGAACCCGCCCAAACCCTTCGGGCGAACCGTCGCCGGGCCGGGCTCGGCAACGTCACTGGCCTGGGGACCAAAGTGTTCACGCCAATCCTGCTCGGCGTGTTCCCAACCGACGTCATAGCCGGCTTTTTCGCTCAAGAAGTACTTGTGTTGCTCAATTTGAGCGATTTCATTTTCGGACAGTGTCGACGGAGCGTGAGGCATCATTTGCTTCCTTGACTTGATCGGATTGAACTGATTCCCCGTTCAAGTGATGACAGCCAACAGCAGCGAACTGGTGAAGACCGCGACTTGACGGAAACGGAATCCCAGATTGTTCGTTTCACGATCCCACCGTCAATCTCATCTTTACAAGGATCGTCATCCACCCCGATAGCGGCATCCAATTTCACCCTAAGGGGCGTGTAGGGAACCGCTAAAACGGACGTACAGGCGTCCGCGTTTGGCATCAGCGTTTGGGTCGCCTCGATCTTCGACGATGCTCGCCGTTTCCGGTGGTGCGAAAACGCGACGGATCCTCACGATCTCGCCGATGGAGCGAGATGATCAGCGGATCGCTCATTCTGGGTCGTCGGGGCGAGCCCGACCGACGGCGGCCCGGAAGGGCCGTCGTACCTGCGAAAGCAGTCGTCTGAAGCTGGACGGTCCCTCTACTCGGCGACGTCGGGTTCCGCTTCCTCAGCCTCAGTTTCCTCAGCCTTGGTTTCCTCAGCCTTGGTTTCCTCAGCCTTGGTTTCCTCAGCCTCAGTTTCCTCAGCCTCAGTTTCCTCAGCCTCAGTTTCCTCAGCCTCAGTTTCCTCAGCCTTGGTTTCTTCAGCCTCAGTTTCTTCGGCCTTGGTTTCTTCGGCCGTCACTTCCTCGGGCTTGTCATCGGCATCGGTCGTTTCTGCGGCGGCTTTTTCGTCGAGGTATCCCTTGAGGGTCGCTTCGATTTGCCGTTGTCCGTTGGCATGTTCGACTGCCATCCGTTGGTACTTGATGGCTTCATCGAGTTGACCGAGTTCGTAGTAGCATCGCGCCAGCGTATCGAGGATCGGGCCGTCTTCGTTTTGCTGCAACTCGGACGCCCGTTTGGCGGCTTTGAGTGCGAGTTCCAGATCGGAGGGGTCGCCGTTGGTCGCGGTGGTCCAGGCGATTTGGTTCAGCAGCATCGCATCCTCCCAGGCCGATTCGACCAGGGCTTCACGGGCCGTCGCCGCTTCGTCGGTGCGCCCGGCGATTTCCAGGACCCTGACGCGATAGTTGAGCAGCGTCTTGGACGAGCCCTCTGCTTTTTCGAATTGGTTGAGCCGTTCCAATGCGCCGTCAAAGTCCTGCTCGCGGAGCAAGGCGCCCACTTCGCCGGTCAGTTGCTGCAGCTTTTCCTGCTGTTTGTATTCGGCGATCGCGGCTTCACGGTCCCATGTCCCGTCGACAATTTTCTTGAGCGGTTCATCAATGCTTCCCGGGTGGCCGATCCACTCGACGACTCCGTCACGGCCGACGACGAAGGCGCAAGGGATTCCGCCTTGCCCGGCGGCCTTCATGTACGCCATGTTGGTCCAGTCGCGATCGTCGATTGCCAGCCGATACCCGATGATGTCGTCCCAGGTTTTGTCACCCGTCGCGTTGCTGACAAGAAAATTTTCGACCGTCGCTTCGTCTTCACGTGTCACACCGATGAAGGTGACGTCTTCGGCGAGCTCGGATTGCAGCGCACTGATGTGCGGCATGCCGGCACGACAAGGGCCACACCAGGTCGCCCAGAATTCCACCACGTGGACACGATCGCGAAGTGGTTCTTCGACCGGTTCGCCGCGGACCCATTTTGCAATCGCCAGACCGGGATTTTTGTCCCCGATGGTCAGCTTTTCCGGCGGCGTTTCGAGGGCCGGCAGATCCGATTCGGAATCATCCGAGGTGCCGGAGACGGATGCCGGCGCGTCGTTGGAGTCCGCGGTCATGGAATCATACACGACCGGCGGCTCCAAACCATCGGACGCCTCCTCCCGACTCGATTCCTTGCAACCGCTGGAGACGGCAAACAGCGAGACAAACGTGAAGGCCCAGACGAATGCCTTCGGTTGCGTCAATCGTCGACAAAAAGCAAGACTGCAGGATCCCATAACACCGTGTCTCCCGTGAAGCATGTGGATCGGGAGATCGCCCCCCGGAAGAGTCGATCCTATCGCCTCGGCACCCCCATGGCAACTGTTCGCCACCGCCATGGACCAAGTTCGCCGTCCCAATTGGGGCCCAAAGGGACCGTCCAGCTTGGGAATGAGGCGGATCGCTGTACGACGTCCTTTTTAGGTCGTCGTCGGAAGCCCAGCGGACGACGGCCCGGAAGCGCCATCGTACTCGAAAAACCACTCGTCCTAACCTGGACGGGGCCTTTGGGCCCGTTCACGGCGGACCGATCGGCTGCTGAGCCGGCACGCCCCGGCTCGCGATCGCCCACCATCCGGACCGCTTACCGACCCCGCTTCTGCCTGTTCTGACTCGCGATTCTCACTATTGGAAGAATGGATTGGCCTTCGTTCCTTGAAGGTCCCGGTGCTGCGACCGGGACACCGGCGGCGGGTCCGATTGGATCGGCCGCAGTCCCACGGGATTGGCTGCGGTTGATTCGTCGAGTGGTTCGAGCGCCGCCGAGGGCGTGTCTCCCGACGGCAACGTGATTGCTTGCTGAGTCTCAACGACGATGAGTTGGAAAACGCTCGCCGCCGTAATAAACAATGCCATTCCGAGCACCGAAAGACACGAGTGGACCATCAGAATGAAGATCGACTGCGTCAGTCCACACTTGGCCGCACAGGATGTCCAATACACCGTCATAAAGAAGACGAACAGCATGATGATTTCTTTGCCGGCCTGCCCCATGAGGATTGCCGGAATGACGATCAAAAGAACGTTGGCAACGGACATGCCCAACAACCAACCGGCACACGCAAGATAACCGGGCGAGGCGTCACCGAGCCACAAGATCGATCGCCGGTACGAAGCAATCGTGATCAGCACGGCCACTACAATCGAAGTGATCTCGAACACAGAGCTGGATGAAACGAGATTGCCAAGTACGGCGAACGGTTCTGCCGAATAGTCGGTCATGGTAGTTCGATGGAGCGGAGTGCAGATGCGGGTTTTCAGACATCGCTCAATGCATAGCTTGCCATTTGCGCCCTGCGGGCTAGCGGCCTGTCGATTTAGCCCATGTTTTTGAATCAACTTGGTCCTGTTAGCCCGACGCTTTAGCGAGGGGCGCCGCGTGGCCCCTTGCTCACGCGTGCGGGCTTCAATCGACGGCCCGCTCGCATCTCGCGGCACCGGCCCAGCCCTTCTCCGCGAGACGAAGCGATCCGCAACAACGGTGTGACCGGTCCTTCCCACGATTCATTGGCACCGATCCTCGGCCGGCAAGTGGCCAAACGCTCGACACACGCTAAATCAATCCCGCGGCGATTCGCGCCGCACCGACGGCCGCATCTGACGAGTCGGCCTTCAATACGGGCACACCAAGACCGCGAGCGCGGATCTGCGTCCAAGCCTTGTTGGCGGCACCACCTCCAGCGGTATAAACCTGATGCACCGACGGGGCACCCAATTCCTGCAACGCGGCGTAGCCGACACGCTCAATCTCAGCGATGCTCTCAAGCATGCCTTGCAGAAAGACGGCGTCGTCTGGGGGACGCGGTGTCAGCCGGGGTTGGAGTTTAGGATCGGCGATGGGGAAGCGTTCGCCAGGCCTCGACAACGGATAGTAGTCCAAACCGGTTGGGGTCAACGGATCAAGGCGAGCTTCGAGATCGCCGAGTTGATCCCGCGTGAAGAAGTTCAAAAGCACACCGCCCCCGGAGCTGGAGGCGCCGCCTGGCAACCAGATGTCCTTGATGCGATGGCTGTAAATGCCGCGACTCGGATCGAAGACCGGTTGATCCGACAACAACTTGATCGCCAACGTGGTGCCGAGCGATGTGACTCCCTCACCGATCTTTGACGCACCGGATGCCAGGAACGCCGCATTGCTGTCGGTGGCGCCGGCGACAACGCGTACGTCTTGTGCAAATCCGAATTGTTGGCTCACCGCGCGGGAAACGTTTCCAAATATCGCGCCGACGGGATGGACGTCAGGGAGCGAACGGGTGGGAACACCACAATCAACGATCCAATCGGGCCAGTTGCGATGGACAACGTCGTAACCCATCTTCAACACGTTCGTTTCATCCGATAGCCCACCGCCTTGAATTTGGCTAGCGCCCAAAAAGTTCGCGGCGATCCAGTCGGCTTGGTGAAAGATGAACCGAGCGGGCTGGGCTCCGGTCTGTTTCTGCAGATACATCAGGCGTGCCAAAGCCGATCCGGACCCATTGGCGATCGAGTCGCGCGGAGCGTGTGCGGCAATGACCGCGGCTTCCCGATCGAATCCGGCGGAGTTGTAGAGATACCCGGGAGACACCGGTGTCAGGTTTTCGTCGGCAAGCAACAAGGTGCCTGAGGTCCCGTCGACGCTCAACGAGCGAACGTCTCCGATGTTTCTGTCATGCTGTTTCAATCGTTTCGCGAGATCGAACAGGCTGTCACAAGTCGCGCCCCACCAGAGTCCGGGATCCTGACAGGGACGCGAATCGATTTCGAGCGGCTTCGGCAAACGAACGCTTGCCGTCGCGATTTGCTCACCCGTCTTGGTGATGACGGTCGATCGCACACCGGACGTCCCAATGTCGATCCCGAGAAAAAGATCGTCATCGGTTGGCATCGGCTTCTCTTACCCTGTATTCGGATGGAACTTTCATCAGGCAAAGCAATCGAGGCAGAACGTAGGCGGGATGACTCCCATTCGTGCGGAGAGGTTGTCAATGACTTTCCGTCGTTCACGGTTGCCCCTCGCTTTCGCAAAATCATTGCGGTGAACACCGCTGCGAACAAGTGCCGACGCGAAACCGATATTCTGTGCGCCACCGATATCGTGTTCCAGGCTATCACCGACCATCAAAAAACGATCGGGTCGGACGTCCGGGAACGCCCGTTGGACGGCGTTGTAGATCGCGGCGTGTGGCTTGCCATACCAGAGGACTTCTCCACCCATCGTGCAAAACCGATCGGCCAGATGCCCCGGCGAAATGACCAATCCACCGGCGCGCGGCGATGACTTGTCGGGGTTGGAGCAGATCACGGGAATTCCGTCCGCGAGCGCTTTGTCGAACACACCGTCATAGTCATCCTCCCGGGCTTCGTCGGAGAGCCCCATCAGCAAAATCGCGTCGACGCTTTCGTCGAACGTGTCGCGCAGCTCAATCCTCTCGCACCCGGCCCCCCAATCGATCGCATCCCGGAACGTCGCGCAAATCGGAAACAAGGTTTTGGGCACCGTGCCGTGCACCGTCAGGCGTCCATTTCGGATATCGTCCCACAACGCTTCACCGGACGTGACCACTTCGCCGATGCGATCCATCGGCAAGCCGATTCGCTGCATGCGCGCCCGGTTTAATTCCGAGCGTTTTCCTGAATTCGAGACGACAATCATTTCCTTGCCGTGATCGGCCAGCATCCCGATCGCTTCGATCGCGTGTGAATAAGGCGTCGTGCCATCATGCAACACGCCCCATTGATCGAGGACGGCAACATCAAATTCGGCCAAGACTTCCCGCAGTGTGTCGATGAATTGCGTCATGAACCATGCCAATCAGATGGAAAGTTTTGAGCAATCATCAACCCACCAGCAGTAACGCACAAGCCCATGCGGAAGGATTGGAGAGCGTGACTGTCCTGCCTCTCGCGGAATTGGACCGGCGGTAGTGCCCTGGTTCAACGGAACTTGGAATGCTGAATCCGGCGTAGAACAAACTGACGTCAGAAAACTCGGCTTCACGCATTCGCACGCCAAAGTCCAACCGCCGCCGTGCCCTTTCTCGCTTCGCACCTATCCCTGCTCCCCAACCCAATACCTACGGCGGGGTCGTCTCGATCCACGCGCATTTGCCGAGTTCGATTCGCGACAAACTGTACCCGCTTTTAGTGCAATCATTAAAACCGGGCGGCATCCTGATCCTCGAAGCGTATTCAGAAAACCAACGTGCTCGTGGCACGGGGGGGCCTAGCGATTTGGACCTGCTGATGACGTGCGTCAAGATCGAGAGGGAACTCACCGGACTGGAAACCATCCTGCTGCACGAAACCGAACGCGATGTGGTCGAAGGCAAGTTTCACACCGGCATGGCCTCCGTGATCCAATTCATCGGCAAAAAGCTCGACTAGACCGGCGTCGGAGACATCGCCCGAATGGCCCTCGCCGAACCAAATCTAATTGTCACTTGCGTCGACATTTTATCCGGCGCGACGCTTCCCGAAGTGGCTCGCGCCAGCTTCTGGAATCTCCTGCGGGACGTTCATCCACGTCCCGTTACAATCGGCGTCTTGATCTCACCGTCTTTTTCCGAAACGCCATTGCCGCACGACTCTTGAACAACGGCGCGTCGTGCGACTGACGCAAAGGTCCTTTGAGTCGAAGAAAAAACGAATCGATCACACATCGCCAGTCACGTGAGAGTCGTGGGGCTGAGGATCAACGCGTGGGCCCCGCGAGATCAAAACGCTTGCACCGTTTCCACGCGAATGACCTTCGGCCAGAATATCTCAGAAGCCACATCTCAGAAGCCATTGCCCCCCCTAGCCTAGGGCAACGCCCAAGGGTGTGTTCAAGGAGACATTGCCGCGGTTTGCCGCTGGCGGAGACGAGATCGCGAGACGACCGTCAGGCGATCGCGTCTTTGGGAACCAGTTTCAGAAACGGCTTTTCATGGGGTCAAACAATAGGAGGCGTAAAGGCAGGCGAGCCAATATGCTGGCACGACCCACTGGGCTCGCAACAGCAGCCATGGCTGCTCTGTTGGACGATCTCGCGGGTCTTCCGTAGCCGCATTACTTTTGCCTTTGCCCCGTCCTCGAGAGTTGACGAGGTATCGGGAAATCATACCGACCGAAACGCCTGCCAAGAAAAACCCAACATGCCCCGCAACGGTGTCATTCTTGTTCGAGCTAAACGCTACCTGAGCCATTAGAAGCCAG
The DNA here is from genome assembly GCF_007754155.1 of Stieleria neptunia. Lineage (NCBI taxonomy): Bacteria > Pseudomonadati > Planctomycetota > Planctomycetia > Pirellulales > Pirellulaceae > Stieleria > Stieleria neptunia. The sequence goes on along the minus strand of NZ_CP037423.1, from coordinate 3,826,683 downwards.
AAGAAAAAGCCAACAAAGCCGCTCACTGCCGTAAGCGCTCGTTGCCAATCAGTTGCTTGTCGATAGTTCAAGTACCGACCGAGACCGGCACCAACCGCGAGGGTGATCAATCCCATTCTCTTTCCATCCAAATAGACTGCACTTCGACACGCTTTCGGTACCGATTTGTTCGACACTCGATCGCGATGCGTTTGCCGTCATGATAGGCAATCAGGCTCCAGCGAGACTCTGCATTGTTGGGCAAAACTTCGACTTCGCGCCAATACGACGACCATCGTGTGAAGGCGTTTCGCGGTATTGACAGCTGATCATCCGCTGGAATTTCCGCCAGATTGCATGAACAGGCATTCGCGGACATGGGCGAATTCCGATCTGTCTCGGCGCGGAGCCCTCCCCCTTTTTTACTGTCACCCCGGATGCCAGACGTATCGGCCTGACGACCAGAAACGATCCGAAACGACTTCGCCACGTCGGTGTCCGCCACCGCTGGTGCGTCAGGGGTTTGGCTAAAACGCTGCGGTTGGTCCAACTTCTGCGCCTTAGACGAGGATGGGGTTTGTCCAATTATGGCAACGATCTTGCCCCTAAGCGGAACCGTTTCGCGAGCAATCGATGTGCGTTTTGGCGAGCATCGGCGTTAATACTCCCGTGCCTCCCGCGATGAGTTGGTGAATGTTGGCACGGTCAAGGGAGAGATGCGTTTTGCTTTGGGTGGTGCGTTTACGGATCCAGAATACATGTTCTCTGATCCACACCTAGAGCCCGCACTCAGCCGAACACAAACGATCGGATTCAGACCACAACAGGCGATATGACGACTGTATTCGACAGGAATCTGTTGGAGAGGCACGGTTACTCTGACTCATGTTGGAGCAGAGGGTCCATCGACGGCTGGCGGCTTGTTCATTTTCCAATGTCGCCGATCACTCCGTGATCGTAGCGTCCTTTACGAATCGATTCTGGAAAATTCGTCGACATTAAGTTGGCCGACCACTGCTGCGTTCCCCAAGCCACTTGCCGAATTCCGATTGCAGGTCGTCCATCGGATGGGGCTCGCCATCGCGGGTGCCTCCCAAGTCGGCGAAGAGATCGTCAAACGCATTCAAGTGATCTCCCGATCCGAGCGTGCAATCCGTTTGTCCTTCTGAATCGTATCCGAGTAAACGGGCACACCGTTTGTGCCCCCTTCCATGGGCCAGCATTTTCGGAGTTCGCCCCCGTTTGTCTTCCGCGTTTGGATCGGCGCCGTGCCCAAGGAGCCATCGGATGGTTTGCTCGTGCCCAAAAAATGCAGCCAGGTGCAACGGTGTCGCGCCCCAATTTGTCGTTGCGTTGACTGATCCGCCATGTGCCAGCAAGAGACTCATCGCGTCGATCCGCGAATCACCCACTCGAGCCGAGTCATGCAACAGTGTGACCCCCGTCCCAAATCGCAATCGAGCTTGTGAGGGGTCCTGCTCCACCAATCGTTTGGCCAACGCGGGCTGACGCAGGTCGATGGCAAGTTTCAGGTCCGGCTGGGCCCCGCGTGAAAGTAGGTGTTTGAGCATCTCCGCGTTGCCGCTCGACACGGCACCATAAATCGGCAGGAGCCCCCAACTATCACGTCGATTCAAGTCTGCCCCTTTTTCCAACAGCAGATCGACGATCCGCGGCGTGCCATGCGAGCAAGCCCGCGCGAGGGTCGTCCAACCGCTCCGTGTCGTGACCCGCCAGTCGGCACCGGAGTCCAACAGCAGTTTGATCAACTCAACGTTCCTGCTCTCGATCGCCAGACGCAAGATGGGAGATTGATCGTCATCGAGGGCTTTGGCGTTGGATAGGCCGCGGTTTTTATCGAGTAAGTCACGAACCCGTGCCACATCACCGGATTGAACCGCGGCGACCATCGCCGATACCTGTTCGGAGGTGACCGGCATCGCTTGCCCAAACGCGTCGTAGAGCGACATGTCGTCCCTCCACAACTGACGCAGTCGATCGAGCATCCTGGCAAAAGTCTCCTGGAGTGCCATCAAGTGCTCGGCTCGCTGGGCCACGTGGCAAAACGCCGCCATTCGAACCATCAAACGCTGACGATTGGTCGACGTTCCTTTGGGCGTTTCGTATTCAACGGCACGGTCAAAAAGCTGCGCCATGTTCTCCAACAGCCAATACCCGCAGGCTTCGGCCACGGCTCGGAAATACACCGTATCGTCCTCGGCCGCTGGACAGCCTTTCGCCAACTCGCGTCGATAAGCGCTCTCCATCGCTTGTACTGCCGACTCCGGAAGATCGCGAACGCACCAGCAGGTTGGAAAACGGATCCAGCCATAGACACCGTCGAGCAGTGCGTGCCGAAAACTGGCGAACTCGAAATCGATCAGATACAGTCGATCCTCCGTGATCCTGCAGTTGTCGGGACAGGCATCACAATGGGTGAATGCCAGAAAGTCACCTGGCTCGGCCATGGCGCTGGCAATGCGCTCGATGTCACGGTCGACACCAGGAACCAGATCGACTTTCAACCATTCGCATCGTTCCGCAAAGTAGGGTCCGGCCTCTCGAGCATGCTGCGCCAATCGGTGACGATGGGCCGTGTCGCCCGGCCCCAAGACGCCACGGATTGATTGATATTCGCTTTCGCGGCCGATTGTCTGAGCGTGCATTCGCCCCAGTGAGCTGGCCAGCAGTTTCAAACCGTCCATTGCCTCCGATTCGCTTGAGCGAGTCAACAAGTGGTCCAGGTCCACGGTGTGACGGAGATCTTCCATCAAGAAGAAGCCTGATTCGCGATCGCCACCGTACCATTCGGCACACGCAAGATTTTGATCGCCAAGGGAACCAAGAAACTGCAGGCCGGCCCAATCGCGGAACAGGCCCACCGCGGGACGCGATTTGGGGTCGTCAGGATCGTAATTGCGTTGGCGTGCCCGTTTGAGAATGACCGAGGGCGGGGCACCATCGGGAGCCCCGCTTAGCTTGCACCGCAACACCATATTCCGTGCCCGTCGCTCCGAGAGCTGCGTCACCTCGCCCAATCGAACGGGGCCGTCCCAGCGATCGCTGAGGATCCGTTCAACGCGTTCGAGAAGCTCGTGATGTTCAGCTTGATCTTGCAGCACGTCGTCCACCGTCCGATTCACATCGTGTCAGATCAAGTCTCAAAGAACAACGCCTCGACTTCACTCCAGAACGCCTCACCGTCCTTGAGTTTGTCCGTCTTGTCATCATCCGCTTCCGACGCAATGAACCAATCGGCTCCACTGCCGCCACCGCCTTTCAGATTGTCTTTCGAGCCGTCACTGATCTGAACATGGTTCATCAAAGTGTATTCGCCATTGAGAGCTCCCGCGTCACCAGTTGCGTCAAAGACATTGTTGACACGGTCTTCAAACGTGTTGTTCAAACGCGTCCACTCATCCATGATCGCACACATCGCTGCGAGGTTGTTGTTGTCATAGTCCGTCGTCCCTCCGATCAAAATGTCCTCGTCCTTGTCGCCCTTGATCGTGTCCTTCCCAATGCCACCAATGAGGATGTCTCGGCCCTTGTTTCCGTCCATCTTGTCGTCCCCGGGCCCACCGATCAGCACGTCATCTGACTTACCACCTTTCAATTTGTCATCGCCGTCGCCGCCAAACAGGAATCCGCGGAGACCGTCGAGGTCGCCATGGATTTTGATGTCGTCGTTGCCATCGAGCCCGTAAATGACAATCTTGCTGATCACGCCTTCGTGATCTGCGGGATCGACGATCTGCTCATGCTTGAACGTCCCCATCGAACCAGAGCCGGCCATCGAGCCCGTCTTGATCGTGATCTTGAACAAGCCACCCACCGAGCCCATGGATCCCATCGAACCCATGGATCCCATCGAACCGAGCTTCACCTCAATCTTGTCGTCAAATGACGAACCGTTGACGTAGAGTACTTTTGTATTGTCGAGGTCCCCATCGCCCACCACGACGCTGTTCTCCAAATCATCGTCGAGAATCGTTCCGATTGCCTGTGCGTCTCCGATGATCACACGAGTTTCATCGCCCTGGGAATCAAACTGTGGATGGGTCAGGTTGGCTTCCAGCGTTTCGTCGGACTCGACAAAGTAGTCTGCGTTGACCACCACCGTCACGGTGGTCAATGTCGAGACGCTATCACCGGCGATCGTCGCGATGTGGCTCACGATGTCCGTGTAGTCGACGCCACCGCCCTTTGCTTGGCCCAGGATTTCCGCCGTGTCGACTTGCACCGTCAAGTCTTCTTCGGACGGGTTCGTTGACGCAATTGTGAAAACCAAATTCGATGTTCCGCCTGAGCCCTCGACTACCGAAGCGTCGGCGATCGTGATCGAAGCGGTGTCGGTGTTGATGATCGTGCCGGTGGCGGTGTCACTGGTAGCAACGTCGGTCGCGTCGATGGTTGGCGATCCGGCCGGAATGATTGCACCGAGGCTGACGAGAAAACTCTCGTCGCCTTCAACAATCGAGTCGTCATCGACCGTGACCACGATGTCCTGCGACTCACCGGCAATTCCGGCAAACGTCAAGGTGCCATTGGGCAAACTCGTGATATCGTTTGTCTCGGTGTCGTTTCCGCTGATCGCGTAATCGACCGTGAACCCGTCTTCGACGTGGTCGTCGAGGATGGCTTTGAAGGTGTAGGTGCCGAGTTCTTCGTCCTGGACGATGTCGTCGATCGTGATCGATGCCGTGTCCGTGTTGACGATCGTCCCGGTGGCAGTGTCACTGGCAGACACGTCCGCAGGAACGAAGGCCGGCGTTCCAGCCGGGACGATCACACCAAGGCTGACAAGAAAACTCTCGTCGCCTTCGACGATCGAGTCGTCATCGACGGTGACGACGATGTCCTGGGCTTCGTTGGCATTGCCGGCAAACGCCAATGTTCCGCCGGGCAAACTCGTGATGTCGCTTGATTCGGTATCGTTGCCGCTGATCGCGTAATCGACCGTGAATCCGCCATCGACCGGGTGGTCGAGGATGGCCTTGAAGGTGTACGACCCTGATTCTTCGTCCTGGCTCAAATCGGCGATCGAAACCGTCGCCGTGTCGTCGTTGCGAATGGTCAACTGAGTCGTGTTTTGGTCGTTGATCAAGGCGTTGTTCACTGCGGTCACGGTCAACAGGATCGTTTCGTCGAGCTCGACCATGTTGTCCGAGTGAATCGGTACTGGGATGGAGAGCGTTTGCACACCCGGATCAAATGTGACCAGCATGGGGAAATCGCTGTCATCGAAATCGCTGTCATCGAAATCGATGCCGCCGGCGGTTGCGGAGCCTCCGCTGATGTCGACCAAGACCTGCGAAGTGACTCGATCGGTATTGCGTTCCAGCGTCACGACGTGGCTGGTCCCGACGCCTTCAAGATCACTGAAGCTCGCCTGCGAGAACTCGACCATCGCGAGCACGACGTCCACGTTGAATGTATCGGTGTAGACCCCACCATCGCCGTCATCGACGGTGACGCTGACCGCGTAGTCTCCGGTGACGGCAAAGGTGTGTGCCAGATCGAATGTTTTGGCGATCGGGTCAAAGGGAACCACTTGTGGCCCCGTTCCGTCCGCGTAATCCACGGTAACGGTCCACTGATCGGCACCGGGATCGGTGAATGCAATGCCGGTTCTTTCAAAATGCCCGAATGTGTCCGGTCCCAGGTAGACCGAAGGCCCGGCCTCAAACGAAGGCTTCACGTTGGCGACCGTAAAGCTGCGAATGAAGGCGGCGTTGCCACGGTCGTCGTTTGTAGCGCTCAAGGTGACGACGTACTGTCCATCATCATCGGCGACAAACTGCAAATCACCTCCTACTGCCTGCAGAGGTGAACCTTGATCGGAAGGATAGGGTTCGCCATCGAGAGTGACTTCCCAGGTAAAGTCGTAGGCGATTTCCGAATCGGCACCCAGTCCAGTCAACGAGACCGTGTCTCCTTCGATCAAGTTCAGCGGCGGGGAAGGAAACGACGGAGCGAGGTCGTCGGCGAAGGACTCGATCCCGGCGTAGGTGATCAGGCTGGTGTCGACATCAAGACTGCCAGCGACATCGGATTGCTGCGTATGCACCACGCGACCGGCCAACCCGTCGCCGACCGTCAGGCTGTTGGTGCCGCCATGACCGCCCTGCACGTGCACGCCAGCAGAGAGAGCATCACTAGGACGATCCAAGTCGATTTCAAAAGAGTTCTGGGCTCCGTCGGCTCCGGACAAGACGATTGGGGTCGGTGAGGAGAGGAAACCACTGAAGACGACTTGCCCATTGTGAGTCAAGTCGACGATCGATTCACGGACGCTGAGGGACACATCGTTTTCATTCGCCCCGGCAGGAACGGTGAAGGACAATGCGTCATTGTTGGAGATCACGCCTTGTGCAAGTTCGCGGCGTAACGCCGCATTCTGTTCGTTCGACAGTGAGAGCAAGAACGACTCGTCGGATTCGAACGCGGTGTCCCCAAAGACTTCTACTTGGATGGTACGTGGCGAGTTATCACCGGGCTCCCATGTCAACGTTCCCTGCACCGCCGCGTAGTCTCCATCGGCGACCATGGCCGTGAAATCTTGCGTAGCGTAGTCGACAGAAATGGTATTCTTTGACTGCCTCGAGGGCTCGACCAGGAATTCGTAAAATGTGCTGCCGTCATCCGTTTCGACATGGGCGACGTCTGACACCCAAAGGGTGACAGGGATCACGTCACCGACCGTAGCCGTGCTGACGCGACTATCCAATGCGTTGCCCGTGCTTGACTGAATGACATCTTGGATGGGTGTCTGCCCGGATGCAGCCTGGGCCAGAGACAAGGCAACTTCGCCGACAGCCACGAGTTCGGTTTGAACCAACTGGGTCAAGTAGTCGATGTCGGTGGATACCGGAATGTCGTCGACATGCTGATTAAGGGCTGCGATCACGTCTGCTGCGCCACTCACGACCGCAGGATCAATGTCGACAGCGGTTTCCGTGATCACGCCTTGGATCACTGCCTCCAGCACGGCCGGTTCGCTGAGGTCCAGTTGCGATCCGGGCACGGAGATTTTGCTCGCCAGATCATTGACGACTTGCTGCGCCAGGAACGTCACGGGGGGAGCATCGGTCGTACCGGAGATCAGATTCGCCGTCTGCAAAATGGTATCCTGCAATTTGATGCTGGCGGCGTAGACAGCCGCCCCGTCACCGTTGCCTACCGACGCTTCTAACATAGGCTGGAACGTGGTTAACTCGACCTGCGGCAGATCGAATGCATCAATCACTCGCTGATGTGCTGCTGGCAGCGATAGTCCCCGCTGATCGATCAACGCTGAAATCAGCGAGGATAGAGGACTGATAATCGACGAACCCACTGGGGCGACCATCGGGGCGGTCATTGATAGTCCAGTGGCTACATTGGTTCCACCAACACCAACGAATTGCCCTTCATTTGTGCTCAGGATACCATCGTTGTCTTGATCGAAGATGGGGGGAATCGAAAGCTCAAGGAAACCATCCGGGGTTGTCTTAGCCGAGACCTCATCGGGTTCACTCGGGTCCTGCGTGCCGTTCCCATCCAAGTCTAGGAAGTCGTGAACGCCGTTCTTGTTCGCGTCAAAGAATACCGTGCCGTCGGATATAGGCCCGTTCACGAACTTGAAGATGTGTTTGCCGAGTCCCACGACGACGAACACTATCCCCCCTGTTATTGAGTCATCTTCTCTCTCTCTCTCTCTTTCCGCCTGGTCGACCTCGATAAACGCGCCTCCGCACGACGTCACGTCCCGATCCATGACCAATCCAGAAATAATCCCAGCGTTTTCCTGGGTTCCGGGAGGACATGTTGATGCCTTCCGATCATCGTCCACGATTGTCAAATGGTGCGTCCTAGTGTCACCGAGTTCAACTGCTGCTGTCTCTTCGAGGCGAATGACAAATGTTTCGCGGGGTTCTTTGATCTCGTCATTTAGAATGGGGATCTTGATTACGCCTGTACGAAAATCTGCTTCAATCACCACTTCATCGGGAACGCTGTCGAAATCTGTTAGCCCTAAACTTCCGCTGTAAGTCATGAACGTCAAAGGTATTCGGAGTCTCTCCGTGGCGGGACTAGAAAGACGAACAGTTACTGACGCGTTTCCGGCATCTTCACTCACAGTCTGTTGCTCTACCGTAAACGTCACCGTTGGCGGAACATCATCGTCATGGATCGAAAGCGTCCTATTGATCGCTCCCCCCAACAATGCGTTCGATGCCGAGGTAGCTGAGACGACAAATGACTCTATCTTCTCGACACGCGTATCATTGATCATCTCGATCGTGATTTGTTTTGATGTCGATCCTTTTGGAATCGTCACCGTATTCGGCATCGTGTAATCGCTATTTCTGAGCGCGATCCCACGGGAGTCGAGCGAAACGGTAACGTCCTTGTTGGTCCTGGCGGACAGTTCGGCGTTGACCGTGATCGAGCTGGCATCTTCGTCGACCGACGTGGTCGTGGAACTGAGGTTCACGAAGGGGTCGTCATCGCGAATCGTTACCGTTTGCTGGCTCCAACTGCCTAGCAGATATTCATTCGAGATTCCGATGTTCAGACCGATTGTTTCATCGCTTTCACTCAGGGAATCGTTGAGGAAACTCAGCGCTGCGGTACCGTCAAGTGGATCGATCAGGCTGCCTTGATAGGAACCGGCAGGGATGATCACTTCGCTCGCCGCGAGGACATAGTCGTTGCCGTTGCTGGCGGTTCCACCGAAGATTTCAATTGGGACCGCGATTTCATGATCCAGGGGATTCGATAGAAAGACTTCGATCGCAACTTTGCCCTCGTCTTCGTACTGCGAATTGGCCGTGCGGTTGAATGACACTCGCGGCGTATCGTTGTCCTCGATCCGGACGAGGTGTGCGGCCGTTGTCCCCAGCGTGGCACCCGTCGGGGCATCCAACTGAACGCGGACGGTCTCCGTGTCCTCGGCAGTCAAATCATCCACGATTGGAATGTCGATGGCCGCGACCGTCTCGCCAGGCTGGAAGACGATTTCAGTAGATGGATCAACACTGAAATCGGCTCCGAGGACGGCGGAGCCAGAAATGGTGAAAGGGACAGTCACGGGATTTGGAGACGGACCAGACAACCGAGCGATCACCGAAACCGTCGCGGCGGACTCGTCGACCAACTGAAAGACGGGCTCGAGATTGACCGATGGAGCATCATTGCGAGGAATCGTCACCACATGCACTGACGGCTGGCTAGCATCCGTGACGGCGTCTGCGTTGATCAGTGGCCCCATCGTCACGACGATCGTTTCGTTGTTTTCGGCCGTTGCGTCGTCGATCACACTGATGGTTGTCGTCGCGTTGAGTTGGCCGGCGGGGATGACGAGTGTTGTCGGCCCGCTGACCTGAAAATCGTCGGGAGATTCTGCTTTTCCGGCGAATTCCACTGGTACGGAAACGTCACGCCCGGAGGGCTGCAAAAGCCGCACCGAAACAATGATCTCGCCTCCGTCTTCGGAGGCAACCTGTCCGGAGCTAGCGAACGCGACCTGTGGTAGTGGATCATTATCAGAGATCTCCACGGTATGAACGATTTCTGTCCCCAAGTTGGCGTTCAGCGGCGTGCCCATCGAAATGATCAGCTCTTCCATCGCTTCATTGATCGCGTCGTTGCTAATGTCGAACGTCGTCGTTTGCTGGGATTGTCCTGATGGAATGTACAAATACGTGTAGGGGAACGAATAATCGCTACCCGCCGCCGCGCTGCCTGACAACACCAGTGGCACCACGACATCCGCGTCCGTTGGCGTGTCCAGAGTCGCGGAGAGGGTGAGCTGGCCGGCGTCCTCGGAAACGGATTGATCGACGCTGTCAAAGTTGATGGTGGGGATGATCGTCGCGCCCGCGCCGACTTGCACTGTCGTCCAGCCGGTGGCGGATCCTCCGTCTTCGTCCAAGACCCGAACATTGACCGGATAGACTCCCGGATCGGCGAAGGTATGTGACGCGGCACCCAAGTCGTTGGTGATTTCAAATGCACCGTCGTTGTCGAAATCAAACTCGTAGCTCAGAGTGTCGAGCAGCGTGTCGACGGCATTGACGATGATTTCAGCGGAGTTGCCAGGATCGACAAAGCCCGGGTTGCTAATCGAGAGTATTTGAGGAGCGGCGTTCGAGACGGTGACGGTCATCGTGTCCGTATGCGAACCGCCATATCCGTCGTCCACGGTCAGTGAGACCGTGTAAGTGCCGTTGTCCTCGAAGACGTGCAAAGGTTGGGGACCTGAACCGACGTTGCCGTCATCGAAATCCCAGGAGTAGGTCAGTGCGTCGCCATCGGAGTCCGTCGAGCCTGAGCCATCAAAGGCAATCGGTATTCCCTCCACTGCGACACGATTAAAGCCGGCGTCTGCCTCCGGTAAAACATTGGTCACGGTCACCGTTTGGCTGGCGCTACTGCTCAGCGAGTCATTCGTACGATCATTGTCGTCATCGGTCGCCGTCATCGAGATCGTGAACGTCCCGATGCCGTACGCGTCGAAGTTGAAATTTCCCGACGCGGAATTGGACGTGTGAATCGTTGCTCCGTTGTGGGAAATGACGACACTGGAAGAATCGATTCCAGAATCCTGGTCCGTTGCGGACCAAGAAAAGGCTTGTGGCTGAGTGTGGTTCTCCAAGCCGGACGAGCCGCCCAAAGAAATCAAGGGAGCGCTCTTGTCGTCGTCGTCCAAGGTATACGAACGGGTCGCCGTGACAGACTGGTTTTTCGCATCGGTGGCAACGACCGTGATTTCATATTTGCCGAGCCCGGCATTGTTACTCGGAGAAAGCGTTGTCGTCGTTGTGCTAGTGGACGAGGAAACGGTGGTGTTTCCACGTTTTACCACAGCAGAGACGCTGGACAGATTGTTGTCTGGATCCGATGGCGTGTAGGTGAACGAGTGAGTTTCATTGTCCAACACTGTCCCGTTGGTCCCCGTCAATGCGATCGATGGTGGCGAATTGAGAGTTCCAGTGAGAGCGACTACATCAATGAACCAGTCGTCAAAGCCGGTCGTCCCAAAAGCCCCCCCGGAATCAGACGCATAGGCATTGAAACGGAAAGCAAAATTGGAGTGAAATGCCCCCGCAGGTAAATTTACGCTTCTGGAGAGAAAACCGTCTTGATCAAAAGAGGGGAAGCTTGGCTCAAACGCGGATACATCGTGGCTAGCCAGCGTTGCCCATCCGCCATTTGACTTACGATACTGGACGTAAAGGTCGTCTACCGTTTCTGGCGCATTCTCATTCCCACCGGCCTGGACATAATAGCTCAACGACGCCGAAACGTAGTTTTGCAAGTTGATCGTTTTGGACCGCAACTCTTCTCTGACACCATCGAGTTCCGCCGCATACGTGCCCAACACTTGACTGCAGTTCGGGAGATTACAGGAACTGACAAACATCTTGGGACCTGAAGTTCCTTTGTCCCAATCGACGCGCGCATCCCTCACCGACCATTTTGAGCTGCTCAGGGAACCGGATTCGAAGTTGTCGCTGAAGATGGTGGCGAGCAACCGGCGGCTTTCCAGGGGTTCGAGCAACATTCTCCGTCGTTGAGCGCGTTGTCTCCGCTGCTCGCGCCTTTTATTTGTTCGTCCGACGCCTGCCCCGTTTTTACCGAAGAATCCCTGCCGCATGGCGCAGTTCCCTGTGTTCGAATCATGATGTTAGAGTGGCAAACAGTCCCCTCATCAGGGACTTGCCGAGTTGCTGCCAGATTTCACAGGATTTCTTCGAAAATTTGTCGCTCTCGGAAAAATAATGATCCCAGAGGCGTTCGGCCACGCCTGAGTGGCAGAGGGGTATGGGGCCCCGAGATGTCGCAATTTGCTGTTGCGCGACAACGGCCATGATTGCCGTTTTTCCCTGGAAAACACCAGCTCGACACGCGAGCGAGTGGAATCCGCCGCAAGAGATTCACTCGTTTGCGCTTCGAGCTGGAAAACGAGCAAAAGTGGCGTTGTCTAACTTGTGTTCCGATGACTTGGCGGATCTCACTCAATCGACCAGCCGTCGGCGAATGATTCAGCGCACCTGAGTGCCGTCATTTCGGCCCGCCGGCCGCGTTTTCATTCGCTGAGAGTCCCGTCTCGAGCAGGTGCAATGTTCCGTCGTCCAACAGGCAGGCGAGGTTTCGGGCGTCGGAGCTGAAGCCAAGTTGCCGGATCGGACTCGAAAAACTTCTCAACACGAACAACGGTTGCCCAGTTGCGACATTCCACAACCTCACCTCGCCATCTTCGCTGCCAGTGACCAACGTCCGGCCATTCGGATGAAGACAAGCTGCGAACACCCGATCGTTGTGACCGACGAGCGTCGCCAACCGATTGCCCCTGGCGTCCCAAAGTACTGCCGAGCGGTCGTGGCTGGCGGTGGCAAATAACTGGCCGTTGCGAGAAAACCTGATTTGGCTGATCGCGTTGTCGTGCGCGTCCGCGACCCTGTCAGGCTGAGATCCGAGACGCCAGATCAAAAGGTCGTGTCGATCATGACAGACCAGGGTGGGCGGTTCCGTGTTTGGTTGAAACGCCATCGCCTGGCAATCCGCCGCGGCCATGGCGAAACGTCGCTTGCCGCTGTGGACGTCGTAGACGCGGATCACACCCTCGTGTCCTGGCACAGAGTTTTTGGTTCTCATGCCAACCACCGCGATCAATCGCTCATCCGGTGAAAATACAATCTTGCTGACAAAACCTTTGCCGGATACATCGATGCGACAGGTGCGAGTGGAGGACGCAAGGTCCCAGATTTCGATCGCCGGGCCCGGGCCGCCGACGGCCAGCCATTGATGGGACGGCGACGTCTGGACGGCGGTGATCGAATTCAAATCGCTCGTGAGGATGTCGACGAGCGAGCCATCGGCGACCTCGCCAATCGTGGTGCTATTTTGATGGACGGTCATGATCCGTCCATCATCCCCCATGGCAAATCTCCGAATGGGCTGCTCGGCGGGTCCAGAGACCGATTGCATTGTCTCTTGTCCGAACCTCCAGCGGACCAGTCGACCGTCTTGACCGGTAGAAACCGCTGCGCCGTTGCCGATCGACTGAACCGAGTAGACTCGGCCCAGATGCGCTTCCCAACTGGCGATCTGTCGCATCGCATGGGTGCGTACGAATTGAGTATCGGTCTCTCTTTGCAAACCTGCGACGCCCCCTTTTTGCAGTTGATCTGCAAGATCGTCTTTCGTCGTCAGCTGGACCGAATCGGGACGGACCATGGCGATCGGGAGCGGAGACGCTGTCGTCGTGCCCGATCGTAGCTGTCCCGAATCCATCGGTTCCCAGACACGTAGGACACCTCCGTGATCGCCGGCAATGACGGTTCGTCCGTCGGACGCAAACCCGACGCTTGAGATGCTGTCGAAATGGGCGGCGCACCAGAATTGCGTCGGATCGTCCAAATGGAATGCCGCCACGATGCCTGCTTTGGTGCCCAGTACAACCATTCCTTCATCAGACGAGGCAACACAATTGACCGACGCGTTTCCGGGCACGATTGCTTGGATGCAACGTTTCGATGTCGTATCCCATACACTAGCGACATGATCAGATCCCGCCGAAACCAGCCAACGTCCGTCATCGGACAGACTGATCGCTTCGACGGACCTGCGGTGGCTGCCAAGAACGTTTTCCGCAGTCGAGTTCCCTGAGATCGGCCAGACCTTGATCTGCCGATCCGCTCCACAAGAGATGACGCCACGGTCATTTGGCACCCACGCCACCCCGTAGCTTTGGCCATCGTGAGCGGAGATCCGCCGTCGTTTCTGACCGGTTTGTGAATCCCAGAGACAGACCGTTCCGGTGTCGCCCGTCGTGGCAAGCCTTGTGCCTGTTTGATCAAACACAACTTGATTGACTTCGCCTTGTTCGGTGGGGAACTGGCAGACCAAATCGCCGCTGGACAGATCAAGCACTCTGACGTTGGCGTCTTGTCCAGCAAACGCAATTTTGTTGCCATCAGGAGAGACACAAACACTATACAACGCACCCTCTGTGGTCCAAAGTTCTTTTGACGCGGTCTTGGTGCGTTCACAAAGTAGATCGTATTCAAAGCCGTGTACGCAATGGTCGGTCTCGACTTGTTGATGTAAATGGAGGATTTCGGAGAGACGCGAAAGGTCACCGACCCTTTCGGCTTGGCCGGCCGCATGCATGTTGGCCACATAGAGCAACTGTGTGGTCCGGCGATGACTGATTTGGTATTGGCGAACAGCCTCCTGGGCATGCATCGCGTTTGCCTCTGCTGTGACCAACGCTCGCTTCGTAGCGAGCTGAGATAGGAAAATGGCAATCGTGCTGCACCCCAAAACGACGATGAGCAGCAGTCCATAGAACGAGGCGAACAGCAATCGCCTGCGATGTCTCCAGAACCAACGGGCGGCAACCTCTTGGAAACTCAGCCGTTTGGCGTTGATCGGCTGGCGATTGAGAAATCGTTCCAAATCATTCGCCAAGCTTTCTGCTGACTCGTAGCGATCCGCCGGATCTTTTGCGGTCGCTCGGAGAACGATCGTCTCGAGATCGACGGGAATACTCGCGTCAACGTGTCGTAACGGAAGCGGTTCGTCATGGAATACTTGTGCCAGCAATTGTGCCGGTGAGGTCTCCGGAAAAGCAGGGCGACCGGCAGCGATCTCGTAGAGCGTCAGCCCGAGCGAATAGATGTCGGATCGCGCGTCAATCGGTTTTCGATTTCCTGAAGCCTGTTCCGGACTGATGTATCGCAGCGTCCCGACGATGTCTCCGGTACGCGTCAATGCCGATTGGTGTGTGTGTTGCGCCAGCCCAAAATCGGTTAAGTGCACTTTGCCTTGCTCGTCAAAGAGCAGATTGGATGGTTTGATGTCGCGATGGAGAACGCCGCTGTCGTGTGCGTATTGCAACGCCCTCGCGACAGTCAAAGCGACGCTGGCACCCCATCGTCGACTGTCCGGTCCATGCTCAGGAATCCAAGTCAGGTGGGACGAATTGGCAAGCGGTTTTGACCGATCGAGATCCTCCGTTTCATCGGTGTCGGGTTCCGAGTTTGTTGCAAGTCGTTTTCGAGACGGACTTCCCTGTCGGATGATATCTGCCAGCGATGGGCCGCCGATGTATTCCATCGCGTAATAGTGAATGTTCCCTTCACAACCGATGGAGATGACCGACACGATATTCGGGTGACGCAATTGCGCTGCAATGAACGCTTCGTTAGCAAATCTCTGTCGTTGCAGGTCGGTCGAGAGCAGAGGCAAAAGCAAAATCTTTAATGCGACGCGTCGCCGGAGCGAAACCTGCTGCGCTTCATAGACGATCCCCATGCCGCCCCGGCCGATTTCTCGAACAATCCGAAAGTCGTCCAATTGCTGGCCGGCTGACAGTGCCGTCGCTCGATCCGGTGCGCTCGGCGAATCACACTGTCCGAAAAACTCAAGCGTGGCAACCATTTCCAGAATCGCTTCGGCGTGTTCAGGGTGAGCGATCAAATGACTTGCGACGTCAAAGTCACTTTCTGTTTCAGCACGAGCGTGATAATCCTCTGCGATGTCTGCAAGGATGCGGGTGAGTTCGTCGTCAGAGTCTGCCGATCCTGACGAATCGTCCTCAAGAGCGGACAACCCACGGACATCGCTCATTGGCCGAGCCCGGAGGTCGTGAGCGATCCTCGAACGAGTCGTTGAAATCGGCCGAGTGCTCGGACATAACGCATCGCGGCAGCTGTCTCGCTGATCCCAAGCGATTTTGCCAGATCACGGTTGCTGCGTCCGTCGAATTGCCTCGCAACGATGATCTCGCGATCAGACGGCTTGAGCTGGTCCAAGGCCTGATGCACTTGAATGTGCGATTCACGCTTAGCGATTTGTTGGCTGGGAGACGAATCATCCGAGACCAATTGATGCGTTTGGAGATCGGACGACCGTTCGGATTGGCGATGCTCTCGAATCAGCGAACGGCAAGCGGTAAAGATATGGGCACGGTTGGTTTTGATGACTCGCTGCGCGGCAATTCCACGCAGCCACACAGACAGGGGAACTCGAGGATGAGCAAGAAACCCTTGGATCTGAAGCTGCACGTCCAAGAATACTTCTTGGATGACATCCGACGCGCCCACTCGAATCTTGACTCGCGAATCGAGAAGTTGATGCACGTAATTCTGAAGACGCTCGCGGTTCGCTTCGAAAACTTGGGCGATCGCTTCGGTATCCCCACGCCCCGCACGTTGGACCAGGAAGTCCCAATTTGTAGCGTTCTTCAATGTCTACTCCCATTAACGAAGTCTTTTCATCTGACGCCGCATTGTACACGGTTTCGGGCGTGGAAGGATCTACTTGCGCATCTGGCGTCTTGGCCGGGGCCGTTGACCGCGACCAGATGTGCTGGGTCGAGAAGAAGCACTCGGAGAACGTAACCGTGTCGGCACCACTTGCATCCTTATCGCTCGGCAGGACGTCGCTCAATGTCTGCTGGCCATTTCCGTCGAAATAGTTTGCCGTGCTGGTCACCATGAACGTCGCCAGCACGAGGCGGGTTTTCAGTTCCTCGACAAAAATTCGACGCCGGCGCATAGGGTTTGCGGTGATCCGTTCATCAAGTTGCGTCACTGCAAGGAGATAAGCCGCAAGGGTTCAACCATTGCATTGTCAACCCGTGCATTGCGTAGCAACCTTGTCGCCGACCCGCGTGAATGGATCAACGGCCGCGACCGATCCGAAATCGTATTCAATGTGCCGGCTGGCATCCTGCGGATTATGAACCGCGACCTAATCGGCGCCGGGATCGACAAGACCGACGCGGACGGATGCGTTGCTCACGTTCATGCGCTCAGGCATTCATTCGGGACCCACCGATCACGGGCCGGCGTGGCACCCAGGGTTGCCCAAGCGGCAAGCGCCAATGCAGCACAGCGAGATCGCGTTGTACAGCGGGGACAGCGGAGACAGAGCACTCTCAGTTGGGACAGGGACAGCGGGGACAGTTGGACAGCGGGGACAGAGCACTCTCAGTTGGGGTTGCGGGCAGACGCGACCGAGATAGGATCCAATCCGCTTCTCTTCTCTAATCTCTCCAAGCACATGGGGCTGTGATGGCTCGACTCACCCGGGCTGAGATCTTGGACCCCAGTGAGGTCGCAATTGCGCACATTATGAATCGGACGGTTCGCAGATGCTTTCTCTTCGGCGACGATCCAGTTTCTGGAGAGAACTTCGATCACCGCAAAGTTTGGATCGAAAAGCACCTCCCAGCCGCAGAGCGGCTAGATGATCTGATCCTTCTTGCTCATCTAGGAAGTTCGGGGCACTTGAAACCGATCATCAGCCGGCAATACCCAGTCGAAGAGGCTGTCGCAGCTCACCGTCATGTAGACTCGGGACGAAATATCGGGAATATCGCGATCCAATGGGACGCCTGAAGCGGAATCTAGTTCGTAGTCATCACTGCGCCGTGCGACTGACGTTTCCCGATAGCACCTCTGGAACAAGCTCCATCATGCGACGACTCTCAATCTGCCCACGCGTTGAAAAACGAGGTTGTCGCATTGTTGCCAAGACAGCTTGGCGGCTGCGGATCTTGCTTATTGGATTGGCCGTACGGGAGGTCGAGATTGCCCCTCAAGCAGAGACCGTCTTTCTCCATTCGCGATATCTTTGCTTCTTGCGTCGCCATCACGTATTTCCGTATGGCGACATCGAGGCGATCACCTATGGCTATCACGACAATACAATGGGCGCTTCGTGGAGCGCTCACGACAGCTCTGATTGGTTCAACGTGGGGCTGAGGCTCGTTGGCGGAAAGGAAATCCACCTGTTTCACTTCATCGGTGATGGGACGTTCACAAACAACAGTGTTTTCCCCGATTGGATGTACTGGGGTGAATGCGTCTTGGACGTCGAAGGAAGTCAGGAACGTGAGTCGAAAGCCTTTGTCGAACTGCTCTCGACAATGGTCCGAGTCCAGGTCGTTCCGTCGAGCTGAGCAACGTATGCTGGACGGAAAAACCGTACGAATACACTTCGCGGATTCAGCGGTTTTGGTACCGAATGCTGAAAGCCGGTTCGACTGGATCGGCTCAGGCCATTGACGCCAGTCGGTCATTTCAAGGGGATGCAGCTCGCCCTAAGCTAACATGGGATGACGCTGCGTTCAGCGCAGTCGGTTGCATCGACCGCATGCACCATGGCGATTTGGTTCGCCGCGATGATCGCCCTTCACATGCTCGCCAGCTACGCAATCGCTTACGGCTGAACACCGGGACCGACTGTGCCCGGCCCGTAATTGATCAAGCGAGGTTACAGCAACATCAACAAAGACGCGTCCCAAGCCGCTCGAAACGAAAAAACCCCGCAAAACGCTGGGTTTCACGGGGTTTTCGGGAGTGGGCGATACAGAATTCGAATCTGTGACCTCTACGATGTCAAAATCTCAAAATGCCCGTAGCAAAAACCCAGTTTTCGCGGGGAAAACACCACTTTCACAACAAAATCAGCTTACCAAAGTACATACGCCCGTTGCAAGTTGTGGTGCGGTTTGCGGTATAAAGGTCGCTCGATAGAGCCGAACGGGGCGGATAAACGGTATCTGTACCGGCTACGGTCAATGGAACGGAGCATGAAACATGTCGACAATGAGTTACTTTGAAGAACCCCTATACACGCCGGGTAACAACGGGCTCGCTGATAAAAGTGGTGAGCCGACAGTTGTTGAAGTAATCGTCTCGAATTTCTTTTCGAATCACCAAGTCTATCTGCAGTTTTCCAGCAACGGTGAATGCAGAAGCCTTCATCTCACAAAGGATCAGGCAAAGGAACTTGCTGAAGCTCTGAGCATCGCATCCAGGTCTATCGCGTATGACAACACTGACGTTCCAAACGAAGGTGAATAATGAATGTCCGGGAATTCGTTAAGGAAACGATTGTCGAAGTCATGGGCGGCATGAACGATGCAAACGATGAACTTGTAAAAACTCGGCGGGATGGGAGAGCTATCGGCTCGTACGGCAAGGATTCGAAGATCAAGTTTGATGTCGCTGTCACAGTTGCATCTGAAAAACAAGGAGAAGGAAAAACGAATCTCTCCGTCTTAGGGATTGGTGCAAGTGGAAAGCTTGAAGCAGCGATTTCGGAAGCATGCGTTTCCAGAATCGAATTCGAGATACCTGTTAGATTTCCAGATCCGTCGGATCATAATCCCGGCCCGGCGTTTATTGCGCCGGCAGATGATGATTGCAGCGAGAGAGTTTAGACCGCGCGGCCTTCGGCCATCCTGGGTGACACCTCCCGATGCCCCAGCGGCGAGATTCAACCCGATGCCCCGCGGCCGCCGGCGAATCCGGCGGCCTGAATTGATGCCGGCGTTATGCGATCGATTCGCGGCCGACAAGCCAGCCGAGAACGAACAGGCCGGCGTCTCGCGACTCGGGGAGGACATACCCGTCCCAAATCGTTCCGTGATCGTCGCGGTCGAATCTGACCACCTGGAACGCTCCCAAGTGGTCAGGGATGCGATCAACCGCAACATCGGCCTCCCATGCGTCCAGCTGCCAGCGTTGCATCCCGTAGGCGGTCGCTGGAATCGCCGGCTCGCAATCTTCGGCGGTCATCACGACGACGCGCCGACGCTGAATAGTCCGGCGGCGGCCGATGCCCAGCGGATCAACGCCGGTCTTCTGTCGGTAGCCTTGCGGGCTTTGGCCAATCTTCTGACCTCTGCAGCGTCCTTGAACGCGGCAGACTTCGTGATCCTCCTCAGCACGTCACACGCTGCCATCACGTCGTGAAGGTCCCGGCCGCTGCCGAATTCGCCCACTGCCGCAGCTGCTCGACGCAGACTGACGTGAGTGCATTCGTCGACGATGCCCTGCGACAGCAGATCCTCAAGAATCTGACTGAGTGATTGGCCGGAATGGGACCGGTCAACCATCGTGCGGTGAATCTGTTTCGCCAGGATCGGCAGCACCGCCCGACCGATCAGCAGACCGTTGTCCGGGCTTCCGGTGTGAAAGTTGATGTGCATGCAGCGGTACGCTTCATCGGCGAAGTGCAGCATGCGATCGTCGCGCTCTTGGGCGGTGAACTGCTTGCGGCTGACAATCTTGGTTCTGTTCTTGGTCATGGAATTGATTCTCTGATTTGAATGTTTGATTGGTTGATTAAACGAACAGCGATTAGGCGGCGGCCTGTCGCGGTCTTCTCGATCGACGGGCATAGCGTTCCGCTCGAGTGCGAAAACGGGCCAAGATGGTGTCGGCGGTATCCATTGCCGCAAACTTGCCGACGCTTTCGGCGCAGAAGTAGCGGCGATGCGTGATGCCGATCGATTCAACCAACCCAACCGCTTCCAGTTCTTTCAGCCTTGCCGATGCGGTGACTGTGCTGGCCCCCAGTGCGGTCGCAACGAGATCTATCGTCAGACCGCCTTGGTGGCTCAGGATCCACAAGATTCGCTGTCGGCAACGCTCATGCGGGCTGACCTTTTTTCGATTCGCCAGGATCATTTCACACCGGTCGCGAATCTCCGCAGGTGTCGGATCGGTGAACGTGTTTCCGATCGCAACGCGAACCGGCGGGAGGTATCTGGCCGGCAAGTGTTCCTTGATCGTCGCGACGTCGCGGTCATTCAGCATCGGGAAGCGATGCCCTTTGACGGTGTGTCGCTGGATGATGCCCGCATCGGCCAACTTGTGAACGCCATGAACGTAAACGCCGGCGCGACGTGCGGCCTCAGAGAAAGAGATGTAAGCCATGGGATGAAATCCCCCTTGCGCACCGATTCGATGCGCGCACGGAAAAGTCGCTCAACACGCTTGAACAGCGAAAGGGCACACGTCCCTACCAAGTGTTACCACTTGGCCGCCCGATGAAACTTTGCTCCCCTGCCTGTGCAGGATCAACGCTTGGATAACACCGACGTATTGAGCGACTTTTCCATTTTCATTTGCCTAAGAATCGTGTGGAGGCCGGGTCGCTGATCGGGTGAAACGAACCGATCAGAAGTTTTGCTAAGTGTTCAAGCCCGCAAAACAGCCAGACAGAGACCAGAGTTTGCCGGGACCTAAAGCCGGAGTCAACAGCGACAACGAAAGTTTTTCAACATGGAATCGGGGACCGCTCGCAAACGGTCATTTTCGCCCCGTGTTTTGCGGGGGCTGCCGATGGGGCTGTTGCAGTGGGCGTTGGGATCGCCGGATAGCTGCTCTATGGCGAAGGTCGCTTGATTCTTTGCTGACTGTCGGTTGCAGTGGGCGTTGGGATCGCCGGATAGCTGCTCTCGGCTGACGCGATCGGAAATGTTCGGAATTCCGAACGTTGCAGTGGGCGTTGGGATCGCCGGATAGCTGCTCACTATCCGACTAGAATTGACGTCAATTCTAGTCGGCAACGTCCGATGACGCGGTTTCCTGCGTCCCTGCAGGGACGCAATCACCGGCGGCTCTGGTCATCACCGGCCGCATGATTGTGCGGCTGCCGTTGCCGCTCGATCGACCGACACCGGATCCGGGGGCGGAGCATTTCACTCCCGCAACTCGGCCAGAAACGCATTCAACGTTCGCCGCCTCACACGTCGCCGAGTGGAGCCCGGCATCGGGACCGACTTCAACGCTCCCGTCTCAATCCATCGGTCAACGTCATCGCGTTTGACGTTTGCGATTCTGGCAACTTCGGCCAGCGTCAAAAGGTGGTTTGAATCATCGACCACGCGATCGCGTTTCTTTTTCTTCATCGGCGGAATAGAGCCAGGGCGGGAGGGGGCACGCATCCTCGGCGATCTGGCCGGCCAGGTCGAACGATTCGCAATCCGGGTCGCCTGCTTCGATCATTTCGTTGTACTTCAACCACCGTTCTTGACTTCGGCGGGTACAGATTCGCTCGCCCGCACGGATGCGAATTGTCAACGCTTCGATCTCCGCCGGCGTCGGTAGATGCGTGATCCGCTCATTGCCGGCGGCATCGATCCGATACAGCCGGCGGGGCAATCCAACCAGTTGACACGCTTCGTCAACGTCCATGCCGACGGAGACAAACGCCGACACTTCGGCTTGCATTTCGCCGAGAGTGGAGTGCGGTAGCCGATGCTTGACGCGGATTCGATCAAGCTCCGCCCGAGTTCTAAACTGATCCATCAGATAAACGCGGGGCGTCGTCGTCGAATGTCCCTGAGTTCCTTTCGCATCTCCTGTTGCAGTTCGATTGTCTTCCGCCTGTAGGCTTTTTCTTCCGATGACGTGTTGTCGAAACTCGGGGCGAACTTGCCGATGTTTGCGGCTACGTGAGCACTCTGGGCCGCCATCTGCTGGAAACTTGGCTTGCCGGGATTGTCACCCAAAAAGTCGTCACGCAATTGACGGTTGAACGCCTGGGCCTCTGCTTTCGTCAGGTGGCCAGATTGCACCAACCTAACGCCTTCGGCCATCTTCTCGGCGACTTGCTGGGCATCGGTTTTCAGTGCGTCCCTGATCCCCTCAGCAGCTTTAATGCCTGGGTCGTCAGCGGCGGTTGGTTGGCTTGCCTTAAACTCTTTCACGGACGCGGCAATCGCGCGGCGAAGAAACTCCGGTTGGCCTGCGAACAACTTGTGAGCGTTGGCGATGGATTGCCGCATCCGCTCAACGGGCGTCATAAGTTGCTGTTTCATTTGCTCCGCCGGATCGGTCGCCTTGAACGTATCGACAGCGGCCTGGACCGCGCGACGCATCATCTGTGCATCGTCGGCAAACAACCTGCGAGCATCGGCAACCGATTTGCGGAGCGTTTCCGCAGGCGTTCGCAGTTGATCGGCAAGACTGTTGCGTGCCTGGGTCGCCGGGTCGGATTGTTGGAACCGATCAAACTCTTGGCGAGAAAACGCATTGAATTGATCTTTGCTGATCTCGCCACGGTTGAGCAATTCGCTTGCCGCCTTGATCCGATCGCGGAAGGTTTCCAGCGGGGAACGCATCGCGTTGATCTCATCGACCAGACCACGCTGGGCTGCGGTCAGTGCGGCAAGCTCGGGGGCCGGATTCTTGACGACACGGGCACCGTTGGGATTAAAGGTTTTGAACAGGTCATGGGGTGGCGTTTGGCCGGCATCGATGAACGACTGACGCACCAACTTAACCCGCTCAATGTCCAGTTGCTTCCCGCGTTTGTTCGCCAGTTGTTCGGCACGACGGTAGTACAGTTCCAGACCCTTCATCGCCGCGGCGGTTGCACCCGCAATCAGACCGATTGGCGAAACCAGCAGACGCGCAACCGCAGCCAGGCCAGTCTTGGCGATGCCGATGATGGCAGATCCCGCGAACCGGGCAACGGAAATGATGTTCTTCAGACCGCGAATGATGCCGCCCATTGCGGCCTTGAAGATGTTCGACCGAAACGCCAGCACGATCGCCTCCGCAACGTAGGCGATACGCATTCCCACGGCTCGCAACGCAGCACCGAACGACATAGCCCCCGATTCACCCGCAGCCATCGCCGCAGCTCCTTTGCCGGCCTCTGCCGTTGCCGCTGCGATCGCTGGGCCGGCGGTCTTGGCCGCTACTGCCATCTTCCCCATCGTTGCGGTTAAACCCTGGGCTCGCACCGTCCAGACCAGCAGCAACGCCCCAGACGTCGCCAGGGACGTCCCCATCGTTGCCAACGCCACGCCCAACCCGGTCGCCGCTGCACCGACAGCACCAACGGCCAACGCCGTCCCCGCGGCAAACTTCGTCAGCAGGGGAAACTTTTCGAGCACCATGTTGATCGACTGGATAACCGCCGCCATGCCTTGGACGAACGACGTGCCGATTTCCAAGAGCGGTTGGCCAATCGCGTTTTTCAGGTCACCGAATGCGGCTTTGAGTGCTCGCACGCTGTTAGCGAAACTGCCGGCGGTCTTGATCGCATCGCCCTGTGCGTCCTGGGTGCCCGCTAGCGTCAGTTCCAAGATGGCCAACGCCTTTTGATACGCTGTGAGGTTTGACGGGTCGAAACCCATCGATAACGCCTGGGCCTTGATTTGAGCCTCTTGTGCGACCACTCCAAACCGGCGCAGGTTTTCGGTGTTCCCGATGATGCCGCCCAACAGACTACGCAGTGCGTCGGCGTCGTCGATGTTCTTGAAACTTCCCAAGTCGATCGCCAGCTTCGCGACGGTTTTGGAAAGCTCGGTGGCCTCTTTGCGGTCGAATCCCAGCGGAACAAACGTGTCTTGGGCGTCTGCCAAGAACTGCAACAGTTGCCCCCGTGATCGGCCAACGGTTTTTGCGTAGTTCTCGCCCCATCGCCGGACAGATTCGGATTGATCCTTAAACACTGCGTCAAACATCGAAAGCGTTTCGGCAAAGTCGCCGGCGGCAATGGTCGCACGAGCAAAACCGAAAGTCACGCCAGCACCCAACGCACTCGCGCCGGCTCCGATCTTGGCGATTTGCTTCCCGGTGTCCGTGATGGTCCGACCTAGGGCCTTGATCTCTCGATCGATCTCCCCGACCACGCCCCGCACCGCTTTGACGGCGTTGGACAGCGAAGATTGTAGATCACGGGTCAGGTCGTCTTTCAGCGATAACGCAAAACTCGCCCCGCCCGCGTCAATGTTTTGGCTGCTGGTCATGTTACTTTTCCCCTCGGGTTGGTTGCTTGTGTTCTCGCCGCTCGCACTCGGCGTTGATCGCCTTCCCGATCGCGGTAATCGCCTCGGTTAATTGCGTGCCCCGCAACGAGATTTCTTCCAGTGCGTCAATCATCTGCGTCGACTTGTAAAACATGACAGCAAGCTCGCCGGTTTCGACTTGCTTGATTCCGCCATCGACCAACTTGTCACGCATCGCGTCAAGTTGCTGGTTCATTTCTTCGAAAGGGTCGAGCACGACGATTGATCCTTGGTCGATACGAATAAAAAAAGTGGCGGCGTTGGCCAATTCTTTAAAAACCAACGCCGCCGGCCACGTCCCCCGCTAGCCGGAAGGGGAGTGGCTATTCGGTTGCTCCCGGTGCCGGGAATTGTTTCAGTCCCAGCCGGGCCAAAATGCCGTTCATTTTGTCGAACGTCGCCGCCGCGGCTTTCGCTTTGGTGGCTGCGTCATGTTCCCGCTGGCCGGTCTTGTGCTTTTCGATTCGATCCCGCAATACCGCGATCGGTTCGCCTGATTCATCAAACACCATCGGGACGTCTTCACGCAACTGCTTGACCGCTTGGGATGTCGCATTGACGGTGGGGAGATGGGCCAAGAAATTGACTCGCCGCTGTGCGTTCTCAAACACCATGCGGGCGTGGTGCATTTGCCGCTGCGCCTCTTCAAACTCCGCGGCCTTTTGCTCGTGAAGTTCCGTCACGTATTCGTGACTGCCGACCGCAGCCGGCACGCGAGCAATCGCCGCTACCAGCTTGCCGTATTCGTCGTCACTCAACTTTTGAGCGTACAGCAACGCTGAGAGATTGTTGGCGTCGTCGTCGGTGACTTCTTCGCCGAAGGCATCTTTGATCGCGAGCTCCAGCAGTTCATCGCGCATGTGCTGTTCGTTTTCGTGGATCGCTTGGTCTTGTTTTTCGCGTTGCTTGAAGACTCGTTCTAACAGGGCAGTCATCGTTGGGTTCCTCGGAGGGTAGGGGGCAAAAAGAGTGGTCGGGATCAGAACGCCAGGTCAACCGCCATCGCGACGTGATGGTCGAAGTTCGTCGACAGTGACGACAGCTTCACGGTGGTCAGAATGGAGACTTCACCGGGTGCCGATGCCGGCTTTCGGGATTCGTGGAATGCCACGTCCAGGGCGGTCAGCGCAGACTTGGCAGCTTCAGCGATGCCTTTGAACGCCTCGGGAGATTCGTACAGCGTCTCGAGCGCGTGGCGGCTGCCGACTCCGCCCTTGCTCATACCACGCCGGCCGAGTCGTCGGTTTACTTCTCGCAGTGCTCCATCCCGCAAGACTGCCGCCATCGCGGACACGCCCAACGGAACGCCAGAGGGTTTGCGGGCAAACAGGGTGCCGGTTGAATCCGCTGCGAAACAGTCCCGCATCGATTTCGTTGGGGCAACCGTGAACGTCAGGGGGCGTTGCCGCGGGTTGGCTTTGTATGCCGCGTCAATCTGCTCGTCAGTGACTTGGGCCAGTTCGCCGGCATGACGACGGATTCGACGCTGAAACTCGTCACGCTGGACGAGGGTGGGGTCATGTGCAAACCATCCGTCACGGGTTCGAAGTGACTTCAAGTTCGGTGCCCGACGGCCCATGAATCGTTCCAGGTCGCCACGCATCACGACGTTGCCGTCTTTGTTGCGGTTGTCGTCCAGTTCGCCGAGTGCGATTACACGCTGAACGTCGATCGGATTGGCCCCCAGCATTTCAGCGGCATCGCCGACGCTCAGGATTCCCGCCATTGGGTTTGGATGGTTTGTCATCGGTTCGGATCTCTCGGAAATAATCGATTCGTGGCTTATCGCATTTCGCACACCGGCAGCGACGGGCTACAAGGTGCGTCCAGGGTTCCTGATCGGTCGGTTTTAGCTCGACGGTTCGGTTGTGCCCGTAGGGCGTTCGGTCAGTCGTTCCGCAAGCTGGGCAACGGGGTGTGTCCGTAAACGTCTTGGCGGTGACCGTCACGTTGGAAGTTTTAGCGGCGTCCATGTCGGAAAAAATGATGCGATGTGCTTAACGAGGAATTACTTTTTTCGGGTGATGATGTCGAACCGTTCGCCGATGCTCAGCGGCTTGTCGTCGGTCGCCAACTTTTGCTGCAACCGCCGGACGTGATGCCGCAATCGGGCGTGGTTGTTTTCCATCGCCTCCCATTCGTCGTCGATCTCGGCCAGGATTGCCGCGGCATCGTCCAGGTGGGCGGCTGCCTGTTCGGCCAGAAAACGGCGCGACGCCCATAGCCGGCGGTTGTGGTCGATGGTGCACTGGGCGGCGGCTTCAAAATTGGTCATTCCGTCGCCTCAGTCGTCGCGTGTGGCGTTTCGATGGTCGGGGCCGGGATCTCAGCCGCATCGATGGGAACACGCTCGACAACGCGAAATCCCGCGGAGTGGGCGTTTCGCTGCAAAACCAGTTCTTGCCAGCCATCATCAACCCGTAGGAACACCCGGTCATCGGCGATGACACCCCGTCCCATCGGATCGGAACAATCGGGCATCCGGTAAATCACCGACGCCCCGCCGGCGATCCAGTCCCAATCTGTGACCAGCTCGCGCCCTCGGTCCCGGCATGGGCGGGAACAGTATTTTTTGCCCGCCGCTTTTGATGGGGGCCAGTGTCGAATCGTGCCGCAAACTCCGCAGGTGACGGCGATTTGTTTCCCTTTCGGTCTTGCCATTGGGTTTATTCCTTCTTAGTGGTCAACAGTACTAATTTTTGTGACTGTTCCCTTTGGAGGCCCGAGCGTTGGACCTCAAAGTAGTACCTACTCATCCAGCAGCAGCGTCAGGTGTTGCAACGCGGCGGGGGCGTTCGTCTTTTGGTGTGCCAGAAGTGGTGTCGTCGCGAAGCGAAAGCGACGCCGCTTCTGTTCTGTTCTGTGTGGGTGACATGGGTGTCCCCTTTTCGTGCGCCATTTGTCCCCTTTTCGTGCGCCGTTTGTCCCCTTTTGTTTTTGGAAGGGTGACGCCTGTGTCCCCTTTTTGATCGGAAAGGGTGACATGGGAGTCCCCTTTTGTGATCTTCAATGGCTGGCCTGTGATGTATCGCGTTGATGGGTTGCCCCGTCCCCGACCACTGGTCAGCGTCTTGACCACGCCGCCCGTCTCAAGTTCACAGAGAACCCGTTTCGCGTGACGCTGCGACATACTCAGTGCGTCCCCGATTTGCTGGGCAGTCGCATCGAAAACGCAGTCACGCCCGCGGGCGTGAAACCAGCAGAACATTAGCACCGCGGCCTGTGCGGTCGAATCCAGGGACGGCAGCACGATGTCATGAATGTGCCGGCCCGACTCCCATCGTAAATTTGATTTCTGTTTTTGAGTCATCCTTTCGCCTTCCAAGGCTGGTCGCCGAGATTTCCCCCGTACTCCCCAAAGTCATGGGGCATCGGGTCAGGCGTTCCGAATCGCATTCGCGGCATGTCAAAAACGAGTTCCTTTCGAATCTGATCGCCGTGACGGTTCTTGACGCAATCAAGGGCGATGTTGCGAACACCTCGCACGCCTGGTTCGACTTCACCGCAATCACGCAACAGATACGCACTGTCTACGTTAAATTCGATCTCGCCCGATTCCTTGAAGCTCGCCAGCGTCAGTTTGGAGGTGTCGTGCCCGCTGGATGACTTCCCCGTGGTGCGCGACGTGGCCGACAACGCGAGGATGCCCCAGCCCTTGCTGGCCATCACACGCAGCAGCGTCATGACCTCGTTGACACCTTGCCGAATGTCCTTTCCGTAAGGGGCGAATTTCTGGATGTAGTCGACGATCAAAAATCCCGGCTCGCGTTCTCGCATCAGACGCCCCAGACCTTCCATCGTGCAAAGCTCAATTGGCATCACGTTCAACCGATCGGCACCAACGTGTTCCGCGATCTCTGCCGCGGCGAAGTCAACCTCAGCAAGTTGGCCGGCGGTCAGGTCAGCGAATCGCAACGCCTTGGGCGGAACACTTGTTCGTCCGGCCAACTCGCGCTTCAACAACGCCTTGAACGTCGACTCAGCGTTTGCGATGTAAACCTGGACGCCGGTATTGTGCTGCAACACTTCAAAGGTGACTTGGCCGGCCAACGCGGTCTTACCGACCCCCGGCCCAGCTCCGAGTGCGGCGATCAATCCGGGTCCGATCTCGAATCCTTCAAGGGCGTTGCCGAGCGTATAGAGAACATCGCCGCGACCGTCGTGCAGATCGTCAAGCAATTCGTGAAGGATCTCGATACCGCACCGCGTCAACGGCTTTTCAGAATCGTCTGTGTCACGAGACGCTTGAAGGGTTTCCCATCGGCTGGAAAAAACATCGATCACTGCCTCGATCGATTCCGGTGTTTCATCAGGCCACTTGGCAACCACGCTCTTAATGAACCGGCTTCGATCGTCGTCACTGGTGACGATCCAACCAAACGGCATCGACTCGCCTGATTCATCCCGCACTGTGCCCGAATGGTTCCCGTCAAACGCAACTGATTCGACCTTGATGGTCAGACCCTTATCGGTTTTGACCTCGGGAAGATCGCCGGCAGGGATGGTGCCAAGATCAATTTGCCGACGCTTGGCCTCTCGTGCCAGTAGCTTGACCGCGGCCGTCTTTCGGCTCGCCTCTTCGACGGCCTGGTCATACTTGCGTTGAAACTGTTCAATCGCTTCATCGGTGTATTCGTTCACGCTGGCCCCCTCCCTGATTGGCTTTCGATTTGTTCGTGACACCAACGCGCGGCGGCCTTCCAGTCGCCACCGTGACGGAGAGTCACAAACATCTGGTCAATCGAATAGAACCGGCCGACACTGCCGTCATCCTTGAGGCAAGGGAACCGCGTTTCGTTCCCCGAAAACACATTGATCCCCGGCCGATCCGCCTCGGTGGCAATCTTCAACGTTCTGGCACCGCTGACGCTGCCCTCGCGAATCCATTCGTCACCGCGTAGCTGTTGGTATCCATTTTGTGCCAACAGGTCTTCGACGGTTAAATTGCTCGCGTCGATGTACGCGGTGATCGGCTGGTCTGATGTGTCACACTTGCCGAGTGTTTCGCGGATCACTTGCCGAGCAAACTTTGTGGCAGACGTTTTGATTTCGCTTTGACTTGCAGGGAGCGACAATTCACGCAACGAATACAACCGCTCAGGGTGATACTCGTGACACGTCACCGCGTTGCCGTTGCTGCGACCTTGCCCAACCACTCGCAACACGCGGTCGATGTTGGCCGTTGAGTCAAGTTTTCCGCCGGCCAAACTGTTTAGCTTGTCCTGCCAACGCTTCGTCAGACGCTTGATGTATTCGCGATCATCGTCTGATTTGATGCGAAACGGATTTGCAAGAATCCAGTAACAATGAAACCCGCCCTCGGGACCGTCACTGTTGACAATCAGCGACGGCTTGCGAGGCATCTTGTCGAGCAATCGGAGCATCGTTTCGCGGGTGTGATACTTCGATGATTTCCCGGCGTCACAGTCCAGGTGGAACGAGACGATCGTTTTGACTTCGTTTGCAGAACCGACTATGTAGCGTCCCTTGCCATCGCGTTCCGCTCTCGCCCGGATCGCGTCACCGTCCATCGGGTTGATTTTCAAATACTGATCGAGCCGGCCATTCATCGCGTTGGCTGCCTTGACCAGTTCGTCGGGATCGCCGGCTTTCGCCATTCCCACGGTTTTGCGTTTGGTTGAATCGACGAAAACGAGTTCGCCATCGTCGGGAGTGCATCGGCTGTAAAGGGCATCCAACCATGCCGCCGTCTCGCCTGGTCCGTTCATGCCGCATCCCTCGCTTCCATGGGAAACTCTAGGGCGTATTGCGGATCTCGCGGGTCAACCCCGGCGGGGACGATGCCGATGTACTCGTCACTGTCAACGATTCCACCGATGCCGATGTCACTGGGATCGATCGGTATCACGCTGTCCCATAGGTACTGCCGATCGCATACGCGGCCGCTGGTGTCCCGCTTGATCTCGTATTCCTTGACCGCGGCGCAGAACATCGCTTTGGTCTTGTAGATTTCTTTTTGCGTCCGGCAGAACCAAATGACATCCCAGTCGCCGGGGACAATCTGGATGATTTTTCTAGCAATCTCCATCGTTCAGCCCTCCGCCTTCAAAGGGTTCACGACGATCACCGCGGCCATCGATCCGAACTGCGTTTTTCGTTTCTCGCCGTTCTCGATCAAATCGCCAGTGCGGAGCAACTCTAAGACCGGCGAGCAAACAGATGACAACGGCCAACCCATTGCGTCGGCGATCTCGTGACGTGTCGCGCCGGTGGTGCCGCGGGAGCGGAGTAACGTCAGGATCTGCAGCCGGCGGTTCGGCCCCTTCTCTTTCGCTGCCGATGCCGCGGCGGCTCGGGTTGCTTTGGCGTGTTGACCGTGGTCAAAAAGTGGCGTTTGACTTGCCGAGTCTGACGGTTGTGCTATGGTCATGGTGCTCTGTGTCCTTGGAGCAAACTTCGGAAATCGCGACGGCCAGCCGGTTACGCCCCGGTTGGCCGTTGTGTGTTGATGGGCTGCGCCGTCAACACCCTCCTAGGCTTTCTTGGTTCGCGCTTCGATGAATCGCGTGATCGCCTGTTTGCTGGTGATGATCCGGCCGCCGAGGCGAACGTGCTCAAGCTTGACACCGCGAACACCACGCAGGCACCAACGGTAGAGAGTCGTCTTGTCAGGCCGCCGGCCAATGAGAGACTCCACGTCGGAGGCGGCGTCCTGAAGCGTCAGAGTGTCCTCAGTCAAAATCCGGCGAACGGGATTCGATTGGGTTTGGTTGGCTGTAGCGAGCATGAAAAAACCTTTTCGCAATGCGTTTTGAAGCAAGTTGCGAAAAGGTTAGGGAGGACCGATGTGTCGGTTCTCGTACGAAAATGTGTCGTTTCTATGTCGGTTTCGGTATTTTTTCGAATCGGCCGTCATTCCGTCGGATTCGACTATCCACAGAATGCTTTTCGAGATTCTTGTTCAGTCGTTGAATCAAGCTCGCTGCAGCGTCGTCGTACGGAGATACCCATTGGGATTTTTGGGCGAATTCGTCGATGGGGACGCTGCCGTTCGCGTTGTTCATCGTTTCAAGCAATGCTCGCTGTTGCCCCTTCAACTTGGAGATAACTTCAACGCTCCAGAGGGCTCCCGGTTGCCGCCCCTCCGCGAATCGGTGCTCCGTAAGGCATGCTAGGCACCGCTGCCGTTCCATTTCAAGAATCTCAGCTGAAACCGCTGTCCAATTTTCAGGAAGGCGATCAAGCAGGTCTCTCGCTACTCGCCTGTCCCGTTTGGCCTCCGCATGCGTCCTCTCTTCGTCGGGAAACCCGATCACGTTGATGACGTTGACGACCAATCGAGCAACTGGGCAAACAGCTTCCGAAATCAGCCCGCCCGCCCAATCGTCACCTATGTGGATAGGCTTTCGATGAGAGGCGTTAACCATGCGGATAAAATCCGTCACTTCGACCGACCGATTTCGAACATTGAGCCAAAGCCGGTGGATCTGGTCTTTTCGGTCTGCAGCGTATGGCGTCATCTCTTCCCGACGCAAACGCTCTTCGATCGCTTCGTTAAAACTGTCGATCTCTTCGTTGCAGTAGGTGAGCAAGCTCACTGCAGCATCGAAGAAAGCGACCACCTGGTCGCCTGTCGCTTCGTTGTCCATTGTCTCTCATCTTCGGTTGGCCCCGCGCCCGCCGTTGGCGATGAGAGATTCCAACGGCGGGACACGTTGCCATCACGCCGACCGTCGCCAGCATGATTTGAGGAAATGCCGCGGCCGTCGCCATGGCAGTTGTTTTGATTATTGCCGTTCAGATTTTCGGAGCAACCTTGGCGGCCTCGATCGCTCGATCGAGTGACTGTTTCGCGTAATGTTCGGTCATCGCCGCGCGGGAGTGCCCCAGCATTGCCTGGGCTGCTTCAATACCGAGTGCCTCCCGAATGACGGACGCCGCAGTGTGACGCAGCTGGTAGGGGTGCCAGTGATCCGTCTGGGCCTGTTTCGCCGCTCGCTCGATTGCCCGGCGGTAGGAATCCTTGTTGTACCGCTCTTGGTATTCACGGGGCTTCCGTGTTCCGCTTCGGCTGGACTTACTGTATCCCGGCCGATCTCCCTGATTCATCGGGGTTTTGCGATTTTCCCGCCGTTGCTGCAGGTGCCACTCGGACGCTTCGACGGGTTTGAAGAAAAACTCCTCATCGGGGCGGTTGAGGAATGGTTTCAGCGCCCGCTTGGCATCACCCACCAACGGCACCTCTTTTTTCTTCCCGCGGTGGGCGGTCTTGTGCTTGGCCGGCCGATAGACCCAAACGCCGTCCGGACGCTTCTCAATGTCAATCGGCCGCATGACACAAACTTCGCTCGGGCGCATCCCTGTTGCTGCCTGGATCCTCACCATCGCCTTAATTTGGGGCGAGAGGAACTTCGCTGTCAGTCGAACCGATTCAATGTCGACGGGTGTCACTGGGTCAGATTCACGGGCCTTGGTCTGACCGTATGCCAGTGGTTCGAGAGTATCCAGGGCGACAACGATGCTAGGGTCCACGACTTCACGGGAGACGCCGAATCGAAACACCTTGATAATCGATCGGATTTGCTCGTTGATGTATCTGCGGGTGTTATTCCGCCCCCGCTTGTTTTTCGTCGCGACCAGCAGTTCGCGGATCTCGGCCAGCTTGCGGGGTCCGAATTGGTCAATCGGGACGTCTGCGTATTCATCGTCCAGCAGCGTACAGAGGTTATTGAACCGGCCTCGCTGGGTCTTGTTGTTGGCGTACTTGGTTTTCGCGTGTTCGCGAAACTCGGCGGTGAGGCAACGCACAGTGATCGGTGCGTCGGCGACGTCGATCTCGGCATCGGAGGGCATCCGATTTCCGTTTGCCGTGTACGTGGCCAGCAGGGCGTAAAACTTGGCGTAGCTGGCTGGAGAGCCGTGTTCACCGAGGTAGAAGTATCGCCCGTCAAGGTAGACTCGGGCTTGTCCGGACGTGTGGTAGAGATACGTAGGCGTCGACGAATTCTGTCGCGGCATTGCGCCACCTCCTCAATTCGTAGGCGGTAGTGAATACCGGCTACGTCAGAAAGTGGGCCGCACAGCTATGTCGCTGGTAACGCTTACGAGAGCGATCCGACCGGGGATTTGCGGGACGAAACGAGATTTGTTTCGAGTGGGCGATACAGAATTCGAATCTGTGACCTCTACGATGTCAACGTAGCGCTCTAACCAACTGAGCTAATCGCCCGCGTGATCGGGGGCAGACGGCACGATCGCTGACACGGGGTGTCGTGCGGTGGTCTGCTGCGGTACCGAGTGGGATCGGACGTCGGGGGCTGAAACTTCAACTTTCTCGGTCGGCCGATCGGTTGCGTAGTGTGTAGCGATCAGGAGGCGTCGTCAAGACGGCTTGGCGAAGGAACGAAAAAACTTCGGACTTGCCCTGAATGGGGTGCAGGTCTAAAAATGAAACCGCGGGATTTGAGGGTTCCGCCTCCAACCCCGCTTCCGTTTTCCCCTGGCCGCCGAGATGTCTCGATTTTTTGCCGGAATGTTCTGCGGCGCGCTGCTGCTGTTCGTCGTTATGCACTACCACATCGTGCGTGGCAACAACGGCGTCGTCCTGGTGCCCAAGATCAGCAACAATCTGGCGGGCATCTACACCGACATCCGCGCCTTTGACCTGCAAGATTGGCAGAACCACAAGCCCTTAGCGGCGGCCATCATGCGGAGCAATCAGAGCGATTTGCTGGAGGATTCCGCCCACCGCAACTTCGGCAATGCGGTGCGCCGGGTCGTCGACGACGTCTTCGGCGGGCAATAGCGACGCCAAGCCGCGCGGCCGGCACGATTGGCACGTTCGATTCGATCTTGGCGACCTGTCGCTGGGCGACGTCATTGATGGCGTGCCAGACGCAATGCCGATGGATCTATCACGGTTTGCTGCGTGCTGGACGCCCCCAAGACGATTTACACAGAGCTCGATCTATGTCTTTCTATCGAAATCGATACTTCCTCAGTGGAATGCTGCTGATTCTGCTCGGGTTGCAGTTTCGTCGCGTCGAATCCTTCGTGCTCAATGAACGCTCCACCCGGTTCGTCGCAAAGATGACCAATACCCCGTTGGTCGATAATTCAACAACTCTGGGTTCGATCTTCGAGCCCGTCACTCCGGTACCACGAAAGCGCGTCACCCCCCCGCGCTGGCTGGGACTGTCGATGATCGCGTTCGGTTGCGTGATCACGTTTCACTCCTTCGTGATCCCGCGTCACCGCGAAGGCTAAACCGCAGGCCGTGAACCTGAAGACGGGGTCCTTGAAAGATAGACGAGGCGTCGTCGTAGGGGTGATCGAATGTCGAGCAGTGATGGAGACGTCTTGTGATTGTTGCTCACGCCACACCCGATCGGGGATAGTGAGTACAGGCCGTTGTGAGGCGTCGCCGTTGGCCGCCAATGCCCCACCACCAGCCGTTGGGCGGCACGAATTTGTTTGCCCTGCGCGATCTTTTTTGATAGGCTTTCATGAAGTTGAGTGCGGAAAACATTAGGTTTACGCAACAACATCGTGTTCAGTGAAGCAGTCGGAGATGGTTGCGGGTGCCAATGACACCACAGTTTTGGCACTCGGTCCCGTTCCGTGCCCTTAGACGTGAGAACGCATCACACCGATGAGTCAAGCTACGGCAGTTGAGATCCATTTCCACGACTGTTCCATGGTCGTGTCGCCTTCGCTGAAGGTGATCAACCGTCGGAAATCGGCCAGAAAAATTTCTTCCAAGGTGAGCGCCGCCCTGGATCAACCGCGCGAGCGTCTGGTGACCGATGTGATCGTCGATCTCGGCCAAGTGACCTGGATCAGCAGCGCGGGGCTGAACGAATTGATCCGGCTACAGGCCCAATCGAGGGCCTCGGGTATCCACCTGCGACTGCGTTCGCTCAATGAAGCCGTTCGTGATGTGTTTCGCATCACACGCCTGGAGCGGATCTTTGAATTCGACGGGAATCCGGAGAACGAACCGGCGCCCGTGGCTGCCGCAATCGAATCCGATCACGACCACTCGGTGCCGGTTTCTATCTGAGTCGCGGTCCCTTTTTGGAACGTCGGTCTTCGGGCAGATCCCAAGACCTGTCGTCGCGCTCCGTTTTAGGGCATGGGTGTCGACACAACTTCAGTCACCCTCCCTGGCAGGGAGGGTCGAGCGCAGCGAGGGGAGAGGCGAGCGGTCGTCGCTGAGCGATTCGGAGCCACATCGACCCTCCCCGCTGGGCGCGTTAACTCCTCCGCGCCCCTCCCGTGTACCGGACGTCGATTTCAGAGGAGGCGGATTTCATCGCAGCGCAAGACGCCAAGACTTTTGTCAGCGCCGGCCCCCTCTGGCGTTTGCTTGCTGCGCAAACGCCGTCTCTCCCAGCGGGGGTTCTTCGTGGATTTTAACGGCTAATCACTCAGGACCCAGGTTTTTTGAGGCATTGCTGCGATGTCCGAATGAGTGTTGGACGACAAACGCTCGGTTCAAACGCCCCTCCGGCGACGCGGGCCGGCGGAGGGCACGAAGCACCTTCGCCGCATCGCAGACCTGGTGATTCCTAGGTGGGTTGCTCCTCCGCAGAGCCCGCCTCCGCTTCACCTGGCTTCGCCATCCTACCGAACAGAACAGAACCATCGGACATCGCAGTCATCCCTCAAAAAACCTTCCCCGAGTATTCGAGAGCACCCACTAAAATCCGCGAAGAACCCCCAGAGGGAGAGAGACTAAATCGGTTGCCATATCCTGACGCTACACAATCGATATCCCCCAGGGAGCGCGGTTTCAGATGGGTAGCCCCCCAGGCACGCCAGGAGCGTGACTTCTTGGCTTGATGCACCGGGGAATCGAGCGATCCGAACGGTCGGGGTGCGGGACGACGAGGCCCCCGATGTGGCGTTGCTATTTGATCGGCGAATCGATCGGCGAGGGTTCGGCGGAGAACCGATGTTGGCCGCTGGGTTGCCCGATCAGTTGCCAGTAGGTCAGTGCGCCGAGGGGTCTTGGAACGAGTTGGGGTCGCTGGGTCGCGGGCAGTCGGTTGCGGACGAGCTGGTACAGATCCTGTAGCATCGACGGGGCGTCGCCGTAATAGCTGTGCCCGAGCAGGCTGAGGTCGATCCCGCTGACATCGATGGTTTCAACGCCCGGCACCACCACGATGTCGTCGCCACTCTCGCCGGCGCGGGGGTAGCCGTGCACTTGTTTGGATGCGATCAACGCTTGATCGTCGGAGGAGGCATAGAGCGTGACGTGCTCGGCGACGGAGGTCAGCGCGGGTGCCAAGTCGCGGCGAAACCGATCGGCGTCCACGTCGGGTGCGGCCAACACGACGCGGTCGAACAGGGCGGACGGTTGGCTGTCGGTTTGTCGCTGCTGCCATCCGATTTCGACCAGCGCGCCGGTCGTCGGCCGGTTTCCCATGCTGTGGGCGACGACGTTGATCGAACGGGCACCGCTTTGATGGGCCAGATCGAGCAGGAATTGCTTGAGGTGGGTTTGGGTCCAGGCGGCGTTGTTTTCATCGACCGTGTAGCCCAGCAGCGTGCCTTGACTGGGCCAACTGTAACACACCGGAACGCCTTCGAAGGGCAGGTCGACCGCGATCTGGGCGGTCCGTCGAATCGCCGATTGGAAGTCGACATTGTAGCCGTGAATGAAGACGAGCAGGTCTTGGCTCGGCGACAACGCCACGGTCTCGGCGAGCCGTCGCTGAAAATCGGAATCGGAAAGCTCGATCGCACTGGTCAGGACAACGTGTTCCCGCTGGTCTTCGCGAATCTCAAATCTCAACAAGCTGGGGCGCTCGACCATGCCGCGTTGGTGCGTGTCCGGCACCGTCACTTCGGCGATCCCTTTGACCAGGGTTCCCCGGTCTGCGCTGTACGTCACGCCGTGCTTTTCGATGTTGGCGGTGCCAGAGAGCAGAACGGCCGAAGCGGCCAGGGCGGAAACAACGCCGAACGCGGAGAACCCCAAGGCGGCTTGGGGACGACGCCGCAACACGCCGAACCCGGCGAGGGCGAGAAAGACGATCGACGAACCGCCCAACAACACCAACGCGTCGCGGTTGCCGCTGACGTTGTAGTCGGACAAGGCAAGCGAATCTCGCTGGCGGTCGGTGGCGTAGTAAACGGCCACGGTCGCGAACGCTCGATCGGCGTCATGGGACGCG
Source organism: Stieleria neptunia (assembly GCF_007754155.1). Taxonomy (NCBI): domain Bacteria; kingdom Pseudomonadati; phylum Planctomycetota; class Planctomycetia; order Pirellulales; family Pirellulaceae; genus Stieleria; species Stieleria neptunia. Next base: position 3,788,961 of record NZ_CP037423.1, on the reverse strand, counting down.
CCGGCGGGCAGCGAGGCGAAAGGGCCCGTCGCGATCGGGTCCGTCGGCGCCGGCTCGGCAACCCGGGCGGCCATCGGCGGGGGCGGCGGCGGCTCAGAAAGTGAACGGGGTACCATTTCGGACGAGAACGCCATCGACGGCTCGGAATCCGACTGGAACACGGGATCGGCGGATTTCCGGGCGCCCCGGTCGATCGTCGGCGGCACCGCCGCGGATGCGGGCGGGGCTTCCCGGGCCAACCTGACGTCGGAATCGACCTCCGGAGCCGGCTGAATCGCCTCGATCTGTGCTTCCGGGGCATGTGCTTCCGGGGCATGTGCTTCCGGCTCCCCCATCGCCTGTCCGCCGCGTTCGCCGGAGCAGCCGGTCACGACCAGTAGTGCCAGCAAAACGAGGTCTCGGGTGACGCGGTGGGAGAACCGGACGCCAGTTGGGGCAGATTCGGGGCGGGCTGGATCGAGTTGCGCAGGGAGCATGGTGGAGTGACCTGGGGCAGGAGTGGGCCATGGCACGGTTTCCCCGAACACGCGTGCGTGATGCTCGCTCGGGCGCGGGGGGCGACACGCCTTCGATACCCTGCCGAAACGGTCCAGGTCGATGTCAATTGGTCAGATCAATCTTTACCCGCCTCCAGGTCTTGCTGTTTACTACGCCAAACCGCCTTCTCAGCCCTGCCAAAGAGTGTCGACGAATGGATTCGCACCGTCCGCCCGCCCGTCCGCCCGCCCGCCCGGCCGCCGACCAGCCCGCTCCCGTTTCCGCGTCCGTCATCATGACAACGTTTCGGTCGCCCCATTACCTCCGCCAAGTGCTCAAGGGGTTTGCCCATCAGACCTGCCGAGACTTTGAAATCGTGGTCGGCGAAGACGGCCGGACGGAAGAGACGCGCGGGGTGATCGATGAGTTTGCCACACGCACCGACTTTCGAGTCCGTTACGTTTCCCAGACGCACCAGGGGTTCGGCAAGACTCGGATCCTAAATCGCGCCATCGCTGCGGCCCGGGGCGACTACCTGATCTTCACCGACGGCGACTGTGTCCCGCGCCGTGACTTTGTCGCCGAACACCTGCGGCTCGCCGCGCCGGGCCGCTTTTTGTCCGGCGGCTGTTATCGTCTGGAACGTGCGTTGACCGATCGAATCCTGGCCGGCGAAGTCGCGTACCAGGATTTCACCGACCCCGTTTGGCTGAAACACAACGGCGACGACGTTCCCGCCAAATGGTTGTGGATCCAAAACCGACCCGGCCTGGCCAAGGTGCTGGACCTGGCCACGACGACACGCCCGACATTCAACGGCCACAACGCATCGGCCTGGAAAACGGATGTCGTTGCCGCCAATGGATTTAATCACGAGATGCGGTACGGCGGACTGGACCGTGAACTCGGTGAACGACTCGAAAATGCCGGTGTGCTGGGGATGCAAATCCGACACCGTGCGGTCTGCTATCACCTGGACCATGACCGCGGCTACGTCAACGACGAAGACTGGCAGCGCAATCGAGACATCCGCCTCCGCGTGCGGAAGATGGGAATCACCCGGGCACAGCAGGGGCTGGATGAGGTCCGGGAGGCGGCTTGAGGGGGTGGGTGACGGGAGGTCAGAACGGTGAGGCAAGACGATGGGGGCAAAACGATGGGAAGGCAGAATGATGGGGTGGCAGAATGATGGGGTGGCGGAATGATGGGGTGACAGGATGATGGAATGGTGGAATGATGGGGTGACAGGATGACGGGATGGTTGGATGCGGTGACGCTTGCTGGCGAGGGTGTCCGACTGGAATTGCTCGATCCACGTCATCACGATGAACTGGTTGAATCGGCACGCGACGGTCGCCTGTGGGAACTCTGGTACACCAGCGTGCCCGAGCCCGACGCGATGGCTGGCGAGATCAAGCGTCGACTTGAGTTGTACGCGCGGCGGTCGATGTTGCCGTTTGCGATCATCGACGAGGCATCGGGCAAGGCGGTCGGAATGACCACGTACATGAACATCGACGAAGCGAATCGACGCCTGGAGATCGGGTCGACTTGGTATCGCCAATCGGTTTGGCGCAGCGGGCTGAACACACGGTGCAAGCTGCTTTTGCTGACGCAGGCGTTTGAAACGATGGATTGCATCGCCGTCGAATTTCGCACGCACTTTTTCAACCGACGCAGCCGCGCGGCGATCGAACGTCTGGGCGCGAAGCTGGACGGCATCTTGCGGAACCATCAGGTCTTGGCCGACGGGACGCTACGAGACACCTGCGTGTATTCCGTCATCGCGGGGGAGTGGCCGACCGTGAAGACGCACTTGACGTTTCTGATCAACGCGAGGCAATAAAAAACACGGCCTCTCTGGCGGGAGAGGCCGTGCGTCGAAAGTCATAACGGGCGCGTCGAATTACTCTTCCGCTTCACCGAAAATCAGCATTCTGGAAAGGCTGGGCGCCTTGGCTGAATTATAGGTGTAACCGGCCTTGAGCGCTTGCTCGATCCGCATCGAGACTTCATGAAGATGGGCGCGTGAGTAGGCGTCCATTTTCTTCTCGCACTTCTTCAGTCGCATGTCGATCTTTTCCATCAGATCGACCAGTTGCATGCGTGCCAGGTCACCGATCGGCTTGTAGGCCGCCGCGCCGTCGTTTTTCTCCAGGATCAGATCGATCAGCCGTTGCACGTGCTCTTGCTGCAGGTTGCGGCGGAGCGAGCTGATCATCGGCTGGCGATTGCTGCGGTTTTCGGGGCAATCGGATTCCAGCTCCGTCCAGGCGGCAGTGCTGATCGTGGTAAGCAGTTCAGGCAGCGTCAACGCATCGTCTTCGGCGGGCAGACGAAGTTCGTTGTCATAGACACGACGCAGCGTCGTGGGGCTCATCAACCAGGTCAGTGCGGAAGCTTGCAGACCGAGCACACGATCGTGAATCGGCCAGGTCGCTTCACCGGACGTTCCGAAATGGGCACCGCCGTCGAGCCATTGATCGGAGGTCATTCGCTCGAGCAACTTGGGCGTCAAGCCGAAGGCATTGTCGTTGAAGGTCTGGTCGATCACGAATTGCATCGCTTCGCGTTGCTGTTTCGCCGGCACGACGACGACCGGGGGTCGATCATTCGGATCCCCCTTCTTGTCTCGGTTGACGAACGCGCCGCCGACCCAGTTGGCCATCATGCTTGCCGCGCGGGTTTGGATCGACAGCGTCAACTCGTAGCCGCGACGTGCCTTGGCCCAGCTGTCACCGTCTTTGACAAACTTGTCCAGGATGCGTTCGCGATAGAGCTTGACCAACTTCATCTGCTCTTGAGCGTAGTCGAGCGGATTGGCGGAGAAGTCGTAGCGACGGGCGAGCGGATCGGGGCCGTTGGTGTCTTCGTCGGTCGCGTATTGCAGTTCCGGTTCGACGCAACGCTTGAGAATCTTCGGCAGAGCTTTGTCGTCGAAGGTGTAACCGTATTCGATCGCCCAATAGTCATACGGACCGATGTCGATCATGGTGTAATCCCCTTGGACTTCGCCGCTTTCGTAGCGGAAGTTGATCGGGATGTAGTCCATCACCGAGGCGGTGAAGACTTCTTTGCCCTTGAGTTCTTCGCTGTTGATTTTGTCCAGCGAGTGCAGCGCCGAGCCTTTGAAGTTGTGCCGCAATCCGAGGGTATGTCCGACTTCGTGGGCGACCAGATCGGCCAGCAGCGGACCGACGAACCAATCGGGCATGCCATCGAGCATGTCTGCCGAATCGTCCTTCTTCTCGTCGTCCTTCTTCTCGTCTTCGTCTTCCTTGTCGTCATCTTTTTTGTCCGCGTCCTTGTCGTCGTCTTCCTTGTCGCCCTCTTTCTTGTCGGCGGCGTCGTCTTTGTCATCGGCGTCCTCCTTGTCCGACGCTTCCTCTTCCTCTTCCTCTTTCTCGTCGTCCTTTTTGTCTTCGGTCTCGGACTTGGGTTTGTCATCCATCATGGCCAGGGCCCAATCCATCCGGGCGACCGCGAGGTCCAGACTGCGGGCGTTGGCGGCCATGCACATGCCATTCTTTTGGCTGAGGTGACCGATCAATCCGTCAAACTCATCGTCGCCGATCAGCGACGAATCGGCGGCGGCCATGGAGAACCCCGCGTAGGGTTTCTGGGCGTCTCGGGCGATCTGTTGGCGAACTTGCGAGACCTTGGAGGGGGAGGTCATGCGGACGCGGGGGTCCCAGGAGGGGTGTTCGCTGAGCCAGGCCAAGGTTTCCGGGCTGGCCCCTTCCATCGCCAGCTTGGGCAGCAAGTCGTCGTACTGGTAGTTGTAGTGGCGAATCCAGCCGTCGGTCAAAATGATGTCGGCGTCGAGGATCTCGCCGGTCATCGGGTGGACGCGACTGGGGCCGATCGCGGTGCCGATGTCATTGTTCAACCAGCGAACGAAGTTGTAACGAACATCTTCGGGATCCTTTTCCATGTGGGCGCCGCTTTGGGCGTCTTGGTAATGGACTTCGATCGCGTTGACGATGCCGACCTTTTCAAAGGCTTTGTTCCAGTAGTCGACGCCGGCGCGGATGAACCGGCGATAGCGGACCGGGGCGGTGTGTTCGACGTAGAAAATGATCGGTTTTTTGGGCGGGCTCAGCTTCAGTTTCGAATCGCGTTTCTCCAAGTTCCAGCGATTGATGTAACGGATCCGGGTCTCGTCGTCGGTGTACTTGCTGAGGTCGGAGTACGTGGTGGTGAAGAACCCGACCCGCTGATCGGCCAGACGTGGTTTGAAACCGCTGGACGGACTGGGGACTTCGCTGAAGGAGTAGTGCAGGGTTTGAAAGCGACCGGCCGCACCGACGGTCTCCAGAGCGACTTCCACGTTGGACGGGAAGACCTTGATCGACTCAATTTTTTTGATTCGTGAGTTGGAGATGCGGACACTTCGTCCGAAGAACGTGCTGGCGTTACCCAGCAACAGCGAGTCCAGATCGATCACCGGACCGCCCGCACTGCCTTTGGCGACGATCGGGATGTCCAGCAAGACTTTGTCGGTGAACAAGCGTTTGACCGACGCCTTGGATTCCGGATCGCCGGTGGCACGGATCGACAGGTTGGGCGCGATCAGGGCCAGCCGATCGTCATACTGGCGCCACTTGACGACCAGTTCCCCGGATTGCAAACCGGCATAGGTGTCACCGCTGCTGACCGTCAGCGCGATGAAGTAGCTCTTGGTCGCAAAATTTTTCGGCAATTCGGCCAGCAGCTGCGCGTCTTTGGACCGCTGCCAGACGTTGAAAAATCCCTTGCGATTCTCTTGGTCCGAGACCGGGACTTTTTCGTAGCCCTCGGAAACTTTGTCGAAAGGGGGCAAATCGGCCGCAGAAACGCGACGCTGAGCCGCAGAAAGAGTTAGCAAAAAAACAAAACCGGCGACGGCGTATTTCATTCCAGGCACTCGAGCATCAGGTGAAAACGGAAACGAAGCAAGCGTAGGTCACGCTTTGGGCGGGGCGGGGGTCGGCGGGCGGCGGCCAGGGCCATCAAGCACCTGCCGAGGCGCGATCGGGTAGCGGACCGTGAAAAACCATTACAGGTCGAACCGGCAAAAGCTGCCCAAACCAAACAATGGATTGTACCGATTTCAACATTGAAATGGGATAGTTTTTACGAATCTGCGGCCGAGATCGGTTCTTCCGAGGGCTCGCGTTGCGGTCACAGGAGGAGTCCGCCGGGGTGGGCCAGGCGATCCGCCATCGCAACGGAGGGCTCCGCTCGCGACCGCAGGGGCTCGGACAGGCGTGCCGCGTGGGCGTCAAAACCGTGATTCGGGGTGCTCGTTCCGAAGTGCCAAGGATTGACTGGTTTTGGTTCCCCATCAACAATCCCTGAGAAGCTGCGGGACAACTCCCCGTTCCCGAATTCCAATTTCCAGGCATTTCTCCCTGCAAGGCCATGATGAATCCGCTCCAACAACAAGACCCCCAAATTTGGGACGCCATCCAGGACGAAGCCAGCCGTCAACGCGATGGCCTGGAAATGATTGCCAGTGAGAACTACACCAGTTTCGCAGTCATGCAGGCCGCCGGCAGTGTGCTGACCAACAAGTACGCCGAAGGTTACCCCGGCCGCCGATATTACGGCGGTTGCGAACACGTTGATGTGGTCGAATCGCTTGCCATCGAGCGGGCTAAGCAGTTGTTCGGTGCCGAGGTGGCAAACGTCCAACCCCACAGCGGTTCCCAAGCCAACACGGCGGTCTACCTGTCGTGTCTGAAACCCGGTGACAAGGTTCTGGGACTCGATTTGGCCCAGGGCGGTCACTTGACGCACGGCATGAAGCTGAACATCAGCGGCCAGCTGTACGATTTCCACTCGTATGGCGTGACCCAGGACACGAACCGATTGGATTTTGACCAGATCGCCTCGCTGGCCCGCGAGCACAAGCCGAAGCTGATCGTCGCCGGTGCGAGTGCCTACCCCCGCGAAATCCCCCACGACAAGTTCGCCGAGATCGCCGAGGAAGTCGGCGCGCGGCTGATGGTGGACATGGCACACTACGCCGGGCTGGTGGCGGCAAAGATTCACAACAGCCCCGTCGGGTTGGCCGACTATGTCACCACGACGACGCACAAAACGCTGCGTGGTCCCCGCGGCGGTTTGATCCTGTGCAAGGAAGAACACGCCAAACTGATCAACCGAAACGTGTTCCCCGGGACCCAGGGCGGCCCGCTGATGCACGTGATCGCGGGCAAGGCGGTTTGTTTTGCTGAAGCGCTGACCGACGAGTACCGCGTCTACGCCCAGGCCGTGGTGGACAACGCCAAAGTCTTGGCCGAAACGCTCATCGCGGCCGGATTGCCCTTGGTCAGCGGCGGCACCGACAACCACCTGATGCTGGTCGATGTCACCTCGGTCGGCTTGGGCGGGAAAGTCGCCGAGTCCGTGTTGGACAGCTGTGGAATCACGGTCAACATGAACATGATTCCGTTCGACAAGCGTAAGCCGATGGACCCGTCTGGGATTCGAATCGGCACGCCGGCGCTCACCACGCGGGGCATGGGTGCCAACGAAATGCGACGCATCGGTGCCTGGATCCACAGCGCCCTGTCCAACGCCGAAGACACCGAGCTGCATGCTCGGATCCGCGGTGAAATTCGCGAAATGTGCGAAAGCTTTCCGGTTCCGGCGGATCAAGAATCCCATGCGACGATCGCTTAGGCGTTCGCCGCAAGCCCGCCGCCGGGCGCCCCCACCCCGTCACCCCCATCGCCCCGACTTTCCGCACGCTGACCATGACTGATCCGACCTTGCCGGAGGGAACTCATCGCATCCTGATCGCCGACGACAATGTCGCCAATCGCGAGTTGCTCGAGGCCTACTTGGCGGAGATCGACTGCGAAATCGAAACCTCCGTCGATGGCCAAGACACGCTCGACAAAATCGCCTCCTTCACGCCCGACGTGGTGCTGCTGGACGTGATGATGCCCAAGCTGAGCGGTTTTGAAGTCTGCAAGCAGATCAAAGACAATCCCGAGACGTCACGCGTCATGGTGCTGATGGTCACCGCGCTCAACGAGCTGGGGGACATCGAACGCGCCGTCGCCGCGGGCACCGACGATTTCATGAGCAAACCGGTGCAAAAGGTCGAACTGCTCAAACGCGTCGAGAACATGCTTAAACTGAAAGGCATGAACGATGAACTGGAGCGATTGCAACAGTACATCCAGGCGATGGAAGACGCCCAGCGAGCCAGCTGAGGCGTGCCAGGGGCAAGGCACGGCAAGACGATGGGGGCAAAACGATGGGGGCAAGACAATGATGGCAGAATGATGGGGTGGCAGAATGATGATCAGCTGGTAGCCGAGGCGACAAAACGCTTTCCCCTCTCCTTGTCTCCTTGTCTCCTTGTCTCCTTGTCCCCCACTCTCCCCTGCCCCGAATCATTCTGCCTCCTTTCTGCTGGCGACAACCGTCGCGCGGACCGGACCCGGGTAACCTTCGATCGTCTTGGATGAATCATCCGGGTCCAGGAAATCGGCCAACGACTGGAACGTCATCCATTCGGTCGAGCGCTGCTCGGTCGCCTCAGTGGGTGTGACGTCCACGGTCTCGATGCCTTCGAAACCCGTCCGACGCAACCAGCGAAACAGCATCTCCAGCGAGGGGATGAACCAAACGTTTCGCATCTGCGCGTAGCGGTCTTCCGGTACGAGCACGCGTGGCCCGTCGTCTTGAATGATCAGTGTCTCAAGCACCAGTTTGCCGCCGGGGACCAGGGCACCGGCCAGGCTGCGTAAATGATCGATCGGACTGGTCCGGTGATAGAGCACACCGGCGGAGAACACGACGTCAAAGGCGGTTAGTTTTTGGGGCAAATCGGTGTCGATCATCGGCATCACGAAATTGCGTCGCGGTCCGGTCTGGTATCGATCGAAGACTTCGAACTGCATCAAGAACCGCAGGATCGGGTCGAGCCCCATCACCATCGAAGCGCCGGCGCCGAGCATCCGCCAGCCGTAGTATCCGTTGCCACAGCCCACGTCGAGCACCGATTTTTGATTCAGGTCCACGGCCTGAGCGATGCGGTCCCATTTCCAATCGGACCGCCATTCGGTGTCGATCGGCAGCCCCAGGAACTCGAACGGGCCCTTGCGCCAGGGATGAAACCGCATCAGGGTTTCGCGTAGCGTCGCCGGATCGACGGCCGGTCCGACGACCCGCACCCGACCGTCGCTGTAATCCAACTGGCGGCTTTGGCGCGACGGCAGGTCGTCCAGCGCGGCCACCCAGCGTTTCAAATCGCCGTTGGTGGGTTGGTGCAACCGCCGCGCGCAGGTTTCGACAACGGAGTCTGCAAAGGCAACGTGTCCGCGCTGCCGCAACCATTGGTCCAATGGCCGACGATCGAACCAGTCGGGCAGCGTGGGGGTGTCGTGGGGCACTGGTCTCTTTACAAGTCGTGGGAGCCGAAATCATCCGCACTGGCGAGGTCGTGCAGTTTTCAAAGTCACCCTCCTGGCAGGAGGGTCGAGCGAAGCGAGGGGAGGTCGAACGGTGAATCGAGGCGGGCACTTCGCCCATGATGGGCGTCCCCAAGCAACAACGCAAACCCTCTCCTCGCTACGCTCGACTCTCCCAGGGGGAGAGTGACGAAACCCCTTTAACAAAAACGATTTTAGAACAGCACCCTCGCTGCCGGGGAGGGTGACTGACGATGCCACCGCCGGTTCAGCTGGGCGCCGATTTCACTGCCAAGATGGACGCAAAATTGAAACATTGGAACCAGGGCGCGACGACGCCGAAGCCGATTTCTTTCAGCCGGTCCGTGTGCGTGGGGATCGACTCGGGGATCAGCGTGTTTTCCAGCGAGGTCCGTTTTTGGGCGATCTCCAGTTCGCTGTAACCGCAGGCGCGTTTGAAATCCAAGTGCAATTCGGTCAGCAGGGACTGCTGCCCCGGATCCTCGAAGCACACCTTTTCGCTGAGCAGCAGGCCGCCGCCGGGGACCAGCGCATCGAAGCACGTTTGCAGCAATCGTCGACGCTGCGCCGCGGGGACAAACTGCAACGTGAAATTCAGCACGATCATCGAGGCGTTGGACAGGTTGACGTCGCAAACGTCGGCCAGATGAAGTTCGATGCCACAGGCATCGGGGCGGGCGGATTGCTGGTCCAACCGTTTCCGCAGCCGATCGATCATGGCGGAGGAATTGTCGACCGCGTGAAGGGTCGCGCTGGGCGGGGCTTGGTTGCGAATCAGCAGCGTCGCCGCGCCGAGCGAGCAACCGAGGTCATAGACATTGGTAGCGGGGCGCACGAAGCGGCCGGCCAATTGTTCGATGACCGACAGGATCGACGCGTATCCGGGGACCGATCGGGAGATCATGTCGGGAAAAACGTCGGCGACATCGGCGTCGAACTGGAATTGCCCGACGCGGTCACGCGGCAAGGAGTAGAGGTTGTCGCGAGACATCAGTCATCGCCACTGGCGCTCGGGGGTTTGAACGAGATTTCCTGCCATTTGATGCCCTTGTCCATCGGCTCGATCTGCATCTTCAGGAACCCGTTTTGATACAGCCGGACGGTGCCGGTGGACTGGCTGACGACGATCGCGACGGCCTTGGTTCGGCGCGTGATCGCGGCGGCGGCCCAGTGGCGTGATCCCAAACCCTTGGACATGTTCAGATCTTCGTGCAGCACTTCCAGCATTTGACGGCTGCGTTCGATCGTCCCGTCGGCACTGATCAGAAAGGCGCCGTCCAACTGGGAGATCTCTTTGGCGTCTTCTTGGACCTTGGCGTCAAACAGATTGCGTGCTTTCTTGTTGTAGCCGCGGAACGGGTCGACGCCACTATCGCTGGCGTGTTTGAGAACGCTGCGAGTGTCGCCGACGACGAACAGGGCGCCGACCGGTTTGCCTTCGCGGCCTTCCACACCGATCTGGACGGCCAAGTCGACGACGACTTTCATGGTTTTCAGCGGGACGCTGCTCTCGAGCGATTGCAGGTCGCGCGTCGTCAGCCGACGCATGCGCTCGTCGAGTTTCAGGTGACTGATCGAATCCAGTCGGCCGGAGGTGAATCCGCCATAGATCGCAACGATTTCGTCGTTGGGTTTGATGAACTCGTCGGCAGCCGCTTCCAACAAAGCGTGTTGCAAACGCTCCAACAACGGCGCCTTTTCCTTGTTCAGCGCGACCGGTTTTAAACCCGCTTCGGACGCCCCGTCCAACTCTTCGATCGAGTCGACGGCGACGATCAGGGGTTTTTCGAATTCGTTCTTGGCCATCAGCTCGGCCAAACGCTGCCAGTCGGTCGCCCCTTCGAGCAGCAGCACGATCGCGTCGGCAGAAATCGCATTGACCAACGTCATCGCCGATGTCAGCATCGCCGTGTTGTGTTTGGTCAATCGGAGAGTTGCCATAGCGCCGCAGAGCTGAGAGGGGAGGGCAGGAAGCGTGGTCCCTAAACTGTAGCTCACCGTTAAAATCCCGCCCAGCCATCGCCCGCGTCCAGCCCCGTTTTTTTGCGGTTTGCCGCAACCGTAAATCACCCCGTCACGGCGTCGGTTCCGGTCGGAGTGGTCGTTTGCGGTCGACGCACCGAGAGCCTAGACTCGACAGCATGAGCACCGCGCGAAAACACGATCCGATTTCGGTCCAAGACTACTTGGCCGGTGAGGCGCATTCCGACCAACGTCACGAATATATTGCCGGCGTCGTCTACGCTCAGGCCGGCGGGACCAACCGCCACAATGCGATCGCGACCAATGCGACCGTCGCGCTCGCCAACCAGCTTCGGGGAACCGGCTGCCGGGCATTCAATTCAGACACCAAAGTCCGGATTCGAAACGCTGCGGGGACACGTTTTTATTACCCCGATGCGATGGTCGTTTGCCGGGCGAACCCCCCCAGTGATTCATTTCAAGACGAGCCCGTGTTGATCGTCGAGGTCATCTCCGAGACCACTCGACGGATCGACGAGGGAGAGAAACGCGAGGCCTATCTGGAGATTCCGTCGCTGGCCGGCTATGTCTTGGTCGAGCAGTCGTCGCTTTCCGCCGTCGTCTACCAGCGCGGCCGGCAATCCGGTGGCGACCAGGGGTTTCAGCGATCGATCGTCAGCGGGCTCGATGACGTGATCCAGATTGACGAGATCCCGTTGGAACTGACACTTCGGGAACTCTATGAAGACGTGGAACTGGCGGAACCGGATTCCACAGACCGATCATGAAAGGGACCTTCTTCGTTTGCCGACGACCGGGACCATTCGCCGCCGCGCTGATCCCTGTCACCCTGATGACGTTGCTGACGTCGATCGGTTGCCGTGACCGATCGACACCGGCGGAACTGGCGGGGCAGGTGGAAGTCACCCCGGCGGCCGAAGTCGACTTTGCCGATCAACTCGCCCGTGGACGCTCGGGAGATGCCGATCGCATCGAATTGTCGCAGACGCCGATCGACGATCGTGCGCTGGAGGAGTTGACGGATGCGGATGAGTGGCTGGAAGTGCTGCAACTCGATGCGGGCGTGGTCAACGATGCGGGGCTGGAATCGATCGCCGCGTTGCCTCAGCTGTGGCATTTGCGATTGCGCCATTCGCCGGTGACCGACCGGGGGCTGAAAACGATTGCGCGGTGCCGGTCGATTCAAATCTTGAACCTGCCCCATTGCGACGCCACCGCGGTGGGTGTCGCCGAGTTGGCGGCGTTGCCGGAGCTTCGCAACCTGCGTTTGGGTGGGGTGCACCTGGGGGCGGACACGGCCGCCTCGGTCGCCGGGGTCGAAAGTCTGCGCAATGTGCACTTGATCGGCGTGCCGATCGACGACCAGGGATTGCGGCAGATCGCTTCGCTGCCCAAACTCCGGTCGCTCTATTTGGACGATAGCGCGGTGACGCAGTCGGGGTGGGATTGGTTGTTTGAGACACACCCGGGCCTGCATGTTCACGTCAACCAAAAACACCTCGACCGTGTGAATCAAGATCATCAATGAATGACAGAATCCGCAAACTCAGTGACCAGCTCTCGACGTTGCAAGCCGACGCATTCTTGGTAACCAACGAAATCAACGTCACGTATTTGACCGGTTTTACCGGCGACAGTTCGTCGCTGTTGGTGCATGCGACCGGCCAGACGATGCTCAGCGACGGTCGTTACAAAGAGCAGTTAGAGGAGGAGTGTCCGGGGTTGGCCGTTGAAATCAAATCGCCGGCGGAAAAACCGATCGATTTCCTCACCCAGGTGGTGGCCGGATCGGGGGCGACCCGCATCGCGATCGAAGCCGACCAGCTGACCGTCGCCCAATTACGTCAGTTCAAAGAGCACCTGCCTGATGTCGAGTGGATTGAGACCTCGGGCGTCATCGTCGGCCAACGCATGATCAAAGATGCCGAAGAGATCGAGATCCTGCGCAGCGCGGTGCGGATCAACGAGCGGGCGCTCGAATCGATTTTGGCCAAGCTGGGGGGGGACTGGACGGAACAGGAGATCGCTTACGAGCTGGAGTCGACGATTCGGCGGATGGGGGCGACCGGGTTCAGTTTTGAGCCGATCATCGGCGCCGGGCCTGGGGGTGCAAAACCGCATTACCGCAGCACTCAGACGGTGATCGGCGAATATTCGACGCTGCTGGTCGACTGGGGCACCAAGTTGGGGGGATACGCGAGCGACATGACCCGCAGCTTTCATTTCGGCAAACCACCGGCGCGGTTTCTGTCGGCCTACGAAGCCGTCTTGGAATCACAGCTTGCAGCGATTGATGCGATTCGTCCTGGCGTGGATGCGTCAAAAGTGGACGCGGCGGCGCGAAATGTGCTGAAAAAAGCTGGCTTGGATGAATACTTTGTGCACGGACTCGGCCACGGAGTGGGACTGGAAATCCATGAAATGCCGCGACTTTCGGCGGTCAGTGAAGACGTTCTTGCCCCAGGCATGGTGATCACCATCGAGCCGGGCGTGTATTTTGGTGGCGAATTCGGAATCCGCATTGAGGATGACGTTTTGGTGACGGCGACTGGGCACGAGGTTCTCAGTCAAATGCCAAAGGGACTCGATGATTGTGGGCTGATCCTGTAAAACCTCGCCCAATCTTTTTTTTTCGCGATCGAGATAGGCATGAGCAAAGGCAAACAACCGGGCGACAACGTCTTCGATTTGGAACGCATCCGTGACATCGTGAAGCTGATGGAAGAGCACGATTTGACGGAGGTGGATTTGCAACAAGGTGACGACCGGATCAAACTCGGTCGTGGCGGTCCGGCAGCGGTTGCCCCGGCGGCGGCTCCGGCACCGGCGGCCCCCGCGGCGGCAGCACCGGTTGCACCGGCGGCGGTCGACGACGGATCCATCACCATCAACGCGCCGATGGTCGGGACGTTTTATTCCAAGGCAAACCCCGAGTCCGAACCGTTCGTTCAAGTCGGGCAGATGATCAGTCCCGACACGATCGTCTGCATCGTCGAGGCGATGAAAGTGTTCAATGAGATCCCCGCCGAATGCAGCGGCAAGGTCCTCGAAGTATTGGTGGCCGACCAACAAGCGGTCGATTTCGGAAAGCCGATGTTCCGGATTCAGCCCAACTCCTAGTCAACCACGTCGGCCCGCCAGTCATCGCGTCGGCGCAATCGCCAGCGAGACGACGGGGAGCCGACCGTCGGATTCAACGCGACCGCGATTCCCCATGTCGCCGCGCCGCACCACCTCCGGGTACGTCAGAGAAAGCTGTGTTTCAGAAAGTATTGATCGCCAACCGCGGCGAAATTGCGGTTCGAATCATCCGCGCGTGCCGCGAGATGGGCATCCAATCCGTCGCCGTGTACAGCACCGCCGACGCCGATTCGATGCACGTCCAGTTGGCCGACGAAGCGTATTGCGTGGGCGGACCGAAAAGCGCCGAAAGCTACCTCAAGATCGACCAGATCATCGCGGCGGCCGAAGTTGCCAACGTCGACGCGATCCATCCCGGCTATGGGTTCCTGGCCGAGAACGCCCATTTCAATGAAGTCTGCCGCGAGAGCGGGTTTGAGTTCATTGGTCCGAGTCCGGCGGCGATGGAAAAGCTGGGCGACAAAAACACCGCCCGTTCGATGGCGATTGCCAGCGACGTCCCCGTGGTGCCCGGCAGCGATGGGCTGATCGAAGACGACAAGGCGGCGATCGCGACGGCCAATCAGATCGGGTTTCCGGTTCTGATCAAGGCGACCGCCGGCGGGGGCGGCAAGGGCATGCGGGTCGCGGAAAACGCCGAAGCGTTGGAAAAAGCTCTGTCCCAGGCCCGCACCGAAGCTCAGGCGGCGTTCGGCAACGGCGGCGTCTACCTGGAACGCTACATCGGCTCGCCGCGTCACGTCGAAGTCCAGGTGATTGCCGACCAACACGGCCACGTCTGTCATTTGTTCGAACGCGATTGCAGTGTCCAACGTCGACACCAAAAATTGATCGAAGAAGCCCCCAGCCCGAATCTGCCCGACGCCAAACGAAAAGCGATTTGTGACGCGGCCGTCCGCATGATCCGCGGCGCCGATTACAGCAACGCCGGGACGGTCGAGTTTATCGTCGACCCCAACGACGACTTCTTTTTCATCGAAGTCAACGCGCGGATCCAGGTCGAGCATCCCGTCACTGAGATGATCACGGGCGTCGATTTGATCAAGGAACAGATCCGCGTGGCCGCCGGCGAAGAACTGTCGTTTACACAGGATCAGATCACCGTGACCGGCCATGCGCTGGAGTGCCGCATCAACGCGGAGAACCCCGACAAGAACTTCATGCCCAACCCCGGAACGATTTCGAAATTCTACGCCCCCGGTGGATTGGGCGTGCGATTCGACTCGCATGTCTACGGCGGCTACACCGTTCCGCCGCACTACGATTCGATGATCGGCAAATTGATTGTGCACCGTCCGACGCGTGAAGAGGCGATCGCGACGATGCGCCGCGCGCTGGCGGAGATCCAAACCGAGGGAATTTCCACCACGGCCAGCTTCCACGACAAGGTGCTTCAGCATCCCGAGTTCGTCTCGGGCAAGCACGACACCAAATTCGTCGAACGCGAATTCACGGGCAAGTAATCTCTTGGACAACGCACTGATCGGATGGCTGATTGCATTGGCGGTGATTCCACCGATGGCCATCAGTCTGGTCAGTCTGTATCCGGTGCGTCGAAACGCCGTGCGATTGGGCCTGGTCGCCGAACCCGTCGGCCATAGCACCCACACCCGTGCGACTCCCCTGGGAGGCGGCATCGGGATCTGGTTGGGGATCATGATCCCGATGATCCTCGGCACCGCCGTGGTCTTGCTCTCCGATCGCATCCCGATGGTGGCTGACGCGCTGCCCACATCGATCGCGGGTTACTTCGACGGCATCTCCATGCGTCTGACGCAACTCTGGTGGTTGCTCGGTTCGGCGACCGTGCTGTTTGTGCTGGGGATCTGGGACGACCGACGCGGCGCCCCGGTCGTGTTGCGTTTGGGCGTCGAGTTCGCGGTCGCGGCGTTCGTGGTGTATTACTTGGATTTCGGGTTCACCGCCTTTATCGGCGCGGCCTGGCTGACCAAGTTGCTGTCGGTGGTGTGGATCGTGGCGGTGATCAATTCGTTCAACATGCTGGACAACATGGATGCGCTCAGCGGAGGCGTGGCCGCGATCATTGCCACCGCGATGGCGGCGGTGATGCTGACCACGCCGAGCCCGGGTTCGACCGAACCGCAGCTGTTTGTCGCGGGCTTGCTGTTGTCGGTGGCCGGATCGCTGCTGGGATTTTTGTGGCACAACCGCCCGCCGGCGAAGATTTTCATGGGTGACGGTGGCAGTTATCTGGTCGGATTTTTGATCGCCGTTTCGATGTTGATGGCAACGTTCGCCAGCCCGCCGCGCCCGCACGCGGTCCTGGCGCCGCTGTGCGTGATGGCGATCCCGATGTACGACATGGCCACCGTGCTGTGGATTCGAATCCGCGAGGGCCGCAGCGTGTTCGTCGGCGACCGCAGCCATTTTTCGCATCGGCTTGTTGACCTGGGCCTTTCAAGAACCCAAGCCGTGCTGACCATTCACTTGGTCACGGCGACCTGCGGATTGGCGGCGTTGTTGTTGGTGCACGTCAGTGTGCTGCAAGCGGTCGCGGTGCTGGGGATCGTTGCTTGCATGTTGTTGTTGGTCGTGATTTTGGAATCGACCGGATGGCAAAAACAAAGCAACGATTAAAATCGCGAAAACCGCCGGCCTCCGAAGCGTCGTCCGCCGCAGCGTTTGCGTCCTCGCCGCCACCAGCCTCGCCGCCGATCGGCGAGCCCCCGGCATGGGCGATCTGGTGTCGGCGCCTTGCCGCCGCCGTGCTGGGCGGTCAGGTGGTGTATGCCGCCTACTTTCCCAGCGATAGCGTGCTGGTCGAATCGGGCGATGCGTTATGGTTTTGCGCGCTGTCGCTGATCGTGTGGACGTTGACGATGTCGACCGAGCCGTACATCCGAGCGTCGCGGCCGGCCGGCACGGTCAAGGATCCACGTTCGATCTCGGCGCTCTTCGGCAATGGATTGACCCTGGATGTCTTGGTTTGGACGCTGGCTGCCTGGATGATGATCGCAGCCCTGGCGTCGTGTCCGCCCGGCAATCTGCGTCAGGCGACCAACGAAGCTTGGGTCTGGATCGCCGCAGCAGCGGTTTTGACCGCGACGAGACGATTGTTGGCGAATGTTTCCCTGCGTGCCGCCCTGTTCTCGTTGTGCGGTGCCGTCGCGACGGGGATGGCGGTGCATGCGTTACATCAACAATGGATCAGTCTGCCCCAGACCCGGGCCGAGTACTTGGCCGACCCGGACGCCACACTGCGGGCCGCGGGAGTCGACGCGCCGGCCGGATCGGCACAGCGGATGGTGTTTGCCAACCGATTGCTCGACGGCGGACCGACCGCGACGTTCGCGTTGGCCAATTCGCTGGCGGCGGTGTTGCTGGTCGCCGTGCTGGTGCCGCTGACATTGCTCCGCAGCGGTGGCGCGGCGAATCGATCGGGGGCCAATGCCCGCTCGGGCTGGTCGGGTGCGTTTCTGGTCACCCTCTCGGTGCTTGGCGTTGCGGCGCTCTTTGCCACCCGCAGCCGCAGCGCGCTGGTCGCTTGCTTGTTGGCCGGCCTGTGGATCTGGATTCGCGGCGGGCGGTCGACCGACGTCAAACGCGTCAAACTGCTTGCCGGCGCGGCGCTGTTGGCCCTTTCGATCAGCGGCGTCGTTCTGGTTGCCCTGCTGCTGTGGGGGGACGACGAGTGGATGGCCGCGGCTCCGGCATCGCTCGAGTTTCGATTGCAGTACTGGAAAGCGACGGCGCGATTGTTGTCGGATCATCCGCTGCTGGGCGCCGGCCCCGGCGGGTTTCAGGCGATGTACCTGCGTTATCGATTGCCGATCGCCAACGAGTCGATCGCCGACCCGCACAATTTCTTGTTCGAGACGTTGGCCGCCGGTGGTTTGGTCGGCGGCTGGCTGTTCGCGCTGGCGTCGATCGCTTGGCTGATGACGTGTCGCCGCTCCGCGACGGATGCAGGCACTGGCGGTGAGAGCACGGCAGGCGAGGCCTCTGGGACGGCCCCAGGCGATGGCGTGCGGGAAGATGCCCCTGACGCGGGTGAAACGCCTGTCGTTGCCCGCTGGATGATCGGGGGTGCCTGCGTGTCACTCGGCCTGGTGTGGAGCTTCGCGTTGCTATCGGGTCAGATGCCGGACATGCAGGCCAGCGTGTTTGCCATGCCGGTTGCCGTCGCAGCCGGATGGGTGACGCATCGCTGCTTGCGCAGCGCGTCGACCAGGCAGCTGCGTCTACTCGGCAGCGCGATCCTGTTGGCGATGCTGACCCACCTGACCGTCTCCGGCGGCTGGACGGTCCCGGGAGTGGCCATGGTGATCTGGTTGGCCATCGGATCGCTCTGCACTGTCGGCGGCGTCACTGTCGGCGGCGTCACTGTCGGCGACGTCGGCGACGTCGGCGATCGTGGCGATGCGACGGGGGCAACGGCGCCGGGTGACGACTCGGGTGAAGCCAGTCCCCGCCAGACGACGAGTGCTTTGTCAACCTTAAAAGGTCGTGTGAAACCGGACGGCTCGCGCCGTTCCGCTACGATTTTAGCGGCAGGGCGCGAGCCCTCCGGTCGGAGTAAACCGACGGTCACATCGACGCGGAGCGCGGACGGCAAACGGCGGGGAACGTCGTCGCTGGTTGCCTGGGGCATCGGAGCGGTTTTGTTGCTGTGCATCCGTTTCGAATCGATCATCCCTGTGCAGCAATCTCAGCTTGCCCTGCTGCGTGCCGAGGATGCGGCGCGGCGTGGGCTGGTTTCGCGGGTGGAGTCGGAGAGTCGTCGCGCGGTCCAGGCCGATGACTGGGGAGTGGAAGCCCCGCGTTGGCGTTCGGAATTTTTGCGGGGCCGGTTGGTGGAACTCGGCAACGATCCGGCAACTCGGACGCAGTGGCTGGCATCGCTGGAGACCTGCCTGGATCGGGCGGGTCTGAACCCAATGATGATTCGGGCGGCGGGCGAGCAATACCTGCACCTGTATCAATGTTTCGGTCAAACGGCCGACCTGGAATCCGCCCAGCATCTGATCTCGCTGGCGTTGGCCAACAACCCGACGGATTTGTCGTTGGTTGCCCAAGCCGCGGTGATCGCCCACGAGCGTTCGGACCTGACCGAGGCACGGGTATTGGCCGACGAAGCGCGGCGGTTGTCTGCCTTGGGCGGCAATGTCGTCCGCGATTTAGGACTGCAACAGATTCTGGTGGTTGAGAAAATCGGGCCGGCCGCGCGGCGGCGGCCGGTATCGGCTTCGATCAAGGATCGATTTCGCCAGCGACTTGGGCTCTCCGGCGAACCAGACTCGCCGCCAAACCGTAACAACGAAACCTCGCAATAGAGAATCTCGTCGAATAGGTTTGATCGTGAATAAATTTTGGCTCTTGCTCGGTCTCGCGTTTGTCATCGGAACCACCGGTGCTTGGACGATGAACTACATGGAATACGGCCACCGTGAGGCGTATTTCGGTGAAATCACGATGGACGGCAGCGTGACGGCCGACAACGTGATGGCCAAGCTGGAGGAGTTCCACAGCGATTCGGCGGCCCGCGCCGAACTGGCCGGGAAGCCGACGCACGATTTCGGTGCGATGTCACCGAACGCCAAAGGGTCTCACGAATTCGTGGTCAAGAATGTCGGCGACGGCATGCTGCGTTTGGAACTCGGGGCGTCCACATGCAAATGTACACTCGGCTCCTTGAAGAACAACGAACTGGCCCCCGGCGAATCCACCCCGGTGAAACTGGAATGGACCGTTTCCGGCGATAAAACCACGTTTGAGCAATCGGCCGAGTTGCGGACCAACGATCCGTTGCAACCCGCGATTCGCCTGGTCGTTCAAGGCCTGGTGATCAGCGACATCGAATTCGATCCGAAGCAGATTTCGTTCGGTGAGGTGCCGGCTGCCGAGCCGTTCGCATTCTCGACCAAGATGTACAATTACTACGACGTGGACATCGAGCCCCTCTCGGCAGCGTTCGGCAGCGAAGACCTGACGGCGCTGTCGGACGTGGAGTTTGAGCCCTTCGAAGTGACCGATGCCGATGGCTCTCACCAAAATGCGCGGCAGGGATTCCGGGTCAACGTCCAAGTCAAACCCGGTTTGCGTCAGGGGCCGCTGGTCACCAATCTGCAGGTCCGTTTTAAGAAACTGACGGACGAGTCGAGCGAGGATCCGGCGGAAAGTCAAACCGACGTCGAAACGCCCGACGACACCTATGTTGCGGTTGCCGAGTGCGCCGGTCGGGTGATGGGCGCGCTGACGATCATCGAGTCTTCTGCCATGAAGAGCACCGACGGCGGGGGGTACATTTGGACCCTGGGACGCTTGGATGCCAATGATGATCTTGAGAAAAAATGTCTTGTGGTACTCAAGGGTAGCGAGAAAGACTCGACAAACCTTACGATTGGGGAGACTTACCCAAGCGACGTGATTGAGGCAAAGTTTGCCGCGCCCCTGGGCAAAGGCCAGATGAGGCTTTTCCCGCTGCTGCTGACGCTAAAACCGGGCGATCAGACAATTGACTTGCTGGGTAAGAACAAAGACGACTTCGGTTGGCTATGGATAGAGTCCGATAATCCGAAGGTGAGCCGCATGAAAGTGGCGATAAAAGTTTTGATCGAACCGAGACCCTAGCCTCCGTCGCAGCCCGGCTGCGGCAAATCTTCGGATGGTGTTGTGAAACCAATAGTCCACTTCCTGCCGACCTGTTTTCCGCTCCCCCAAACTCGCCGCGGCGTCACCGTTTTGAAACGATTCGCTCTTGGCCAGGCCTTGGTCTTCACAGCCGGCCTGTTGGCAGCCGGTGGCTGCAGTGACCCGGACGTCTCGCCGGTGACCGTCTACCCGATCCAAGCGGAGGTCGAGGCCGCTTTGGCGGCACGCACCCAGGGCACAGCTCGGCCCGATCTGCGGATCGACGCGCCGATCAAGACTCAGCCAGCATCCCAGCCAGCGTCACGGCGTTTCGGCGGCCAGTCCCGGCTGGCCAGTTTTGCCAACCGCTCGCGAACGCCGATCCGATGGGATTTTGGAGGTTTTGATTCCGCGCGAAACCAGGACCAGACCGCAGACCCGCCCGCGGGTGGAATCCGCTTGGTTCAGGCCCCCGCGTTGCCGGATGTCCCCGCCGGTTTCGCCGACGGCGACGGCGGTACGGGAGCGGACGATGCACAGGAGGGTAAAAGTGCCTCCGATGCCGGACCGGTAGAAGTGATTCCGACGCCCCCGGCACGGCCGGAGGTGAAGGCCGAATTGATCCCCACGCCCCAGGGGATCCGCGAAGGCTTGGAGCGGAAAGATGATCCAAAGTCCGCACCGGTGGCCCGCATTGCCGCCGAAATCGAAGGCAGTCAAAACGCCCAGAAGCAGCCCCCGACCGGGGCGATGGAATCCGTCGCCGGGAAAGAAGAAATCGCCGCACGGCCCGCGCTGATTGACCCGGCAACGGATCTCGGATTGGTCGGAGCAGCTGACGGCCCGGAGGATTTCCGTAAGTGGCAGACGCCCGATGCGGTGCTGTTTGTCACCGGCGATCAACACGGCTACATCGAACCGTGTGGCTGCACGGGACTGGATCGCCAGAAGGGCGGCGTGGCCCGTCGCTTCACGTTCATCAACCAGTTGCGTGAGATGGGTTGGCCGCTGGTGCCGATCGATGCCGGCAACCAGATCCGCCGGATCGGCCAGCAAGCGGCGATCAAGTTTGAAAAATCGTCCAGCGCGCTGACTCAAATGAAGTACCAGGCGGTCGGGTTCGGACCCGATGACCTGCGGCTGAGCCCGACGGACTTGATCGCGCACACCTATGCCGATACACCCGAAAACGCGATGTACGTTTCGGCAAACTTGATCTTGCTGGATCCGGAATTGTTGCCCAGTCACAAGATCGTTCGCAGCGGCGAATGGAACATCGGCCTGACGTCGATTTTGGACCCCGACTCACTGGAGGCGCCACTGGGATCGGACGTGACACTGAAGCCGATCAAGGCATCCGCCGAAGCGGTTCTCAAGGAGATGAATACGGCGGGAGCGAATTTCCGCGTGCTGACATTTTATGGTGACGAGGATGTGGCCAAACAGTTGATGGTCGACGTTCCCGGGTTCGACTTGATCGTCGCCTCCGGGGGTTACGGCGAGCCGACGTATCGCCCGCAATCGATCGAGGGCAGCAAAGCCAAATTGATCGTGACGGGGAACAAGGGCATGTTCGTCGGGCTGGTCGGTTTGTATCAAAACCAACCGATGAAATACGCCCGGGTTCCGTTGACCGACGAATACCAGGATGCACCGGAAATGCGAAAGTTGATGGCCGACTATCAACAGCAACTCGAGCAACTCGGTCTGTCCGGGTTGGGGATTTCACCGATCCCGCATCCGTCGGCTGGGAAATTTGTCGGATCGGAGGCCTGCGGAAAATGCCACACCACGGCCTATGACATCTGGGAAAGCTCGGCTCATGCCGAAGCGACCGCGCACATCGTGGAACCGACCGAAGGCCGCGGTGACATCCCGCGGCACTTCGATCCCGAGTGCATCAGTTGCCATGTCACCGGCTGGAACCCGCAGAACTATTATCCCTACGAAAGCGGCTACCTGTCGCTGGAACAATCGGCCCACCTGACCGGCAACGGTTGTGAGAACTGCCACGGGCCAGGCGCCGACCACACGGCCGCCGAAGCGGAGAATTCGGGAGTCAGCGAAGAACGCAAGAAAAGCCTCCGTCTGGCAATGCAGTTGCCGCTCGAAAAGGCGCGCGAGCATTGCATGGAGTGCCATGACCTGGACAACAGCCCCGACTTCCATGACGACGACGCGTTTGAAGACGAGTACTGGCCCGAAATCGAACACTACGGCCTGGATTGAGCGTTTCGTCCGGAGCGAAGCCGGCAGGGCGTAAGCCCCGCCTAGGAACACAAGGCCTCCCCCGACGCTCGTCGACATCTCATTCATTCGCATCACACGCGGCGCGCCGTCTTTGGCTATCATGCCGGGCAAGTTTTGAAGGACCAAACGATTCCTTCCCCAACTTCCCGCCTTTGATTTTCGGAGCCCCTTGATGAGAAAGTTGTTGTTTGCATGTTTGATGCTGGTCGTGGCATCGCCGGTCTGTCTGGCCGAAATTCGGACCAGCGCCGTGTTTGGCGATTCGATGGTCCTGCAGCGTGAGAAACCGATTCACGTTTGGGGCTGGACCGCGCCGGATCGTGGCGTCGAAGTCTCCCTGGCCGGAAATGCGGTGACGGTCAAAAGTGATGCCGACGGCCGTTTCGATGCGAAACTGCCGGCGTTGGAAGCCGGCGGACCGCACACGATGAAAATCTCCAGCAACGGCGAGACGCTGACGTACGACGACGTTTTGATCGGCGAAGTCTGGGTGTGCAGCGGTCAATCCAACATGCAATGGGCCGTCGAACAGGCCAACGACGCGGACCTGGAATCGTTGTCGGCCAATTATCCCAACCTGCGTCTGATCAGCGTGCCCCGCGTCGGGACACAGAAACCCCAACCGAGCTTTGACGGTCAATGGGCAAGCTGCACGCCGGAGACGGTCAAACAATTCTCCGCGGTCGGCTACTTCTTCGGTCGCCAGCTTCACCAGACCCTCGATGTCCCAATCGGTTTGATCGACAACAGTTGGGGCGGCTCGGCGGCCGAAGCCTGGGTGAACCGCGACGTGCTCCAGTCGTCGGGCAAGTTCGACGAGCTGCTCGAGCGTTGGCGCGAGACCGAATCGACCTACGATTACGAGCAGGAATTGGCCAAGTACAACAAACGGTTGGCCGCGTGGAAGGAATCCGGCAAGGGCCGCAGGCCGTCCGCGCCGCGCAACCATCTGATCGGTCAGCATCGGCCGGCCAACCTCTACAACGGCGTGCTCTACCCGATCATCGGTTACACCATCCGTGGAGCCGTCTGGTACCAGGGCGAGAGCAACGCGGGACGGGCCTATCAGTACCGAGATCTGTTCCCGATCATGATTCAAAACTGGCGTGAGGAATGGGGGCAAGACGAGTTCCCGTTCTACTGGGTGCAGTTGGCCGATTACAAGAACGAGCCTTCCGAGCCGGGCGAGAGTACCTGGGCCGAACTCCGCGAAGCCCAAACGATGACGATGTCCACGTTGCCCAACACCGGTGAGGCGGTGATTTTGAACTTGGGCGAGTCTTCGGACATCCACCCCAAGAACAAGCAAGACGTCGGCAAGCGATTGGCGCGCTGGGCGTTGGCCAAAGACTATGGCTACGACATCCCCTACCGCAGTCCCACATACAAATCGATGTCCGTCAAGGATGGCAAGATTGTTTTGGAATTTGATCACGTCGGTGGCGGATTGGACACGTTCGACGTCCCCACGCCACTCGGGTTCACGATCGCCGGTGCGGACAAGCAGTTCGTCGATGCCGACGCCAAGATCACCGGCAAGACAACGATCGAAGTCCGCAGCGATGCCGTCACCGACCCCGTCGCGGTCCGCTACGCCTGGGCCGACAACCCGGTCTGCAACGTGCAAAGCAAAGAAGGATTGCCGATGGCGCCCTTCCGAACCGACGACTGGAAAGGCATCACGGCCGACGTGAAACGGTGATCCGCCGGTTGGCGCGGGCTACGTGCGGAGTGTTTCGCTGTGCCCCAACGGTAACGCTATGAAGCATTTTTATCGGTAGGGCTCGCGCCCTGCCGCTATCACGAGACAGCGTCTATTCGCCGACCGAGGTGGTGACTTCGAACCCGAGGTCCTTGATCATTTGGTAATCTTCGTCCGGCGCCTGGCCTTGGGTGGTCAGGTAGTCGCCGACGAAGACACTGTTGGCGACGTAGAGCCCGAGCGGTTGCAACGTGCGGAGGTGGATTTCGCGTCCGCCGGAAATCCGCAGCTCGCGGCTCGGGTTGACGAAGCGGAACATGGCCAGGGCTCGCAAGCAGTCCTGCGGACTGAGGTCCTTCTTGCCTTCCAATGGCGTTCCGTCGATCGAATTCAAGAAGTTCAACGGGATCGATTGGACCCCCAACTCCTTCAGGTCAAACGCCATCGAAATGATGTCGTCATAGGTTTCGCCCATGCCGATGATGCCACCGCTGCACATTTCCATACCGGCATCGCGAACGTTGCGAAGGGTTTCGACGCGGTCGGCGTAGGTGTGAGTCGTACAGATCTCGGCGTAGTACTCTTCACCGGTGTTCAGATTGTGGTTCACCCGGTCGACGCCACAGGCTTTCAATCGGTCCGCTTGTTCCTTGGACAGCAATCCCAGGCAGGCACAGATATCCAAACCGTACTGTTTCTTGATTTCGGGGACGATCTCTTCGACGGCTTTCAGCTCGCGTTCGTTGGGCCCGCGGGCGGAAATCACCAGGCAATAGGTTTTCGCCCCACGTTCGGCGGCAAGTTTGGCCGCATCCATCAGCGCGTCGCGTTTCAGGATGTTGTACTTGGGAACCGGGGCCTCGGAAATCTTTGACTGGCTACAGTAGTGACAGTCCTCGGGGCACAGACCGCTCTTGGCGTTCATCAAGAAGTACAGCTGGACGGTTTTGCCGAAGTATTTCTGGCGCAACCGGAAACCCGCCGAGAGCAACCGCAGCAGGTCATCGTCGGAGGATTCGAGAATCTGTCGGGCTTCGTCGCGCGAGAGTTCGCCGCCGTCGAGAATGCGATCCGCCCAAGCGTCGAACGCAGCGGGCGAGGATGTCGAAGGGGCACTCGTGCCGGGAGCGGTCAGGTCGGTCGCCATAGCGGTTCTGTCAATCGGGAGCGGTTTGCCAAGTAACGTCGAATCGGTCACTATAATCTTATGGATCCGGCTCGTCGGCAAGCCGGGACGATTGAATCACACTCCATCCCTAGGGATCGCTTTGATCCACTACTTCGTTCGGATCGGTGTTTTAGGCGAAATTCGGCTCGCTTCGGCGTTGGCTCCGGTCCGGCGTGGACGCCGCGTCGTGGTCCGGTCGCCGCGTGGAATCGAGGTCGCCGAGGTGATTTCCCAGCGACGCAGCGACAACGAGTCGTGCGTGGTGGATCCGCCCGGCTACCGAATCGTGCGGCCGACGACGGATTCCGATGAGCTGCTCGTGGCCCGGCTGGAACGCTACAAGACCCAAGCCATCGAGGCCTGTCGGGTGCGTCTGGGTCGGTCCGACAGCGGGGCGATGCTGCTGGACGTCGACCAGTTGCTCGACGGGGGCACGCTCAGGATGCATTTTCTCGGCGACGTGGATGCCGACGCCCAACGGATCGCCGACGAGATCGCCGAGGAATACGAGTCGGTCGTGCGCACCAACCACTTGTCCGAGTTGCTGACCGACGGCTGCGGCCCCGAATGCGGGACCACGGCCGGTTGTGGAAGCAGCGGTGGAGGCTGCGCGGGCTGCAGCGGCTGCGGCGTTTGACTGCGTGAACGCCGTCGGGGCGGACTGGAAAGTCTGGCCTACGGGATTGGACGGCACGTTGTGCCGCGGGAGGACGGACTGGAAAGTCCGTCCTACGTATACTGGGGTAGGACGGACTTTCCAGTCCGTCCCTCGATTGCTGGGGTAGGACGGACTTTCCAGTCCGTCCCCCGGGAAGCGAACGCTTCCCCCCCTACAAAATCTCCAACAATTCGACTTCGAACACCAACACTTCGTTGGGTCCGATCGCGCCTGGGCTGCCACGATCGCCGTAGGCCAATTCTGGCGGGATGTAGAGCATCCATTTGTCGCCAACCTTCATCTTTTGCAGGGCCATTTGCCAGCCCTTGATGACGCCGCCGACCACAAATTCGGCCGGTTCGCCGCGTTTGACGCTGCTGTCAAACACTTCGCCGTCGATCAACGTCCCGGTGTAATGCACGCGGACGGTGTCGCTCGGGCTGGGGCTTCCGCCGTCACCCGATTCAAGCACCTTGTACTGCATGCCGCCGGCAAACTCCTTGATGCCCTCCTTTTTCAGGTTGGCCTGCAGCCATTCGGCCCCCTTGGCTTTGTTGGCTTCGGCTTTGACCTGAATCGCCGCGGCCATTTCCTGGTGGCGTTTGTTCAGCATCGTTTGCAGCTGCTGCTGAACGCCCATCAGCTCTTTTTCGGAGAGTTGAAGTTCGTTTTGTGCCAGGGCATCGGTCACTCCGACAGCGAACGCCTGGGGGTCAAAGTCTTCGGATTTCAAACCTTGTTGCCGCATCTGCTGGCCCATTGAAAGTCCGAGGAAGTAGCCGATCGGATCCTTCTTGGCGAAATCCCCTTTCGAGGCGTCAGCGGCGGTTTGGTCTTGTGCGTCGGTCATCAGCGTCATCATTGAGACGGCGGTGATCACCAGCAAGCAACGATACATTTGGAGTGTCCTTTGAGTGGAAGCAATCGCCGTTCATCACGAGGGAAAAAACGGAAACGGGCTTCAGTGCGAAGCCCTTTGAGGGAGAAATCATACCAGGAACCGTCCCGGGCGTAACGGACCGGGTGGGTTTTTCCGATACGCCGCCGACACGACTCCACCCCTCTCTCGATGAACTCGACGCTCCCACGGGGCATTGGTGTCTACAAAACTTCAATCACCCTACCCAAAATTAGTCGTGCAGTTTTTGAGTCGTTGATAGTAAACGGTTTTCGTCACTCTCCCCCTGGGAGAGTCGAGCGCAGCGAGGAGAGGGTTTGGGTTGCTGCTTGGGGCGTGCCTCTCAAAATTGAAAGGAACGTCGCGATTGACCGATCGACCTCCCCTCGCTGCGCTCGACCCTCCTGCCAGGAGGGTGACTTTAAATCTTGCCACTGATGTAAACACCAATGCCCAGACGAAAGGTTCTTGGGAATCGTGTGAATCGCCCGGCAGGGACTGGTTGCGTTAACCGACCATCATCGGGCGGGTGGGTACCTGTTCGCGGGCCAGGAAGTCCGGCCAGACCTCCTCTCGGAGCTTTTGTTCGCCCAGTGCCAGCGTTTCGTTGACGTTCAGATTGCCTTCCAGAATGTGTGCCGAGTTCAACGCGTAAAACCCCGGCACGCTGGTGACGACCGGCGGCAATCGCGTGCTGTAGTCGATCGTCGATAACGCCGCGACGTACTTCGCCCGCGCGACCTTGAATTCCAACACATCGTCGCGCGAGAAATGATCGTACATCCGCTCCAGCGTTTCCAGACAGCGTTGTTTGTAGTCTTCGTCCGGCTCGGCTAAGTCGGGATGATCGTCGGTCATGTACTTGGGCAAATAAACCAAATGGTGCCCGCCCAACTGGGACTGCGAATCGACGATCGTCGACATCTCGATGATCCCCGTCAACGGAACCCAGGTGTCGGTGATGTTGGTGACGTAATACGGGCTGATCGGTTTCTTCAGCAGCATCGACGCGCAGACGACGCCCAAGTACTTGATCGCCCGCAGTTTCGATTTTTCTTCATCACGCAACTGTTCACATTGATCGGCGATCAACGGCGATGCGATCGTGGAAACGACATTGTCAAACGTTTCCACGCGTCCCGCGCCGAAGTCGACTTCCAATCGGCCCGAACCCGCATCGTCGGTCTTGCGAACACTGTTGACGCCGTGACCGCTCAACAGCCGAACGCCACGCTCGGCCAGACGGTTGGTCCAGACGTCCAGGATCCGCGCGTAGCCGCCGGGGACGTAACCGAACATCTCCTTTTTCGCCCCGCTTCGACGCGCCTTGTACATCCGCTGGGTATGCGCCCAAATGAATGCGGCGGAGGTCTGGCGATAGGCGTCACCGAGTTTCGCTTTGAGCAGCGGCAACCAAACTTTGTCAAACGCCCCGTTACCCGACCAACGTCGCAACCAGGATTCGACGGACTGTTGTTCCATCTTGCGGA
Source organism: Stieleria neptunia (assembly GCF_007754155.1). Classification (NCBI taxonomy): domain Bacteria; kingdom Pseudomonadati; phylum Planctomycetota; class Planctomycetia; order Pirellulales; family Pirellulaceae; genus Stieleria; species Stieleria neptunia. The sequence goes on along the minus strand of NZ_CP037423.1, from coordinate 3,760,171 downwards.
AATCGCGAATCTTGGACGCCAGGAAGATCGTGCCGCCCAAGCGAACCCTTTGGAACAGCGACAGCGGTGGAAAACGCAGGAATTCCAGCGTGTTGCTCATCGACATCAATTTGCCGCCGGCGAAGAACCCCGTCTTGGTTTCAACCCACCGAAGCTCGCGCTCCAATCCCAGCGACTGCAATTGTTTCCGCAGCACCGAATCACTGAGCAACGTGACGTGATAGAAACGATCCCAGGAGACGTCGCCGAGTTGCCAAGCGCTGGTCAGCCCGCCGAAGCGGGGCGCGGCTTCGGCGATCGTCACGTCTTGCCCCTTGCCGGCCAAATCGTCAGCGATCTTCAGCCCCATCACGCCGCCGCCGATCACCAACCAACGCTTCTTGGGCGACGCGTGTTCGTCCTTGTCAGCCACGACTACCGACCTCGCAAACGGTGGCGGGTGAGCAGCTTTAACGTCAACCCAATGGTTTTAAAAACCTGCATCTTGCTCGCGCCGCCCTTGCGGTCATAACGCAGACGCAACGGGGCCTCGCCGAACAAGACGCCTTGCTTGCGAAGTTTCAACAAGATGTCCGCCATGCAAGAAAATCCTTTTTCAGCGACGAACGCCTCGCCGTGATCGGCAAAGCCCTGACGGATCACCGAAGCGCGATAGGCGCGAAACCCGGAGGTGTAATCGCGGACGCCACGGGTGGGAAACAGAACGGTGAACAGCAACCGCGCGCCGATGGACAAGAAATGCCGCTCGATCGGGACGCCGACGGCACATCCGCCCGATTCAAATCGCGAGGCGATCACGACATCACAGCCTTCGTGGATCATCCGCACCATGCGATCGATCAAGCCCGGCGGGTGGGTGTTGTCGGCGTCCATCGTGACGATGATGTCACGCTCGCCGGCGCGATCCACGGCCTCGCGAAGCGCGTCGCGAATCGTCGTTCCCAAGCCCTGGTTCTGCTGATGCTGGACCAGATGCAACGGCATTTGAAACGACAGCTGTGAAACGATTTGTGCGGTGTCATCGGTGCTGCCGTCGTCGACGACGATGACTTCGTAGGGCAGCCCGGTGTCGGCAAACGACTCGCCGATGCGTTCCAACAGCTCCGGCAACGCTTGCTGTTCGTTATACGCCGGGAGCGCCAGAAAGATTTTTGCCGGTCGAAATCGATGGGCACGCGTGTCAACAGCCTGAGCATCCGCCGAACTGGCTGATACGGAAATCTGGGGATTCAACTCGGCGGGGAAGAGATCATCCATCGGGCAATTTCGGTGAAGGTTCCTGGTGCGGATTCATGCGGTCAGATGCAGTTTAGACAGGGCCAGAACGGCAACAAGCGACTGGAAACGATTTGGTCACGTAAAAGAACGGGGCTGTACCGATTATTCGTGCGGTATCGCGCGCGGGCTGGCCGCCCCAACCGCGTCAGGGGAGACGCGTGATCGGGCGGGCGATCCCGCCGTGCGACGCCAAGCGGGGTTTCGTTGGGTGGCGGCAGGGTGCAAGCGAACTGTCGATTGAGTTGAGATCTGCGGAGTCAACGGTGAGCCGCTGGCCGTAAGGCCTCGGGCGGGCGCTGGAATGCCCGGCCGCTGACGCGTCACGGCTCACCCAATCACCGGCCCGCTCGCGGACGGTCGGTTGCGTGGTCCGATCATCCGACGCGTCAGCAGAACGCAAATCACCGCCCAGGCGATCATCAGCGCCACTCCGCTCAGGCTGGTGATCACGCCAAATCCGATGTCCCCCAAGTCCAGACGCGTCAGAAAGCTGCGCGTTGAAAGGTAATTAAACGCCGGGAACACCATCAGGGCTCCAAGCACCCCGCGGGTCGAAGGCGAAACCGACCTCCAAAACTCGGTGCTCGCCAGCAGCAGACCGACCGTTGGTGCGACCACAACCATCGCGTCATAGGACTGGTGGTACAGACTGGTCAGGGTCGCGACCAGCATCAGACAACCGGTGCCGCCGGCAACCCCGTCGTCCAATCCATGCCGCGATCGGTAAAACAGAATCACCATCGGCCATGCCAGAATCAGCATCATCACGGCCAGATGAACCATCTGGCCGGGATCGCTGCCGGTCCATTTGCAAACCGTTGCCAAGGCATCCAGCCGCGTCCATGAATCGACGGGGGATTCATCCTGAGTCTTCATGTGGACCTGTTGCGCCGTGCCGATGTCGTCGACGATCTTGTCCAATCCGGCGGCCATGTCGATCGAACCGGTCGCCCGAATGCCTTCGTGATAGGCCAGGTAGGTCATCGGCAGCCCCGCGCCGAGCACGCTGATCGCGGCCCCCAACCCCAGCGCTTTGTAGTTTCCGCGGGCCAACATCAAAAACCCCAGCGGCAAAATGAACGTCGGCTTGGCCGATACCAGCGTCAGCGCGATGGCCGCCGTCATCGGACGGTCTTTCGCAAAGTGGATCGCGGCGATCGTCGCCAACGCCAACTCGATGGTGAAGTAACCGTTGTACAGCGAGATATGTCCGCTGCGGGAAAACACAATCGCCGCAGCAATCGATGCGACCCACGTCAAACGCCCACCTGCGCCGGCGGCCCCGTTCGCACGCCCCACGCCGGCGGCCTTGGCGCACAGCATCGCCAGCACGATCACCAGCAACACGGAGATCACGAAAAACAGGACATCCGCGACCGGCAGCGGCAAAAACGTCAACGGCGCGTGCAGCACCAGGATCACGGGCGAGAAAAACGGGATCTGACGCGACACCGGGTACTCGTCGGCGTACTGCTGGCCGTAGGGACTTTTGCCAGCCAACAGCGCGGTGGCGGGAAAGTACAGCCCGTTGTGAAAGTCACACATCCCTTGTGTCGCGGGATTGGACGATCCCGGCGTTTGGTAACGGCTGACGGTTCGCACCGCCGTCAGCGTCACCCCGACGCCAAACAACAGACAGGCGACCAGGGCCGCCGCGACGTGTCGGCTGCGAGGCGTCATCCCAACAACTCTCGAACCGCCTCGGTGATATCGTCCTTTCGCATCAGCGATTCGCCGACCAGCACGGCCTTGACGCCGCCGGTGGCCAACCGCAACAGGTCGGCATGTTCTCGAATGCCGCTTTCACCGACAATCAAGCGGTCCGATGGAATCGACGGGCAGAGATCCAAGGTGTGCTGAAGCGTTGTCTTGAAGGTCCGCAGGTCGCGATTGTTGACGCCGACCAGCTTGGTCCCGGTGGCCAACACGGCCTGCAGATTTTCGGGGTCGAACAGCTCGATCAAGGTTTGCATGCCGAGATCGGTGGCAAAGTCGTGAAGCTGTTTCAATTCATCCGGCGGCAAGCATTCGGCGATCAACAACACGCAATCGGCGCCCGCCTGACGCGCCTGCAGCAATTGGTAGCGATCGACGATGAAGTCTTTTCGCAAGATCGGAATGTCGACCGCCGCGCGCACGTCTCGCAGATAATCGAGCGAACCTTGAAAGAACGGTTCGTCGGTCAACACGCTGATGCAGGCGGCTCCACCGTCGACGTAACACCTGGCGATTTCCGCGGGGTCAAAGTCTTCACGGATCAGGCCCGCCGAGGGGCTCGCCCGTTTGACTTCGGCGATCAGATTAACGCGATCGCCGGCTGCCAGGGCGCCATGAAAGTCGCGACAGGGCGGCAAGGCGTCCAGTTCGGATTCCAACCGGTCCGCCGAGACGATGGCCATGTCGCGGGCAATCGTTTCACGGGTTTTGACCAGTATGTCGTCAAGGATCGTCATGGTGAAATCCTACTTGCCGGGCAATCGTTGGTGTTTAGCCTTTTGAGACCGTCCAGCTTAGTTCAACCGGTTTGTCGAGTACGATGGCCCTTCCGGGCCGTCGTCCGTTGGACTCCCGACGACGACCTGGAAAGGACGTCGTACAACGGTCCGCTAACCGCATCACACTCAATCGATAGGGCGCGAGCCCTATCGGTCGGGGCGATCCGAACGTTCAATCCGGACAAAATCCTAATGTTTAAAGTGACGCCGCCCGGTCAACACCATCGGCAGATCATACTGGTCACAGGCTTCAACGACTTCGCCGTCACGGCGTGAACCGCCCGGTTGAATGATCGCCACAATGCCGGCCTCGGCTGCCGCTTCGATCGAATCGGGGAAGGGGAAAAATGCATCGGAGGCCAGGATCGCACCCTTGGCCCGATCGCCCGCCTTTTCGATCGCGATTTCCACGCTATCGACGCGACTCATCTGCCCGGCTCCGACACCGACCAAGGACGTGTCGTTGGCCAAGACGATGGCATTGCTTTTGACGTGCCGGACCATTTCCCAACCGAAAACCAGGTCATCCCAAAGCTCTTCATCGACCTTGGTTTCGGTGGGCGTTTCCCACTGCACGCGCGGGCTGGTCATGCGGTCGGCGTCTTGCACCAACATCCCGCCGCTGATGAAGCGACGTTGAATCGCCGGTGGCGGATCATCCAGGATGCCGACTTGCATCAGTCGCACGTTCTCGCGCCAACGCGGACGCGTCGTCAACAATCCCACCGCACCGGCTTCGAAGTCCGGCGCGACGATCGCTTCGATGAACAACCCCGGTTCACAGAGCAATTCGGCCGTGGCCATGTCGACGGTCTTGTTGAATCCCAACACCGACCCGAACGCACTCAGCGGATCACCCGCGAGGGCCTTGCGGCAGGCGTCGACCAGTTTGATGTCGCTGGCGGCACCGCAGGGGTTGTTGTGTTTGATCACCGAAACGGCCGGGTTGGATAGACCGCGAACGATTTCCAGTGCCGAATCGAGATCCAGCAGGTTGTTGTACGAGAGTTCTTTGCCGCTGATCTGGCGGGCCGAAACTAGGTTGGCACTTCGGATGGTCGGATCGGAGTACAGGGCCGCACGCTGGTGCGGGTTTTCGCCGTAACGCAATTGGCTCTTGCGACGCAGCGCCAGGTGCATCGACGAGGGGAACTCGCCGGCGATCGAATCGCCACGCATGTAATCGGCGATCGCCCGGTCGTAGGCGGCGGTGTGATCGAATGCATCGGCGGCCAGTTGTTTCCGCAGCTCCAGCGTCGTGCCGCCGCCGTCGAGTTGCTCGAGCAACTCGCCGTACTGTTCGGGGCTGGTCGCGACCGCGACGTCGCGGTGGTTCTTGGCCGCCGCGCGGACCAAACTCGGCCCCCCGATGTCGATTTGTTCGACACACTCGTCGAACGTGACGCCGGGCCGCGCCGCGGTGGCGGCAAAGGGGTACAAATTAACGACGACCAAATCGAACGGCACGATGTCGTGTTCTTCGATCGAATCGATGTGATCGTCGCGATCACGGATCGCCAAAATGCCGCCGAACACCTTGGGATGCAGCGTTTTCACGCGGCCGTCCAGCATTTCGGGGAAACCGGTGTACTCGGCGACGTCCAACACATCGATGCCCGATTGTTCCAAGTGACGTCGCGTTCCACCGGTGCTGTAGATCGTCACACCGTCTCGCTGCAATCCGGCCGCTAGATCGGCCAGGCCCAGCTTGTCGCTGACACTGATAAGCGCGTTTCGAACCGGGGTGACATTTGACACGGGGGGGAAGCCTGCGAGAGAGGAAGGTGCGACGACGGGTAAAGACGCGGTATTGGATCCGACGCCAAAACGGGTGGTGCAAATTAAATTCACGCCACGTCAAGGTCAACCGGACGCACCCTTGCCACCCTTCGAGCCGACCGCTGATTGACCTATAACACGTCGATCGCCCCCCGTATTTTCTGCTTCACCCATCAAAATCCGAACCCGATCGATGTTAGCTGCCCGAGTGATCCCCTGTCTGGACGTGCATGGCGGACGCGTTGTCAAAGGAACCAATTTCGTCAATTTGCGGGATGCGGGCGATCCGGTCCAGGTGGCCAGCCGCTACGAAGCCGAAGGGGCGGACGAACTGGTGTTTCTGGATATCACCGCCAGCCACGAAGAACGCGACATCATTTTGGACGTCGTTCGGCGGACCGCGGACTGCGTTTTTATGCCGCTGACCGTCGGCGGAGGCGTCCGATCGATCGAAGACGTCCGCGATCTGCTCAATGCCGGCTGCGACAAGGTGTCCATCAATTCAGCCGCCTGCAAAGACCCCGAATTTGTCCGCAAAGCCGCAGACCGCTTCGGAAGCCAATGCATCGTCGTCAACATCGACCCCAAACGGGTGCTCAAGGACGGCCAAGAGTTCTGGGAGGTCCATATCAATGGCGGACGCAAACCGACGGGCCTGGAGGCGGTCGCCTGGGCCAAAACCGTCCAAGAACTCGGTGCCGGAGAGATCGTGCTGACCAGCATGGACGCCGACGGTACCTGTGACGGTTACGATTTGCCGGTCACCGCCGCGGTCAGCGCTGCGGTCAATATTCCGGTGGTCGCCAGCGGAGGGGCCGGGAACCCGACCCACTTGGCCGAAGCCATCCTGCAAGGCAAAGCCAGCGCGGCGCTGGCGGCAAGCATCTTTCACTTCGGCCAATACACCATCGCCGAAACCAAGCAGGTCATGCGCGACGCCGGCATTCCGGTGCGGTTGTAGAGTCGACCGCCACGCTGGTCCCAAGGAGGGCGGTGCGTCGTCGGTTGATGCGTCGAGGTCGTGCAGTTTTAATCACTCCGCGACAACCGTTCGACCTCCCCTCGCTTCGCTCGACCCTCCTGCCAGGAGGGTGACTTTCAGAGCTTCGTTGGCCTCCGGCCGACGGCAAACGGACATCAGCGGTTTGCCCCGCCAGCCCCTAACCGATCAAATCACGACCGATTAAATCACCACGGGCTTGTCCAGGCTTCGCCGCACCGGCACGAACTGGCCGGCGTGCATCATCGGGTGCGTCGCGATCAGAATAAAGACGGTTCCCACGTTGGGGCAAATCTGTTGAAGATGCTCGGGCGCTTCCTTCGCCAAGTCTTCGTCGGACAGGGCATCCAACGCTTTGAAAGCCGCTTCCTGGAGCTTTTCAAAGTACGCCAGATACTCGTCCTTGGTCGCGAATTCCGCCGGATCATCACTGGCCGTGTTTTCTTTGCTGTGTTTCTCGGCAAAGCCTTCGGGCAACTCGACGGCAAACCCCGGCGCGACCGAATTGAGCAATCCGCACTCGGAGCTGATCAAGTGCCCGAGTTGCCAGGCCACGTGGTTACAGCCTTTGCCCGGCCGTGTCAGAAGCTCTTGATCGGTCAGGTCACTGAAGTAGGACGTGGTGACCATTCGGCTGAGTTGGTAGGCGCTGCGAATCGCATCTTTTCCGTGCATGGTAATTCAAGTGTTGGGTTGAAGTGATTGAATCTGATTGAAGTCGTCCGAAGCGACGAAGATGTCTTTATAGCGGTCTGAGCCGCCGGGGGTGCGTCTCAATTGCCGACATACCGATCGAACAGGGAACGGGCGCGGGCCAGATCATCGGTCCCTTGCACGACGACGCGGCCGTCTCGAAACAACGTCAACTGGGTCGTCGGATCGACCTGCAGCCGGGTGAAGAATCGAGTCGATTGGACCGGCCCGATCGCCTCCCAACGTCGCGCCATGGCGCCCAGGTCGATCTGCACGTTGTCGCCTTGCGGATTGAGTTGCACCGCGTCGCGTCCACACAATGCCCCTTCGCTGCTGCGCAGGGCGTCGCCGCGGAGAAATTCAAACTCTCGACGCACACAGGCGGTGCACTGGGGCGCGATGTCCCGATCGAGTGTGACTTGGCGGATTCGGTTGTTCCACAGATCGATCGACAACACGTCTTCGCAGACGGCTTGTCGATTGCCTGAAATCCACTTGAGTGCTTCGGCCGCCTGCAAGCTGGCGATCACATGGGTCGCCGGCCCGATCACGCCAGCGGTATCGCAGGTGTCGACCAGTCCTGCCGGCGGAAGGCTGGGGACCAGGCAACGAAAACACGGGCGATCGGCTCCGTCGAACAGCCGCACTTGACCGCTCGCGCCGACGCATCCGCCATGCACCCACACGGTGCCGGTTGCAAGGGCCCAATCATTCAACAGAAATCGGATGCCGAAATTATCCGTGGCGTCGATCACCAAATCGACGCCGGCCAAGACGGATTCGATGTTCCCAGCGTTGATGTCGGTCACCGCCGGAGTAGTCTGCACGTGATCGTTGATTTCCTCCAACCTGCGACAGGCGGCTTCGGCCTTGCTGGCCCCCAGCCGGGCATCGTCGCTGTCAAAGAGTGATTGGCGTTGCAGATTCGTCCACTCGACAACATCACGATCAATGATTCGAATCTGGCCCACGCCGGCGCGACACAGCAATTCCGCCGCCACCGTCCCGAGCGCACCGCAACCCAGGATGGCGACCTCGGCTCGTTCGATCCGATCTTGGCCCTGGACGCCGATCGGGGCGAATTGGCGTTGGCGTGCATAACGATCTGGCGAAGAAAAATTCACAAAGGGTGTCGTGTGGGAAGGACGAACGCGATGCCGCAAGGGATAACGGGTGTGGTCATGGCCAATGTAAACCATCTTGCGGCGCGTGCCGAGTTGCTTCGCCAGACGCGTCGATTTTTCGATCAGCACGGCTTCTTGGAAACGCAACCGCCTTGCCTGTCGCGCGATTGTGTGGTCGATGCCTATTTGGATCCCTTGGCCATCGAAACGAACACGTTGGGGATTTCGGATCCGCGGCTCCCCGAGCGGTTTTATTTGCAGACGTCTCCCGAGTCCGCGATGAAACGCATGCTGGCCGGCGGAGCGCCATCGATTTACAGCATCGGTCCGGTCTTCCGTGGCGGTGAAGCCGGTCAGTTGCACAACATCGAATTCACGATGTTGGAGTGGTACGAGGTCGGCGGTGATTTTGAATCCGCGATGCGACTGACCGGCCAATTCGCTTGCGAGATGCTGGGCACCGACGGCTATGATTCGATCCGCTACCGCGATGCCTTTGCCGAACAACTCGGATTCGATCCGATCGATGTTGCCACCGACGACTTGTTCGACACGGTGGCGGGATTGGACGCAATTCTGGCGGCAACGATCGCCGATGATCGCGACCAGATGCTCGACTATCTGTTGTCGGCACAGATCGCGCCGTCACTGGGGCAACGGCGTCCGCTGCTGTTGACGGATTACCCCCTGCCGCAAGCCGCGTTGGCCAAACCGTCATCGCACGACGACCAATGTGCCGCCCGGTTTGAGCTGTACGTCCGCGGGGTAGAAGTGGCCAATGGGTATGACGAACTGCTCGATGCCGAGGTGTTGTCGGCACGCTATGCGGAAAACAATCGCAAGCGAATCGCATCGGGGCGCCCCCGCCTGGCCACCGAAACGACACTGCTGGATGCCATGCGTGAGGGACTCCCCCCGTGTAGTGGCGTGGCAATGGGGGTGGACCGTCTGCTGATGCTGCGGGTCGGTGCCGATCGTTTGGAAGACGTGATGCCGTTTGGCATCTGGAATGCATGACCAGTTTGGGCAATCGCGCCTACCCGTCGAGGGCGGGCCGTACAGACTGCCAAGATCGATCAAAAAGCCCTCAAAAAACTTCGCGAGATCGAATTGGTGGTTACAATGGAAACAGCCTCAAAACAAAAGGATCATGCCGATGTCTGACGCGCTCGCGCCGAGTAACCAGCTGGCCGCTGGGAAATCATCTGGAGAAGGCTTAGCCAGCAAACCGGTCGGTCGATTGACCGTGAATGCGGCTTTTCTAAGAGAGATCAAAGACGACAACCGTCAATTGAAATCGCTCTGGGATCGCCTGATTCCGATGTTCTCGCACCCCGAGACCGCAAAGAATCATTGGCCGGAATTGATCGCCGGGCTCGCCGAATTGAGAGACCAATTGGCGATCCATTTTTCTCTCGAAGAAGCGTACGGTTACTTCGATGATGCAGTCGACATCGCGCCACATCTGAGCTTAACCGCCGAATCACTACGGGCCCAGCACTCGACGTTGTTTTCACAAATCCGCGATCTGGCCGATCTGATTTTGGAACTGAATTGCGAAGCCGTCGAACACATCAACAGGCTGACACGGCGTTTCAAATCGTTTAAGTCAAGTTTTGAAAGCCACGAAGAATCCGAATTAAAACTGATCCTGGCCAGCTTCGACGATGACCTGGGCGTCGGTGATTGAACCGCCCGCCGGACCGTGATGTTAGCACGTGGCGTAAGCTTTCAGCTTGCGTTTGACGAGTGAAACCAGACCGCAAGCGGTCGGTCGAATTGATCGGGTCTGCTGGGTCAATGGTGAGCCGTTGGCCGTAAGGCCTCGGGCGGGCGCCGAAATGCCCGGCCGCTTACGCGTCGCGGCTCACTGAATCGACAGCCCCCTCGCGCCGTTCCGCTACGATCTTGGCAGTAGGGCCGGAACCACTCGTGCTTTGTCAGCTTTCAATTTTCGAGCCTGCGTTTGTCGAGCGGAAAAGGGGTCAGGTACCAAAAACCAAATGGCCCGCAGGGTGCTTCGCATTTTTGGTACCTGACCCCTTTTCCGCGGCACCCTAAGAATAAAAGTTGACGAAGCACTAGGCGACACCGTCGCCACAAACGCGATTGCGACCGCCGCGTTTGGCTTCATACAGTTTCTCGTCGGCGCGGCGGATCAGTTCCAAACCCGTTTCGCTGTGGTCCTGATTCAAGACCGCAAAACCGAAGCTTGCGGTGATTTTGAGCGGCCCGGCAGCGGTCTGAAAGGGCTGGTCGCAGACGGCCAAGCGACAACGCTCGGCGACTTCCAAGGCTTCTTCGGCTCTGGTCGCCGAGAGCAACAGACAGAACTCTTCGCCGCCATAACGCGCCAACAAATCGTCTTCGCGGCAGCCCGTGGCGACTCGCCGACCGAATTCCCGCAACACCTCGTCGCCGACCAAGTGTCCATAGGTGTCGTTGACGCTCTTGAAATGATCGATGTCCAACATCACGACGGTGACGGGCTGACGCTGGCGGACCGCGGCGGCGATCGAACGACTGAGCGTTTCCAGCAAGTAGCGTTTGTTCATCGTCCCGGTCAAGGCATCGCGCGTCAGCGCCGAATAAACCGTTTCGTGATACTGCGATTCGACGCTTCCGGCCGAAAGGAACTTGAACAGAAAGCTGCCGAAACGAATCGTGTCGCCGGAATTCAATCGGGCCCGCGTGACTTGACGGCCGGCGACGAACGTCCCGTTGGTGCTGCCCAAATCTTCCAACTCAAACCCCGCCTCGGTGCGACGAATGATGGCGTGTTGACGCGAGACACTGGTGTCGCTGAGCATCAAGTCCGAACCGGCTTCGCGGCCGATCATCAATTCATCGTTCTCGATCAGCAACATCCCATCGACGACGTCGGCAGGATAAATCTGCACCAGACAGGATTGATCGTTGCGAGCCCCCAACGACGGATCGGGCGATCGCTGCAACGTGGCTTCCGGTTCGCTCTGCAATGGCTCCCCCTGCAATGGTTCACCACCGCGCGTGCCGGCGACATCCTTGGTGGAGCCGAGCAAGCAGTCGGGGCTGGTGTCGCCCTGGAGGGGGTCGGGGTTCATCGCAGCGGGCATCATGTCAATTCATCAAGTTGGAAAGGCGCATGGAAGTGTGTCAATGGGGCCCACAAAGATGGGTCACGTTCCAGCATCCACAACAACCGATCTTGCCAGGCACGGAAGCTTCGTCCGCCAATTCACGGTTCTCAAGATCAGTCATTGCGCTGGTGATGATTGTATCATTCAACACCGCCATTCTGAACCGATGAACGCACAGCGTCCAACAGGGAGTGGTATTTGCCGCGTTGGGCTGCGGTGAATGCTTCGAGGTCGATTTCTGCCAGCAGCTTGCGGATCGTTTTCGGATCGACCGCATCGGGATCGATCTGCCGCCGATCGACCAACGCTGCCGCCCAATGGAGTCGATCTCGATCGTTCAACAGCTCTTGATCGCGCAAGATCTCATAGGCCAGCGTGGCGTGTTGCAAATGTTCGAGCTGTTTCGCGGCGGCATCACCGTCGCCGCCCTCGGTCGATGCGTCGATCGCTTCGGCCATCGCGGTGTGGGTCAGTGCCAACCGCCGCAAAATATCCGGCGTCGCCGATTCGCTGAGCAGTTGTTGGTAGGTGGCGATCGACCGGGCAAACAATTGCTTGGCTTGTTGACGTTGTTGATCGTTGCCATCAACCCACAATCGCCCCAGGTTGTTTTCCGCGGTGGCCAGGTTCACACGAAAGAACTCGTCGGCATCGGCCAACAACCACGTGCGTTCCAAATCCTCGATCGAACTGGCGTAGTCCTCCGCCGCCTCGTCTTTGCGGCCCAACTGGACGGCCACTTCGGCACGACGCAGTTTTGCGTGGGCGAGTGACTGCATCCAATCGGATCGTTCGCCGGCAGACGCTAGACGGTCGCTCAGATGGTCGATCAACCGCGTCCACGCCTGGTGTGAGGCAGAAAAATCGCCGAGCCGGCTGAAACGTTGGGCGTTCTCGGTCGCGATCGTCTCGTACAGTTTCAAGTCGCTGGGGTTGCCTCGATGATCAGCCAGCCAGCGTGCCCAACGGACGGCGTTTTGATACCGGTCCGCGGAAAACACGCGTCTGGCCGACGGGGATGTCGATACCTGGGTGCGTTCAATCACCACCTCCAACCGTACCAGCGCTGAAATCGCACGGGCGACAAAGTGAGACGGAGCAACGTCGGCGCCCGACGGCGGCTCCCACGGCAACCAGTGTTGAAGCTGTTCGCGCGCTCCGATCGCGGCGGCCAACGTGGGTGACGCTTCATTCGCCATCGCCCTGCCGATCGTCGTGTTGACCTTTTCCAAACAAACGAGTTCATGCAGGGTGGGCTGGTGCAGGAACCAGGTGTCGGCAAGTTCGGAAGCGACGTCCGCCCGCTGCAACGAGACCGGAGTGATATGATCAACGGCGTGCCCCAAGCCTGCGAGAATGGACTCCGCGATGGCAAACTGTTTCTTCGATGGCTCGACCTGGCCACGCATCCGATGCAGATCGCCTAAACGCAAATGGCATTTGACACGTTCCAGCCAGACCAGGGTGTTGGTTTTGAAGGCGTCGGCGTCGAGCTGGTCACCGGACCGATCGGCAATCGGATCGATCGGCTGTTCGATCAAACGTTGGTATTGGTTCAGGGCCTGTCCGATCAATTCGTTCCGCAGCGGTGTCATCGCCGGATGGAATTGCAAGGAACCGCTCAAATCGACCAGCCACGTGTCCGCGGTGTCGCGTGCATCGACCAGACGCTCAAGAGACTCGTGGTGCGCTTCGCGGGCTTCGATCCTCGCTTGACGTTCAGCCTGGTGCGCCGAACGGATCACCAGCGCGCTGATCACCGAGACGATCATCAACACTACGATCGCTAAACCGATCGTGGATGCGAGTGCGCGATGGCGACCGCACCAGCGGGAACAGCGTTCGATCAGCGTTTCGTCATGGACCGACACGCGCAACCCCGTCATGAAACGTTGCACATCATCGGCCAAGGTTTCGACGTCGCCGTAGCGTCGCTCCGCCGTGGGATCCATCGCGGTGTGGACGATCTCTTCCAATGGTTTCGGGACGCAGGGCTGCAGCTCTCGCAGCGGAGTGAATTCGCCGTCACGGGCTCGGCGAAGCACTGATCGAATGTCCAGCCCCTTGTGCGGATGAGTGCCGGCGATGATTTCGTAGAGGATCACGCCGAGCGAGTAGATGTCGCTGTGGCTGCCCATGGAGGCCAACTCGCCCCGAGCCTGTTCGGGCGCCATGTACGTCGGCGTTCCCACCACGCTGCCTTCGGACTCCATCGGCGCCGACGAGCGATAGCTGCCCGAGTCGTCGTTTTGTTTTACCGGGCCTTGGACCGTCGTCTCCCCGTCGGCGTCATCGATGTATCGCGCCAGCCCCCAGTCCACGACGATCGTTTCGCCAAACGCCCCGGCCATCACGTTGGTGGGTTTCAGATCGCGGTGAATGATGCCGCGTCGATGGGCATAGGCGACCGCATTGCAAACGTCGATGAATCGAAGCAACAGCGGAGTGATCGCTTCGAGCAAGTCGTGCCGGGCCCACTTGCCCGCGGGACGCTTGGCGTGTGCCATGCGGATGTGATGACGCAACGTGTCGCCTTCGAGCAGTTTCATCACGTAGTAGGTGTCACCCGTTTCGTCGGCGACCAACTCGTGAACGGGCACCACGCCAGGATGCTGAAGCCCGCTGGTGATCCGCGCCTCGTGCAGAAACTGCTCCCGTTCGCTGGGCTGGATTTTGCCCGGATTGCTGATGCGTTTGACGGCGACTTCACGCTGCAGTTGCCGATCGAGGGCACGCTGAACCACCCCCCAGCCGCCGCGTCCGAGTTCACCGAGTTCGACATAGCGCTCGCAGTCACGAGGACGTTCTTCGTCTTCACCCGAATCCGCCGATTCGTGACGACCGGCGGAAGCCGAACCGAGTGTGCATTCGGCGTCTGACAGGCCGGTTTCCCGCTGGCGGTGTGGGGTGCCAGCGTTTCCGCGACTCTCGCCCGGTGGTCGCTTCGGTTCGGGCGGCGTGCCAATTCCCCAGACGGTCGCCAACGGATCCGCCGCAGCGGCGCCGCCGTTTGGCGTCTGGTTAGCCGTCCGATCTGGATCGCCACTGTTGGGCGGTTCGGCAGGCTGGTCCGAGAGCGAATCCGCCGATGGCGGGGCGGCGGGCGGAGACGAGGGCCGGTCTGAATCGTCTGGCAAGAAGCGGCCGTTGATCGTTTCCATATTCGCTTGGGCTGTCGATCGATCCGAACGTATCGATCAATCGGTTTGGGGGGGCTTCACGGTTGACTGCGACTGCATCATCGGGATGCTTTACGTAAACGTAGGACGCCCAAAAACGTATCGAGCGACGTTTCTGGTAATCCCCCACCGCCGACTGATTTGACGATCTTCTTGTGAGCCGCAATGTCTGAACCCAGCTGTGAAATCCGCGCGGCGCGTCCGAACGACGTTCCAGAAATTTTTAAGATGCTCCGTGAACTGGCGATCTTTGAAAAGCTGGAACATCAATTGACCGCCAGTGAAGACGACATGCACGATGCGCTGTTCGTCCGCCGTTGTGCCGAAGCCTTGGTGGCCCAAACGGATCGCCAAGACGAATCGCACGGCCCACTGGTCGGGTACGCGATTTACTTCGAAAATTTCTCGACGTTTCTCTGCAAGCCCGGCATCTATCTAGAAGACATCTACGTCCGTCCGGAATTTCGCAAGATGGGAATCGGCAAGTCGTTGCTGCGAAGGCTGGCCGAAATTGCCATCGAACGAAATTGTGGACGGATGGAATGGGCCGTCTTGAATTGGAACCAAAACGCGATCGATGTCTATCAGGCGATCGGCGGAGACGTGCTGCCGGACTGGCGAATCGTCCGATTGGGGACCGAGACGATCGAGAAATTAGCGGAGTGAGAAGCGGTTTCGTAGGGCATGCTGTGCATGCCAGGTACGTAGGGCATGCTGTGCATGCCACCGTCACGCACAGCGTGACCTACTCACTGTACGCCCACCGTCACGCACAGCGTGACCTACTCACCGAGCCACTGGGCGGCTTCGGGGGCGAAGTAGGTCAGGATGCCGTCGGCACCGGCACGCTTGAACCCCAGCAAGCTTTCCAGGGCGACGTCACGGCGGTTGAGCCAGCCGAGTTGTCCGGCGGCCGACAACATCGCGTATTCACCGCTGACTTGATACACGAAGGTCGGCACGCCAAAGGTCTGCTTGACCTTGGTGACGATATCCAGATAGGGCATGCCGGGTTTGACCATCACCGAATCGGCGCCTTCGGCTAAATCGAGCGCCACCTCGTGCAGGGCTTCGTCGGCTTGCCCGGGGGACTGTTGATAGGTCTTCTTGCTGGCCCCGCCCAAGTTGCCCTTGGATCCGACGGCTTCGCGAAACGGGCCGTAGAACGCGCTGGCGTACTTGGCCGCGTAGGACATGATTTGAACATTGATGTGGCCGGCCGATTCCAGCGCGTCACGGATCGCGCCGACGCGGCCGTCCATCATGTCGCTGGGGGCAATGATGTCGCATCCGGCATCGGCCTGCACCACCGCTTGCCGGGCCAGAATGCCAACGGTTTCGTCGTTGACGACGTCTCCGTCACGCACGATTCCATCGTGACCATGGCTGCTGTACGGATCGAGCGCGACGTCGCAGATGATTCCCAACGTGTCGCCGACGGCAGCTTTAATCTGTCGAACCGTTTGGCACACCAGGTTATCGGGATTGGTCGCCTCGGCGGCATCGGCGGTTTTTAATTCCGCAGGCGTTGCCGGGAAAACCGCGATCGCCGGGATCCCCAAATCGCGGGCGCGCTTGGCGGCGTCAACGATCTTGTCGGTTCCCAATCGCTCGACACCGGGCAGGGATTCAATCGCTTGAGCCCCGGTTCCCGGATGGACAAAGATGGGCCAGATCAGATCACTCGGTGTGAGCGTGGATTCGGCCACCAGACGTCGCGACCATTCGTGACGGCGCTGCCGTCGCGGTCGTGTTCGCGGGAACGGCCCGCGTGCAAAATCGTACATCCTGTTTCTATCTATTCCGTTTTACAGACCACGTTCTTCGGCAAAGGACTGGATCCGATAGACCCGCTGCTCTTCGGTCGCATCACGGACCCGCAGCTTTCCATTACTGTCGACCATCAAGAAGATCCCGGGTTCGACGATGGTTTCGTCATCAACGATTTCCAGCGGTGCACCGCCTTCGACGTCGATCACGGTTGCGGACGATTTGACGATCTTCGGTTCGTCGGTCTTCTTGACTTCCAGGGTGATCGGATCGACGACTTCGGCCGATTCGACTTCGGTGCTTAGCACGGTGCCTTCGGTCGCCTCCATCCGTGCCGGCACAAAGACGCCCAGACGCGGATCAAAGCTCGACGCGACGACTTCCGCCTTGGGCGGATCGGATTCGATTTCGATCCTTCGATTGCCGGCGGACACGACACGCGGCTTGTAGGGTTTCACACTGCCAAAGGCGACCCGATCGACGGGCGGCAGCGACGTCGGGGCGCTCGGATCGCTCCAATCGCTCCAGCGTTTGTAGTTTCGTTGTTGAGTCTGTTCGGCTTCGGCCGCCAGCGTCACGTACCGCTTGTAGGCTTCCGGATCCAGATTGCGACTCTTCGGTTGCAGCTCCGGCGACTTGGGAAAGTTCGGGTCGTTGACTGCGAAACGCACCCGATAAACGTACTGGCGGTTCATCCGCGGAGCCCTCGGGTCCATCCCCACGACCTTTCCGCCCACCTTGTAGGTTTTGCCTTGGATGTAGGCAAAGTCATAGAAACGAAGCAGTTTGTAGTCGACGGGATTCTCTTCGGCGGGCTTGCCTTCATTGGCCGACCTGGCGCTACCCATGCCCATGTCCATGTCGTAGCCCTCGTCCATGCCCATGTCCATATCCATGCCCATCTCCATATCGTAGCCCTCGTCCATGCCGCCACCAAAGGTTCGCGTCTGGCCGCCGGCGATATCGATTTCAAACTGTTCCATATCAACGGGTCCGGCGCTTGCTTTTGCTGCCTCCGCTTCTTTTTCCATCTGCTCGGCCAGCAGAGCACGTTTGGTTTTCAATGGAATCAATGGGTGGTTGGCAAAACTGGCGTAGGGATCCAGCAACACCGGGGGAATCCACATCGTGACCCCGGGAATTCTGTAGTCCTCGGGGACCAATTCGGGCGCGAACCCGGACCAGTACAAGGCGGCATTTCCGATCGTTGTCTCGTTGCTGTCTCGCAGGATCCAGTCCGCATCGGTCAATTGATCGACGGACTTGTTCGTGACGTCGGCCCGTTGAACTTGATAGGCGACGTAGCGCGGCAGGTCGCGTTTGATGGGATCGTAACCCACCGCGTAGGAGAGGGCTTCTTGGTACGCATCGATCAACTGTTTGTGGGGAATCACCGCCGTCCCGGCGATGAACAGTCCGATGCCGGGGACCGGGGGTTGATCCGCACCCGTTTTAAGATTTTGAGTGTTCTTCGCCGTTGTGCCGAGGTTCTTCTCGGCGGCGAGTTTTCGGATCGGTCCCGATGTACCGGCTCCTGACGATTCCATGTCCATGCCCATCATGTCCATGCCCATCATCTCCATGTCCATGCCCATCATGTCCATGTCGCCTTCCCCGCCCCCCATCATCATGTCCATTTGGTTTTGACGACGATTGCGCCGGGAACTGCGTTTGGGTTTCGCTTCGACCACTTCCAATTCGTCCGCGGGCTCCAGATCGGCCAACGCATAGGTGCCGTCTTGGGACCGATAGGCCAGCGACGCGATCACGCCGGTCGTTCGAACCGCGGCGGGTTTGGCAATCATCGGGTCCTTGCGACGCACCTTGTCCTTGCTTGCCTTGGACAAATCCCACGGATCGGGTTGATAGAGACTGGATTTGATCGGTTGAAGAAACTTCTTTTGCTCCATCGCGATGTCGAATTTTGGCTCGCGAGGATTCTCCGGGTCGTTGACGATCGCATCGGTGTGGTCATCATCGACCTGTCGTTTGACTTCGGTCGCATTCTGGGCCAAGCGATCCGGGTCTTGTTCCTCCGTGATAATCCGCTTGTCCAGTCCGCTGTAGACTAAGAAGGCGGACAGCAGCACCACGATCGCAACGATCAGCTTTTCAAAATTGTAGACGGCAAAGTCTTTTAGTTTATCGGCGTCCATGATGTTCCCCTGTCAGCAGGTACTTTGGTTCATCGGGTAATGGTCGGAGGTCGGGCCCGCGATCGTTTCGCGGGCCGAGGGAAAAATCGGAAACGGTTAGGGAATCGCGACGGGAATCGCCATCGCGGTCGGCGGTGTTGCGGCTGGCGGCGTGGCAGCCGGTGGCGTGGCAGCCGGTGGTGTGTCAGCCGGCGGCGTGTCAGCCGGCGGTGTGGCAGCCGGCGGCGTGTCCGCGGGTGGCACTGCGGCCGGCGGTGTGGTAGCCGGCGGCTCGGTCGCCGGTGGCGTGGCGGTCGGTGGTTCGGCCGTGGTTGTCGGCTCGGTGTCGGTCGGCCCTGGCAGCGCGTCAATCACTTCGGCGGATTCGTCGATCGAGACATCGTCCTTGACCTTTTCGATTCCGAGCGACTCCTCGCTGGGCGGATTGTAGAAATAGATCAGGCCATAGATTTCCACTTCCATGTCCATCGGGTAATCCTCGGGGGCTCCGACGGATGCTCCGCCGCCCATGCCTCCCATCCCGCCCATGCTCATGTCACCCATCCCCATGCCGCCCATCATTTCGTCTTCCATGCCCATGCCCATCATGTCACCGTACCCGCCTCCTCCGCCACCGCCGCTGGTGGATCCTCCCTTGGGCATGACGCGGACCTGGCGGACATCGACCATCAGCGGTGCACTTCCGCAGGCGGCCAGCAGCCTGGCGATGCTTTGTTGGTTCATTTGCAAGTGCATCATGACGGGAACGCGTTTGGCCACCGCGATCGCGACTTGTCCCGGGTCGTTGCTGCTGAAGGCACTCCGCAACGACGCCGCGTCGATGGGTTCGTTGGCGGTGTTGACATAGCGGCTGTCGCCGGGGTCCGCGCCTTCGCTTTCGATGCCGCCGGTACCACCCGACATCATGCTATCCATTTCATACATATCCATGTCTCCGTAGCCTTCCATGTCATCCATCCCCATCCCGCCGCCGAATCCGGCGGTGGCCCGTGAACCCGGATCGGAGATGCTGCCCTGGTTGAAGGTGACCGACTTTCCGATCGAGAGATTTTTGATTTCTCGAATTTCGGCTTCGAACGATTGCTGGGCTCCGCCGTTGACGGCGGCAACGATTTGCAGCAACTGCTTCAAGATCCAGAGGTTTTCTTGCGAGTAGTAGACATCCAGTTCCGACGGATAGTCCTTGACCCCGCGCCAAGGAAACAGGTCCTTGAGCACGGTCTCCTGGCTGGACGTGCTCCAAATCACAACCGGTTCCTCGACGGCTCCGGTGATATTGATTTTGGCTTGCCGCGTCCTTCCCGTCCCCATCATCATCTCGTCCATCCCATAGCTGGCCCCCATCCCGGCGCCCCGTTTGGAAAAATCGGCGGTCCATTCGGCACCGGCAATTTCAGCGTAACTCGGCAGCGTTTCGCCGATGTACTGCTCGTAGCGTCGCAGCAATTCGGGGTTGACCTGGTCGGGGTCAGACGAAGGCGGGAAGAGTTCGTATTTTTCGAACGGCAACTTGAGTGTATTGCGATCAACGATTCCGGTTTCGGGGTCTTTGACGTACTTGAATTCGATCAAAAAGTCGTCTTTCAACTTGTCGGGCCAAGTCAAAATGTGCCGTTGGGCGTCAAACACGTTCTGCCAGGCCTGCAAGACTTCTTCTTTGCGGATGTCGATTTTTTCGTTCATCCACTGATGGGACAGATCGTTCGGCTGGGTCGACAGCTCGCTGCGATACTGCGTCACCTTTTGGACGTCGCCTTCGATCTTGCGGATCTGCGATTCCGTCTTTTCGTTCAGATCACTCGTCGACAGATACCAAACGGCCAGGGCCCCGATCAGGACGATCGAGCTGCCGATCCAGAATCCATGCTTGATAGCGACGGCCAGGTACTCTTTGACTTGGTCCATGATGATTGCGTGGGTTGCGAAAAGTGAATGATGTGAATGAACGAACGGAAGCGTGATTGGACGCGGGGATCAGGGACTGGCGGCGACGGAACCGTCCAGGCTTTCGTCGCCGGTTTCCTCGGCGGGCGGCTCATCGCCCCGAAGTGCGGCTTCTTCCTCGGCTTTCAAGCGTGCGGCTTCTTTGGCTTCCATGCGTTGGGAGTGGGTCGTGGGGGTCCAGAGGAATTGGAACACAAAATCCATCCGCCGGGCCTTGAAGGATTCCGGTTCGGCATCGGGATCGACGTCCGCCGCGACGACGGCCGTCCCCAGCACCGGGGGTTCATAATCCGGGTTCGGGATCGACGTTTCGATCGCGTCTTCGACATCCAGCATCAACGGATAGCTGATACCGAGTTCGGCGGGGGTGTACTCGATCGGCTCCGCCGACGGATCGTTGGGATCGGGCAAGCGGATAACGCGGTTGGCGACGTCGGGCGGCAATCGACTGGGATCCAAGAACGCCGTCGTCAGGTACTTGCGGGTGTGGTTGTTGCCGTGCAACCCGACGCGATCGGGATTATTGAAATAGTGATACCCTTGCAGCTCGACGACCCAGTACGGTCCCGTCGGTGCTTCCGGCTCGGTGGCCACGGCGCCCGGCTCCTTGGGAATGTTCATCAGTTTTTCCCAGTCAGCCTTCTCGTCGGTGTATCGCTTCCTTCGCTTTTCGTACCACTCGGCGATGTCTTCGTAGTACTTGGTTTCAAACGACGTGATCTGGAAATCGATCCGATCTTCGTAGGGCACCTGCTTGGGGCTGGGCATCTGGCCGGGTTCGACGCCTTCGTAGACCCCGCGTGGGATGATCTGATTGACGCCGCGGATCAGCTCCATCCACAAGACACGGTTCTCCGCATCGCCGGTGATCTCTTCGCCGACGGCATTCAGGTACGTGAGTTTTTTCTCCAGTTCGCTATCGGTATCACGGTGCTGCTGGGCATGGCTCACCATGTTGGTCACTTCGGAATTGGCTTTCTTCCAAATGTCTTCGTGGCTTTCTTTCCAACTGTGCTGGGTAAAATAGAAATTGGCCGACATGCCGAACATCAGCACGGCCAAGCCGGCGACGGTCCAGGGTTTTTTGGCACGAATCATCCGCTGCGTGATGATTTCCTGCGGGACCAGGCTGGCGTGGATTTGCGAGATGCCCAAGCCTTGCAGACACAATCCGTAACAGACCGCAAACGTCGTCGCGTTGTCGCGGAACGTGGGAATCGCCAGCACGTCGTCGCCACCCAAGCGATTGAATCGGTCCAGGGTGTGGACTTCGAAGCCGAGGTTTTTGCCCAGGTAGGCGGCCAGGCCCGGCATCTTGACCGTGTTCCCGGTGATCAACAGCTCGGTGATGTCGGCTTTGCGATCGATGCTGCGGAAGAACCCGATCGAACGCTGGACTTCGGTGACCAGGTCGTTGAACACCGGCCGCATGGTTTGGAAGATCAGCTTCGGGTCGACCGCTTCACGCGCGTTGCGTTTGATGTGTTCGGCCTTGGCGAACGTCATCTTCAAGTCTTTGGTCAACTGGCGGGTGAAGTGGTTCCCGCCGATCGGCATGCTGCGTTGCCAAATTCGAAACCCGTTGGTGACGATCAAGTCCGAGCTGTCGGTTCCGATCGACAGGATCACGCTGGAGGTCGGCGGCTCGTCCGAATTGAAGATCTCGCCGTCCAGCCGGTCACCCATCCGGTCATAAGCGACCATGTTGTACAGCGCGATCGGAGCCAATTGGACGACATCGACTTCCATGTTGGCGACGTCGAACGGGGCCAGTTGGCGATTGGCCTGTTCGCGTTTCATCGCAAACAACCCGACTTCGCTGTCCAGTGCGTAGCCGTCTTCGACCATGCTGCCGGGCATCATCTGGTAATCCCAGACCACGTCGGACAGCTCAAAGGGGATCTGTTGGCGGGCTTCGTAACGGACCAGATCCGCGATCTTTTTGACTTCGACCGGCGGCGGTTTGAAAAATTTCGACAGACCGCTCTGGCCGGGGACGCTGATGCAGATCTTGTCGGTCATCCCCTCGTTGCGTTCGAGCAACTGGTTGATCGCGTCGGCGATCAACTCTTCTGGGTCCGCTTCGGGCTGACTTAAGATTTTGGGGTATTCGATGTAGTCGAACGCGGTGGCGACAACTTCGTCATCGACCAGCGAACAACGCAACGCCTTGAGCGCTGATTGTCCGATTTCGATTCCCCAAACTGAAGAGCTCTTGGCCATGGTTGAACGCTAACGAAAAAGTGATGAGTGAAATCGGCGATTGGGATTGCAACGGGAGCAGATCATGCGACACCACGCCCCCGATCGGCGGGGCCTCTCGCGCCCCACCGGTCCCGCTGCCCGCTGCAACAACCTCTCGAACCAGTGGCCAACAACCCGCTCGGGCGGGCGACCGGATCGGACACGGAGGTGCGAACGGAACAATGGAATAAACGATGGATAACGAGAATCCTTGGGCGATCTTTGGCTGAATTGTGACAGATTTTTAGACTCGATTGCGATTCGACGTCAAAAAATGCAGTGCGTCCCGTCCCGGCAGGGTACTCCGACACGACCGTCTTCTCCACGCTCGGCCGCGCACGATGTTGAATTTACACCACCCTGTGCGTTCCGAATGTGCTGGTTGCCCCAACATTGCACCATCAATTTCCACGGCAAACGTTTCGAAGCTGCACCTTCGCGAGAGGGGATGGAAGAGGAGAAAAGAGAAAAGAATGATTTCAACAACCAGTCCAGCAAGCACAACGATCGACGTCGGGTTGCGTCCCGGCGGCCGGCGAAAAGACTCCGTCGCGGCAAAAAAAGTTTCTTCACCGCAGCCGAATCGATCCCCGCCACGCTACTAGTCTATTCGTCGGGCGGGTCTGTCGTCAAATTATTTGTCCGCCGGCGACGCCGCGATTGGGACCGCCCAGCTTAAGGCGACCGCTTTTCCGGGTACGATGCCCCTTCCCCTTTCCTTCCACCATCTCCTTCCCTTCTTCACAGTTGCGACCGCGTTATGGCCCCGTTTGACGAGTGTTCCGTTCTACTCCCTTCGGCCACCTTGGAAGATTTTCCCGCCGGGGGTCCCGATTCGGATGCGCGAAGCTTGTTGGCCGGTTGGACGATCTTGTGGCATCCGCTGTTGTTGGCCCAGACCGAACAGATCCCGACTTGGTATCGCGCCGACACGCCCCCCAACCCCGAGGGACCACGCGTGATCGTGGTCCCGGATCCCTCGTTGAAACAGATCCCCGCGGACTTTCGCCGCAAGTGCGATGGCAATCCCGACTGCACGTGGGTGACCGGGGCGGACCGCGCGGAAATGCTCGCCGCGCTGGGGATCGATCCCGCCGCCCCCCGCTGCGCGGCGCTGCCGTCGGCCACGCGATCGCTGGGCGTCGAAGATTTTTATGCCGCCGGCTACCTGTCGCTGCAGATCCAAATCATGACGCGGCGGTTGCGGTACACCAGCAATCTGGACGAGTTGCATCTGCAGAACCGGATCGTTGCGGCGGCCAAAGCGTTCTGTGATCGGGACGCCACGTCGGCCGCCGAAGCGTTGCACGACGTTTTCGATTCCCTTTCCGAAGAACGCGACCACTATTTCTCTAGCGATCCCCACCTGGTCGACCTGACTCTGCTGACCCCGAGTGTGCTGAAGTCCGCGACCGAGGCCGGTTGGCTGGAACGCTTCCAAGCGAGTGCGACGGCGGACAACGACGGCGATGGGGTGCTGGGGACGCCACGCAATCTCCTGGTCGACGGCGCGGTGGCTGCGGAAGTGCGTGCGGCCAAGGACGCCCCGCAACACGACGAGCGATTCGACCGCTTTCGCCAATTGCTCTCCCTGGACACCGTCGGCTGGGCCGGTGGCGGCTGGAATGGCGGCGATTCAAACGCTCTCGATGCGATGACGATGGCCTCGGCGCGTCACCTGTTTGAATCCGGCACGGCGCTGGCCGCTGCAGCGATCGGCCAGACCCCCTCGGTCTACGCCCGACTCTCCGGCATGACACCGGTCGATCTGGTCCCCGCCCTGGCGGCACTCGGATACCAGGGTGTGATCCCGATCGATTTCACCGCCGGCACGGGATTCGGTGACGAGTCCAAGGTGATCGTCTCGGGCGGCCACAAGGAAGTCGAAGCGTTGACCGCCAAACCGATGGATGCCGCCAGCGATGCCGCCTTCCTGGCCCTCGGTGCCCATTTGGGCGAATTGATCGACACCGGCGAAGTCGCCACGGCGCTGTTGGTGCATTGGCCCGATCGCGTCTGCGACAGTTTTCTGGACCTCTGTCGAGCGGCGACCTGGAGCGTCGCGATGGGCCGCTTCTGGACCCTGGAACGCTACTTCACCGACGGCGAACGCCCCTACCATCACGGATCGCTCGATGCGATCTCCAAGCATGCCGCGGCAGAGATCGCGCAGCAGGTCATCGATCCCAAATCCGACACCTCGCTCGGCGCGATGGCCGAGTCCTTTTGCCACACGGTCCGAACCGAAGCCCGACGAACCCTGCGGGCGATCGCGACGCTGGCCAAACCGAGCTTGCTGGACGACCAACAGCCCGACGACGAACAAGCAGACGACGCCCATTCGGAATCTGCCGGCGGCTCCCCCGATTCACACGACCGCGCCGATGACCACCAGCTGATCGCTCAGCTGGTCGGCGTCACTCCGTCGACCGACGACCGGATCGCCAAGGACGCGTTGTGTTTCAACGCCCAGGGGGTGGCGACCCGACGGCAAACCCAACTGCAAGGCGGCAGCCCGGCGAACGAAAAATTCGTCTACGCGGCCACCGCAGCGGGCGGAGGCGGCTGTGATGTGACGTTCGACGTGCCGGCGATGGGATTCACGCGTCTGTCGGCAACGAAACCGGTCAAGAAGCAGGGGCTGCTGAAACGATTGACCGGCGGCGAAAAGGGGATTGCCGAACACGCCGTGTTGAAGAACGAATTCATGGCCGTCGCGTTGGATGAAACCGGCGGCAGCCTGTCGGGTGTGTTTAGCGCCTCACGCGGCAACCGTCTGTCGATGCGTTTGGTGGCGGCCGCCGATCTGTCGGGCGACAAAGAGGGCGGGACGATGGTTTGCAAACGCATGGAGGTCACGCAGTCCGACCGGGCGCTCGGCGAGATCACCGCGTCGGGCGAGTTGCACGACAACGATGGCAAAACGATCGCCGAGTTTTCGCTTCGTTATCGATTGCGGCGGGGAAGCCGGCTGTTGGAAGTCGACGGGACGCTGCATCCCAAAACAAAGATTGAAATCGAATCCGAAGGCGCGTTTTGGAAAAACTATTTTGCCGTACGAACGGCCGTGGCCGGGGAGGCGGCGATTTTGCGGCCCCTGGTCCGCGACAAGGTGCACAGCGCGTCATCAAAAAAATTCGTCGCACCGCTGGGCGTCTTGATCGACGAAGCGGAAAAGCAAACCTTGGTCGCCGGTTATGGCTTGCCGCTGCACCGCAAGGTCGCCGACCGATTCCTCGACACCGTAATCGGGGTCCCGACCGGCACCGAGGCGATTCCGTTTCGGGTCACGTTTGCGTTTGATTGTCCGTCTCCGGTCGCGGTGGCGCGGTCCTGCATCGCGCCGGCGGAAGCGTTCGCCATCGATTCGTCCGAGAGCGGATCGCCGACGGGCGTGACGTCCCAGGCATGGCTGGTCCACGTTTCCTCAACCGACGTCTTGGTCACGGAAATGAAAACCGCGCGCCGCAGCGACGGCAAGCTTGCGGTCAGAATGCAAGTGGTTCAGACCCGGCCGAAGACGTCGAAGGTCAAGCTGCAATTCTGTGCCGTCGCCGAAGCCGCTTTCATCGCAGACATCACGGGGATTGAGCGGTCGTTGGAAGACCTGCCCCAAGACGTCGGCTGCGAAGACGGCGTGGTCACGTTCTCGCTGGGCAATCACCAAGCGATCGACCTGGTCGTCGTGTTCGACATTTAGCGTCTAGTGCTTCGGAGCGGAAAAGGGGTCAGGCCCCAAAAACCCATTGGCCCGAAGGGTGCTGCGCATTTTTGGGGCCTGACCCCTTTTCCGCGGCACCCCAAGTTTAAAAGTTGACGAAGCACTAATATTGACGGTACAGCTTCATCGCCAGTTCCGTCATGTTGTCGACGTTCATTTTTTCGATCACGCGTTTGCGATGACGATCGATTGTTTGGTAAGAAACATTGAGCTTGCCGGCCAGACGTCGCGATGGTATTCCCAACAGCAGTTGAGGCAGCACCTCGCGTTCCTTGGGGGTCAACCGTCCAAAACCGCTGCGCAGTGTGCAGAGTGAATCCGGTCCGGCGGCGTCGGCCTGAAAGGCCTCCTGGACCGCTTCGATCAACAGCCGACTTTCAATCGGATGGGGAACCAAATCGACGAAACCGTGACGAAGCGCTTGATGCAAGGTTCGTCGCGAGCGGTCGGCCGTTAGTCCGACAATCGAAAACCGAATGCCTTGATCGGCAAATTTCCGAACCGTTGTGAGCGTCTGGTCGCGATCATTGTCAAAATCGACGAGCAGACATCCCGGTCGAAAAGAGCTCAGCTTCTTGAAGACGGCCTCCCAGTGGTCGACTTCCAACGTTTGAAAGGGAAGCGCATCAGGGAGGGTTGCAATCGAGAGTCGTTCGCTCTGCAGAACGACCGTAAACGGACGGATTCCTGGCGACGGATTACCGTCGTGACTAGCCTTGATCATTGTTGCCCCTTGATCGAAGTTAGGTTTCGGAAATGCTGGTTAGCTTCAGTGTGCTACGGATAGATCCCGTTGGAATGGAAGGGTGGTTGCCAAGTGATGTGCCGTGTATCAGCTGCCCCTGGCGACGACGTTGGGAAGATTACACAAGGGGACTTTACAAAATCTAGACCAATAGGTGGAAAAAACTCAGGTGTGTTGCACGCCGCGTCGCCGCAGGACCCATTCGAGTGTCAACACGGACAGCAGCAGCGTCCACAGGATCCAATGGTCCCAGAGGGGCAACTTGTGAATCAGGACCTCTCCCGGCGCGACGTCAAACGACCGCAGCAGTGCGTCTAAATCCTCATTTGACGCGATCATTCGTCCGCCCCCGGCTTCGACCACCGTTTGCAATCGTTCGGGTTTCGCTTGCGGGCGAAGCCATTCGTCAGACCGATGCAACAACTGAATTTCCAGCGAACCGCTGGCGACTTTCTGATCGGCTTGCCACGCGTCGACGACCAGGTACGCCGTCTGCATCGGACTGGATCGGTCGTCCGACGCCCCCGGCAACGCGGCTGGGATCGATGCGGTGTAGTGTTCCGCCGTCGGTTTTGCATCCAGCGTGACCGGCGTCGAATCCGAACCGGCGGGTTGATCGATGCCATCGGTCGGCGACGCCTCCTCGGCCGGGCTGGCAACCAACTGCGCGGTCACGCGATACTTCGTCGTCGGCTTAAAATCCTTGTCAAACGCTTCGACCACCAGCTGAATCGATTCCTCCGGCGAATAGATGACCTGGTCGGCACGAAGCGTCAAACGTTTCTGCGACGCCTGAGAATTTTCCGCCAGCCAACGCACGACGTTTCGCCAAAATTTTTGGTAGTAGCGATTGTCGCCCTCGCCCCATTCACGTTCGAACCGACTTCCCCAGCCATAGGTCGTATCGGTCGACATGGCAAAGGTGCGCCCGCGTCCAAAACTCTCGCACGCGAAGACGGGCATGACGCCGACGCGGGCCAGCGGTGTTCGTGTTTGCCCCAACAAGGTTGCGGCCGGTTTCACACGCGAAATCAGATTGGTGCCGCCGAACGGGGGCATCGCCGCCAGCGCCGCGCGATTGCGTGCCGGATCGTCAAACAGATTCCAGATCGGATGTGACTCGGCTTGCTCGGGAACGACGACCTGAAACCCTTGATTCAAAAAGTCTCGGCGTCCGGTCATGTCGAACGGGATCAGCCCTTCCCACGGCGTACGATCCCAGCCGCCGGCGCCAAAGCTGGTGAACCCGCCGATCATCACAAATCCGCCGCCACGCCGATCCACCAACTCGACGGTCCAATCGATTTGCTCCGGGGTGAACGCCTGGAACGAGATGTCGCTGCAGATCACGACGTCGTATTGAAACAGTTCCGCACGCGTCGTCGGAAACCCTCGATACGGATCATCGATCCGTTGCAGACTCGGCCGTTGGGCGTATTGATTGTTGACCGTCATCGCGACGCACTTGATGTCCGAATCGGCGTGCAAGGCGTTTTGCAACCACCGGCTCTCCTGCGCCGACGTGCCTTCCATGTAAAGCACCTTCAGCGTGCGATCTTTCTCGGTCAACTGAAACGGCACACGATTGTTCTTGGCGACCGCTTCCCCGGCATCAACGGGAATATCGATCGCCAATTCGCCCAGTGCCGGATCAGCGGTGACGACCAATTCGCAGGACGTCGCGCCTTCGGTCAACGTGATAGGCAACGATGCCAGCGGTGATGACTGGGGACGATTGGCGGGGCGAATCGAGACGATCGCTCGTTCGTTTTCATAACCGCGGCTTTCAATCACCGCTCGGATCGTCGCCTGGTCACCCTTGGCCACCCGCGGAGGCACGGACAATTCGGTGATCGCGATATCACCTCGTAAGTCCCGTTGTTGCGGAAGCATGGCGTGGACGGGAATCCCAAGCTCACGATAGGCGGTGGCCAATTCAACCAATTGGTCGGTCTTGTCGACGGCGCCATCGGAAAACAAAACGACGGCCTGCGTTTGATGGTCGGCTACGCGTGACGGCAGCTTCTGCAACGCATCGGACAACAAGGACGCATCGTCGGTGGCGGACAATTCCGATAGCCCCGGCACCTTGGCCAGGCGTGAACCGAAACGAAACATCGGAAAACGGATTTCGCGTTCTTTCTGAATCCCCTGTGTCACCGAACCGATCGTCCGCTTCACTTGATCGATGCGAGATTCCCCCTGACCAAGCCCCATGCTTTGGGAACAATCCACCAGCAGCGCGACGGCCGGCGGACGTGGCGGCAAAACGGTTTCACGACGATCGATCGGATTCAATAACAGCGACACCAATCCCAGCATGACGACGGCCCGCAGCATCAACAGCAACGGGTTCGTGGATTTGGGCGCCACCGAAATCCGACGGGCCAACCACAACAGCGCGGCGATCGCCACCGCGATCACCCCATACACCACCAGCGGATACAGCGGTTCCCAATCCGGCATGTCAGCGTGTTCCCAACGTCACGAAGAAAATGCGTCTGAACACGGTCACTCGACGTCCTCGGAAAGCACTCGGTAGTAATCGTCCACCATGTCGACATACTCCGGCGGCACGGGGCCGGTCGCTTGTTGAATCACGCCGCTCAAGACGGCTTCTTGAATCCTGCGTTGCAGCACTTCGTCGATCGCCCGCAACCCCTCGACCAGGCTTGTCGGGGCGGTGGCCAGTTCGGGTAACGCTTCGATGGCCTTGGCCAATTCCGCATCGTTGGCGGCCATGGGGGCAAGCGATTGGGCAAAGCGGTTCGTTTCCGCCGCGGCGATCGTCTGTTGTGCCTTGCTGTTTGCCCGTCGCAATTCCTTTAACAAGCTCGCGGCACGCTGCTCCGCTTGCGTCAGCGTTTCGAGCTGTGCCGGGCCCATCGCTTGCTGGACACGATGCAGCCCCGCGGCCAATCGTTTCAATGACTCCGACGCCCGCATGCCGTCGGCCGATGCGGCGTCGAACTGCCGACGACCGGTCGCCATCTTCATCGCCGCAGCCTTTATTGCCGCAGCGGACCGTTGCGGCGGATGCTCGGCCAGCGTTTTCGCCAGCGCGTCCTGGACTTGCCACTCCTGGTCAGTCGATTCGGCCAGCAACTGGTCGGTCAAATCCGCGAGTTCTTCGCCGCGAGCGGCCAACTTGTGTTGTTCGGTTTCGGCTGCCGATGGAGTGACATCATCGGATTGCGAATCGGACAACGATTGACTCCATCGTTTTTGGTCGTCGGCGAGCCGTTCGGCGTTTCGTTTCGCCGCGGCAAGTTTGTCAGCAAAATTGGGTCCGTGTCGCTGGGCCAGATGATCAGAAAGCTGCCTCAATTGCTCGGCGGCCGCAGCAGCTTGTTTGATCGCGTCGTCGTAGTCGTGTTCCTTCGGCGTGTCATCCGACAGAGACTCGGCGCTGGATTGAATCGATGCGGCGGCCTGGCCGACACGTTGTGGTGCAAGCTCGCCGAATCGTCCCGAGGAAAGCTGTTGCTGGATTTCGCGTGCCTTGGCGTGGTCCCGTTGTTGTTGCTTGGCCAGTTCATCAGCGGAAGGCGGTGGCTCGGCCGAGCCCGTTGACGGGGCGGATTGGCCGGACGAAGCGGCTTGTTTGCACGCCCCGGCCGATTGGCAAAAGCTCTCCTGATTCTTGGCCAACTGTTCAAGTTCTTTGCGCACGTCGGCAAGCTGTTGTTCTTGTTTTTCCTTGCGATCCTGTGGCGGCTTGCGGACCTTGTCCTTGAGGTTTTGATCGATTTGGCGAACCATTTTGGATTGCGAACCACCTTGTTTCAGAATCTTGCGGAGATTCCGTCTCGCTGCGATCAGGTTGGCCAACGCCTTCTCTTCGTCTTTCCGACCGGTCTCGAATGCCTCCGATTGCAGATCTTCGACCGCATCGGTCATCCAGTCGATCGCGAGGGTCAGCGTAGGCATCGGCCCAACTTTCTGTTCCAAGGCCGCGGTCAACGTCTCGGTCAGCTCCAGCAATTCCGCCTGCTGCGACGACAACTGCTCGGCGGCGCGGCTCGCGTCCGCCGGCCGGCGATCGGCCGTCTGCGTCACCACAAAGGTTTGCCCCAGGATCTGGCGTTGCTGCTTGATCAGCGTTTCCAGCTTCAAACACTCACCCTGACAATTGCACTGACTGTCGCTGAATTCGTAGTCGCGTGAGAACGGTCGAATGTCGATGAATCGCAGTTCGCTGGTGGTGCGTTGCGGTTGCGGCGCGCGGTTGTCGACGGCGACGGCGTAATAGGTGATCGCTTGCGGGAAAGACACATCCAACTCCTCCAGCGGCAGCGTGACGCTGTGGGCCATTGCGGCCGCCGACTCGTCCGCGGAACTCGTCCAGAGCGTTTGTTCGGGACCATCGTCCAGACGATAACGAATCTCGACCGTTCCGACTCCGTAATCGTCGAACGCTTCGAGCGTGAATCGCAATTCGCTCGTCGCAATCGCCTCGGCATCCGGTTCCGGACTGAGAAACTTGATCACCGGGGCGCGGTCGCGGATCACGTTCAATTGCATCGATGCATCGTTGGCAACGCCATCGGCCGATCGGGCATGGAGGGCGACATCGACGGAATTGTCTGCAATTTCGATCGAAAATTTGGCCGTCGCATCGGAAACGGACGTGGCGGAAGGCTTCGTGGTGGTCGGGGTCAAATCAACCTCGACGGTCGCGGGCGGTCGGTTGTAGCGGGCGGAGAGTTCAACGTCGGAGCCTTCCGGGATCCGCAGCCCATCGGCCGGTCCATCGTCGACCGACAACCCGGTGTACGCCGGCGGTTTGACCGAAGCGTTCCATTGCTGCACCGCCAGCGGAAGCCGGACCGCGATCCGCTGGATCTCTGTTTCCAACGGACGCGCCAAAATCTGGAGTTCCAAATCGTCTTGGCAATCCGGCACCACCGCAGTCAACTCACCGAGCAAGAGCGTTTCCGCTTCCGGCGTGACGGGGGCTTCGCTCCAAGGACCGTCAGCACTGGTTCGATATCGGATGAGCGCGGATTGGAGCGGGCGTCCGGCGACGCGAAGCCGCACCACCAAATCGTCTCCCTGTTCCAAATACTCCGGTAACGTCTCAAGTTCAACGTCCGAGTAATGCAGTGGCAGGAACAGCAAGCGTCCGCTGGCGACTCGCCATGCGGGAGAAATCACAAACACGGTCAGCCACACGAATCCGGCCAGCAAACAAAATCCGGCGAGTGCTCCGATCGGCCACGATTTCCCCAATGGGGCCAAGGGACGACGAACGACCTGTTCCTCGGTCTGTGTTTCGAGCGCGCCGAGCAACTCGGGATCAGCCGCCGAGACCGAGTCCGGATGATGTTGATAGTCATAACTGGTGCGGAGACGTTGCCCCAGTTCCGGCCGAGTGTTCTCGGCCTGGCAGACCGCATCGATCGAATCAAAACTCAGCCAGCCCCGGAAACACACGAACACCGTTGCGACCGCCATCACGATGCAGCCCCAGAGGACCAAGCGCAGCACCGAAGTCAATTCCAGGTAGAAGTCCGCCGTTGCGGCGAGGCCGATCCACACCACCAGAGACGACAGCAACGCCAACACGCAAATGATGAATCTTCGTTGCCGTTCTTGATGCTTCAAACGATCCAGCCGCTGATGGTGCGTTCCCGGCATCGGGATCGGCCGACTCGGGGAGCGCGGCGCGGGTTCGGCAATGCTCATGGTAGATCACACTCACAAAAGGATTCGGCCGCGGAAAAGGGGTCAGGTACCCAAAATGCGAAGCACCCTCAGCAACCGTTGGTGTTTAGCCTTGAGGAACCGTCCAGCTTAGGACGACCCGTTTTTCGAGTACGATGGCCCTTCCGGGCCGTCGTCCGCTGGACAAACGCAACCGGAAAATGCGTAGCTGACAAAGCACCCAACCATTTCATCACTCATGCACGCGACTTGCAAGGATTAATTCTGAACTCAAGACGCCGATCAGCATCCAAACCACCCAAGGCCACTTTTCATCTGCCCGGGCAACCCCTTCAGGCGTGTACTGTTGGCGGCGATCCGATTCGGCGGTCACGACCGAATGCTGCGGCAATCCCAGCGTTTCGCGGAACGCGTCGACGTCATAACGATTGATCTGGGATTCGGCGGGATCGACATTGAGGACCACCACCGCATCGCCATCGCTCTGTATTCCCGGGACCTGCTCGGGGTGATCGATGTTTTTCGTTTGCACTGATTGCCGGAGATCCAACTGGCCGGTCAACCATGCGGCCAACTGCCGAATCAGCGGGACGAACAAACGATTTTGGGGCCAGTCACTCCAGCTTCGGTCCGCCGAAGTCGCCACAAACACGAAGCGTCCATCAGCGACCCGATGGCTGATCACCAGCGGCCAACGGCGGCTTCGAATCAGGATTTCCGAATCGGGATCGGCGGACTGAATCGGCAACACGCGGCCGGCCGTCAAACGTCGCAGATCGCCGTGCTGCGGATCGGCAAAGGGGCGGAGCGCAGGATGATCGACGTCGAATGCCTGCACGCGAGCGACGGTGTCGGTCACACGGCCGAGTGTAGTCGTGCCCAGCAAGCCGGCGGCCTGCAACCGCTCGTGAACCGCGTCGGTGGATCGGTCACCTGGAAACCAAAGCACATTGCCACCGCGCTGAACAAAGGCGTTCAATCGCACGGCGTCTCGTTCGGTAAAGCGACTCAGGTTGGCGATCACAATCAATCGAAAACCGGCCAGGTCGGGAAAACCGGAGCCACGATCCCAGACCAGTCGCTCCACTTCAAACGTTCTCGCCGGTCCGGTCCCCACCGGCGTTCGCAATCGAAGTGCGGTTTCAATGAAATAGGTTTCGTTTTCCCAAGCCTTGCTGCCCGCGTCTCCATCGATCAGCAGCAAGCGGTCGGGATGCCTGGCTTCCAACGCGACCGCTCGCTGGTTGTCCCAGGCCAACGGGTCGTCGAAATCCACTGAGACCGAACCGCGATACAGCCCCGGCGTTTCGATCGGCAACTCCAACCGCAACGCTTCTCGCTCGCCCGCGGCAAGTGAAACACTGCGTTCGATGACGATCGGGCTTTTCGGGCCGCTGAGTTCCATTCGCAACGGCGCACCGATCACCGGGAACGCCCCGTGATTGACCAGTTGAACCTCCACCGCGACGGGCACGCCGGGGCGAAGTTCGACTTGGGTTGCGACGGCGGATTCGATGGCCAGATTCTGGGCGATCGCCGGTGCGGGGTCTTCGATTCGAACCGAAACATCGGCCGGAAACGCGGACAGATTGACCGATGAAGCGCCCAATTG
Source organism: Stieleria neptunia (assembly GCF_007754155.1). Taxonomy (NCBI): domain Bacteria; kingdom Pseudomonadati; phylum Planctomycetota; class Planctomycetia; order Pirellulales; family Pirellulaceae; genus Stieleria; species Stieleria neptunia. Next base: position 3,725,645 of record NZ_CP037423.1, on the reverse strand, counting down.
CTGCAAGTCGCTGAGCACCATCAAACTGCGATCGGCACGCGTCGACGCCGCCAGCAGATCGCCGGCCCAATCAAACGCGTCCTCGTAACGCGTCGCCATGGAGGATGCCGCAGCCGCATCGAGTTCGTTCAAGGAAACCGGCTGAACACCGGCGGCATCGAACAGTCCCAGATGAACTCGCGTTTCCGCCCCCAAGCTGCCGACGTACGCTTTCGCCCGCCGAATCGCCTGTTCGATCGCCGCGGCGCCGTTTTCTTGACGCGCTCCCATGCTCGCCGAACGATCGATCAGAATCGCGACTTCACGCGTGCTTCCATCAGCGGGAGTATCCGGAAAAAACGGACGTGCAAACAGCAGCCCCAGCAACAACACCGCCAACGCCCGCAACGCCAACAGGATCCAGCGCTGAATCCGTTGTCGATTCTTGGTTCGGCGGACGACCTGTTTGACAAATCGGATCGAACCGATTTCCATCGACGTCGCTTTCTGACGCAGCAACAAATGGATCCACAACGGCAACGACATTGCCGCGGCGCCGGCCGCCAGGAATCCGAGGTGCATCAAGTTCATGGAAGGGAACGATCGTGGGGAACGGGTCAGAACAGCTCGCTGCGACGCTGGAAATACTCGCGCAACGCGATCGGCAACGGTGTTTCCGAATCGATCGCGAGGTAATCGATTTCGTACCTTTGACACAGCGTCTTCAATTCGCTCTGCCACTGATTGACCGCGCTGACAAACTCGTCGCGAATCGCTTCGGCTTGCGTCACAATTTCTTCGCCGGTTTCTAAATCGCGAAATCGGACCGGCCCGGAAACCGGCATCGCGGTTTCCAACGGCGTCAGAACATGGAACACGATCATCTCGTGTCCGTAGTGCCGGAAATGGGCAAAGGCGTCGGCAAGTTCGTCGTGCGGAAAATAAAAATCGCTGATCAACACCTTCAATCCGCGCCGCGGTGACAGCTCGGCGACCTCGTGCAACACCCGGGCCGTTTCACATGCCGGGTGATCTTGCGGCCGGGAAAGTGCGTGCAATACCTCCAGCTGATGATCCGCCGTGCAGCGTGGCCGCAGGTGGGTCTGGATTTGATCGGCGAACAGTGTCAACCCGATCGCGTCGCGCTGGCGGATAGCCAAGTGCCCCAGCGCCGCGGCCAACATCGCGGCGCACGACCACTTACCCGCGGCGATCATCGATCGACTGGCGTCGACGATCAAATGCACTTCGACGTTGGTCTCGGCATCGTATTCCTTGACAAACAGTTTTTCGTGTCGTCCGAACAGCCGCCAATTGATGTGCTTGAGATCATCACCGGGCATGTATTCGCGATGCGACGCAAACTCGACCGAGAACCCGACGAAGGGGCTTTGGTGCAATCCGTGCATGAAGCCTTCCACCACCCGCTGGGCGATCAATTCCAGATCATCGGTCGCCCCCAATAACTCCGAGGACGTCAACTGTGTCGGCGTGACGAACGACGTGTTCATGACGGGGTCGTCACCGTTTGGACGAGTTGGCTGATGACGTGATCGACAGTGATGCTCTCCGTGCGGGCTTGGAAGTTCAGTGCCAGTCGATGTCGCATCACTGCAGCGGCGACGGCGCGGATGTCTTCAAAGTCGACGTGATAGCGTCCCAGCAAGACGGCCCGCGCCTTGCCACCGAGCACCAGGCACTGCGACGCCCGTGGGCTGGCTCCGTAGCGGATGTATCGATGCAGCTCGGACGCCGCTTTGCCTTTTGCAGTCGCCCCATTTGACGTAGCATCGTGCGAAGCCGGGCGTGAGGCGTCGACAAGGTCAACGGCGTACTGGATCACGTGGTTGGCCACGGGCACACCGCGAACCAGCGATTGCAGTTGCAAGACTTCGTCCAGCGACAGGACCGATTGCAGTTGGACGTCGGCATCCCCGGTCGTCGCTTTGACGATTTCGACTTCCTCTTGCTTGGACGGATAGACGACGGGAACATTGAACATGAACCGATCCAGCTGCGCCTCCGGCAGCGGATACGTCCCTTCTTGTTCGACCGGGTTTTGCGTCGCGACGACGAAGAACGGCGGCGGCAGATGATAGGTTTCTCGGCCGACCGAGATCTCACGTTCTTGCATCGCCTGCAACAACGCAGCCTGCGTCTTCGGCGGTGCCCGATTGATCTCGTCGGCGAGCAAAAAGTTCGTGAACAGCGGGCCGCGAAAGAATTCGAGTTGTCGGCGTCCCGTTTCGGGGTCTTCTTCGATGATGTCCGATCCGGTGATGTCCGATGGCATCAGGTCCGGCGTGAACTGGATCCGGCTGTACTGCATGTCCAGCATCTTCGCCAGCGACCGGGCGATCAGGGTCTTGCCCAATCCCGGCACGCCGATCATCAACGCATGACCGCGGCACAACATGGCGATCAACAAGCTGTCGATCACTTTTTCTTGGCCGATCACGACGCGACCGATTTCCTGTTTCAATTGGGTGCGTGCCTGTTGCAATCGCGCCACGATCTCGGGATGGTCGCCGGCGGCCGGCTGGCCTGCCGAATCATTCGTTTCTGGCATCTGGTGATTCATGGTTTTTGCGTCGCGGTGGGGGCGACCGAATCGTCGGGTGTCGGAGGAGGTTCAGGCGTGGTGATGATCGTTTCGGCTGCCAGCAGTCCGTCGATGACGGCCTGGGCCGCGGTGCTGTTGCCCGATTGCAGATCAATCGTGGCCAAATCGGTGACCTCGGTGCCCACACCGTCACCGTTGTCGTCCAGCATGGCGTGCTCGGTCGGCAACAAGTGGTCTTCGTCAAACGAGCGGCCGACTTGGTCCGCGGTGCGCCGAAATAATTCCAAGACGCTGACCGCCGGAGCCTCCGCCGGGTCCGTCGGTGGGACCGTCTCTGCAGCCTCGGTTGCCGCCGTCGTTCGCTCGGTCAGCTGTTGCGTCATGATGTCGGCGAGTTGACGAGGGAAACGCGTTTCGTTGATTTCCCCGTCGTCGGTTGCGCTGATCACGATCCGTCCGGGCAGCGAAAACGGTTTCAGAAAACTGCCCGACGCAGAATGGGTCAGCCAAAAGACCTGTTCGCCGGCTTTCAACTCGGCAAACATCGCCGCCCATTGTGCGGCGTTCAGGTCGGGTCCGGGCAGATGAAACCAACCGTGCCGCCGGTCCTGGTTGCCGTGTCCGATCCAAAAAACCCACAGCGATTCGTCATGACGAATGCGTTGGACGAGTTGTTTCGTCACCGATCGAATGTTTTCCTGGGTCGCGGGCAATCGGTCTGCACTCGCCTCGCGGCCATCCAGGACCAGGATGTCGTCTGAATCGACCCCTGCGATTTTCACCATCCAGTCACGCCAGACCCGGACGGTCGCATCGAATCGCTCGCGATGTGCTTGGTCACCCGGAAGCCCGACGACGATCAACGCGTGACGACGACTGGGAATCGTCGCGGCCACTTCAGCCGGCGCGACCGCTTGAGATTCATCCGTGGAAACCGCTGGAACGATCTCTTGTGCAGGGATCTGCATCGCCATCACCGCGGTGCAACACAGCGACAATGCGAATCGAAATGGGTCGATGATGGCAATCAAGGATTCCCTCAGAAGACAAGCCGAAAGACGCCACGGTGGGACGCACCGGGAGAACCGCGAGCGAACCCTTGGTCGCTCGTTCTCTTTTAAAGTGGGATAGGCTTCCAGCCTATCGACGCCGGAATGACAGGCTGGAAGCCTATCCCACTCGCTCGATCCGACACTCATTTTCCGTTCGATTCTTCGCAACGCTGCATTCGTAGCAATTGGCCCCCATCATAACGTCCCGTCAAACGGCCTGCTGTGGTGGAGCGTGAAATCTTGTCGTGGGCGGTCTGCCGTCCAGCGACGAGAAAGCGGACTGTCGTTGATGGCCTGGTGATTCGTTCTTCGTCTTCGTGAAAACTGCCTGCGTTGATGGGCAACGCGCGATCAAGACCATTACAATGACCATCCTTCCTGATCCATTCTCTCCACAGGCCCCACCATGAAATCGACTCCTCTGACGTCGCCCGCAACTCGCCGTGATTGCGTCTCCACGTCGGCTCGTCTGGCCATCGCCGCGACCGCGTTCTTCGTCATCTGCATCACCGCCCTGCCGGTTTCCGCCCAAACAGACGGCCCAACGTTTCGCGCCGGAGCCGCAACGAGCAACATCACGCCGCCGCTGGGCCAGATGATCGTGGGTGGCTGGGAACCGATGCCGGCACAACACATTCACGACGAACTGCACGCCCGTTGCCTGGTACTCGATGACGGCACGACCAAACTGGCGATCGTGATTTGTGACAACGTCGGCATTCCCCACGAAGTGTTTGACGCCGCCAAAGCAACGATTCACGAAGCGACCGAGATCCCGATCGCAAATTTGATGATGGCGTCGACACACACGCATTCGGCGACGACCGCGCGTGGAGAAAGCAAGGTCATCCGGCAGAGCGAGTTGACGGAGTACCAACAATTTCTGGCCAGCCGAATCGCCGACGGAGTGCGCCGTGCGTTGAATCATTTGCAACCGGCAAAGATCGGTTGGGGCAGCGTCGACGAACCCTCCGAAGTCTTCAATCGACGTTGGTTCGTGACCGATCCCCAGTTGGCAACCAATCCCTTCGGTGGCATCGACCAAGTCCGCATGAATCCGCCGCGGGGACACGCCGCACTCGATCGCCAGGCCGGCCCCGTGGACCCGGAAGTCAGTTTCGTTTCCGTGCAAAGCTTGAACGGCAACCCGATCGCGCTGCTGGCGAATTACTCCCTGCACTATGTCGGCGGCGTCCCCCGCAATGAAGTCTCCGCGGATTATTTTGGCTACTTTGCCCGTGCCATCGAAAAACGTTTGGGGGCGACCGAGTCGACTCCCGCCTTTGTCGGCATGCTCTCCAACGGAACCAGCGGCGATGTCAACAACATCGACTTTCGCGACAAGAATCCGAAACGCTACGCCAGCTATGAAAAGATGCAGGAAGTCGCCAACAAGATCGCCGACCGAGTCTACGATGCACACGGCGGAATCGAATTTCATGACTGGGTCAAACTTTCCGCCGCATCAACGCCGTTGACGTTGAAGGTTCGTAAGCCGACACAAGAGATGCGCGACTACTTTGAAGCCCTGGCCAAAAATTCAGATCAGTCGCCGCGGCATCGTCGCGAAGCTATCTATGCCAAACGGATCGCCAAACTCGACGAAGCTCCCGACACCGTGGAGATCCAACTGCAAACCTTCGGCATCGGGGATCTTGGGATCGCCGCGATCCCGTTTGAAACCTTCACCGAAACCGGATTGGAACTGAAGTCCAAAGCCCCGACCAAGCAGATGTTCACGATCGAATTGGCCAACGGATCATTCGGGTACCTGCCGACGCCCAGACAACACCGGTTCGGCGGCTACGAGACCTGGTTGGGAACGAATTCTGTCCAAGAAGACGCGTCGGAGAGGATCGTGGAAACGTTGTTGGGCTTGTTTGAATCGATGAAGTAAGAAGGATGTCGAGGGTGGATGAAAAACGATGGGGGCAAAACCATGGGGTGGCAGAATGATGGGTGGCAGAATGATGGGGTGGCAGAATGATGATGAGCTGGTAGCCGAGGCGCCAAAACGCTCTCCCGCTCTCCCGCTCTCCCGCTCTCCTTGTCTCCTTGTCTCCTTGTCTCCCGCTCTCCTTGTCTCCCCTCTCCGCGTCCCGCAAACCGCTACCGCGTTCAGTCGTCCAGCGACATGCCCCACCGCTTGACCGTTTGCTTCCAATCCTCGACCAAGGCCCGCAGCAGAAACAGGGCGTTCTTGCCGTAGCGTGGGACCAGACGTTTCGGATCGCTGAGCATGCGATAGGTCCATTCGGCCCCCAGTTTCTGCCAAATCCTGGGGGCGCGTTTGGCGGTTCCGGCGATGAAGTCGAACGAGGCGCCCAGTTGAATGCTGACGGGAACACCGAGCCGTTTGTAGTGCTCGTGGATCCAGCGTTCGCCCTTGGGTTGGCCGAAGGCGACCAGCAAAATTTGCGCCCCGGAGTCTCGAATTCGTTGATCTTGTTCGGCTTGTTCGTCGGCCGACAGGGCGCGAAACGGAGGCGATTCGATCCCGGCGATTCGCATGCCGGGATAATCCCGTGCGAGCCGCTTGGCGCAGGTTTCGGCGACCCCCGGTGCTCCGCCCAGAAAATAGATGCCCCAACGTTTCTGACCAGCTCGGCAAGCGAGTTGGTGAATCATCTCGCTGCCGGCGACTCGTTCGGGTAGCGACTCCGACCCGAGCTGGCTCCGCCACACGATCGGTTGTCCATCGGCCAAAATCAGATCCGCCGCTGCGGTGATTTGCGGGATGTCTGCTTGCCCGTGATGCAGCATCACATAGTTCAAATTGGCGGTGATCACATAACTGGGTTCCGCACGCTCGACGAGCTGTTCGATCCGGTCGATCGCCTCGGACATCGTGACACGGTCAAATGGCACCTCCCAGACGTCGCACCGATCCAGCGGTGGCAGGGCAGGCGGCTGCTGACGGTCCGGGTTTGCCGTTTTTTTAGAGACGGGAGGTAAGATGACCGGGGAGACCGGAGCGATCGGATTCGTGGTCGAGAAGTGTGCGGACATCGTTGCAAGTCGCGATCGTGGAGAAGAAACAGAGCCGGCGGACGAGGACTCCTTCGATTCAACCGTAGGACGCCGCGTGAAGAACCTTGCCCTTTGATGCAGCTTGCCCAGCCAGAGCGAGACGGCTTGGTGCGGTTGTGCGGGAGATAACGAGTCTGCCGACGATCCGCTCGTGCCGTTGCGCCAACGACCTCTGTATATTTTTAGCGGCAGGGCGCGAGTCCTCCGGTCTTCCTGGGTGTTTGCGCGCCTGCACCGGACGGCTCGCGCCGTTCCGCTAACATCTTCGTTGTCAAACTGCACGCTCGCCCCCGCCGGACGACGTCCCTCGCCGGCCCCGCCGATTGGCGACGCTCAATGGAGTTGTTACGCTGGGCCCGGCCCCTTCCCATCGTCCTCAACAGAATCCTGTGTCCAAATTTCCCCTTCGACCGCCGATCACTGTTGTCGTCACGCTGGAAGGGCTGGCGACTTCACCGCTGGGCTGCTACGGATGCTCGTGGAACCAGACGCCAACGATCGATGCGTTGGCGGCCAGCGGCGTCGTCTGGGATCGGTGGACATCGCCCGTCGACCGGCCCGGCAGCCTGATCAACCGTTGGCTGAACGATTCACGCGGGTGGATCGCTCGCCAGGCAGACCACGGCGCGACGGTCTTTTTGACCGACGACCCGAAGCTGACGATTCCAGAAGATCAATTCGGTTTCAGCCAGGCAATCGCCTTACAACCGACACTGAAACGCTTGCCCGCCGAGACGGTCGAAGCCACCGTGCTGGCACAAGCCATTGCGGCAAGCATTCAGGCCGTCACGCCCGAGACGCGATTGATTTGGATCCACAGCGGCATGCTTCGCGACCACTGGGACGCGCCGGTCACACACGACGACGAGGACGAGGAAACCCCAGAACCGGTCGAGGACGAAACGCAAGACCTTGCCAGCACTGCGCCGGAACCGTTTTTTCTGCCCCCCACCACCGATCCGCCCGCGTTGCAACTTTCCAAACGCGATGATCCCGATTTGCTGTTCGCGTGGATGCAACGGTATGCGGCCCAGGTTCGGTTGCTGGATGAAATGATCGACTTGCTGGGTGAATCCGTCCGCCGACGACGCCCCCGAATCGTCTTGGCGGGGACCAGCGGTTTTTCGCTGGGGGAAAACGGCTGGCTGGGACACCATGTCGGACCGCTGCGCAGCCAAGACGTGCGGTTGCCGATGCTGGTTTCCCACGGCGGCCCGCTGCGGGTTCCGTCACTCCAGTCCGCCGCGGCGTTGCCCGAATTGCTGGAACGGCTGCTCGATGACAAACCCTTGATCACACCGGCCGACTGGTGCCGAGGCGACGAGGCCCCCTCGCGGTCGGTCCCGACCGATTCAGACCGTGCCATCAAAGCCGTGACGACATCAAACTGGTTCTACGTTCACGATGCCGACCCGCTAGCGGGCGGAGCAGAGCGTTTGTTTGTCAAACCCGACGACGTCAACGATGTCAATGACATCGCACGCTTGCGCCGTGAAGTGCTGAATCAATTTGCCACCGCAGCCGATTCCGACGCAACCGAATCGAGCTGAGGGGACGGCATTCACCAGAGGCGACCATGTTAAGCATCCTCGGATCTCGCAACTTGACGGCGTGGTTGACCCAGCACCACATCAGCCTGGCGATTTCGACCTATCAGGCGGGGAAACTGTTGTTGGTCGGCACCAAGCCCGACGGCGGGCTGGCGATCTTTGAACGGACCTTCAACCGTTGCATGGGGCTTTGGGGGAACTCACAGACGATCTGGATGAGCACCCGGTATCAATTGTGGCGTTTGGAAAACATGCGGACCGGCCAACCGCCCGCCAGCGAGTTCGACCGACTGTTCGTTCCTCAGGTCGGATACACGACCGGCGATATCGACATTCACGATGTCGCGGTCGATGGCGACGGAAATCCGATCTTCATCAGCACGCTGTTCAATTGCATTGCGACGATCAGCCAGCGACGCAGCTTCACCCCGCTCTGGCGGCCGAGCTTCATTTCAAAGCTCGCCGCGGAAGATCGCTGTCATCTCAATGGGATGGCGATGCAAGACGGACGCCCCCGCTATGTCACCGCCTGCAGCCGGTCGGATGTGATCGATGGCTGGCGTGATCGACGCCACGATGGCGGGGTCGTGATCGATGTTCAATCCGACCAGATCATCGCCGACGGCTTGTCGATGCCGCACTCGCCCCGTCTGGTTCAAAACCGATTGTGGTTGCTCGATTCGGGCAACGGCTTCCTGGGCTTTGTCGATGTCAAATCGGGGACGTTTGAACGTGTCGCGTTCTGCCCCGGCTACGCCCGCGGGCTTGCGATCATCGGCGACTATGCCGTCGTCGGCCTGTCCAAGCCGAGAGACGACGAGCAATCGTTCCGCGGACTGAACCTCGATCGAGAACTCGCCTCGCGTGATGCGGCGCCGCGGTGCGGCGTTCAAGTGATTGACCTGCGCAGCGGCAACGTGGTGCATTGGATCCGTATGGAGGGAGACGTGATCGGCGAACTGTATGACGTGGTCGTCTTACCAGAGACGCGTCGGCCGAAAGCGTTGGGGTTCAAAACGGACGAGATTGAGCGGAACGTGTGGTTCGACGAGGGCGATGGGGTACAGAGTTGGTCGGCCGGTGGGTAGGGGATGGATTTTGGAACGGGGTGAATGGGGCAAAACGATGGGGGCAAAACGATGGAAGGCGAATCCATGGAAGGCAGAATGATGAGGGGCAGAATGATGAGGGGCAGAATGATGGGAGACAGGATGGTGGGGGGTAGGCAATGACTGGTGATCGAGCGTGACGCAGGGCGAGCGAGTAGAATACGCGGCTCCCAAAGTGCGATGATTCCCTCCCTTCATCCCCTCCCCTGTAGCCCGATGAACCAAACGAAGCTTCGGTCGCGAAAGCGGCGGCGGAAACGAACAGCGGATCGCCGGGTACTGCGTCCAGTTCGCGTCGAATGCTTGGAACGACGCATCTTGCTGGCCTCCGATCTGGATGTTACGCCACCGGCGCCACCGCCGCCCGGTGCGGTCTTCGTCGAGCATGCCGTCATCGGGGACACGGTGGACGGGCCGCGGGGCCTTGCCAGCGGAGACATCGATGGCGACGGCGACAACGACATTGTGGTCGCGTCGTATCGAGACGATTCGATTCGCTGGTTCGAGAACCAGGGCGACGGTGTCTTTTCCGAACAGACGATTTCCACGCTCGCCAACGGAGCCCAAAGTGTGGCGATCGCGGATCTCGATGGCGACGGCGATACCGACGTGTTGAGCGCGTCGAAGTACGACCACACGATTCGCTGGTTTGAAAACGACGGCAACGAGCAATTCACCGAGCACGTGATCAGTTCCGTCGAAACCAACGCCAGCAGTGTCTCGGTGGCTGATGTCGATGGGGACGGTGATCTGGATGTGCTCAGCGCCGCCTTTTTCTCCGACACGATCGCCTGGTTCGAAAACGACGGCAACGAATCCTTCAGCCGCCATGTGATCAGCTCCAGCGCCGACGGTGCCTACGACGTGACCACGGCCGATGTCGACGGAGACGGCGACGTCGATGTGCTGAGCGCCTCGGGCAATGACGACACGATCGCCTGGTATGAAAACGACGGCAACGAAACCTTCACCGAGCACGCCATCAGCGTGACAGCGGATAAGGCGATGGCCGTGACCGCGTTCGACGCCGACGGCGATGACGACTTGGATGTGGTCAGCGCGCACTTTAACGACGATGCGATCGCCTGGTATGAAAACGACGGCAGCGAGAATTTCAGCGAACGCATTTTGACGACGTCCGCCGTCCGAGCCTACGACGTCGCGACCGCGGATCTGGATGCCGACGGTGACATGGATATCCTGGCCTCGTCCCAAAACGACCAAATCCGCGTGTTTCTGGGCGACGGCGCGGGCGTGTTCACCGAGCATGTGATCAGCGACGATTCGGCCAACGGTGCCGATAGCCTGGCGATCGACGATTTCAACGGTGATGGCAAGCTGGATTTCGCCATCGGGGCACAGTACGGCGACAACATCCTGTGGTTCGAAAACGGCTCGCCCGACTACGGCGACGCCCCCGCACCCTACCCCACACTGGCGGCTGCCGGTGGGGCGTCGCACGTCGCGGTCGGCCATTGGTTGGGGGCAGCACGTGACGGCGAAGTCGACGGATTGCCGTCCGCCTTGGCCGACGGCGACGGAACCGACGATGACGGCGTGACGTTTGGTCCGTTGCACGTCCGAGCCTTCGACGCCGAAGTCACCGTCAACGTGGAAAGCAACTCCAACCAACCCAGCTGGGTCTATCTGGATGCCTGGATCGACTTCAACCAGGACGGGGACTGGGACGACCCCGATGAACAAATCTTTGACTCGGCCGATGTCCGTATCTTCGACTACGTGTTGACGTTTCCGATTCCACGCGACGCGCTGGTCGGAACCACCTTTGCCCGCTTTCGCATCAGCAGCGTCGGCGGGCTAGCCCCGACCGGCGAGGCCCCCGATGGCGAGGTGGAAGACTATCAGGTGACGATCCAACCGCCAGCGCCCATGTCACCGATGTTCATCGGCAACGACATCAGCTCTCCGGGCGCATTGGGGGTTTCGGCGATCACGTCGGTGGACCTGGATGGCGATGGAGACCAGGATGTGCTGAGCGCGTCGGCCGGTTCAAATCGATTCGAATGGTTCGAAAACGTCGGGAATGAAAACTTTGTTCGGCGGCTAATCAGTGACCAGGGTGACGATCCTGAGGAAATCGAAGTCATCGACTTTGACAACGACGGCGACTTAGATGTCATCGCGGTTTCCTATTTCGGCCAGAACATTGTCTGGTACGAAAACGACGGCAATGAAAATTTCTCGCCCCATGTTGTGTCGCCCGACGACCGCGGCGTACGGAGTATCGCGATCGGTGATGTCGACGGAGACGGCGATCGCGATTTTTTGAGTGCCGGATTCAGCTACGAGATCTTGTGGTATGAAAACACGGGTGCGGAACCCTACACCGTCCATGTAATCGACCCTTCGGCGGGGGCGGCAAAGAGCATTGCGGTCAGCGACGTCGATGGCGATGGGGATCTGGACGTCTTCACCGCCCACACCCTCGATAATTCGATCAATTGGTACGAGAACAACGGATCCGCGGTGTTCACCAAGCACGTGATCAGCACCAATGCCAGCGGTGCGTTGGGGGTCGCGGTCGCGGACGTGGATTCCGACGGCGACATCGATGTGCTGAGCGCGTCGCAGTCGGACGACAAGATCGCCTGGTACGAAAATGACGGCAACCAGAATTTCACCGAGCACGCCATTACGACCTCGCTCGATTACCCCACCGCCATCTCAGCCGCGGACCTGGACCAAGACGGTGATCTGGATGTTCTCGCCACGTCCTATGGAGACGACCTGATCGTCTGGTACGAAAACGACGGCGACGAAAACTTCGCCGAAGCCGTGATCGACGCCAACGCGGACGGTGCAATCGACGTCACCGTCGCCGATGTCGACGGCGATGGCGACCTGGATGTGCTGGGCGCGTCCAGCGGAAACGACCAGATCGCCTGGTACGAAAACGACGGCAACGAATCGTTCGTCGAAAACGAAATCGTTTCTTCGCCCTATCTGCCTTATGACGTCACGCTGGCCGATCTCGACGGGGATGGCGATGTCGACGCGTTGGGGGCGACCTTCAATGATGACAAGATCACGTGGTATGAGAACGACGGCACCCAGACGTTTTCACCGCGGATCGTCACTACGTCCGCAGACGGAGCCTCCAGCGTCGAAACCGCGGACATCGACGGCGACGGTGATCTGGACATCATCAGCGGTTCGTACTTCGATGACAAAGTCGCCTGGTACCGCAACGACGGCGGGGCGTTCGTCGAACAGATCGTTTCGACCTCCGCGGTCGGGGTCAACGATGTCCATGTCGCGGATGTCGACGGCGACGGCGATCCGGATCTGCTCTCGGCCAGTGGCTATGACGACAAACTGGCTTGGTACGACAACGACGGAAGCGGCAACTTTATCGCCAAAACAATCACGACGAACGCCAAACTGGCCTACAGCGTTGCGACTGGCGACATCGACGGCGACGGCGACTTGGATGTGATCAGTGCTTCGTACTACGATGACAAGATCGCCTGGTACCAAAACGACGGCAGCCAGAACTTCGTCGAGAAGGTCGTCACGACCAACGCCTACGGTGCGTCCTCTGTCCGAACGGCCGATATCGATGGTGACGGCGATCTGGACCTCGCCGTCGGCGCCTTCACCGACGACATCGTCTGGTTTGAAAACGACGGGGCAGGCGGGTTCACCGAGCGACTGGTCCCGATGGAAGAGTCCTATGCGTTTGACGTCACGCCGGGAGACATCGACTTGGATGGCGATGTCGATTTGCTGGTCGCCTCGCGAGACGAATATGTGTTGTACGTCTTCTTGAACGACGGCAACGAGAAATTCCGCCAGCGTCCGATCGACTACTTCATCGATGGACCGAGACGCGTTGAATTAGGGGATCTGGATCGGGACGGTGACCTCGACGTCGTGGGTGTTTCCAGTTTTGATTATCGTTTCGTCTGGTTGGAAACGGTGCTCGCGGATCTCGGTGACGCCCCCGATTCCTACTCGACACTGCTTGTCAACGACGGCGCCACGCACCTGGCGGTCGGCCCCCGACTAGGCGACTCGCGAGACAGCGAAACCGATGCGTTCCCCTCGCCAAATGCCGACGGTGATGGCAGCGACGAAGACGGCGCGATGTTCGGGACCCTCAAGCTTGGGCAAACCACCGCGGGCGTGAACATCGACCTGCAAGGCGGCGAAACGGCCAAGGTCGATGCTTGGATCGATTTTAATGCCGACGGCACGTGGGATGCCGGCGAACAAATCCTGGACAGCGTGACCGTCGTCGCGGGACTTCAAACGCTCAACTACGTCGTGCCGACCACGATGACTCTCGGCCCAACCTACGCGCGGGTGCGACTGAGTACGGCGGGTGACCTGGAATCGAACGGACTGGCCGACGACGGAGAAGTGGAAGATTACGTGATCACGATCCGCGAGGACGTCACCTACAGTCTGCCCGCGACCTCCACCGACGTCACGGTCCGGCAAAACGGATCGAACGTCGAGCTGATCGACAACGGCGGTGGCGGGGCGGTCCTATTGTCCAAACCCGTGTCGACGACACAATCGCTGCGGATCGCCGGCACGGCCGCCGCCGACACCTTCAACGTCGACTTTACCAGCGGCGGCTACTTTTCCTTTCCCGACGGCATCGTGATTGATGGCGGCGACGATTCCGATTCGGTGACCGTTCAAGGCACGGGAACTTCAACGGCGTCGATTCGATCGACCGACGGCACCCTCGCCGGGGCAACGGTCGAAGTGACCGATGCCGGGCTGGTCACCGCCGTCCAGCTCTCCGCGGTCGGCCCGATCAGTGTGCTGGCGATGCAATCCATCCAGATCCAAGGCGGCTTGGACCTGGGCGATCAAACCTTGACCTTGGCCGCGACCGCGCCGATCCTGCTGGGCACGATGACCGAACTGGCCGGAGGACAAATCCAATCCGCCGGACCGATCTCCGCCGGTGGCGTGCTGAATTTCCGGGCCCCTGCCGGTGTGACGCCGGGCGTCGGCGATTCGTTCGTGCTGATGGGCGGATCCGCGATCACCGGGACCTTCACCAGTCTGAATCTCCCCGTCCCGCCCCTGGGCAGCGACTGGGACCTGTCGATCGGCCCGACGGAAGTGCGTTTGACGCTGGTCGATCTGGGACAGGTCGGTCCGCTGACGATCGGTGATGGATCCGCTGGCGATCAACACTCTCGAATCACGACGATTGATGTCGAATTTGACGGCCTGGTCGACATCGATTCCGGCGCCTTCGAAGTCCGCAAACGCGATCCCGAGGGCGGTGTGGTGGCGACCTCGTTTGTCGTGAGCACCAATCCACAAGGCAATTCGGTGGCAACGTTGTCGTTCAGCGGAACGCTGACCCGCGGGCTGGATGCGGCGTTGGTCGATGGCAATTACCGATTGACCATTGATCCGGCAAAGGTGCGTCGGGCGGGGACATCGGTGACCCTTGACGGGGACAACGACGGTCTGCAAGGCGGTGATTACTCCTACGGCAATGCAGCCACGGATGATTTCTTCGCACTCTACGGCGACGGTGACGGGGACCGTGACGTGGACGGCCAGGACTACGGCCGATTCGGATTGACGTTCCTGAAATCCAGCGGCGATCCCGGATTCAATCCCGCCATGGACAGCGACGGAGACGGTGACGTGGACGGCCAAGACTACGGCCGATTCGGTCAGCGGTTCCTGAAAACGCTGCCGTTTTAACCGTCGGTCTGCCCCCCGGTCATTTTGCCCCCATGATTCTGCCCCGAATCGTTCTGCCTTTTTTCCGGGTGACTCCCGAAAACATTGGCGGAATGATCCGGGGCAGAATGATGTCATGCCGAACCGATCGCTAGGGAGCCAGTGCTTGGGATGCCTTCGTCTGGGCCTCGTCAACCGGAACCAGCCGGACCTTGATTTGGGTGTGCGGGCCGCCGCGCCAAATGCGTTGCGTCACGGCCGGGCGATACCCGTCTGCGGTCACTTGAAAACGCATCACGGAAAATCCGCTGGTCCGCGGCCAACGCAGGCGTCCGGCTATCATTTCCCGTTTCAAATTATCGCGCCATCGTACCGTCGACCGCCCCGCGTCGTCGGTCGACAGGGATCCCGGCGTCACGGTGAAGTCGGGGATCGGCTCGGAGCTGACCGAGTCGACGACGACACCATCGATCAGCCACATCGAGCGAGTCGCCGCATCGACCGATTCGATGGGGGGCAATTCTTCGGCAGCGGCTGCGCCGGACAGGAGGGCGGCAAACACCGCCAGCAGTATGCAACGAGACAGCGGATCTGGCAGTGTTCGCTTCAGACGCGTGTTCATACGGAGATTCTCGACGGTTTTCATTCCTTCGATTCTACTCGGGATCAGCCGTTTGGCACGCAAGGGGTTAGCGGAACGGCACGAGCGGGCTATCGGTTGCGTGGGATTGGTCGAGGCAATGGTGAGCCGCTGGCCGTAAGGCTTCGGGCGGGCGCCTGGATGCCCGGCCGCTTACGCGTCGCGGCTCACAAAATCGACGGGCCACGAGCCGTCCGGTTGCAGCTTGAAAACATCTCGAACGACCGGAGAGCTCGCGCCCTGCCGCTCACAAAAAACACGTCGTTTGGTGTCGATGTCATTGGCATGCGTTACTCGATGATGGCCAACAAGTCGCCCGCTTCGACTTGGGTTCCCGGCGGTGCGTGGATGGTTTTGATGATGCCTGATTTCGGCGCGTTGACGGTGGTCTCCATCTTCATCGCTTCGAGCACCATCAGCTTCTGACCTTCCTTGACCTTGCTGCCCTCTTCGACGGCGACGGTAATCACCATGCCCGGCATGCTGGACGCCACCTGATTTTCGTCGCGGGGATCGGCTTTGACCGCGGCTTTGGTTTCCGGTTCCAAGGACTTGTCATAGACCGTGACTTCGCGCGGCTGGCCGTTCAATTCGAAGAACACGGTGCGCGTGCCGTCGGGGTGCGGTTGGCCGACGGTCAGGAACCGGATGATCAGCCGTTTTCCTTTTTCGATATCGACGGCGATTTCTTCACCGTGTTGCTGACCGTACAAGAAATTCGGCGTGGGCAACTTGGCGACATCACCGTAGGTCTGTTGGTGGGTGGCAAAGTCGGCAAACACCTTGGGGTACAACAAATGGGTCACCGCCGATTGATCGCAGGCCGGTTCACCGATCAGCTCGGCGGCTTCTTTCCTGGCGGTCTCGATGTTGGCATCGGGCATGGATTCACCGGGGCGGTTGGTCACGGCCGGTTCGTCGCCCAAGATTTTCTTCATCACCGCGTCGGGGAATCCGCCCGGCGGTTGGCCCATCCGTCCGCCGATCAGATCGAGCACACTGGCCGGATAAGCCAATGATTTGTCGCTGGTCAGGACTTCCTCGGCCGACATTTCGTTGGCGACCAGGAACAGCGCCATATCGCCGACGGCCTTGCTGGTCGGCGTGACTTTGACGATGTCCCCGAACAACGCGTTGACTTGCGCGTAGGCCTTGCAAACTTCGGCCCACTGATCGCTCAGCCCCAACGCACGCGCCTGTTGGTACAGGTTGGTGTATTGCCCGCCGGGCATTTCGTGTTCATACAAATCGCCGGTCGCCGGCAAAACAGAACTTTCAAAGGGAATATAGAATTCACGCGCCGCCTGCCAGTAGGTTGCCAAATTCGTCAGCGCCTCGGTCCGCAAGGGACTCTCACGCGGGGTGTCGCGCAGGGCTTCGACGAGCGAATTCAAGTTCACTTGGCTGGTGCCGCCGGACAAGGGCGCCAGGGCGGCATCGGCAATTTGAAGCCCTTCATCGGCGGCGGCCAGAATGGTCGACGCTTGGATGCCGGCGGTATCGTGAGTGTGCAAGTGAATCGGGATTCCGATCTCCTCGCGCAACGCCCGGATCAATTTGACAGCCGCTTTGGGTTTCAACAGCCCCGCCATGTCTTTGATGGCCAACAAGTGGGCGCCCATCTTTTCGAGCTGTTTGGCGAGATTGATGTAGTACGCCAAGTCGTACTTGGTGCGTCGCGGGTTTTGCAGATCGCCGGTGTAGCAGATCGAGGCTTCACAAATCCCGCCTTCCTCGATCACGGCCTCCATCGCCACGCGCATGTTCTGTTCCCAGTTCAGCGCGTCGAAGACACGAAAGACATCCATCCCGGCCTGGACGGCTTCACGCACGAACAACCGCACGACGTTGTCGGGATAGTTGGTGTAGCCGACGGCGTTGCTGGCCCGCAGCAACATTTGCGTCAAGATGTTGGGAACGGCTTCGCGCAGGTCGGCCAGTCGTTGCCACGGTGACTCCTTCAAGAATCGCATACTGGTGTCAAACGTCGCTCCGCCCCACATTTCCAACGAGAAAAGCTGAGACGCGTGGTGCGCGTACGCTGGTGCGATGTGCACCATGTCATAGGTGCGGACGCGGGTCGCCAACAGCGACTGGTGGGCGTCGCGCATCGTCGTGTCGGTCAGCAGCAGCCCCTTTTGCTGTCCGATCCACTTGACCAGCCCTTCCACGCCGGACTCGCGGAAAATGTCTTTGGTCCCCTTGGGAGGGTCCGCCACGGGCGGGACTTCGGGGATCGGGGCGGGCGTCCGTCGCGTGGCGACCGGACGGCCGGCGACCAACTCGTTGCCGTTGACGATGGTTTCGGCCAGATAATTCAACAGCTTGGTGGCCCGGTCGCGCCGTTTGGGCAATTCAAACAATTCCGGCGTCGTGTCGATCAACCGCGTCGTCGCTTCACCGGCCAGAAAGATCGGATGATTGATCAACTTCATCAGGAACGGGATGTTGGTCTTGACCCCGCGGATCCGAAATTCTTGCAGACAACGATCCATCCGTGAGCCGGCGGCGGCCAACGACGGAGCCCGTGCGGTGACCTTGACCAACATCGAATCGTAAAACGGGTTGACCACCGCGCCGCTGAATGCGGTGCCGGCGTCCAAGCGGATTCCCAGTCCGGCTGCCGACCGATAGTGGGTGATCCGGCCGTAATCGGGCAGAAACTGATTGGCGGGGTCCTCGGTGGTCACCCGGCACTGCATCGCAAACCCGGTGGTGTGAATGTTTTCCTGGGCACCGATCCCGACCACCTCATCGGTCAGTTTGTGTCCTTGCGCGATCAGAATCTGGCTGCGAACGATGTCGATCCCGGTGACTTCTTCGGTCACGGTGTGCTCGACTTGAATCCGCGGATTGACTTCGATGAAAAAGAACTGGTTGGAATCGACATCCAACAGAAACTCGACCGTTCCGGCGTTCTCATAGCAAGAACCGTCCGACCCGACCGCCTTGCCGATCTTCAACGCCGCCTCGCACAAACCGTCGCGGACTTCGGGCGGCAAGTTGGGGGCCGGCGCCAGTTCGACGACTTTTTGATGCCGCCGCTGGACGCTGCAATCGCGTTCGTACAAGTGCACCAGGTTGGTGCCGTCGCCGATGATTTGGACTTCGATGTGTCGGGCGCGCTGGACAAAGCGTTCCAGGAACACTTCATCGCTGCCGAAGGCGGTTTTGGATTCACGCATCGCCGCTTCCAACGCCGCCGGCAACTCGTCGGCCGAGGCGACGACCCGCATCCCCCGGCCGCCGCCGCCGTGGGCCGCTTTCAGCATCACCGGATAGCCCAGCGTTTCCGCCAGCGCGACCGCCGCGTCCGGATCGCGCAGCGGCTTATTCTCCCCGCCCAAGACCGGGACGCCGGCTTTCTCGGCCAGCTCACGGGCCGACATCTTGTCACCGAGCTGATTGAGCGATCGAACGCTGGGACCGACAAACACGATCCCCGCCTCGGTGAGGGCCTCGGCAAACCCCGGCCGCTCGGACAAAAACCCATAGCCGGGGTGAACCGCATCGATGCCATGTTTTTTGCACAACGCGACAATCGCATCGATGTTCAAATACGACCGAATCGGCTCCCCCGGTTCACCGATCTGGTAGGCCTCGTCCGCTTTGAACCGGTGCAGGGCGTATCGATCTTCGTAGGAATAAATCGCCACGGTCCGAATCCCAAGCTCCGTGGCACTTCGGAAGACACGCGTCGCGATTTCGCTGCGGTTGGCAACCAGTAATTTTCGAAAGGGCCGAATCGTCATCGAAAAGCAATCCAACTGGAAAACAGGTTCTAGTAATGGCAAAAAACGCTTGGAGGCGTGTGAAAGCCGTCGCCGGACCAGCAATTTAGCGAATTTGCTGGTGTACGACAGGACAGGGCGCACCCCTCACCGATCGAATCTGACCGACCCACCGGCGTAAAAATCACAGTGTAGACAGCGGACAGGCCGGTGGTCACATTCGCGCCGCGCCGGGACTCCTACAGTCTACGCTGTGAAGCATTTTTCAGCGGAAGGGCGCGAGCCCTCCGGTGTTGTGGCAAAGAGGAAGAACCGGAGGGCTCGCGCCCTGCCGCTATAACCTAAAGAAACACAGGGAAAAAATGCTTCACAGCGTTTTCCTACAGTCCCAGCACGTACGCAAAGATCAGCGGCGCGACGATCGAGGCGTCGCTGTGGACCATGAACTTGGGGGTTTCGCGGCTGAGTTTTTCCCAGGTGATCTTTTCGTTCGGCACCGCCCCGCTGTAACCGCCATAGCTGGTTTCGGCATCGCTGATCTGGCAGAAATAGCTCCACAGCGGCACGTCCTCCTTCAGGTCTTGCCGCATCATCGGGACGACACAGATCGAGAAATCGCCGGCGATGCCGCCGCCGATTTGAAAGAATCCGATGGGATGTTCCTGGCAGCTCTCGCGATACCAGGCAGCCAATTTCTCCAGCTGCGCCGTCCCCGGCTTCATCGCATGGTGCCCGGCGACGGTGCCATCGATGACGCGGGCGGTAAAAATATTGCCCAGCGTGCTGTCCTCGACCCCGGGGACGAAAACCGGAATGCCGGCATCTTTGGCCGCCGCGACCCAGCTGTTTTCGCGCGGGACTTGGAAGTGTTGTGGCAGATCCGGATCGTCCAGCAATTCAAACATGAACTCCGCCGGCGTGCGGGGCTGGTTGGTCTCGGCGGCGTGTTGCCAAAGCTTGGTCAATCGCCCTTCGATGTGCCGCATCACGGTTTCGGGGATGCAGGTATCGGTGACGCGATTGAAGCCCTGTTCCAACAGCGCCTCTTCATCGCTCTCGGACAATCCGCGCCAGTTTTCGATCACGCGGTACTCGTCATGGGCGACCAGATTGAAGATGTCTTCTTCTAAATTGGCTGCCGTTGACGTGATCGCGTGGACCTTGCCCTGGCGGATCATCTCGGCCAGCGACAACCCCAATTCCCCCGTGCTCATCGCGCCGGCGAGCGTGACCATCATCCGGCCACCGCGCTGCTCGATCAGCTCTTTGTACGACCGCGCCGCGGCCAGGGTTTCCCGGGCATTGAAGTGACGGTAATGTCGTTCCAGAAAGTCGCTGACGTTCAAGGCGGTACTCGGTTGGCGAAATGCGGATGCCACGGAAAGGTTCGATCGGACCCGCGCGAAACCTGTTTTTAATGGATGTCGACGAATCTCGAAAGTCGTGGCGGCGGACGCGAAAAGAGAACCCACCGATGGCAAGGCGAACCCACGGATCCCAGACTGTTCTACATCCGTGGGTACGCTCTGTTATCCGTGGGCAGATTCACGTCCGTCGCGATCCAACATCGAAGGCATTGGACCTCATAGATTTGGGTCGCGACAACGCAATTCAGCCCCCTTTTCCCCCACCAAAGCTGGATGGCTACGGCACTAGACTTTACCGAGCGTTTCTTTCAGCCGTTTGAGCAACTGATAGCGCTCGTCTTCACTCGATTTTTCAATCTTCGTCGTCAACCCGAGCATGAATTCGGCGTAGTCGTTGTGCCAATCGTGGGCCGCATGGGCGACGTCAAGACGCGGCTTGGGCGTCCCCTTGGAAAGCGGCTTGGTGCCGGCACTCAATTCGAACGATTCGTCGAACTGCGGCATGTAGATCCGGTCGCCGTCCAATCCGCGTTGGACCAGCCTGTCGCGCAGCTCCTGGCGTGAATCGTCTTCACCATGATTGAGGAACAAACCGCCGGTGATCGGGCAACGCTTCTGGATCCAATCCAACAACTCGCCTCGATCGGCGTGGGCGGAATAATTGCCCAGCCTGCGAATGTCCGCCCGCACCTTGTACGACTTGCCGTGAATTCGGACCTCCTTGGCACCGCTGGAGATGATTTGTCCCAGCGTCCCCGGAGATTGATAGCCGACAAACAAGACGGTGCACTCGGGGCGATAAATGTTGTTGATCAAGTGATGCTTGATCCGACCGGCGGTACACATGCCGCTGGCGGAGATGATGATCGCGCCACCCTTGATCCGATTGATCGCCTTACTCTCCTCGAGCGAATGCACCAAATGGAATCGTTCGTGACGAAACAATCTCGCTTCGTCCACTTCAACGTCCCGCAGCGCCCCGGCGTGTTTGATGAACACCTCCGTCGCCTTCTTCGCCAACGGTGAATCCAGATAGACGTCGGACTGGGGAATTTCACCGTGCGTCAGCAAAAAACCGATGTCGTGCAGCAATTCCTGGCTGCGTTCGACGGCGAAGGAAGGGATCACGACGTTGCCTCCCCGCTTGAGCCCCGTGGTCAAGACATCGCGGAGTGCCTCGCGCCGATTCTCCAACGTGTAATCGTCGCGGTCCCGGTTGCCGTAGGTGGATTCGCACACGATGTAGTCGTAACCGACCGGCGCATCCGGCTCGGGATGAAACGCTTTTTCCTCCGGCCCGATGTCACCGGAAAACAACAGCGAAAGGTCTTCCTGCGAACCGGGCTCGGTGATTGTTAATTCCACCGAAGCCGAACCGAGCAGGTGCCCCGCGTTCCAGAATCGGACGCGGATCCCATCACGCGGCGAAAACCACTCTTCATACGCATGATGTTTCAACAGCTGCAGTGTCAATTCCGCATCCGGCATCGTGTAGATCGGTTGGACGGCCGGCCGACCGCGGCGACGCAAGTTCTTGTTCAGGCGTTTGACGCCCGATTCCTGGATGTACGCCGAATCGGGAAGCATGAACTTCAACAGGTCACAGGTCGCTTCGGTCGCATAAATCTGTCCGTTGAATCCATTTTTGACCAGCTTGGGCAACAACCCCGAATGGTCGATGTGCGCGTGGGTCAGGATCAAAAAGTCGATCGACTTGGGATCAAACGGAAAATCCTGGTAGTTCAACTCCTGGGTCGTCTTGCTGCCTTGGAACAGACCACAATCAATCAGAAAGCGATGCGTGCCGGTGTCCAGCAACGAACACGATCCGGTGACGGTGCCGGCGGCCCCGCAAAAAGTCAACTTCGTCATGAGCTTCCATCACAAAGAGTAGGCCGGGATCTGTCCCGGCAGGCATCTAAAAGATATCGCGTCCGCGTTGATGAACATACCACTGCCAGACCATTCGCGTGGCAATACTGCGCAGCGGCCGCCACGATTCGGCACGGTCGGCAATTTGCTGACCCGATTCGTATTCGGTCTGATCGATTTCCTGGATGCCCTTGACCAGCGCCAAATCGCCCAGGGGCAGGATATCGGGCCGCTGCAGCGCCATCATCAAAAATACATCGGCCGACCAATTCCCCAGCCCCAACTGGGCGACAATTTGCGACCGAACCGTTTCATCGTCCAATCGCGCCAACGCGTCGACGTCAAAGTCACCGGCAAGACAGGCGTCGGCCAACGCGAGCGCGTAGCGGGCTTTCTGGCGACTGAACCCCAATTCGCGCAATCGTTGGTCAGCCAAGTCACGGACCGCGCGGGGACTCAGTTCACCCCGGCAGATACCGACCACGCGGTCGAAGGTCGCCTTGGCCGATTCGACGGAGACCTGTTGTTCGAGAATGATGTGGACGAAGGTGGCGTACGTCGCCGATCGTCGCAACAACGGCGGCGGACCCAACCGACGATGGATCTTTCGCAACACCGGATCCCCTTCGGCCAACCGGACCGCCCCCTCGGCAAGCGACTTTTGGGTCAGACGAATCGGCTTGCGTTGTGGGGACCGGCTCAAAGAAGCTGATCCAACTCTTCGGTCAGGGTCTTGAAACGTGCCAACGTCGTTTTGACCGGCTCGGGGCTGGCCATGTCGACTCCCGCATCACGCAGCAGATCGAGCGGATCTTTGCTGCATCCCCCCGACAGGAATTTGAGGTAGTCGTCCAACTCGGCCTTGCCACCCTCGAGCACGCGCCGCGAAAGCGCAACCGCAGCACTCAATCCGGTCGCGTACTTGTACACGTAGAACGCGCGGTAGAAGTGTGGGATCCGGAAACACTCCAATTCCAGCTCTTTGTCGACGACGAATTCGGGACCGAAATAGGCGTCCAACAGCTCGCGATAGGTTGCCCGAAACGAAGCGACCGTCAGCGGCTCACCCGCCTCGGCCATCTCGTGCGTCTTCTTTTCGAATTCGGCGAACATCGTTTGACGCACGACCGTCGCCCGAATGCTGTCCAGTTCGTTGTTGATCAGGTACGCGCGTTCGGTGTCGCTGGCGGCATTTTTCAGCAAGTACTCGGTCAACAACTGCTCGTTGAAGGTGCTCGCGACCTCGGCCACAAAAATCGTGTAGTCGTAGTACTGGTAGGGTTGGTTCTTGGACGAATACCAGCTGTGCATGGAGTGGCCGGCTTCGTGCGTCAGCGTGAACACATCGTTCAGCACATCGGTCTTGAAATTCATCAAGATGTAGGGCTCGCCATCGAACGACCCGCAACTGAACGCGCCGCTTTGTTTCCCGCGGTTGGGGTAGCGGTCCGCCCAGCGATTTTTCATCCCTGCGGCGAGCGTGTCGGTGTATCCGCTGCCCAGCGGAGCGAGTGATTCGAGCATCACTTCGACCGCCTGGTCCCACGTGTGTTCCTTCTTCATGTCACTGAGGATCGGAACATAGGTGTCATAGGCATGGATGTCCGGCAGATCCATCTTGCGGCGACGAACGTCAAAGTACTGATGCACGCTGGGCAACGAGTCGCGGACCGCGGCGATCAAGTTGTCATAGACGTCCACGGGCACGTTGTCGGGGAACAAGGCGCCGGCCAGAGCACTGTCATGGTTGCGGGCGCGGGCGTAGTAGACATCGCGATGAATGCTGCCGGCCAGTGTCGCGGCCAAGGTGTTTTCGTGTTCGCCGAACGATTTGTAGTATTGATGGAACGCGTTGCGACGCACCTTCCTGGACGAACTGTTCAGGAATTGAATGAACGTCGCGTGCGAAAGCTCTTGCTCATTGCCCTCGGCGTCTTCCATCGATCCGAAACGCAGGTCCACGTCGTTGAGTTGGCGGAACGCGTTGCCCGCCGCCGAGGCCATTTCGCCCTGCATCGCCAACAAACGCTCCTCCTTGTCACCGAGCGTGTGCGGTCGCTGGCGGAGCAATCGTGTGAGCTGCAATTGAAACGGAGCCAGCAACGGATCGGCGACCAAGGCGTCCATTTTTTCCGGTTCGATCGCCAGCAGTTCCGGGCTGACGTAACTTGCCGCCTGATTGGCACGCACGGCAAGATTCTGGAACCGCGCCTTCATGGCCTGGTAGTCGCTGTTGCCTTGATCTTCGGTCGTCTTCAAGAACGAATAGATCGCCACACGCTCGGCCTGGCGTGAAAAATCCGAATCGAATTGCAACGCCTCGAGCAAGGTGGCCGCCGATTCACCCAACCGACCGCGATAGGTTTCATACGTGTCGAGCTTGGAATCCAACTCGGCAAAGGCGGTTTCCCATTCGGCATCGCTGGCGAACAAACTGGACAGATCCCAGCAATCGTCCGGTGACACCTCGCAGCGATCCGGGAGCGACTTGGCGGCAGCAGGCATCGAGGTGGCATTCATGGCAATCGTCAAACGGGTGGTTTGTGGGAGGAATCGTCACGAAAATCGGACGGTGGTGTCGGGTTCGCCTGTACGTCGGGTTCGCTCTGGCCTAATCAAACGTTTCTTCCGGTCCGGGAAAACTCCCGTCGCGGACCGCTTGATGAAACGACGACGCGGCGTCGCGAATCGTCTCGCCGACCGACGCATACGTTCTAACAAATTTGGGCGTGTAGCCGGATGTCAGTCCGATCAAATCATGGGTGACCAAGACCTGTCCGGTCGTCGCCCGCCCGGCGCCGATTCCGATCGTCGGGACACTGACCGCCGCATGGATCGCCTCGGCAACCGACTCGGGGACACATTCGATCAGCACGGCGAACGCGCCGGCCTGTTCGGCCGCGACGGCGTCCTTGACCAGTGCCGCTTCGTCGCGTTGGACCTGGTAACCGCCTTGGACGAAGACATTTTGGGGCCGCAGACCGACGTGGGCCATCACGGGAATCCCGGCGGTGACCATCGCTTCGATGCGCGACGCCTGTTCGGCGCCGCCTTCCAGTTTGACCGCATGGCAACGCGTTTCTTTCAGCACCCGGGCGCCGCAACGGATGCTGCGTTCGACTTCCAGCTGACCATCGGGAAACGGCAGATCGACGACCACCATCGCGCGTGACGTCGCTCGCCCGACCATTTCCGCGTGATAGATCATCTGGTCCATCGTCACCGGCAACGTGGTCTCGTGCCCCTGGACGACCATCGCCAACGAATCGCCGACCAACAGCACGTCGATCCCAGCTTGATCGAGCAACCGCGCCGTCGGGAAATCGTACGCCGTCAGCATCGAAATGGAGTCGCCGGTGTCGCGACGCCGTTGCAGCGATCGGGTGGTCACGCGTTTGGGAGCTTTTTCTTCGACCATTGAAGGGTTTGCCATCGACCATTTGAACGAGATCCGACTGATTCAGCGGCAGAGTAGCAGACGAGCAACCCGACGAAAACCGTGCCCCAATCCGTGCCCCAATCCGTGCCCCAAACCGCCGCCGATACTGGCGATCGATTGAATCCCCCCGACGCGCACGAACGCGCCGCTCGGGGTAAACTGTCAGCTGAGAAAGGGCCAGGCACGGGCATCCGTGTTGGTGTGCAGGCTTAAGCCGCCTTTTGTCGCTGCGTCGCAGCGACCGGGAATCGCCTCAAGGCTACACACCAACGGTTGCTGCATCCCTGATGACCTAACCCCGTACCATTCGTGCCTGCCCCCCCTTTTCCGCGGCCCCCACCTCTCTTTCGCGAGCGAATGCCCCATGCCCCGCCTTTGCCTCCCCCTGCTAGCCCTGGTGACCTTGGCCCTCAACGTCCCGCCCTTCAGCGGTTCCGGCGATCGTCTGGCCGCCCAGCCGCCCGGAACCGAGACCGCCGGATTCGCGCAAGTTCCGTCCACGCTGCCGGCCAACGAGATCACAAATTTCAAGGGCAAGCTCAAGGGCATGCAGCGGAACATTGTGATGGTTGAAAAAGAGGACGGCAGCGAGGCGATGGTCGCGGTGCCGGACTCGATCTCGTCGTTCCAATTTGTCGCCAAAGCGACGCCGGCATTTTTGCAACGCGGCATGCTGGTCCGTTTCTCGGCCAACTTCGGTCCCGGCGGCGTGCCGCTGGCCCCGGTCGATAAAGTGACGCTGTTCCAACCGGTCGACCTGCGATCGTTGCACGGCCGGACCAAGGAACAATTCACTCCCGGCATCTACTCCGACGCCAATCGCGGCAATCGAAATCAACCGATGGTCGGCAAACTGTCGATCGTGGGAAGGCTGATCGGCCTGGCCCCCAACGGCGTCTTGGCCGTCCAAGCCGGAAAAATACCCGTCCAGGTCCCGGTCAACGCCGACACCACTTTGGAAGTCCGCTACAACAATCTGGCGCTGGCACAAGCAGGCGACCCCGTCTCGGTCACCGGTTTTTACCAGCCCCCCAATGAAAACCAGGTCAAGGCCGATCGGATCACCATCACCACCGACCGCGTCTACGGAGAATACCAACCCGCCGCCGAACGCAAATCCAGACGCAAACGCGGCGACAAGCCGGACGCCAGCAAGCCGGACGAGGCCCTGGGAAGCGAGCCGGAAAAAGGCGACAATCCGAAACCGGACGATGCCCCGCCAGAGAGCGAGAAAGAGGATTCATGAAGACGCTGATTCAAGGAGGACGCCTGATCGACCCGGCCGGGGACTTTGACCAGATCACCGACCTGTGGTTGCACGACGACGACATCATCGACGGGACGACGCTCGCCGCCGAAGACGCCGATCGCGTGATCGACGCTTCGGGATGCGTCGTGATGGCCGGCGGCATCGATATCCACACCCACATCGGTGGCGGAAAACTGGCGATCGCCCGACTGCTGATGCAGGACCGGATCGACGACGACGCGCGGGCGACCGCCCGCCGCGCCGCCGAATCCGACTACCTGCCCTCGGCCGCCGTGGCCGCCCAGCGGTATTTGGAAATGGGCTACACCGTCGCGCTCGAGCCCGCCGTCATTCCCTGTAACGCCCGCGCCGCACACGCCGAGATGGCGGACATGCCCGACTTGGCTACCGGCGGCTTCTGCTTGCTCGGCAACGACGACCTGTTGCTGACCCTGCTGGCACGCCAGGCGCCGCAAGCCGAGATCAACGACTACGTCGCCTGGATGGTCCGCGGCACCCAAAGCATTGCCGTCAAAGCGGTCAACCCCGGTGGCATCTCCGCCTTCAAATTCGGCCGGCGGGAACTGGACGTCGACACGCCCCATCCCCACTACGGCGTCACACCGGCGCAGATCATCCGCCGACTCGCCAGGGCCGTCCATGAGATCGGACTCGTGCACCCGCTTCACATTCACACCAGCAACCTGGGCGTGCCGGGAAACATTCGCTCCACCATCGCGACCATGGAGGCAGCCGACGGGCTGCCGATCCATCTCACCCACGCCCAGTTTCATTGCTATGGCGATGAAAGTCAGTACGGGATGTCCTCGGCAGCCGAACAGCTGGTCGCCGCCATGGCGAAACATCCCAATGTGACGATCGACGTCGGCCAGATCATGTTCGGGCAAACCGTCACGATCAGCGCCGATGAACCGCATCAATTCGACAATCGCCATCACGCCTCGCCGCGCAAATCCGCGATCGTCGACATCGAATGCGAAGCGGGTTGTGGCGTCGTGCCGTTTCGATACCGCCGACGCCAATTTGTGCATGCGCTGCAATGGGCGATCGGGCTGGAACTGTTCCTGATGATCGATGACCCGTCGCGCGTGTTCTTGACCACCGACCACCCCAACGGCGCCCCCTTTACCGCATACCCACACTTGCTGCGGTTGCTCGGCGATCGCACCTTTCGCGAAACGGCGCTGGCTGAGATTCATGCCGATGCCGCCGCCGCGAGTTCCCTGGGCGGTCTATCGCGGCAGTACACGCTGCCGGAAATCGCCACCATGACACGCAGCGCCCCGGCATCAATCATGGGACTGTCCCGACACGGCCGGTTGACTCCGGGAGCCACCGCAGACGTCACCGTCTACGAAACAGACGATGATCTGGAGAAAATGTTCCGCTCGCCCCGGCACGTGTTTGCCCAAGGACGCCACGTCATCGACCGCGGAACCTATACACCGGGGACCCCGCCCGCCAACACGCCCAACCAACCGGTGCACGACACACTGATCGCCGACGTCGAATTCGATCCGCAGTCGGTGCAGCGGTTCCGCAGCGAATACAACGCGTCGTCCACCTTCGATCTGAATCGGTTGTGGATCGGCGATGATGAAATGCACTCGGTGCTGCGTTCGCGCCCGGTCAAGCAATTAACACGGGAGCGTGCCCGATGAGTCAACACGACAACGCCGACTCAAACGCAGCCCCAAACACCGGCGCGAACCAGCCGCTGGACATCAACGGGGTCCGCATCGAAGCCACCTTCGCCGAAGCGTTCGACATGAAAGCGACGCGGGTGATCATCACCGCGCTGGACGAGATCTGGGCCGAGCACGCGGCGATGGCGATGAGCGGATTCGGGACCAGCGTGATCGACTGCAAACTGGAAATCGACATCGAACGTCGACTTTCGCCGACACAGACCCCCGACGGCCGCCCCGGAATCGCCTTGCTGGCCTTCGGGATGTCGGGGGGCGAATTGGAAAAACAAATCACCCGCCGCGCCGGCCAATGCGTGCTCACCTGCCCGACCACCGCGCTGTTCGCGGGAATCAACGAGGACGTTCCCCGCGACAAACGAATCGCCCTGGGCAAGACGCTTCGGTTCTTCGGCGACGGCAACCAGATCAGCAAGGTGATCGACGGAAAACGATTCTGGCGAATCCCCGTCATGGACGGAGAGTTCATCTGCCAACATGACGCGCCGCGAACCTCGGGGATCGGCGGCGGCAATTTTCTGTTGGTCGCTCGCGACATCCACGCGGCCAGTCGCGCCGCCCGAGCCGCCATCGGGGCGATCGAGTCGATGCCCGACGTGATCACACCGTTCCCAGGTGGCGTGGCACGCAGCGGTTCCAAGATCGGATCGAAATACAAGTCGCTGATCGCATCGACCAACGATGCGTTTTGCCCCACCCTGCGCGGTATCACGGACTCACAACTGGGCGAAGGTGACAACGCGGTCCTGGAAGTGGTCTTGGACGGATTGAGTTTCGATGCGATTGCCGATGCCATGCGAGCCGGCATTCAAGCCGCTTGCACCAGCTGCGCTGAACACGGCTTGGTCTCCATCACGGCAGGCAACTACGGCGGCAAACTTGGACGTCACCACTTTCACCTGCACGAGATCCTGTCATGACACGCTGGCACCTCCGACGCCGTGCCCGAGCCGCCGACGATGCCGCGCCGCACTCGATCGACGCTTCGAACATTCGACGCAGCTCGCTGGCGGGCAAACCGGTCGCCGAGATCCACGAACTGGCGATCGGCGTTGACGGTCAAACCGTCCGATTGGCGGATTGGTTTGAATTGACGATCGAAGAATCAGAAACCGACCAGGTGGTCGTGGAAGGCCCGCTGCAAAACGTTCATGGGCTGGCCGCGATGCACGACCGGGATGAATTCCAAATCATCGGTCACGTCGGTGACCACGCGGCGTGTGGCATGACCGGTGGCACAGTCTGGATCCAAGGCGATGCCGGTGACTTCGTCGCGGCTCCTCATGGTGCCCGCCGCTCCGGCATGTCCGGCGGCGTGATCAAAATCGACGGGTCGGTGGGCAACTATGCCGGCCATCGGATGCGACGTGGAACATTGCTGATCCGCGGATCGACCGGAACGATGCTGGGCGCGTCGATGGTCGCGGGAACGATTTGCGTCGGCGGTGAGACGGGCGAGGGCTTGGCCGTGGGGATGAAACGCGGCAGCCTGATCCTGGCCAACGCCTCGGCGATGGTGCGGCACGCCGATCAGCTGGAAGACATCGCGAAGGGGCGATTCTCCAGCCCCACCCGATTCGACCCGGCGTTCTTCAATCTTTATTCGGACCGTCAGTTTCGAGAGATCACTCAACCACTGGAGCGTCTGCCCGTCTTTCGGACACGCGCCGACCGGACCGTCGGCGGACTGGGAGAAGTGATCTTTGCCTCCACCGCGGAGTTAGCGCTCGGCGAGTGACGGCGGCAACTCACGGAGGAGCGGGAAAGGAGGCAGGTCGGCGGACCGTTGTACGACGTCCTTTCTAGGTCGTCGTCGGGAGTCCAGCGGCCCGGAAGGGCCATCGTACTTGAAAAGCGGACCGTTGTACGACGTCCTTTCCAGGTCGTCGTCGGGAGTCCAGCGGACGACGGCCCGGAAGGGCCATCGTACTCGAGTTGGTTAGGCACCGACCGCGTTGCTTGGCGTCTGGTCACCGACATGCTCGCGGCTGGCTTCCACCATGGCAAAACGCTCACGCCACAAGAATCGCTGCAGCAAGCTCGGGCGACGGAGGTTGGGGTCGTCGGCTTCGATCGTGTGGACCTTGCCCTTGGCCGTGACCAACCGCAGGTGACCGTCGGTCAGCACTTCATCAACAACCCAAAACTTGTCAACGACATAGCCATAGGTTTCTCCCTTGGGAGAGGCAACGACTTGTGCCGCGCGACGACCCGGATTCACACCGCTCTTGCTCTTACGATAGACCGCCCAATCCCCCGCCTTCCAATTCGCCTGCATGACTTGTTCCTCGCTTCGCCAAAAAAATTGCCCGATCCGTTTCCCCTTCAACCAACGCTACAAACGACCTCCGACCACACTGAATCGGAACGGAGTTTGGCCGGCCACTCTCAGCCGACATGGATCCCTTGCGTCGCTTCTCTTCTGAATGACTGCACTTTAAACAGTACGCACATTCTGTGCGGGGGGACAGTTGAAAACGTGTTGAGAAGTCAAAATCTTCATGAGATTCATGTATTTTTCGTGAGAAATGCGGCTTCGGGGATCGATCGCGTCATCAAGCGAGGCGTTTAGGTTGGCACACAATCGGTCGTGAGTCTGCGATTGTATGGCCGCACAACCTTGCGAGCGGACTCCGCCAAGCTTTAAGATACGCAGTGATGAACCGTCACAATGATGACGTTCTGATTCCGGGTGCTGCCCCTTGTCGTCCGGAGCTGTTCGCCCCGAGAACTTATCACGCTTCAAAGGAATTGCGTCATCATGTTGCTCGTCCCGTCTACCTCGATCGCCGCTGCTTCCGTTCCCGCGGCCATCGCTGCGATCCAACTGCCGTGGGTCGCGATGCTGTTGGCGGCCAGTGGGGCGTTTTACGCAGCCCTGATCGCCATCGGAACACTCGTCTTCCTGGTGTTTGCCGCCGTGATGGGGTTCTTTCTGCTGCGTTACGGCAAGCTGTGGGTCCAGGCCTACATGTCCGTCGCCGACGTCAGCGGCCCCGCCCTGGTTCGAATGCACTTCACCAAGGTCAATCCGAACGTGATCGTCCAGGCCAAGGTGATGTCGGCGCAAGCGGGATTGGACATCGGCCATAAAACCGGCATCAGCACACGTCGTTTGGAGGCACATTATCTGGCAGGCGGAAATGTGATGAACATCATCCACGCGATCATCGCGGCCGCGCGGGCGGAGATCCCTCTCGATTTCGATCAGGCCGCCGCGATCGACTTGGCCGGACGCGACGTGCTGGACGCGGTCCAAACGAGCGTTTACCCCAAAGTCATCGATTGCCCCGACCCGAGCCGCAGTGGCAAGACCACGCTCAGTGCGATCACCAAAAATGGAATCGAACTCCGCGTCCGGGCTCGCGTGACCGTGCGGACCAACCTGGAACAACTGATCGGCGGCGCCACCGAGGACACCGTCATCGCCCGTGTCGGCGAGGCGATCATCAGCTCGATCGGCTCGGCCGAAACACACTTCAAAGTCCTCGAAAACCCGGACATGATCACGCGGGTCGTCCTGGAACGGGGCCTCGATGCACAAACCGCCTTTGAAATCGTTTCGATCGACATCGCCGACATCGACGTCGGCGAAAACATCGGCGCCCGACTGCAAAGCGACCAAGCCGAAGCCGACACCCGCGTCGCCCAGGCCCAAGCGGAAAGCCGTCGCGCTGAAGCGGTCGCCCAAGAACAACAGATGAGCGCCATGGTCGCCAGCAACAAGGCCCACCTGGTCCTGGCCGAAGCCGAAGTCCCCAAAGCGATGGCCGAAGCGTTCCGAGCCGGCCGGATTGCCACCCCCAACGGATCGGGCATCTAGCGGCTCTCGTGAACGAGTACGAATCGACCTCCTACCGCGTGAAGTTTCCCAGCGGAACCGAACGCGTCCACCTTGCCGGCATCGTCGATCGCCCCAAGGTTTGGCACCCCTGGAAAGACGCCGGCCACACGCGACTGCGCCCGGTCGTGGTCTACTCGCATTGCTTCACCTGCAACAAAGACTTCAAGGCGACCGTCAAAATCAGCCGCGCCTTGGCCAGGTACGGGATCGCCGTGCTCCGCTACGACATGACGGGACTGGGGGGCAGCGAAGGCGACTTTTCAAAAACCAACTTCACCACCAACCTGCGAGATCTTGCCGCGGCGGTCCGGTTCGCCAACGAAGAACTGGGACCGGTCACCGCCTTGGTCGGCCATAGCTTTGGTGGCATCGCCTCGCTGGTCACCGCCGCGAAATCTTTCCAGAACGATCACGACAACCTGTTGGCAAACCTGCGATTCGTCGCGACGCTCGCCGCCCCCAGTGACACCCACCACCTCGCCACCTTGTTGTCTCGGATGAACCCCGCGATCGAATCCGAGGGACAAGGCAACGTCACCATCGGCGGCATCGAGTGGACGATCCGCCGCCAGATGCTCGAAGACTTTCGCCGCCACAACGTCACCGATCTGCTCCCCCAAGTCGCCTGCCCGGTGCTGCTGATGCACTCGCCGGTCGACGAAACCGTTGGGATCGACCACGCCCTGCGGATGATGTCGCTGATCCAAACCGACCGCTCGGCCGCCGCGACCGCGATCACGCCGGTCAGCTTGATGGCGCTGCCGGATGCAGATCACCTATTGGCCAAACATCCACAAGACCTGACCTTCGTGTCGCAGATCCTGGCCGCCTGGTGCCACCGTTTTCTCAGCGACGATCGCAGGTCCGGCTGATCCCCGCCAAGCGTTTCGTCGAACTCAAAAAAACGTCCACAACTGGGCGCGAAAACACTTTGTTGGTTTTCGACAACTGGCGCCTCGATGGACGGCCCAATTTCGTCAAATCGACACTGCGCAGAATTGCATCGAGTGCCCGAACTCGATGCAGCACCTGCTCAGAAAACCTCCAGCCCCCAAACGGGCGGGGCAATCAATCCCTTTGGAAGCAACAGATGCCCCTTCCACTAAGGCAGCCCACACGCCCTTAACACTCACCACCGGCAGCCCGGCTTCCCCCGGACATGATCTTTCGTAAACCGGTCGCCGGCGGCTGAATCACGCGAATTTGGCCTCCCAGGTGCATCGTGGTTGTGGTCCTTCTCTTTCTGGAGACCAAGACCATGAGCTTCAAAGAACTGCTGTCGCGTGAGCAGATCCGCACACTCCCGCTGCGTGACGCGATTGCAATTGACGAGCACACGGTTGCCCGCGCGGCAATCGCACTGATGCGGACCCATTCGTTGGGTTGTGCCGTGATCGTCGATCAGGGCTGCCGCCCGCAGGGGATCTTCAACGAACAGTCGATCATCCGGATGCTGATCGCGGGCGTATCCCTCGACACGACGCCGATCTCCGCCTTTGCCGAACCCAACGTCGGCATCGTCCGAGCCAACGACCCGATTCTGTCCGCCTGGCGAGCGGTGGTCGACCAGGGCCATCGATTTTTGTGCGTGACCGATGACGAGGGCTATCTGGTCGGTTTGACCGGTCAGCGGGGCTTGGCGGAATACGTTTGTGATTGTTACGCGAAACAGATCGCCGTTCAGCGTCTCGGTAGTGCACCGTGGATGCTGCAACGCGAAGGAGCTTGACCGATGAGTTCATTTTTCCGATTGGATCCGGCCGAAACGAGTGACCCGTTGTCCAATTTCGAGCCGGTCGAATACGACACCGAGCTGGAGCGAGCACTCGCGGAAGAGCCGGTCGTGGAAATCGCCGCCAAGCCGTATCTGCAGATCAGCCCGCATGCGACGGTCCGGGAGGCCGTCGAGATGCTGCATGATTCAGGCGCCGCCAGTTTGTTGGTCGTACAAGACGAGCGACTGGTCGGGATCTTTACCGAGCGTGACGTGCTCGAAAAAGTCGTGGAGAAGTACTCGCGGGTATGCTCCCGACCGGTCGAGGATTTCATGACGACCAATCCGACGATCGTTTACCAGTCCGACCCGTCGGCCGCCGCGGCTGCCGCGATCGCGGTCGCCGGCCATCGGCACGTGCCCGTGTTGGACATGGACGAGTGTGTTCAGGGCGTGATCAGCCCCAAACGCATGTTCGCGTTCATGGAACAGCATTTTTGAACATGCTCAGGTCGGATAGGCTTCCAGCCTGTCACTGCGGCATTGCCAGGCTGGAAAGCCCTCTGGTGTTTCGGCAAAGAGAAAGACCGGAGGGCTCGCGCCCAATGCCACTTACCCTGGCTCTCAAGGTGTTAGCGGAACGGCGCGAGCCGTCCGGTCGCGCTTCAAAAACACCGTGAAAGACCGGAGGGCTCGCGCCCTGCCGCTAAAACCTCAAGAAACACATGGGCAAAATGCCTCGCGGCGAATCACTACGGGTGTTCGTGGTGATGCTCGATCACCTTGATCAACAGCGCGCGCTGGGCGTCATTTAGGGTCGATGCGGACAATCCGGCATCGTCCAGATCGATGTTGTCTTTGTAAGCCTGGGCGACCGTGAGCTTGCCGCCGCCACCCCATCCCGCAGATCGTTAGGGATGACCGACAATCATGGCGGCCGCCGGGCGTGAGTTGTCCAGCCGGGTCGGCCAAAAAACTGCGTCGTGATCGCCATGTCGGAGCTGTCGTTCGCCCCGCCGAAAGCGGCAGATGCAGCCCGGTTGCGTCGTCTGATCCGAACGACCGCTACACGTGGCACCGCAACCGTGCTCGCACGACCGCCGCCAGCGAATTTCTAGCGGGGCGACAGGCGTCCCCTTGCGCGTGTCCTATCAGTTTCTTTAGTCGCGATCCACACGGCGACAAACCCACCGATTCGGTCGGAGTCTCTCCAGGATCGATCAAACGTTTAAAAAACAACTACCTGATTTAAGTTGGAGGCCCACCGTGGCTCACGCAATTGCCTTTCGTCCCAGTCGCGCCCGAAAGGGTTTTTCGCTCGTCGAGCTGTCGGTCGTCGTCATCATCATCGGCGTCCTGGCCGCGTTCGGCGTCCCACGATTGCTGCAAAGTGTTGAACGAAGTAAAGCTTCGGAATCATTCAAGTACCTTGCCAGCGTCCGCGCCGCGCAAGAGCGCTACCAGGCCCGTCAAGGGACCTACGCATCGGATTTGACTCAATTGGACATGGAGCAAGCTCCGCCGAAGTACTTTAGCGTTGGCGTTGCCGCCGCCGGCGGATCGGGAAGCCTGGAAGATTCCTGGACCCTGACGCTGACGCGATCCGGTTCCAGCTCCGGCTACGGCGCTTACACCGTGACGTTTACCGAAGACGGTTACGACGCGATGAACAGCACCATCGATGCGGAAATCAATCCACAAAGCACCTAGGCTGACGACCTGACCGCTTTCTGGGGGGAAAGCGTGGCATGAACCGTCACGACGACGCACCCATGCCACCACCGATCCAATCAGCTGGGGCGGTCCGTAGGTATTCACGGACCGCCCTTTTTTTGTGCCGGCTTGACCGGCATATCGCATCCTGATGCGACAGGGGGTTCTTCACGATTCGGTGAGCCCCCCTGACGCATCATCGGAGGGAACGTTTCCATCATGAACACCGCAAGCGATCGATCCCGCAGCCATGTGGTCGGGATCCTGTTCGGGCGACAACACCTACATGGATGTCACGCGTCGACAACCATGTTGGGCGCGGTGCGTTATGAGTACGCTTCGGTCGCCGTCCAAAGCGACGACCTCGGTCGCTCGTTGGCGGAACTGTTTGACGCCTTGGGCATCCACGGCGACCCCGTCCCCGTGGCCGCGGCGATTCCGACCAGTGAGTGCTACTTCGCGACCCGTCCGATCAACTCCGGCGGCGGCAATGCCAGCCCACGCACGTTGCTTCGCGAATCGCTGCGAAGCTCAACCGCGAAACTCGATCAACTCGCGATCGATGTGCTCAACTGGCAAGCCCATCGCCGACAACTGGTCTCCATCGTCGCCGCGCCACTGGATCGCATCGAATCGATTCGTGAAACCATCGGCAACACCCAACACTCGCTGCAGCGACTCGAACCGGCCGCCAACGCACTGATCAGCGCCGCGGTCGAAAATGAGCGCAAAGAACGACGCGACCGATTGGTCACACGCGTCTTCTTGGGCGATACCAGCTTGCTGGCCGTGATGACCAAGGGAACCCGGGCGATCCATTGGCAGAGCATGCCCTTGCCACAGGGCGACGAGGGAACGGGCATCGTTTCCATCGTCCGCTCGGTCGAAGCCGCCTACGCCGCCTGCGGTCTGGATACCCCGCCGGATTCCGTCAGCATCTACGGCCGACGCGAATTGCAATCGCTGATCGATCGACAGTGGTTGAGCGACAATCTGCCCGACG
Source organism: Stieleria neptunia (assembly GCF_007754155.1). Taxonomy (NCBI): domain Bacteria; kingdom Pseudomonadati; phylum Planctomycetota; class Planctomycetia; order Pirellulales; family Pirellulaceae; genus Stieleria; species Stieleria neptunia. The sequence goes on along the minus strand of NZ_CP037423.1, from coordinate 3,688,381 downwards.
ACTTTCGTTGGCTGGACGCTCCCTCGATGAAACCCGACCATATCGCTCGCGCCTGCGCCGACGGATTCTTGGCCGACGAAGAAGACGAATTTGATTTCATGCGGGAGTATCGCGAGCCGTTGAAACTCCACCGCGTCGTTCCCTACAAAGAAATCGCCCTCTATCTCGTGGCGGCCTGTGCCCTGGCGCTGGTGCTGTTGGACCGCATGAACCGAACCCAATCCAACCACGTGGCACTCGCTGCCAGCGCCCCGTCGATGGTCACCGATGGCTCCAACCCACGTCCCGAACGCGATCGTTTAAACGCGCGGGCGACCGCCATCAGCACCTTTATGGACAAACGCGTGCGCTGGAGTCCGATGCTGGGACAGATCACCTCGATCCTGCCCGACGGCACCCGGCTGACCGGTATTCGCGGCACCGCGACGATGAGCCAAAAACGAAAACGGGCCGTCAAAACCGCACCCACCACCTTGATCTTGCACGCCGAGTGCGTGCTCGACGATGCCGGCCAACTCCCCGCCTCGGTCAGCAAACTGACCGAAACCGTCGGCCAACTGGAGACCGTCGCCGAACACTTCCAACGCGTCGAATTGAGCGACCTGCGGCGGACCCTCTCGGCGGAAACCGGAATCGCCGGTGCCGAATTCTCCATCATCTTGACCACCAGCAGCAAGGCCAAGGGATAGTGCTTCCGGCCAACCCGATACCATGAAACATCCTGAAGCGAAAACAGACTGGAAGCAAGAACTGCAGCAGGCCGCCGAGCAATTGCGCGATCCGTTCCGCATGCGCGTTACCGTCGCATTGGTCATGGTCGCGATCATGTTCTTCGCGATCAGCGAACCCCTGCACGGTCGAACGAAAAAGACACGCCGGGAACTGCAACAGTTGCGTGAAAAGGTCAAGACCGCCGAAGAGGTGATGCTGCTGCAGGACGCGCTGGAACATGTCCGTCCGCGGATCCTGCAAGGCGAAGGCAACGAGGCGGTGACCGGTTTCTTCATCGACCTGTTCCGGGATTCCGGCGCAGACCTGTTGCAGATCAATGCGGAAGCCGCCCAACGCCTGGGTCCGATCTACAACGTCCGCGTCACGTTGGACTTGGCCGGCGATTTCTCCCAACTCAATGAAGCGCTGTTCCTGCTGGAATCACAACCCGAATTGATTCGCGTCGAGACGCTGCAGATCAATCCGGCCGAACGCAGTGCATCACAACCCACGATGCAGTTGTCCGTGCGGATGCTGAAGGAGAAGGAATGAACGTCAACCTACAAAAATACGCGCCTCCCTGCTCCGTCTTGGCAATCGCCCTGTACCTCGGCTGGCCGCCGGAGGCCCCCTTGGACCTGGGCGAGGATGTCGTGCGGGCCAAATCCGTTCGCTGGAAAGTCACCGATCTGGAAACCCCGTCGCTGCCCGCGGTGGTCGGCAAGGATCCCTTCGCAGCCGTGCTGGTCCAGCAACCCTCCGACGATCCGTCCCGACCCGACGCAGCGACGGATTCGACGCCCGAAGCACCCGTCGGGCCCACCGACGAAGACCTGCGGAACGGACTGCGGCTGGCTGGCATTGCCCAAACCGATGATCACCGCTGGGCGATCCTCAACGGCAGCGTCTGCAAACTCGGTGACCAGGTCCCGGTCGACGGGCTGGTCGATGTCACCGCAACGATCCGCGAAATCGCGTCCGATCACATCACCGTCGTGTCGGGTCCACTGACGATCCGGATCAAACGACAAGAGCGTCCCAAGCGAACCGCCGACTCGGCCGCCAGCACCGCTAACCCCGCGCCCCCCACGGCGGGCAACGCAATCGCGAAATCGCAAGACGAAGACGAGCAAGCGGACGACGAGGACGAGGAACCGTCCGACGACGAACAAGCCCCGGCCGACCCCGAACCGACCGATTCGGACCGTCAGCGGGGTCAAGCCGACCCGCCAGCGAATTTTTTTCCCGTCAACCTTTAAGACCGCATTGAACGACGCCTCGCTCCCGATCGAGGCAACCGACGCCTACCGCACGTGGCACCCAACCATGACCAACGCCCTCTCCGCTCTGACAGCACAAAACCACCCGCTGATCATTCGGCTGCTCGATTCGATCGATCACCTCGATCCGGAGAAGCTCGAAGCACTCTGGCAATCGGTCGGCAAGGATGACGTGACGATCGAAGAGTCGATCATTCGGTGCGGGGTCGCGACGGAATCCCAGATCGCGAAGTCCTACGCGGAACATTACCTGGTGCCGCTGTTCGATCCACCGGCCGACGCGCCGCCGCCGATCGACACCTCCGTCGCGTCCGTGCTGCCCAACCGGCTCTGCCGCGACCACCTGATCGCACCGCTCAGCGATGACGGCGGCGTGCTGGAAGTGGCCGTTTTCTCACCCGATTCGTTGTTGCTGGCCGACGAAATCAAACTCCTGACCGGCCGTCAAATGCGTCCGATGTTCGCACCGCTTTCGGTGATCGAACGGCTGCTGACGATGCTCTACGAAGAGGGGGGCTGGAACACCGCGATCCCCGTTTCCACCGCGACCAGTTTCCAGGAAGTCGATGACGGCGAAGACCTGGACCAGGAGGAAGCCGCCGAAGCGACCGAGGTGATTCACCTGGATCAAGCGCCCCCGCCGGGACGAGACGGTCGCATCATTCGCTACGTCAACAGCATCTTTGAACAGGCCCTGACCACGGGCGCCAGCGATATTCATATCGAGCCCTACGAAGACGATTGTCGTGTCCGATTGCGGGTCGATGGCGTCCTGTCAGAAGTCCAACCGCCACCGATGCCGCTGCTCAACTCGGTCATCAGCCGGCTCAAGGTGCTCAGCAAGATGGACATCGCCGAACGACGACTGCCCCAAGACGGGGCGATCGCCCTGCGAACCGGCGAGCACCGCGTGGACATGCGGGTCAACACCTGCCCGACCGTGTTCGGCGAAAAAATCGTGATGCGTGTGCTCGACAAAAACGCGCTCCCGCACGATCTGTCGATGCTGGGCATGGACTCGCGACAATTCAAAGATCTGACCGAATCGATCCGCAGCCCTCACGGTTTGATGCTCGTCACCGGACCGACCGGTAGCGGCAAGAGCACCACGCTGTACTCCTGCCTGAACGCACTGAACGACGAAAAAACGAACCTATGCACGGTCGAAGACCCGGTGGAATTCAAGTTCGGCGGCATCAACCAGGTCCAAACGCGTGCCAAAGTCGGACTGACGTTCGCCAGCGCCCTGCGAGCATTCTTGCGACAAGACCCCGACGTGATCATGGTCGGTGAGGTTCGCGACGACGAGACGGCGGAGATCTGTATGCGCGCCGCGTTGACCGGACACTTCGTGTTCTCCACCCTGCACACCAACGACGCGCTCAGCAGCATCACGCGTCTGCAGGACATGAGCATTGAACCGTTCTTATTGGCCAGCACGCTCCGCTTGCTGGTCGCCCAGCGGTTGGTGCGACGGCTGTGCGATGAATGCAAGGTGCCTTATCAACTGGACCCTGAATCGAGCGAGCGGTACGACATCCCGCGTGAGATCCCGGTGTTCCGCGCCGGCGGATGCGATCGCTGTCGCAACATCGGATACAAGGGCCGGCTGGCCGTGTTTGAGGTGATTCGCATCAACCAACAACTCAAGGACATGATCCAAGCCGGCGAATCGGTCGGGGCCATGAAACGCGCCGCGGTCGAAGATGGAATGAAACTGCTTTCGCAAAGTGCCGCGGCAAAGGTCGCCGAAGGCCTGACCAGTTTGGAAGAAGCCGTCAGCCTGTGTAACGATCACTAACCCCAGGACTTTCCATGTCTCTCGACGCCTGGTTCTTGTCTCGCGCACGTGTCTCTGCGAAACAGCATGGACGCGCCAGCCTGGATGACAAGATGACGTTCTTCCAGCAACTCGGATCGCTGCTCGCCTCCGGGACGCCGCTGCTGCGCGCCTTGCACGTTTCTGCCGAACAAAATCAAAGCAAAACGCTGCAAGCGGTGATGGAGGAGGTCGCCGAACGGGTCGCGTCGGGGATGCCGCTGCACACGGCGATCGAAGCGACCACCGACATGTTTCCGATGCACTGGGTCGCGATGATTGCGACCGGTGAAGCGACGGGCAAACTCGATGAGGTCCTGGTCGATTTGAATCGTCAAATCCGTGAAGCCGCCGACACGCGGAGCAAGTTCATCGGTTCGATGATCTATCCCTGCGTGTTGATCTTTGTCGCCGTCCTGGTCGTGTTTGCGATGCTCTGGTTCGTCGTCCCGACCTTCGGTGACATGTTCAAAGAGATGGGCGCGGAATTGCCCGGCATCACGGTCTTCGTGTTGGACATCAGCGATCAAGTCGCCGCGTACGGCCTGTACATCGTCGCAGGCTTCTGTGTCGGCGGGTACTTTTTCAAACGCTGGCTGAACACCGATGCCGGCCGCCGTCGATCGATCAGTGTCATGGTTGCGATCCCCGTCGTCGGCGATCTGGTCATCCAATCGTCGATGTACCGGTTCGCTTCCAACCTGGCACTGTTGCTCAAAAGTGGCGTCCCGATGCTGGAAACCATGCAAACCGTCGCCGACGTGTTTGCCGCCCAACCGCCGTACCGCGAAGCCATCGAGTACGCCAAAAACCGCATGGCAGCCGGCCGAAGCCTGGCCGACGGGCTGGAGGAATCGGGGCTGTTCACTTCGATGATGGTCAATGCGGTCCGCGTCGGCGAAGAGTCGGCACAATTGGGCCGAGTGATGGAAGAGATCGCGCCGTACTATCGCGAAAAAACCCAAGCGTTCATGTCGCGGGTCACCAAGCTGGCCGAACCGGCGATCATCATGGTGATGGGCGCCGTGATCAGTGTGGTGATGCTGGCGATTTACATCCCGATGTTCGAAATGGCGGGGAACGTCAAATGACCCGCGATCGGAAACACCCACGCCAGGCGTTCTCGCTGATCGAAGTGATCGTCACGATGACGATCCTGGCCGTCTTGCTGACCTTCGCCGCCCCCAGCGTCGTCCAAACGATGGAACAGTCGCATGCCGATCTGGCCGGGGCGAGCCTGCGTTCGATCGCCTCGGCACAGCGGTTCTATTGGTTGGAAAACCGCACCTACGCCACCACGCTGCAGGAGTTGATTGACGACGAACTGGTCGACAACGAATTGCTCAATGCATCGCCACGCTACCAGTTTTCCATCACCGCCGCCGATGCCGCCGGATTCACCGCGCAAGCCCGGCGACGCACGTTCAACGGCGCCGGCAACCCGGTGTTCAACGGAGCCTGGAGCGGTGATTTTCAGATCGACGAAACGGGTGAGATCACCGGAGACGTCGAGGGCCGGTTCAACCCCGTCCTGGGCGAAAGCCCTACCATTTCACCCGGGTTCTGAGGTCGCCGGCGATGACTCCTTTCCGACGCCCCCGAACCGGCCGACGCGGATCAACCTACTTGGAAGTCCAGGTGGCGATGGTGCTGTTGTCGATCGGCATCAGCGGCCTGTACAGCCTGTCGGTGATCCAATCACGCCAAACGGCACGGCTGGGACAAATGCTGCCCGCTGACGAGATCGCTTCGATCAATCCCGTCACCGGCAGCAGCCCATCGGAAACCGCATGGATGAAGAAATTTGGCGTCTACGCCGACATCGCCTCGAATGCCGTCGCGGCCCCCGTTCCCAACTACCCGCTCAATGAAGGCTTTCTGGAAATCCGCGACAACGAGGACAGCAGTGGGTTCTACACCTACAGGGGCTACGGAGGAGACGATTGGGAAGAATACGGCGGACACCCGGGCGATCATCAGTCGACCGTGCATGAGATCCAAACCCCAACCTCCGTCGGGTCGTACGCTCTGTTCTCCTTTTACGGCGTTCCGCCCGGCGACTACGAACTGTTCACCTTCGTGCCGGAAAAGAAGAAAAATTACCCGGGGCAGTTCGGATCCGCCGTCCCGCACTACATCTACAACGCCGGCTGGGCGGCGACCGTTCACGTCGACCAACGCTCCATCGACCATGACCTCGATCACTCCGGTAAATGGTGGGAAAGCTTAGGGGTTTACACGTTCAGCAATAGCACCGTCCATGTGCTGCTGTACGGCTGGCCGCGTTCGGGTGATTGGCTGATCGCCGATGCCGTGATGCTGCGGTGTCGCCGGTCGGTCGAAATGGTCACCCCCGTCTCGACGACGACCGGTGGCGGCGCCACGGTCACGGTGGAGCTGGATTGATGGCAAGCAACTCTCCATCCCGCATCCAACAACGACGCAAAGGCATGAGCTTGTTGGAAGTCACGATCGGGTCCGTCATGGCCGCGATGATCGCCATGGTGGCGGCCGGAGTGACGGTCGACATGACGCGCAACATGGTCGACAACATCGCCCGGACCAGGATCGCCGGCGAAGCTAGGTTGGCGATCGAAGCGTTTCGACGTGATTTCGGCGGCAATGATCCGGACAGCCCAACCGGTGACCGAAACCGCTGGCGGCTGGTCGACAGCATGGTCCCCACCGCCGACGAACTGCGGCTCTGTTTCGATTCGGATCTGGACGGATCGGCCGATTGGATTTCGCCCGATCGCGTCATCATCTACTTCGAAACCGACGGACAACTGATTCGTTCGGATCTGGAAAATGGACGAACCAACGTCGTGGCACAGCTGGTCGACTCGGTGAATTTCGAAGTGATCGGCAATGAACTGCGCCTCACACTCCAGTTCCAACTGGGCGCGATCACCGAAACCTATGTCTTCAACACACCCAACATCTGATCCATGACGCATCGACGCCCTCCCAGCCGAAGACGCGGATACGCCATGTTGGTGGTGATGCTACTGATCCTGACGACGACCGCCATGGCCGCCGTGCATGCGCGACAACTCGCTTCGTCGCTGAGAATCGAACAGGCCAGACAACGCAGCGAAGCCCGGACACGCGGACCGACGACCGCACTGGCGATCGCATGCCAACGGATCGAAACGGGAAACCCGACCGATTCCAGCGTCTCGTATCAATACGCTCACCACGATGGCTTCCAGACGGTGCTCTACCGAATCACCTACCAAGCCGTCGGATCGGATAAATGGAACGTCACCGCCGAGCCCGATTCGGCGGCGGGCACACTGCCATCCTTGCCGGCTTCCTTCTAGCTAACGCTGTAAAGCATTTTTCCCCTTTGTTTCTTAAGGTTTTAGCGGCAGGGCGCGAGCCCTCCGGTTCTTCCTCTTTGCCAAACCACCGGAATGCTAGCGCCCTGCCGCTAAAACCTGCTCCACAGCGTGGAGCGAAAAAGGCTACTCCTTCACGCCGTTCTGGCCCCGCCAAGAACGCATCAACGATCGCAACGGTGCGGCAAACGCGAAATAACAAAATGCGATCGGCAGTGCCAACCAGTGCAACAGAAAGACGCCGCCGACGGCAAACATCGCCTGTCCGATCTGGTGCGTCGTGCGACGGCCCTTGACCCACTGGGCAACCAGGTGCGGGTACTGGAATCGAGACACCATCAGGTACGCCAACACCCCCGCCAGCGCCGGGATGAAGTAGTGCGAAGCGACCAGCGCAGCGTTGGCGACGGCCTGGATGGATTCGTGGTAGATCTTGTTGCTCGCCAAGTCTTTCAAATCCGGCATCGCGATCGCAAACGCGGCCAACGTCCCCGCAGCCGCCGGACTGGGCAGCCCTTCAAACGTTTCATGCGAATCGTCTTCGCCCGTTTCCACGTTGAAACGGGCCAGACGAATCAATACGCACAAGGTGAACAGCACCCCGGCGGCCCAGAGAAACCGCTGAGGCAACGCATCGGTGATCCGCCAGATGATCACCGCCGGAGCAGTCCCGAACGTGACCGCGTCGCACAAACTGTCCAGTTGAGCACCGAACTCGGTCTCCTGACCGGTCATCCGCGCCGCCGACCCGTCGAGTGCGTCGAACAACATCCCGCCAAAAATCAGCATCCCCGACGTGAACAGTTTCTGTTCCAGCGGCCAGTCCAACTCCACGCCGCTGATCGCGACGGCAATCGCCCCCAAACCGCAAACGCCGTTGCCCAACGTCAGCATCGTGGGAAGCACCGCCAACATCACCTTGCGGCGACGTTTTCGCTTTTGACGCCGAAAGTCTTTTCGCGACAACGGCTTGCCCGATTCCGGATCCCCTTCCGCATCGATCGCGGCCAAATCGTCGAATTCATCCGGCGCGTAAAGTTCGCGTTTTAATTCGCTCATGGACATCAAAAGGGGTTGCTGAAATCGCCGTGCCGCCGGAGTACACCAAAAGTCAAACGCTTATTGTATGGCAAGGTGCCGAGTCAAAGGAGAGCCCGAGCTTTCCGCGACACCCCGCCAAAAACCCAAATCTGCTGACTCAAACGTTTTCGATGAATTGAGTTTCAATTTATGTCACCCTCCCGTGTGGAGGTCGTGCAGTTTTAACGTCACCCTCCCTGGCAGGGAGGGTCGAGCGCAGCGAGGGGAGGGTCGATTGGTTGTGACGGAGTGACTTCGAGCCACAACGAACCCTCCCCGGCCGCTCGCACCTCGCGTCCGACCCTCCCTTCAAATCTCGAATCTTGGCTCTAACTCGGAATATCGACCTCATCCCATTCCGCGTTCTCAAAAAACGTCAACCAATTGAAGGCCTGTTGCCGCTCGGCGATCACCCCGCCCTCGACACCCGCGGGCGGTTCAGTTTGTCGCGTTGCCGCGTCTCGGGCTGCCCACAGCAAGCGAAAGTTGAGATCCAAGGCATCCAGAATTTCGCCGGTCGGCCGCAGCGTTGCCGATTCGATCATTTGACGCGCCGGCATCGCGATCATCTGTCGCGCGACTTCGGGGACATCACAAATCGCATCGGGAAACGGAAGCATCGATTGCATGCCCAGCGACCACTGCAACGCCGCCAACGCTTCATACCGCCAACCGGCCGCGGAAACGTCGGATTGCGGCGGCGAGGGGTTTTCCAAGAACGCGGTTTCCCAAGGCGACAACGCTTGGAACGCCAATGGTGACTTCTCTCGCAACGCCTCGATCGGGATCGGTTTTCCGCTGGACAGTGATTCGGCCCGGACCGCGACGACGAACAGCGCCAACATCCGCCAGACCACTTCGTCGGCCGAACGCAACGTGACTTCGTACTCGCTGACCACCGGCGGCAACGCCTCGGGCGTGTCGATCAATCGGTTTCTCAACTCGATCTCCGATTGGGCTTTGCGTTGCCGTGCATCGGGCAGAAACGGCAACTGGGCGTTCGGGTCGGGCAGTTCCGCCGACGGGTCGTGCAACACCGCGCCGTTGGGGTCGCGAATCGTCCGATCGGGCAAAAACAGAATCGCGTTGGACTGCCAGGCCCACGGCGCGATCGCTTCGACATGTTCGCCGTCCACCTTGAACGCCACCAGCATGTTCGTCCGCTGCAGGTGTCGGCACACCGCGTAGATCGTCTGGCTGATTTGCCCGTCACCGGATTCGAACAAGTCTTGGACCAGCTTCATCAGGTGTTCGACGAATCCCGGCGTCGATTCGTTGCGGACGAAGACCGGCTCGTGGGGAAACTCCGGCTCCGGCGGATCGCGGTGCGTGCAATACGCAAAGATTTCTATGGGCATCTCAACCCAACAACTCTGCGTCAAGCTTCTTCTTGCAGGCACCGATGACGCTTTGAACCAACGCGTCGGCGTCATCACCGCTCAACGTCGTCTCGTCACTTTGCAATTGCACCGACAACAACACTCGCTTGCGGTCTTTGCCGTCCTTTTCCGGATCGCGATAGGTCTCCCGGTAGGTGACCGATTTCAGCTGCCGGCCGACGGCCGAACAGACCACGTTCTCCAGTTCGTTCCAACGCACCGATTCGGACATCACAAAGTTCAAATCGCGTTCCACCGAAGGAAACATGCTGACGATCTGTTGCTGGGGGACCAATTCGGCGTCCGCCAGCAACGCGGGGATCGACAGTTCGGCGACGATCACGGTGCCGGGCAATTTCCATTGCTTCAGCGTCTTGGGAGCGACGACACCGAGATACCCCAGCGGCGAATCGCCGAGCGACAGCTGGACCAACTGCCCGGCTACAAAGCCGGGTGAATCGACCGGCTTGACCACCAGGGCTTGTCGCGCGCCCAGCCGTTCACACAACGACTCGATGATTCCTTTGGCCGCAAAGAAGTCGCCGCCACACACCAGCGCGACCGCATACAGTTCTTCCGGCAAGTCGTCTTCGGTTTTTCCGGGCAGATACAGGTGCGCGATTTCGAACAAGTCCGCTTCGATCGATGCCGACGCCCAGTTGTTGGCGCGTGCTTCGATCAGACTCGGCAACAGGGTCCGGCGGAGTCGCTTGGCACCTTTCAACATCGCCGTTTGGGTGCTCAATGCCGGTCGCTCGGTCCACGGCGAAAGCGTCTGGTCCAGCTTCGATGTCACCACACTGGGCGTCATCGCCTCGCTCAACCCCGCAGCGGTCAACACGCCGCGGATCTTTTCCGTGGCCGAATCAAAGGTCCGTTTGCTGCTCGGAGCGACCGGGATCGGGCTGTCTTCGGGGATCTTGTCATAACCGTGAATCCGCGCCACCTCTTCGATCAAGTCGGCCTCGCGGGTCAGATCATGACGCCAGGACGGCGCGCTGAACGCTCCGGAACCGGTCGCGATTTTGGCATCGCTCTGACAACCGAGTGCCGTCAGAATGCGCTCGACTTCGTCGCTGTCGATGGTGATTCCAAGGATGCGTTCCAGTTGCGCCAGACGCAACACGATCGGCGGCCGCGTTTCGATTTCCGGTGCGGTGTCGATGATCCCCTCGGCGACGGTGCCGCCGGCGGATTCGACGATCAACTGGCAGACGCGACGACTGGCCCATTCCACGCCGACCGGGTCGACGCGACGTTCGAATCGAAACGAGGAAGGGCTGTGCAGTTTCAGTTTCCGCGCCGTCCGTCGGACCGACAGCGGTGTGAAGATCGCCGATTCGATCACCACATCCGTCGTCGACTCGGTCACTTCCGAATCGGCGCCCCCCATCACCCCGGCCACCGCGGACGCCGCTTTCGCATCGGCGATCACGCACATCGAAGGGTCGAGTTCGTATTGACGATGATCGATCGCCGTGATGATCTCTTTCGCCCCCGCGGGCCGCACGACAATTTTCTTGTCCGCGATGTTGGCGTAGTCAAACGCATGCAGCGGCTGACCACATTCCATCAACACGTAATTGGTCGCGTCGACGACGTTGTTGACCGTACCGATCCCGACGCTGGCCAGCGCGGCCTGCATCCAATCCGGACTGGGACCGACCTTGACGCCCTGGATCACTCGCGCGGTGTAACGTGGACAGGCCTCGGTGAATTCATTCTCGACACTCAACAGCGACCTGACATCCGTCTTGGACGTCTCCAGGGCTGGCGCGGGAACACGCAATTTGGTGTCGTACAGCACGGCGATTTCACGTGCGACGCCCAGGTGCCCCAAACAATCACCGCGGTTGCTGGTGACTTCCAAGTCGATGCAAACATCATCGGCCGACAGCGCCGGATTCTCCGATGGCGTTTCGGTCCCCTCGTGATTCAATCCGCTCAGACTGAGCCGCGTCTCCAATTCTTCGCGATCGGTCGGCAGATCGACGTAGCGGGAGAGCCATTTCCAGGAAACAAGCATGGTCTGGTTGGGGGTTCCAGGTTTCATGTTCCAAGTTTGTCAGGAATCGCAACTTGGAACCTGAAACTTGGAACTCGGAACTGATTTAAAACTGTGACAGAAATCGCATGTCGCCGCTGTACAGATCACGGATGTCCTTGATCCCGTGACGACGCATGCATAACCGTTCGACGCCCAGGCCGAACGCAAATCCCGAGACCTTTTCGGGATCGTATCCGACGGCCCGAAAGACGTTGGGATCGACCATCCCGGCGCCACCGAATTCGATCCAGTTGCCGTCCCACAAAAAGTCGACTTCGACGCTGGGCTCGGTGAACGGAAAGAACGACGGCCGAAACCGAATTTCGACGTCGCCGCCAAGGTAGTTGGTCGCAAAGACTCGCAACACGGTTTTCAAGTTGGCCATCGTCACGTGCGTGTCGACCAGCAACCCTTCCATCTGATGGAACATCGGAAAGTGTGTCGCATCGGGATCGTCGGGACGATAGACACGGCCCAGCGAGATCACGCGAATCGGCGGCTTGCGGTTGGCCATCACGCGAATCTGCACCGTGCTGGTTTGGCTCCGCAGCAACCGTGTGCCTTCGACGTTTTGTTTTTCCGTTCCCGTGGCCGCGGTCGCCAGATAAAAATTATCCAGCGGATCACGTGCCGGATGGTCTTCGGGGATGTTCAGCGCGACGAAGTTATGGTGCGGGTCTTCGACCTCGGGACCTTCGGCGGCTTCAAATCCCATCCGTCCCATGATCTCAGTCAGGTGGGTGATCGTTTGCGTGATCGGGTGGACGTGGCCGATCGCCGGCCGCACGCCGGGCAACGTGGGATCGAACGTCGGGTCGGCCCCGCTGTCACCGCCTCCGGAGAGTCGCGACTGGGCGTCGGCGACCGCTTTTTCGATCGCTTGCTTGACTTCGTTCAGCCGCATCCCGGCCGACTTGCGATCGCCGGCCGCGACGCCGCCCATTTGCTTTTGAATGTCTTTCAGTGCGCCTTTCTTTTGGCCCACGTACTTGACCCGCGCAGCCTCAAACGCCTCCGCATCGGAGGCTGCATCAAGAGTTGCGATCGCCTCGGTTTGCAACGAATCGAGGGCGGAGAGAAAATTTTGCAGAGACATAGCTTGGGTGCCGCAGAACATGGGTCAGGCACCAAAAATGCGAAGCACTCTCAGCAACCGTTGGTGTTTAGCCTTTAGGCGATTCCCGGTCGCTGCGACGCAGCGACAGCGGGCGGCTAAAGCCTGCACACCAACACGCGTGCCTGTGCCCTTCGTACCTGACCCCTTTTCCGCTCGACAAACGTAACCGTAATTTCGAACTGGAGGGAGCCTACGCTGCCAACGCTTCTTTGACCTTGTCGACGACGGCCTTGAAACCGGCTTCGTCGTGAATGGCCATTTCCGACAACGTCTTGCGGTCCAATTCGATCCCGGCTTTCTTCAGCCCGTGGATGAACTCGCTGTAACGAAGCCCGTGCAAGCGGGTCGCGGCGTTCAGACGGGTGATCCACAGTCGGCGAAAATCGCGTTTTCGCACGCGGCGATCGCGAAAGGCGTACGCGCCACTGCGGAGCAGGGTTTCTTTGACCGAGCGGGTCAGCGTTCCGCGTCCACCGACATAGCCTTTGGCGCGTTTGAACAGACGTTTTTTCGATTGCCGACGGGCGGCACCTTTGGTCGCACGCATGGGTGCATTCCTTTCAGATTGTTTTGAATCAGGCCCCGACGTCAAAAAGTTGCGTCGATGTTTCGCCTATCCAAATGGGTGAAATTCGATCGTTAGTTGCTGTAGCCGTTGAGCGAAGCCTGGATGGATTTTTCCATGCAGGTGTCCACTGCGGTCGTGCCGCGGAGGTTTCGCCGACGTTTCTTGGTCAAGCCGTTTGCCAAGTGGCTGGTACCACTTTGGCGGTGCATCGCCTTGCCCGTCGCGGACAAGCGAAAGCGCTTTTTGATACCCTTATGGGTCTTCATCTTGTTGCCCATGATTCCATCATTTGCTGGGGGTCATTTTGTTTTCACGCCACTGTTGCTCACGCTGTCAGTCGACGAAGAACCGCGAAAGGTAGCAACTGAGGCTCGGGTTCGGAAGAGGGTTCGAACCGCGAAAACACCAAATTCACCTGGATTTGACTACTTCACCAGATCCAATTGGGCGTTCATCTGCTCCGTCGCCGCCCGGACGGCGTCGTGCCAGCGTGCGTCCCCGAACTTATCGGCATATTCGGGCCGGGCATGAGCGAAAATGATATGCCGCGAGCTGTTGACGACTGCCCCCATCCCCCCCTCGTGAAACCCGACCTTCACATCCTCGGCTGCACCGCCCTGGGCACCGAAGCCCGGGATCAGGATCCAACTGTGCGGCATCGCCGCCCGCATTTCCGCCAATTCCTGCGGATACGTCGCTCCGACCACCGCCCCCAACGGCCCATAACCCTCCGCGTTTTGACGCGACGAATTCAGCTCCGTCAACAATTCCGCCACGCACTGAAAGACCGTCTGCCCGTCCGTTTGGCGGTTTTGCAGCAACCCGCCGCCGGGGTTGGAGGTTTTCACAAGGACAAAGATCCCGGCGTCCCGCTGATCACAAACGTCGACGAACGGCTCAATGCTATCGCGCCCCAGATAGGGGCTGACCGTTAACGAATCGCTGCCCCAGGGACTCTCGGCCCCCAAGTAGGCGTCGGCGTAGGCGGTCGCGGTGCTGCCAATATCGTTGCGTTTGCCGTCCAAAATCACCAGCAAATTTTTCGAGCGGGCGTAGGCGACGACTTCCCCCAGCGAGATCATCCCGGCCGGTCCGAGCTGCTCGAAAAAGGCGGCTTGAGGCTTCACACAGGGCACCAGATCGCCGACGACATCGATGATTTCGCAGCAGAACTGGGTGTAAGCCGCCGCCCATTCCTCCGGCCGATCCTGGCTGACCGCATCGCGAAGCGGGGCCGGGAGCGAGGCTTTGCGGGGATCCAGTCCGACGCAGGTGACGCTGCGCGTCCGCCGAACCGCATCGGCCAATCGAGTCGCAAAAGACATGGTGCTGGGTACTCCGTAAGAAAGTGCGGGGGTCGCCCAAGAGTGTGCCCCAAACTCGGCCGAAGCGAAACCGTGGTCCGGCCGCCACGCACCTCCGCTCAAAAAAGTGAACCCGAACGGGTTCGTTGCGCTCTAGAAAACAAAAACAGTCTTCGCTACGCTATCGCACCGAAGCGGGATGTGGCTCAGCCTGGTTAGAGCGCTGCACTGGGGGTGCAGAGGTCGCAAGTTCGAATCTTGTCATCCCGACTACCCGAAAACCCCGTCAAGCCGAGTGTTTGACGGGGTTTTGTCGTTTCGGGGTCGGCGTCGTGCGATGGGGTCGGGTGTCAGCTTCGACGACACGTCGTCCAGCGGAGTTGAATCGGTGGACAGGCCTGTTTGGGGATGCTGAGATGGCAGAAAAATCAGGGGCAGAAAAATGGGCGGGGACGGTGGGGTGGAGTAGACAGACAGGGCGGTGGAGTAGACAGACAGGAAAATGGGTGACAAGAAAATAGGGCATGGGGAGATCTGGACGGCAGGAAGCTGAGCCGCGGCTGCCTGTGACTCAGACGCCCCATTTAAACCTGCTTCGGGCGCTCCATCTTCTTGTCAGCGATTTTCTTGTCGCTCCCTCCCGGGCTCTACGATTTTTCTGCCCACCATTTTTCAGTCACCCCAGTCACTCGCACTCCCAGACCGCCACCCACCGGCTGATTTGCCGGCGATCGCATCGGCATCGATGCCCGGCGGATCTGGTGGGTGGAACCATTTATCGATTTATCGGTTGCCGACCAAGGTGTCGCCTTTGCGACCGGGGAGATGGATTCAATCGTTGGATTCGCGCATGCGATCGATCGCGACTGCAGATAGAATCACACCGCCTTTGACGACTTGTTGCCAGAAGGGCGAAACATTCAACAGCACCAATCC
Organism: Stieleria neptunia; assembly: GCF_007754155.1. Lineage (NCBI taxonomy): Bacteria > Pseudomonadati > Planctomycetota > Planctomycetia > Pirellulales > Pirellulaceae > Stieleria > Stieleria neptunia. The sequence goes on along the minus strand of NZ_CP037423.1, from coordinate 3,672,799 downwards.
GCTGTTGAGCACTCCGATGATCAGGCAACCGATGACGGTTCCGAGGATGGTTCCGCGACCGCCGGAAAGTGACGTTCCTCCAATGACGACTGCGGCAATGCTGTCCAATTCATATCCCGCTCCCGCGTTGGGTTGGGCGGAGTCCAGTCGCGAGGTCATGATCAGCCCAGCCACTGCGGATAAACCGCCCGCGATCGTGTAAACGATGACCTTGATGCGATTCACATTCAGCCCGGACAATCGGGCGGTCTGTTCGTTGCCTCCGACGGCATAAGTGTACCGCCCCACCCGAGTCTTCTTTGTGAGCAAGACAAACACAGCGACCAGACATCCGGCGATCCATACGGGCATCGGAATCCCCAGCACCGAACGCGTTCCAAGGATCGCGAATCCGTCGCCCAGGCCGGTAATCGGAAACCCCTTGGTCCAGAGCATCGTCATGCCGCGCGCGATACTGAGCATCCCAAGTGTCGCAACAAAGGGCGGGATCTTCAGCCGGGTGATCATCTGTCCGTTGAACCAGCCGAGAAACGAACCGGCCGTTAATCCGGCGACGATCGCTCCCCATGTCGTGAACTGCAGCTCGACTCCCAGCCAGGGCAGCGGAACTGCCGTCTTCATCAAACCCGCCGTGATCGCGCCCGAAAACGCGAGCACCGATCCCACAGAAAGATCGATCCCGCCGGACAGAATCACCATGGTCATGCCAATCGCCAGACAAACGTTGACAGAAATCTGCCGCATGATATTCAAACCGTTTGCGGAAGTCAGAAAGCGATCCGACAACAGACTCATCGCAACGATCATGAGGACCAGGACGAGTAGCGACTGAAAGCGGCCTAACTGCTTCCAGAATTGTGATGGGTCACGCATGTTCGATGATTGCCAAGTTGTTTGAATTCATTCGACGGGTTCGCTCTGGGCTGTTTCCGCAGCTGCAGTTGTTTGAGGCACTGCGGCGCGCATCAACACCTCTTCATTCGCCGCGGACCTCTCGAATTCGCCGGTCTTGCGGCCCTCGCTCATCACCATGATTCGATCGGCGATGCCCAGCAGTTCCGGCAGTTCAGACGAAACGACGACGATCGCTATCCCCTGTCGCTTGAGCCGGTCGATCAGTCCATAGATTTCTCGTTTTGCGCTCACGTCAATGCCACGCGTCGGCTCGTCCAGCATCAGAACACTTGGTTTTCTCGAAAGCACTTTCGACAGGACAACCTTTTGCTGATTGCCCCCGCTTAAGGCGCGCACGGGCTGCATCACGTTGGGTGTCCGAATCGAGAATTGCTCGACGAACGATTGGGCGTGGTCTCGTTCACGCCGTCCGCTTAGCAACCCTGCAGATTCCATCTCGGAGAGGTTTGACAGGCTGATGTTTTGTTCCACGCTCATCCCCAGGATGAGTCCCTGGTGTTTGCGGTCTTCGGGAACAAGCCCCAGGCCATGCTTCAATGCCTGTTGAGGCGATCGAAATCGGCAGCTGACGCCATCGATTGCAATGTCACCTGTCGTACGATTTGGATGAAGGCCAAAGATCGATTCGAGCAACTCCGTACGTCCAGCCCCCATCAATCCGAAGATGCCAAAGACTTCGCCGCCACGTACAGAAAACGAAACGCCGTCAATCAACGGACGGCTCGTGTCCTTGCGATCCAGGGTCAATGATTCCACGCGCAGCCGCTCAGGCCGGTTGGCCAATGCGGGCGAATGAACGTACAAATCATCGAGCTTCCGACCAACCATCAGCCGCACGATCGAATCCCGATCGGCGTCGGCGGCCTCCACTGTCTCCACCAGTTGGCCATCACGCAAGACGGTAATGCGGTCGCTGATGTTCAGCAGTTCTTCCAGTTTGTGGGACACGTAGACGATGGAGACGCCTGAATCCCGAAGCGAACGGATCAGACGGAATAACGACTCGACTTCTTGATCGCTGATCGCCGACGTCGGCTCGTCCATGAAAATCACGCGTGCCTTGGAATTGATCGCCTTGGCAATTTCAACGACCTGTTGCTGCCCGACTCGCAACGAATGAATCTCCGCGCGAGGATCGATCGTCTCATCCAGGTCGGCCAGCAATCGACGGCACTGCTCGTTTTGATCCCGCGAACGAATCAGACCGACACGGGAGACAAGTTCGCGACCGAGAAAAATGTTTTCCGCGACCGAGAGGTGCGGAACGAGGTTCAATTCCTGATGCACCAGCGCGATACCGTGATCCGATGCTTCACGCGGATTGGCGAATTCAACGGGCGCACCCTCCAGCTGGATCACACCTTCATCGGCGCGATTGGCTCCCGCCAGAATATGCATGAGCGTGGATTTCCCAGCGCCGTTTTCGCCGATCAAGCCGTGAACTTCTCCACGTCGCACTTCAAAGTTGACTTGGTCGAGCGCCAACACGCCGGGATATCGCTTGACGATTCCCCGGCCCGTCAGCACGACGTCGCTGTTTGCCGCGGCTTGGATCATGGCTTTGCTCCGGCCGTCTCCTTGTTCAAATCAGGGCCGCCGGCTTCACCGCCAAGAATATGAATTTGAATCGGAATCAGGCACAATGGATCAAGGTCTGACTTGCCACCAATCTTTGTACAGCCGACGAAATCGACGATCACGTCTTTTTTCAAAAACGCCCGTTTCTCAGTGATCACCTCTTTTTCGACTCGAAGATTGAGTTCCGTCGAGACCGCATTGAATGCTTGGGAGTTCGCGAAGTCACTGGCCTTTACACCGATCGCTTCCCGAACCGTGTTGTCGACGACGACGCCGAGATCGAGACAAACGCGTCGCGAACTCTCCGCGACCGCGAGAACAACACGGTCCTTCTCGACGACCTGGACGGTGCCCTGCCCACGGACACAAAAATACCACGCTCCACCAAGACCTGCCTGTTGGCCATATTGGCTTCTCGCAACCGTTGCGTCGGCATCGAAGGCATCCCAGAGTTGAGTGATGGTTGTGGCAGCGTCTGCGGTTCTTAGTGATCCGTCCCAAAGCTCGCGCACATAAGCGACTGGATCAGATGGACCCGTTTCATCTGCCATCGTGGCCGCATCGCTGTCTTCCGTCTTTCCTTGGCCCAACGTTTGGACATGAAAGAGTGGAAAGAGCCAGCAGACGAGGCAAACGACAATCAACGACAACCCGCATTTGATCATCCTCGTTCGCAACACGGCTACTCCTTTTTCCCGTAACCAATGAAGTCGTCGATGTTCTCTTGCGAAACCAGGTCAACGCCAACAGGAATTTTCTGCTCAAAATCGCGTTTGCCGTTGGCGAGGTACTCGTGAGCGTATTCGGCCGATGCTTTGGCCATGACCTTGGGGTACTGCATCACGGTCGCAGCAATCTTGCCTTCGCTGATCGACTTGATGACGTCTTCCGATCCGTCGTAGCCAAACACTTTGACCTGGTCGGCTTTGTCGGCTGCCAGCAATGCCTGATACGCGCCCATTGCCATCGCGTCATTCCCACAGAAGACGGCATTGAGATCGCCGTGTGACTGCAAAATGGACTCCATGACCTCCAGGGCTTTGTTGCGATCAAAGTCTGCACTTTGTTGGGCGACCATTTCCAACCCTTCATACCGATCGACGACACGATGGAACCCCTTGGAGCGGTTCCACGTGTTGTTGTCTCCGACCAGCCCCAGGAGTTCAACGTACTTCCCCTTTTCACCGACTTTCTCCACGAAGTACTTGCCAAGTTCGACGCATCCGGAATAGTTGTCGGACAACAATTGAGTCGTCGCGGCGTCGGTCGAGTTGATTTCGCGGTCGATACAAAAGACCGGAATCCCAGCTTCCGTTGCTCGTTTGACATTGGCAATCGAACCGTCCGCATCGGTTGGGTTGAAAAGGATGGCCGAGTAGCCGGCGGCAATGACGTTATCAAAATGCTCCGCCTCTTTGGCCGTGTCATTCTGCGAATCGAACATGTTGGCTTCATAGCCAAGTTCATCGGCTCGGTCGCGTGCCGTTTCTCCCAGGACGACGAACCACGGATTGTTCAACGTCGAAACGATCACGGCGATTTTCTTTGGCTCATCAGCCTCGGCCGACGACGACTCATTGCTGGCTGGTTGGCTGCTGCAACCGGCAGAGGTGAGAAGTAGCAGGCAGGCGAACGGAATAATCGTTGACTGAATGAGTGCGTTTCGTTTCATAGGATTCGCCTTGGTAAAGTGGGGCAAGCTACCAGCTTGCCGATCATAACACTAAATAAAACGCAAGCTGGAAGCTTACGCCACTTGAAATAGGATCAAAAGACGACGCCCGACTTGAGGATAACATTTGCGTATGGAGTGCATTCGCCCGTGCGAACGATTGCTTCACTTTGCCGCGTCATTTGCTTGAACTCCTGATGCGAGACTTCTGTGACGATGGGGTTCATTTCATGATGACGAAACAAGTCCATCATGCCCTTTAGGATTTCAGGATTGTGTTCGTGAATCTCACTGGCGACCACCATCTCTTCCACCTGCATTTCGCTTAACAAAACGTCCAGCGTCTTGAGAAACGAAGGATACCCGCGTTCGATCGCCAGATCGATCCGCTTGACTTCAGACGGGATCGGCAGACCGGCGTCGCACAACGTGATCGACGCCGTGTGTCCGATGCGGCTGATCTCGTAGCTGAGTTCGCTGTTGAGTAGTCTCGTTCGTTTCATGGAGAATTCCGTGGGGTAAGCACCCTGCTTGCCAGGCACTGCAACAAGATCGCAAGCTGGAAGCTTATGCCGCTAGGCTTTGTGCGGTACGACTTCGATTTTGACGCATTCGTCAAACTTCGTCACCGTGCCGAATCCGTCCACTAACTCATCAAGACTCATGCGGTGCGTGATCATCGATGGAAAATCATACCGGCCGGCTTGCTGTTGCAAGACTTTCAGGACCGGGCGCCAGTTGGTTCCACAGTGAAAGACGGAGTGGATATGCAGGTTCTTCGATGCGATATGCTTCATGACATCCAGTGGCACGTTCTTTCCAAGGTCGACCCAGTTGCCCACTTCGATGACCGTTCCGCCTTTGCGAACCATCCTCAATGCCTCGAGAAAGACTTCCGGTTCGCCGCTTGATTCGATGACCAGGTCCGGTCCGACGCCTTCGGTCAACTCTTTTGCCCGATCAATGCGTTCTTCGACTCCTACCGTTGCAGCGTTCATCGTCACGTCGGCATAAAGATTCTTTGCCTTGCCAAGACGAAGGTCAGAGAGATCCGTGGCGATCGACAACCCTGCCCCCTGGATCTCTGCCATGATACCGTGCAGCAGCCCCAAAGGCCCGTTGCCCAACACTGCGACCGACATTCCCGGACCGAAGCCCTCGTTCACTGGAGCGAACGCAGCCGACGCACGAGCCAGCGAATGATAAGCCACGGCCATCTCTTCGACGAACACGGCTACATCGGTTGGCATTTCTTCAGGAATCTTGAACAAATGCGTTCGCGGCCGAATGTACATGTACTCTGCGAACCCGCCACGCAAATATGGCTTGGTTTCGCAATTCGGATGCAGCCCATAAGCCTGAATCTGATTCTCGCAGGTACAATTGTTGTAGTGATTCCTGCAATACCAGCAGTCGCCGCAATTGACTTCGACGGCAATGGCCACCCGATCGCCAGGAGCGAGCAGCTGACCGTCGTAGTCCATGGTCCGCGCCGCCTTGTCTCCGATCTCCACGATCGTTCCGATCACCTCGTGACCGCCGACATACGGGTAGATCGACTTGCCTCGTAGCTCCTTCGCTTCACCTTTGAAGATGTGCCGATCGGTTCCACAGATACCCGACATCTCAACTTTCAAGATCGCCGAATCGTGATCCATTGTCGGATACGGATACGACCGCATCTCGGTCTGGCCCGGCGCGGTCATTGCAACCGCCCAGACGGTTTGAGGGGGTGTCTGGGCCATGGCTGTTTCCGGGTTTTGCAACGTTGTTGAATTCGTCACTTCCATTCTCCTGAGTAAAATTAGAAATTCAGTTTTTCACATCGACGACGACCCGCCGGTATCGCGTCAAACGAGGTTGGCCGTGGTCGGTCACTGCAAGAATGATGTGCATCGTCCCGACGCCGGGCATGACGCGTTTCGTCGGAACGACAAAGGATGCCTTGACTTGGTCAAAATCCTCAATCGGCACCGGTTGACCTGAAGTCCCGGAGGAAGTCAGTAAAGTGCCGGCTTCGCCATAGTAGAACCATTCATAGGATAACGCATCGCCGTCGGGATCGCTGGAACCTTCGGCACTGAGTTGGACTGTCTCACCCGGCTTTGCAGTCAGTCGGTCAGCGTGTCCAAGTTTTGGTACGGGCGGATGATTGGCTTCGTCGTAAGCCTTAATCGTCCAGTCCATTCGGGCAGCGAAATCGTTTTGGTAAGCAAAACGCCAACGCCAGATCGTCGCGTGATTGCCGGAATGCCAGCGGTTGTCGATGCCTAACACTTCGTCTTCGGCGTTCGTCCAAAACGGTCGCGTTTCTGCCTGCAGATGCCACTTTTGTTTGCGTGGCGTGTAGTGTTCGTAGCGTCCTCCCCAGCCGCCCCAATCCGGACGTTCGGGATCGCTCAAGCCATTGTCAATCAGATTCAAGAACGATGGTGTATCGCCCTCCATCAAGTATTCCCAGTGTGGATACTCCGCACCGAGCGGCCCCTTTTGCCGAACGTTCTTGTCCAGCCATTCGTTTGAAACCAGTTGGAAATCCGCTCCCGAAAATCGAGCGTGAAAGTAGTCGCCGCTGATGCCGCTCCACGTCGCATGGTGATAGCCACCGCCGGCGTGAAACCCAGGGCTCGCGACGTAGAACAGTTCAGGGAATTGTTCGCGCAGCCACGGTCCGCTGTCATCTTGGTCAGAGATCGTATAGACACGCAGTTTCGCTACGAACTTTTGCAGTTCTGCGGACGATCGCGTTTCGCGAACTTTCCACAACGCCTGAGCCAGCACGTTAGGACCGCCCCATGCTGTAACCCACATTGGTCGCGGGTCGTCTCTGTCGGCCGCCTTAATTAGCATCTCCGATGCAGGCGAATCCTTTCCTTCGCCCACGCCGTTCATCCCATAGACCGGAATGCCTTCGGTGACTTTCTGCAACAAATCCTCTACGGTCGGATATCCTTTTTCGTGCTTCGCTAGGTTGTCGCGTACTTTGCCATAGGCTTCGACAATGCGGCGAATCCGTTCCGGTGCGATTCGATTTTGTTGATGGATCGACGTCGTGGCCGCCAAGCCTTCGATCTCAAAGTGATTGGCATAGGTCAGAAACCGCACCATCGACATCGCGTCGTCAGGCTCGTTTTCAATGTCGGTGAGCACAAAGATCCGCGGCTTGTCAGCAGCAGTCGAAATACTCAGAAACGCGGAAATGAGAATCAGAAAAGTGATCACGCTTCGCATACGTTTTCCTCCAACCGGGATAATTGGTTGACTTCGCTCATCGTCGGAAATGCAGTTTGCGTTCCGATGCGAGTCACTGAAATCGCTGCAACCGCACTCGCGCGACGGGCAGACTCGACGAAAGACATTCCTTCAGCCAGCGAAACCGCGAGTGCCGCGGTAAACGCATCACCCGCGCCGGTGGTATCCACCGCTTTTACTCTGACGGCGGGAATATGAGTCGATCCGGTTTCGTCCACGACAAATACGCCGTCACCGCCCATCGTCAAAGCAACTCGTTTTACGCCACGGTCGCGAAGTCGTTCTGCCGCACGTAGCGCATCCGCTTCGGTCTCAATGGTCTGGCCGGTCATCGCCGTAATCTCGGTCTTGTTGGGAACACAAACATCACAGAGCGAAAGCAATTCTGCGGTGACGCGTTCGGCCGGCGCGGGCGTGAGGACCGTCAGGACGTTTGCCGCGCGGGCAATGCGGAACGCTTCTACGGCCGCGTCGACCGGTGTTTCCAATTGACAAAGTACGACTTGGGAATTTGTCATCAGCGACGACGCGCCCTTCACATCTTCAGCGTTCAGCTCGGCGTTCGCTCCCGCAACGACGATGATGCAATTTTCTGCATTGTCATCAACCATGATCGCGGCCGTTCCCGTTGGTTGATCGACCGACTGCCGAATGCATGACGTTTGAATATTTTCTGCTTGATAGGCTTCGATGGCTGATTTACCGAAGGCATCGTTACCCACACGAGCGATGAACGCGACCGACGCGCCCAGCCTTGCTGCTGCGACGGCCTGGTTGGCCCCTTTGCCGCCCATCCCCTGATGCAATGCGTGGCCGGCCAGAGTTTCGCCTGGTTGTGGCAAACGTGGCGTCCGAAACGTCAGGTCGATATTCGCCGATCCAACGACACATATTCGAGATTGTTTCATGCAGTTTTCCTCTGGGTGGCGTAAGCTTCCAGCTTGCGAAACGTGGTGTAAGCTTCCAGCTTGCGAAGACGGTGGTAGATTCAGTGGAAAAAGGCAAGCTGGATGCCTACCCCACGTTATTTGCGAACACGTCAATCACGAACACACCAATCCGCTCGCTCTGCGAACTCCTTTTGAAAATCCTTGCGCCATTTTGAAATGCTTGAACGTCCTGGACCGTCGATGAAGTGATTCTTGTCACCGTCCCGCTTGAACTGACCGCCCCAGCTTTCCTGGGTCGGGTCGTCGGGATCGTTCAACCCTCGGTTTGCGCTGACCAGCCACAGAAACGCGGGCGAGTCGCCTTCACAAACCCCGATGCATCCCATGCCTTCATGCGGGTAGATGCTGCACAGCGGCCCGTGATCATTTCGGATATGTCGATTCACCCAGGCGAGATCAGAATTCGGATCACCGCCGCCGAACATTCCTTGATACGTCTTGTGTGAATGGATAATGAACAGCTTAGGAAAATTGTCTCGCAACCAGGTAATGGTGCCGTCCTGAGTCGCAATCTGATGGATGCGTAACTTGCTGAGGAATTGATCCAGTTCCGATTTGCTACGCGTCTGCTGAACTTTCCAAACGGCCTGCGCGACCACACTGCAATCGCCCCAAATACCGACGTAGACCGGGCGTGGATCCGGCTTGTCGACGATCGCGATCAAGGCATCGGAAGCTTCACTGTCTTTGCCTTCACCAATGTTGGTCGTTCCCTTTTTGCCCCAAGTGCCGCTGCGGCCTTCAAAGGTAACGCTCCGCAAATAAGCGGGCGAGGGAAACATCGAATCATGTTTCTTTAAGTTTGGATAGACCTGCTCGTAGCGGTCGATGACATCCAGCATGTTCTTTTTCGTCGCCTTGTTGGCGAATGTTCCCGACGAAACGACCAAGCCCTCCACATCGAATTCATTGGCGTACAACAAGAAGCGAACGATCGATTGCATGTCGTCGGGATCGCTCTTTTGGTCGTTGGGCACGTTGCCACCCTTCACGACACCGATGGGAGGGAAGTCGGTCGTCATGACGACTCGGAGTCGCTTGAATGGTTTCGAGGAAGTCTTCTGCTCTTTCGGTTGTTTCGGTCCGCTAAACGATACAGCAGCCTTCTCAGCAAATGCTTTGGAGTCGCCATCGAACTGGACCACGGTGCTGCCTTCAACATCCCAGTCGGCCATCGTCGCAGCCGAATATCCAGTGACGTAGTAGCCGGCACCGTCGAAGTACTTCACTTGATCGCTTTCGGGCCAGTCTTCATTTTTGTTCTTGGAAATGAACAGCGACTCGCCTTCTTCAACATCGTGCACTTCCTTCAAAGTAATGCCCGATTCGTTCCACAACGCCCAACTGGCAACGAGATTCGGAACATGTGCCTGAGTCCATCCGCCATGGTCGTCGATCTTCGCCTCGGCGTAGTTGGCCGGAATGTATTCCTTCAACCACGTGTTGAAGTCACGGTCTGGCTTCGCAGCCGGCGCTGCAGGTTTCTTGCTCGCGGCACCGCTCCATGCCGCAGCCAGTTTCTGGCTAAACTCCTTCGCGTCGCCGTCGAACTGAATGACGGTGCTGCCTTCGACGTTCCAAGCCGACATGCTGGCTGACAAGTACGATTTGACGAAATAGCCCGCGTCCTTCAAGTAGTCGACTCCGGGAAGGAGGATCCAATCTTGCTTTTCGTCTTTGGAGATGAAGATCGATCTTCCATCTTTCAGAGCATGAGCCTCCAATTCTTTCAGCGTGACGCCCGCTTCGTTCCACTCGGCCCAGCTGACAACGAGATCGCCGACATGAGCCTGGAGCCATCCGCCGTGATCCTCCAGTTCCGCATCGGGATAGGTGTCTGCGATATAGTTCTTCAGCCATGTCTTCATGGAAGACGCTGGTTTCCCGGCGACCATCTGTTTCTTCGCGGGGGGCGATGCCGGAGTTGCCGTCGAAGCCGCCGGCGACTCGCCGTCCACATTGACTATCATGCGGCGATAGGCGTACAGATTTGGTTCGCCGTCGTCGTGGACTTCCAGGATGATGTGCATGTTTTTCCCGGCGGCGTCCGCCGGAACCGAGATCTTGACGGATTCCGAATCGTAACCGTTCAGTTTTAAATCGCCGTCGTAAGAACTTGGGTCTTGGTAGAACGACCACGCGTAAGTCAACGCATTCTTGTCGGGGTCGCTGGAGCCTTTCGCACTCAGTGAAACGGTTGAACCCGGAGCGGCCGAGACGTTCATGACTCGACGTGACGTATCGCCATTGAGGACGGCGATCGGATGGTGGTTGGCATCCTCGTACTTGCTGGTGATGCTCCAATCCATCCGTGCGGCGAAGTCGTTGTCGTAGCCCTTGCTCCAGCGTTTGATCGCTTTTGCGCCGTCGGACGTGTTGCCGTACATGTCGTACGGATCGTACTGCCGTTCTTCCCCCTTCACGGCTCGCATGCTCTTGATGCTGGTCTTTTTCTTCCAGCTGAAACGTCCTCCCCAACCGCCTTGGTCAATCTGGTCCGGATCGTTAAGACCGTTCGGGTAGACATGCATGAACGCGGGCGTGTCGCCTTCGGTCGCCCATTTTGTGTCCGGATAGAGCGCGCCCAACGGACCATGGCTTTGAATGTCGTTGCGCTGATAGTCACCATTTTTCGGTGGCTGCCAACCGTAAACTCCAGTTGCCCGAATGTAGAGGACTTCGGGATAGTTCTTCGCGATCCAGGCTCCGGCGTCATCCTGACCAAGGATGTCAAACACACGGATCTTCGACAAGAACTTATCAAGTTCTGCTTTGGAACGCGTGGCGCGAACTTTCCAAATCGCCTGAGCGACATTGTTCGTTCCTCCCCAGCCGCCAATCCAAACAGGCCGCGGATCGTCCTTGTCCACTGAGGCGATGATCAAGTCCGAACCCGGACTGTCTTTTCCATCGCCAACGTCGCTCATGCCATAGCCCCGCTGGCCCATCACTGAGATCTTTCTCAGGTAATCGACTGACGGGAAACCATCGGCGTGCACCTTCAAGTTGCCGACACACTCGCCATACGCATCAACAAGCTTGTCGAGCATCTTTGTGTCGCCTTGGCTTTTCTTCCAGCAACCCGTCGAGACAATGAGGCCTTCCATATCGAATTCGTTGGCACTCACCAACAGGCGTACCAATGACTGTTCATCATCGGGGTCAGCACCAAGGTCCGTCGTCGTGATGATGCGTGGCTTTTCGTAGGGATCTCGCTGCGATTGGTCTTCCTGAGCGATAGCGACACTGGCCACCATCGTGATCAAGAAAGCCGCGTAGATACGTTGTAGATGCATTCGTCTTGTTTCCGGTGATGTGACTTCGGTGGTGAAACTGGCAATCAGACTTTGGGAGAAGTCGCTTCGCTGGCCGCCTAAACTCTCTTCAGCAGCCGTGAACTGCTCTTCGATGGGCTCAAAATACACTGCTTTCTGCAGGGACTCTCCCTGCTTGCAGGACGGCACTCACGGTATTCTAAGGTTCTTGAAGATTTGACGATGGGCTGCCTTTTGGCCGAGGCTGCTGATCGTCGAAAGGGGGTGAATACTGGTTGGCTGGACCACGGGGCGATGCTTCATTTCGCAATCGCACGAATGGCAGTGAACGGCATTTCTGTCTTGTGCTGAAAGTTTCCAGCCGGAACGGTCTTCTCGGCGACGACTTTCATGTTCCAAGTGTCGATGACTTGCAACGCGTATTCTTTGTCGCCCGTGAGTTCCAATTCGATCGTTCGACCCGCGTCCTGAGTGTAGGCGAGGTAGTGCTCGCCGTCTTTGCTGAACACGTAAATGTTGTTGTTGAGATCATCGATGATCTTGCGGTCGATGCGATCCGGAATGTCTGCTGGCACCGGACGCGAACTGAGTTTCACCAAACGGGGCGTCATTTCAAACACCGGCGCCTCTTCCATGATCTTCTTGAAGAAAGCAATCCTATCAGGACTCTTTCCCGGTAACGTTCCGCCTTTTGCCCACCAGCGAACTTCGGTTTCGTCGTCCGAATCATTCTTGAATGTATCGCCGTGCGTTCCGTAGCCGCCACTTAAGCCGCCTTCCAAAAATAGCTGGTCATTTCTTTGGCATTCATGTTTCCCCAACTGGAGGAAACGTCACCCTCGTAACGCATTTCGTCGAACAGGAGTGGCATACTCGAGGTAGTGCGTGTTGACGACTCGGACGGGTCCGTGGTTATTCCCCGTTGGTGCAACACAGAGCACCGAGCCGCTCTTTCCACTCAGCCCGTCTTGATCACTCTTGGTTACGTACTTCCAAGTCCCCTTTTGATCAGGAGAAAAACGGACCTTGTAAACGCCATCGCCGTCGTAGAACCCGGGAACCGTGACAGTTTTCGAGTCGTTGGAGAACTCGACCGAAAGCGATGTTTCCAGATAGGGGTTTCCTGCCGACGACCCCTTGAGTGTGATCTCGTAAACGTCCCATTGCTCAATAGAGTTTGTTTCCTGAGCCATGCTGTGAGAGGTGAAGCTTGGCAGGTTGAAAACCGCGAGCAGCACGAGTGCGCGGAAGGTCGCTGAGCGGAAGGTCGCTGGAAGTGGGGGGATCATGTTTCGCCTAATTGTTTGACTTTGGTTGATGTGCTGGAGCTTTCGTTGGTGCGAGAGCCATTTGTTTCAACATTTGGTTGACGACAGGCTGGAAGCCTATCTCACGATTTCCCGCCAACGCGATTTTGGATGAAAGCCGAGCATGTCGCGGGCTTTGTCGATAGAGTAAAACGTTTCAAACTCGCCCAACTCGCGGGTCTTGCGAACGTCCGGATAAAACTCGGCGATCACTTCCGCGCTGGGTAAGCCTACGGATGAATCTGCGTTGGCGACGTTGAAAACCTGATAGCCGAGTCCGTCGGTTGCCAACGCTCGGTCGACAAAGTGGCTGAGGTCACGCGTGTCGATGTAGGCAAAGATGTTGCGGCGTCGACAGCTCGCATCGCTTTTCCACTGCGGCGCGAGTTCCGCGTATTCATGCGGTTCGATGACGTTGTTGATCCGCAGCGCGTAAATGTCGCTGCCTGACCGCGCGTGAAACGACCGACCGCAAATTTCATTGCAAACTTTCGACATCGCATAGGCATCATGAGGAATCGTCGGATGCTCCTCATCCACCGGGATGTACTCCGGCTTCACGACGCCGTCGGCAAAGCAAACGGCGTAGGTGGTTTCCGAAGACGCGAACAGAATCTTGGGCACGCCCAGCTTCACGGCCGCTTCCAACACGTTGTACGTAGACGCGGTGTTGATGCGGTAACACTCCGGATCGGGGCGAAGCTGGATTCGAGGGATCGCAGCAAAGTGAACGACGGCGTCGAACTTGGGCACCCCTTCTCCACGATCGAGATCGTCGAAGCCGGTGATTCCCGTGAGTGCCGAGAAGATCGATCCGGCGTCGGTCAAGTCCGCCGTCATGTCAAACGAGCCTTCGATCCCCGACGGAACAAGATCCAGGTTGAGGACTCGGTGACCTTGCGCGACGAGGTGAGTGACGACGTGACGCCCAGCTTTTCCAGAACCGCCAGTGAACAAAACACGCATTGAGTATTTCCAATACTAAAACAAACTATTGGCAGGTGACGACAAGACGACGGTAGCGAGTCAGCGTCGGAGTTCCATCGTCGGAAACCACGAGCAACACGTGCACTGTCTTTCCCGCCGCGTCCTTGGGCACCACGCATTTGGTCGTCGCCTGATCCATGTTTTCGATTTCCACCTGCCCTTGGTAGCTTCCGGCTTCGGGATAAGTCTGCCAGCGATACGAGAGCGAATCTCCGTCGATGTCCGTGGTGCCGGTGGCGTCGAGCATGACGTGTTCGCCCGGCTTAGCGGTGACTTCGATGGCACAAAGTGACTTGTCGCCATTGAGTACGGGGCTTGGCGGATGATTGGCTTCGGCGAACTCTTTCACGCACCAATCCATGCGAGCTTGGTAATCGTTTTGAAAGTGCGGTGCCCAGCGGCTGATCGTGTGCCCCAGCCGATTCGGGAGAATGTTCGATGGAACGTCGATCCATTGTTTCTCCGAACCCTTTGCTTTGCGAAGCCGTCCGCCCCAACCACCCCAGTCGGGATGCTCCATGTTGCTCAAGCCGTTCGGGATCAGTCCGAGATACGTTTCTGTGTCGGCACCGCCCAACTTGCCGTGACGCAGCGGGCAAATGGTGCCGAGTGCTCCGTGGTTGAAGCGAACGTGTTCGTTGAGCCACTGGGCGCTATGCAGTTCCGGCGGAGCAGAATAGATCACTCCGCCCGTCGAAACGAGATAGACCAGATCGGGAAAATTCTCCTGAATCCAAAGGCCGGTCGCATCTTGATGTCCCCACGCATACACACGCAACTTGGAGACAAACTCCTTCACCTCCTCGTCGCTGCGATCGTTGCGAACGCGCCACAGAGCCTGCGCCAACTCGACCGAACCGCCCCAGATCGGAACCCAAACGGGTCGAGGGTCATCGTGATCGACGGCGTCAATGATGAGCCGCGTGGCGCCGTTGTCTTTGTCCGCCCCGATCAGCTGATCGAGTGGGTAGTGCCCGCTGCCTTTACCGGCTTTGCCGGTGCGAATGTTGAACGGAGCATCGCGCCCGGTCTTCACGCCTTTGCGAATCAGTGTGAGCAGATGTTCCGGTTCCGGCCAGCCCTCGCTGTGCTTCAACAGATTGCCGCGTACTTCGCTGTAGGCCTTGATCCATTTGACAAGATGTTGTGGCTGTGGCTCGCCGTCGGTCGGGCGGTGCTTTTCCTTGGGGAAGATGCGAATGGACGTGGCGATCAAGCCTTCGATGTCGTACTGGTCCGCGTACATCATGAAACGTGTGAAGGATTGTTCGTCGTCGCGGTCGCCCCCGATGTCGGTCAATAAGACAATGCGATGCTTTCCGGAGGTCGGTGGTGCTTTGATCTGAGCCACCGCTGGCATTGCCAAAGCAAAATAGCAGATCCCGATCAGCAACAGAAAAATGGTTTGTTTGAGTTGATTCATTTGTTTTTGCTCTCTACTGAATCGGTCCGTAAACCGCATCGCGGAAACTCTTGTGAAAGCCAATCTTGTCGAACGGACTTAACTGCACGAACAGAACCGCCGTCAAATCGTTTTGGGGATCAACCCAAAACATCGTGCTTGCGGCTCCATCCCAAAAAAATTCTCCGACCGCCCCATTCCGGCGACTCCATGCTGCGTAGTCCCGTCACGATGTTATGCAGAAATGCGGGCGAGTCACCTTCGGAGCGAAAGTCGCCCTTTTTAAATCCGTCTTCGTCCGCCTTATGCGACTCGTAGAGCGAACAGAGAGGCCCGTGGTTTTGCAGGATGTTTTCCTTCATCCAAGGCGCGGCGAAGTACTTGTGATTTTCCTTGGGTTGAATCTTCTTCCATCGATACGCAAACGCCTCGAACTGATCGGAGATGATGGTTGTGATTTGGTACTTGCCCCAGTGAGGCAAAATGTAATCCTGAAACGTCGAGTCCTGCTCAAAGATGCAATACAGCCTGATCTTCTTTGCGACTTCGGCCATTCGTTCCGGGTGTTCCGCTTCGATGGTTTTGAGCGCCCGCGAAATCGTGTTGATGCCGCCCCACGCCTGCAACCAGATTGGCCGATTATCAGAATCATCCAGCAAGATTTGCACGATCAGCTTCGATCCCTCGGTGACTTCCTCCATCTCGCCTTCGGCCTTGACGTTCCCCATCTTGGTCCGTTCGAGCAAAAATGCCGGCGTGGGAAATGTTGGGTCATGCTTGGCGAGATTCGGATAGATTTCCGTGTAAGCCTTCAAGTAGGGATCGATCCAGTCGTCACCCGCCCAACTGTGGCCTTGCCAATGGTATTGCGAACTCGATGTCACAATCGCTTCGATGTCCCACTCGTTGGCGTACAACAGAAAGCGAACCATCGCGCACTCATCATCGATCTCGAAGTCTGTCGTGACGATGATGCGCGGGCGATCACTCGACGAAGCCTTGCCGTTTGCGTGGACCGCCACATCGACGTAGGCTACCGTGCATATCCAAACGAAGAGAATGGAAAACAGAAATCGACTCATGGTGTGGGCTCCTTCAGATTCAAACTATCGTGCAAGTCGTCACAAAGAACGACCAACAGCGTGTTGACGTCACAAAAATTCATGGACGCCTTCGGCTATTTGTTGCATTGCGTTAACGGTGCGAACGGGTAGGAATGGACCGCCAGCGAAGTGACGGACATTCAGCAAAAGTTCGCTCAACCGAGACAAAGAAACGAAGGAGCCTGAACCGAATGTCCAAACTAGCACTTAGTCAACCGAAGCTCTCCCTGCAATGCGAGCCAAAGTCACGGAATCCTAAGGTCGTGTCGTGTTTACGATGGCGACAGAAGAACTCGCTCCGTGCGCGACAATGCTGGCCGCCGCGCTACTTTTATGTAACAAGCTTGCCAATACAAAAAACGTTTCATCAGCCCGGGTTGAAAGTCTGCTCCGCATGATTGCACGCTCCCTTCTACTGCTTGTCGCCCTAGCGGTGCCTGCATCAGCGTCGACGTTTTATGTTGCGACCGATGGTGACGATTCAAATCGCGGTACGCTTGAAGAGCCCTTTGGTACCATCCAAAGAGCACAAGAGTTTGTTTCGCCTGGCGACACCGTGTTCATTCGCGGCGGAACATACCGCATGCGAGAGTCACAGATCGCTCGCACTCGGCGGATCTTCGCGCACGTGATCGATCTGCATAAAAGCGGCAGCAAGGGGAGCCGGATCAAATACTGGGCCTACAAATACGAAAAGCCAAAGTTTGATTTTTCGGATGTCAAACCGTCGGGCAAACGAGTGCACGCGTTCGCGATCGGTGGATCGTGGATTCACATAAAGGGGATCGAAGTCGTCGGAGTCCAGGTCACCGTCTCGGGGCATACGCAATCGATTTGCATTGCCAACGACGGCAGCCACAACGTGTTCGAACATCTAAGCATGCATGACGGCATGGCGATCGGTTTCTACGGCGTTGGAGGAAGCGACAATTTGATTTTGAATTGTGACGCATTTCGCAACCATGATTCTTTTTCAGAAAACGGGCGCGGCGGTAACACCGATGGATTTGGTTACCATCCAACACGCGGCGGCAAGAACAATGTCTTCCGCGGCTGTCGTGCTTGGCTGAACAGTGATGACGGATTCGATTGCATCAATGCGTCAGAATCGATCACTTTCGAGAATTGTTGGGCGATGGACAACGGATATTCCGCCGATCGAAAAAGCCTTGCTGACGGAAACGGATTCAAAGCCGGCGGTTATGGATCGAAAACGAAACGCCAACTGCCACGAACGATTCCACGTCATGTCGTCAAAGACTGCATTGCGGCGTACAACAAAAGCAGCGGGTTCTACGCAAATCATCATGTGGGCGGATGCGATTGGCTGAACAACTTGGCGTATCGCAACGGCACGAATTTCAACATGCTGTGTCGGACAAATGACAATTCAACCGATGTGCCGGGCTACGGGCATGTCTTAAAAGGAAATGTCAGCCTCGCAAGCAGACGCTTGATCATCAACGTGAATCTGGCAAAGTGTGAACTCGCTGACAATCGGTTTGACCCCGACGAACCGTTCCCCGATTTCGATATCCAAAGTCTCGACCGATCGCAATTGACCGGTCCACGCCAAGCAGACGGTTCGCTGCCAAAAATTGCTATCCGTCCCAGCGGTGCTTCGACGTTGAAGTTTCCGTAGGACAGGGCAACGCGAAAAGTCGTGAGGATCCTCGCACATCGTCAGCGCGATTCGTCGGCCAATCGTAGTTTCGCCAGGATGACGCGGTTGTTTTCGCCTTTGCGTTTACTTTGGGTCACTCGGCCTTCCGCGACGGTGATCCAGGATTCGCTGTCGCTGATGCGGCAAATGCCTGAGTTGCCGAGCGTCGCGTGGTTTTCTGGTACGACAATTTGTTCGGTGTCTTTCAGGACGCCCAGTCGCTGTGGGTCAACTTCGGCGATAAACAATGGAGCTCGATGACGCATGATGTGATCGTTGTTGGCGCCGCGTCGGGTGTAGACAAGGTAAAGGCGTTTTCCCAGAGTGACCCAGTGCTGCTGGGTGTTATAGCTACCAAGATCTTGACCGTTGTCGAATTTCCACGGAATGTGATCGGAGTACGTTGTACCGTCCGAGCTGCGGGCAACCCAGGCGCCGTCGTCGGCACGCATTGCGAAGAAGTACGCTCCGTTGTGGGCGGCAACGGACGGTTCATAAAGACCTCGCTTGGTCGGAATCGAGTGCTCCGTGCCGTGGTCGATGTACTCTAACGTTTTTCCGTCGAATCGACATCTCGCCACGATTGAAACATAGTTGCGTTTCGATTCGCTTCGTTGGTATCGAACGGGCAGCAGGACAGTTCCATCGTCAAGGACAACCTGTTGGTGGCAACCAGCGTTCGGCGCGATGATCGGATGTCCGGTGTGATCCTGCTGCGGCATCTTCAGCATGCGAAGAGGACCAAATTCTCGTGAGGCTGGATCAAAGACACAGAAAGAAACTTGTTCTCGCAGGAAGTTTTCCTTCTTACCGTCGGCAAAGTTGAATGTCTTTCCGGTGATCAAGACCTTCTTGGTTTTTGGATGCCAGATCGGACACAAGTCGCCCGCGACGACCTCGTACCCATCGTCCTGACGCATTCTTCGCAGCGACGGAATCGCTGCTGGTTTGCTCCAATTCTTTGCAGAGAGTTCGCTGAAGATGGCAAAAACGTCATGGTACCCGTGAGCGCCGACTTTCTTCGTGCGTGACATGGTGGTCAACACAAAAGGATTTTCTCTCCGCCGCGCGATGGCTGTGCGAGCCTGAGTCCAATCCCAATCGGAATCGCCTTCGACAATGACGGACCGTTCGATCTCTAGTTCAGCGGCAAGAGTCGCTCCAACGGAGCCCACGAGAATCAACAAGCACACAATGACTCGCGTCATTCTTCTTTGCACCATCGACGAATCTCCTTTGCGATCGATTTTGGTCTTCAAACTGCCGATGCGAATCGAACTCGAATGTCATCCGGCTACGCGAAAACTTCCTTGATGACTTCGCCGCCGAAGACGGTTGGGATTCCATCGCGGTTGTTGTGGTTCCATGAGAGGCGATGTTGATCGAACCCCATCGCGTGCAGGAGGGTGGCGTGCATGTCGGCAGGTGAGACAGGTCGTTCGACGGGGACGTAGCCAAGTTCGTCGGTGGCTCCGATGATTTGTCCGCCTTTGACTCCGCCTCCAGCGATCCACATAGTGTAGCCGGCCGGTGAACCGAACAGTCGTGAATTGAACAAAAAGATGACGCTCTTTGCCGATGCCGCATGGTGAGCTTTCGGTTCCGACACCAAAACTGATTCGTTCGCACGCGCGTCGTCGAGCAACATGGATGTCAGGCCCAGTGACAGTGTCAATCATCCGCAGTCTGTGTATCAGATGAACAGCGAAAGCATCTTGATGGGAAATCCCAGCGTCGGAAGCTGGGTGGCCTACGGACCTGGTTCCGAAAACCAGAACATGCCGGCTTTCGTGGTGCTGCCTGATCCGGGAGGCGGCTTAGGACCGCCTGCGCATTACAGTAACAGAACTGCGCGGCTGCGCATTCGATCGGTCCCTCTTTCCGGATACAATGACCGCAAATGTGTGGGTTTTGAATTTGTGAGCGGCAAGGCACTAGTGCTTTGTCAGCTTTCAATTTTCGAGCCTGCGTTTGTCGAGCGGAAAAGGGGTCAGGTACCAAAAACCAAATGGTCCGCAGGGTGCTTCGCATTTTTGGTACCTGACCCCTGTTCCGCGGTACCCTAAGAATAAAAGTTGACGACGCACTCGTCGTGACATGATTCCGGGGAGATGAATCGGCCTGCACTCCGACGATTTACGGCGCGCCATTTCGTAAACACCGTTGACTTAATCGTTTTCGGGAAGTAGCCTCTCGGATCCAGGTGTTTCTCGAGCGTAGATTCCCCGATTTTGCGAGGGCGATTCCATTGAACTGTCGAGCGCTGTTGCTCTTTGCGATCGTGATTCATTCTCTCGCTGCCGGATCGGCTGATGCGGACGAGGCGTCTTTCGAATCGGATGTTGCTCCATTACTGATCAGACGATGTGTCGAATGCCACCAGGGGCGACATCCGTCGGGAAATCTTTTGCTGACAACCGCCGAAGGATTTCGCAGGGGCGGCGATTCTGGTCCGGCAGTGGACCTTGACAACCCACAGGACAGTTACCTGTTGCAGCGCATCCACGACGGTGAAATGCCGCCGGAGAAAAAGGGCCGGTCGCAGCAGTTGCCTGAACAGGAAGTCGCCGTGCTTCAACGCTGGATTGCCGCCGGTGCCGAATGGCCCAAGGGGCGACATCTCGATTGGTTTGAGCGCAGCAGCGATGTTCGTGGCGGCCGTGATTTGTGGTCATTGCAACCGGTCCGACGTCCTGACGTTCCGCGGCTGCAAACGTTGCCGCAGCCGGCCAATCCCATCGATGCGTTTGTGGGAGCACGGCTGGAGGAGCAACAGATGTCTCCTGCTGCCGCAGCCGGCAAACGCGTCTTACTACGTCGCCTGTACTTCGACCTGATCGGACTACCGCCAAGCCTGGAGCAAGTCGAAGCGTTTGAGCGCGACGACTCACCGCAGGCACTGGAGCACGTCATTGATCGCCTGCTGGATTCTCCACAATATGGAGAGCGCTGGGGACGCTACTGGCTGGATCTTGTTCGATACGCTGACACCAGCGGATACGAACGCGACCAGGAGAAACCATTTGCGTGGAAATACCGTGACTGGGTGGTCAACGCGCTCAACTCAGACATGCCTTACGATCGCTTTGTGATCGCACAACTGGCGGGCGACGAGATACCGGAACGCACCGAGGCGTCTGTCGTCGCCACGGGCTTTCTGCGATTGGGAGCATGGAACGATGAACCCAACGATCCGCTGGACTACCAATACGATCGCCTGGAAGATCTGGTTCACACCACGTCGTCTTCGTTCCTTGCGATGACCGTCAAGTGTGCTCGGTGCCACGACCACAAGTTCGATGCAATCAAGCAAGAAGACTACTACCGGATGGCGTCGGCATTTTGGGCGGGGCCCATTGCAGCTCGCCAACGAAAACTGCTGGGCGGTCCAACTCCGGAGGAGCTTGGAGTCACCGAAGTGCTTGGCTGGACCGATCTCGGCCCGACTCCGCCACCCCTGCATGTGCTCCACAATGGCGAACGTGAGGCTCCGCTGGATGAAGTCGTCCCGGCGTCGCTTTCGATGATCCCGGACCTGGAGCGGACGTTCGATGCGCCGCCAGATGGCTCGAAGTCATCTCACCGACGACTTCAACTGGCCCAGTGGATTGCCAATCCGGACAATCCACTGACGGCTCGCGTTTTCGTGAATCGCCTGTGGCAGCACCATTTCGGGAAAGCCATCGTGCGGTCCCCCAACAACTTTGGCTTTTTGGCCGATCCACCGACGCATCCGAAATTGCTGGACTGGCTGGCGGACGAGTTCGTCAAACGCGGCTGGAAGATCAAGCGGATGCACAAGTTGATTTTGACCTCGAAAACGTGGCAGCAATCATCAAACCACACCGAGTTTTCCAGTTACAACCAGAAGGATTCGGCCAACCGATTGTGGTGGAAGAGTGAACGCCGTCGTCTCGATGCCGAAGCTCTGCGAGATGCCATGCTGGCTGTGTCGGGAGAACTGGATTTGCGAGTCGGCGGGCCGGGTTTCCGCCCAACGATTGACGCCGCGGCACTGGAAGGACTTTCCAAAAAGTCGGCGGCTTGGAATCCGTCGCCCCCGGAGGAACAACTTCGCCGCAGCCTGTACATGTTTTCGAAACGCGGTCTGCTGCCGCCAATGATGACAACGTTTAACTTTTCTGACACGACTCTGTCATGCGGAAAGCGAGACGTGACGACCGTTCCCACCCAGGCTTTGGTGCTGATGAACAACCCGCTGGTGCATGCTCGAAGCCGCAGGCTGGCTTCAACAATCATCGCAAACGGGGCGCAGGGTCGCGATCGCGTGTCTCAATTGTGGTCGGCGGTCTTCGCAAGAGAACCGTTCGCCGAGGAATTTCGTCTGGCGGAAAAGCACCTTGAAACACAATTGCGACGTTTCGAACCATTGGCGACGGAGCCTGCGCAGACAGAACAGACCGGGTCACCAGAAACGTTGGCGCTGGCGTCGCTGGCTCACGTCCTGCTGAATTCCAACGAGTTCATTTACTTAGATTGAGACCTCTTATGTTGAATCGATCTTTATTCCCTTGCGGCAGGTCGCGACGTGAATTTGTCTGGGACATGGGGGCCGGCTTCGCTGGAGTGGCACTGGCCAGCCTGCTGGGCCGAGACGGCGTTTCCATCGGAACGGCGACGGCGGAAGAAAGCCCGCAATCCGCCAGGCCGCATGCAAAGGCGTGTATCTTTTTGATGATGAATGGTGCGCCGTCGCAGGTTGACACGTTCGACTTCAAGCCGGAACTGGAAAAGTACAGCGGCAAACAACTTCCGGCTGACAAAAAGTTCATCAACTCCGGTGGTCGAAAAATGGGCTACCTGACTCCTGCCTGGCGACCCTTCCACCCAGGCGGAGAATCCGGGCTGCTGGTTTCGGACTACTTTCCGAACGTCAGAGAGCACGCCGACAAGCTGTGCGTCATCAATTCATGCCACACCGACAGCCATGCCCATGGTTCGGCTCTCGTCGCCATGAACACCGGCAAGACGTTAATCGGCCGACCGTCCCTTGGAAGCTGGTGCGTCTACGGCATGGGGTCGGAAAACGAAAATCTGCCGGGCTATGTCGTCATGCTGGACAAACGCGGTGGCCCAATCAGCGGGCAACCCAATTGGTCCAGCGGTTTCATGCCCGCGACGTATGCGGGCACGTTATTTCGGCCAACTGGCGATCCGATCCTTGATCTGAAAGGGCCGGCTCACGTGACCCAGGCCGTGCAACGAGAGCAACTCGACATGCTGGCACAGCTGAATCAACAGCACCTGTCGACTCGTCCCGGTAGTCAGAAGCTGGCAGATCGCATCCGAAGTTACGAACTCGCCTATCGCATGCAGTCGGCCACCCCCGAAGCCGTCGACCTGTCGCAGGAAAGTCAGCAGACGCTGGATTCGTACGGCGTTGGCAATCAACCGACTGACGAATACGGTCGCAACTGTTTGATTGCTCGCCGTCTGGTCGAACGCGGCGTGCGGTTCATTCAGTTGTATTCCGGTGGCGGCCACCTGGAAGAGACCTGGGATGCCCATGAGAGCATCGAAAAGAACCATGGCCAGCATGCCGCCGAAGTTGATCAGCCGATCGCCGCACTTCTGACCGACCTTGAGCAACGCGGTCTTCTAGAAGACACACTGGTCGTCTGGGGCGGCGAATTCGGACGCATGCCGTTTAGCGAAGGCCAGGGAGCTCCGGGTCGAAACCACAATCCGTATGGATTCAGCATGTGGATGGCCGGTGGAGGAATCAAGGGCGGGCAAACGTATGGAGAAACGGATGAATTCGGATTTGAAGCGGTGACAGACAAAGTCCATCTGCACGATCTTCACGCCACCATTCTCCATGCCATGGGCCAGGACCACGAGACGCTGTCGTGGTTTCATCAGGGGCGAGAAGAAACACTCACCGACGTCGGCGGTCGAGTTGTCCACGACCTGTTTGCATAGGCGCCTGTGACGGCACAGACAGATGAATACACCCCATTCAACAGAACCCCGATTACTCAGCCAACTCAATGAGCGCGCCGTCCTGCGTGTTCTTCAGACAAATGGACCGAGTTCTCGGGCAGAAGTCACTCGGCTGGCGGGCGTCACTCGCCCGACGGTTTCAAAAGCTGTTTCATCGCTGCTGAAGTCTGGGCTGCTGGAAGAATTCGATGCGCCCGAAAACATGCGAGGTCGTCCGGCAAAGAAGCTGCGACTGGGAGGCTCCAATTCGCAGGTGGTTGGGCTGGTCGTCGATCGTCCGACGTGTCGCCTGGTCACCGCAGGGCTAGATGGTACGCTGCGGGCGGATACATTGCGGGAATTCGAGACTCCACCAACCTACGACGAACTCCTCGCCACGGTTGTCGATCAGCTCGAGTCGCTGCGTTCGCAAGAGAGTCTACGAACACTGGGCGTCGGCGTCAGTTTGCCCGGACTGTATGACTATCGAGAAGGCTGCTCGATTTTGTCGCCCAATGTTCCGCAGACGAATGGCCGTTGCCTCGGCAGAGACTTGGCCACGCGGTTGGACGTGGAAGTTGCCGTCCTGCAGGAGTCGGACGCTCTTTGTCTTGCCGAGCGCCACTTCGGCCTCGCAGGCACCTTGACCGACTTCGCCATGCTCGATGCCAGCACCGGAATCGGACTGGGGATTTTTAACGACGGAAGCCTGCTGAAGGGGAGTTGCGGCTTGGCCGGAGAGATCGGTCACCTGCCAATGGCGCCTGACGGTATTCTGTGCGGCTGTGGACGGGTCGGTTGCCTGGAAACCCTGGCCAGCGATACCGCAGTGGCACGTCTCGTTTCGCAGAACCAGGGGCAAAACCTGACACTCAGCCAGATCGTCGATCTCGTTCGTGCAGGCGACTTGAACGTTACGGAAGAGCTGGAACAAGTTGCACAACAATTCGTTTTTGCGCTCGTGACGACAATCAATCTGTTCAATCCCCAGACCCTGTTCGTCCATAGCCGCATGTTCGATCTGGACGACTCGCTGCTGGAGCGTTTGATACGGCAAACAGAGTCCCAAGCGCTAATGCCGTCATTCCGCCAATGCCGCATCGAACGCGCCCGCGGCAGCAAACGCGAAGGGGCGATTGCCGGAATCATCGAACATCTCACCGACTCACGCGTTTCACCAGCGGCACCGGAACCTCAGTCGTGAGTCTCCAGGCCGCGCCGTCCCCCGCGTCATGCGCCGACGGGTCAGTTGGCGACTGGTCGTTTGGCAAGAATGACGCGGTTGTTTTCGCCCTTTTGTTTGCGGCCAGGCTCGCTGGACAGCCTGCACCAAGCTTACTCGGTTAAGCAATCTTTTCGAAAAACGCGGGGCCAACGATAGACATTCAAGGGAACGGAGGCCTGTTCACCAGTACGGATTCCGAGAATCGTACTCGTACTCGTACTCAATGAAATGGTACTCGTACTCGAAACCCGCGTGCTGATCGAGTACGAGTACCGCCAATGGCTGAGTACGAGTAGGATCAATATGATGAGAAACCGTTTAACGCCGGAGGCCGTGAACGGTTACAAAAAAACTACTTCACCACCGCCAGTCGCTTGCAGGGGCTCGAGATCCCGAACGCCCCCGCATCGAATGAATGCGCCCGTAACAGGTGGAGTTGTTTTCAAGGAGACTCGACAAGGATTGGCGAGGCCGTCTCTCCGTCCATCGACTGGGGAAGTTGATAAACGTTGCCTTTGATATCCGCAAAATGGATTCGCGAGCCCGAGGGTTGTCGCCCGTGGCCATCTGCCCAGATGGCGATGAAATCTGGATGTGCAGACAAGGCGCGGCGAACGTAGGTATGATTCCTCGTACTGCCCGAAGTCATCTGGCGAGATTGCTTCCATGTGGTGCCTTGATCGCGGCTCTCCCACATCGCGATTTCACCTCCAGGATTGTAAGGCTGCGGGCCTTTCCCTGTGGGCCCAATGACGCGCCAGTCGTCTGGCGCGAATATCCAAAGTTCACCGAAATCATAGTTGTTGTCTGACGTCGTGATCTCACTGAAGGCCCACTTCTCACCTGTCCATTTCGCAATCGTCCATGTCCTAGGATCGTTTTTCGGCCCGGACTGATAGCCCTTGCTGGTGATGTACAGCAACACGGGGCGATGCTTCTCATCGAACCGTAGATCCTTTAAGTACACGTTCAGCCCTTCGGACTGATAATCGCGAATCAACGCTGGGTTGCGAACGGTCGTCACAGGTAACGAGAGCGGTTGCCCGTCGACCGATTGCCACGAGTTGCCACCATCAGCGGATTCGACGTAGTACAAATTGGTGCGCCAGTTCAGCCCTTTCCCCTCAGGATGGAAGTTGAAGAACGTTCCAATCTTTGACTCGCAAATTCCCGAGATCTGGTAATGGCCTTCTTCGATTGCTGCAATGCGCTGCCACTCGCTCCACGCGACGCCATCGTCACTCTTCATGAAACAGATCGTTCGCTTTGCAGGGTAACCGTAGCGGGTGAAGAACACTTGAAAACCATGATCTGCGGACTGCCACGCTTGAAGGTACGAGAAATTATCCAACGGAGTTGGCTTGTCGCCTTCCAGCCGCGTCGCGGGGACAATCTCGAACTCATTGATGTCGTAAGGCCGCACGCTGCGGTGAATGAATGACGGGCGAGATCGACCATGTGAGGTCGAGAAGATCCAAATGTGGCCTTTGCCGTCCACAGAAATGACTGGATTGTCATGCGCGTCATCGGTTTGCTTGTCCAGCAAGAGCGTTGGACGCGGAACCGTTTTGGTGTCGTGGTCGAAATAGGAAACCATATGAACCAGCTTCCGGTCGTTGTCCTTTGTCGCGCCGCCATAACAGAAAAACGTTTTGTTCACCTCGGGACAGTGAATCGCAAACGGTTTGTGTTTCGCACAGTACGTTCCCAATCCGCCGCTGTATTTGTAAACGTACTCGTCACCCGATGGCTGATTCATGTACCAGATGCCGCGATAGCCATCCGCCTTTTGATTCAGCGTAATGGTGTCGTCAGCAACGGCGGCTTTGCAGCCAAGAAACCCCACTGCGATCGCTATGAAAGCGAGTGTAAAACGATGTGTGAGTCTGTGATTTGATGCTGGAGTCATAGGTTCCAATGGATGATCTTCTTGTTGAAATCGGTTAGTTGTCAAACAAATCATGGTCCGGCCACTGGCTGACGTTGTCGATTGCCTCTTCCAGTTGGGGCAGGACGCCGCTGACCACACGTGAGAGACGTGCCGTGATTCGCGTATTGAACAGGAGTGCCACATTTCGGCCATCGGGGCGACGGATCAGGATTGTATTGGTGCCGGGCAACGATCCGCCATGCGATGCGGTCAGCTGTCCTGATTCATTTGTCGTCACGGACCAGCCGAGTCCATAAAATTTCGATTTCGGCGTTCCGTCCTGATTGTGTCCGGCCAACCCATCCGGTCGTTTCACCATCTCTGCGATGCTATCGGACGATAGTATCGGGCTGTCCTCCGGCGAGTCAAGCGCGCTGGCAAAACGTACCAAGTCGGTTGCCGATGCAATCCACGCTCCGTGCGAATCCATTGCTTCCAGATGCCATGCCCCATACGGCTGCGGAACCGGCGAATTCAGATCCTTCGCGAAGACGGAATCTCCGAGGCGAGGATCGTAGTAGCGTACTTCGTTCTCTTTGCGCCCTGCAAGTCGTGTTGCTCCGATGCTCATCGCGGTCGAGCCGACGGGATCAAGCACAGACTGCTTGACGTACTGTTCGTAAGATTTCCCGGTCAGTTTTTCGATCACTCGCCCCAGCAAACAGTAGCCGTAGTTCGAGTACGCATAGCGTTCGCCGGGATCAAAATCGAGCGGCTTGCCCAGCATCATGCGGATGATGGTTTCCGGAGCCGCGGGTGGTTCGACGCCGAGCGTTTTCGAAAACTCCGTCGACCTGAACATCGCGTCAAACGATTGGTCACGGTCCCAACCGCCGCGATGTTGCAGCAAATGTCGAATCGTGATTTCGTCCTGACGCTTGTCATACTCCGCATTTTCCGGAAGGTACGGTTCGTACTGAAGCACTTCAAAGACCTTGTCATCGAGCGACAGTTTCTTCTGCTCGATCAGTTGCAGGATCGCGACGGCCGTGATCGGCTTGGAAATACTGGCGATGCGAAAAAGACTCTCGGGAGTCACGCGCTCTCGCTGACCAACGTCCGCGTAGCCAAACCCGCGTGCATACACCAATCGGCTGCTGTCGGTAATCGCCAGCGACGCTCCGGGAATTTGGTGCTCGCCGATGAACGCCTGCAGAACCGCGTCGACCTCGGCGAAAGGAGTTTGCACGATGCCTGTCGCGACACGGTGCGATGCTTTGGACTCATCAAACCCCGGACCTCGAAGGACACGACCGGGACGGTTTCGAGTAAGCTTCGCGTCGGCAAGAACGGTCTCGCCGTTGACGATCACGTGCTTCATGCCGACTGACAATGCATGTGGGTCCTTGAAATTCGCTTTGTCCGTCAATTCATCGTAATCAAACACGATCACATCTGCGGCTAGACCTTCGGCGATGCGTCCTCGGTCGTACACCATCACACTGTTGCAAGCCGTGGCACTCGCCTGCGCAACCGCGCGTTCCAGCGAAAGGGCTCCAAGATCTCGAACGTAGCGAGAGAGCATTCGCGGAAAGGAGCCGAATGATCGGGGATGCGAAGCGCTGCGACTGCCACCAGCGGGCCCGACGTCGGTGCAGAACGAAACGAATGGCTGCTGCATGGCGAAAATCTTGTTCGCGTCGCTCATGGTTTCGGGCAGGGCGAAGGCCCCGGATGTGCACAGTGTAAAGAACGTGTCCCAGACGTCGTCGCCGGTCGCCTTTGCCATCGCGGCAACGGACTGCCCTGTGAATTCTCGGTAGCGAGGGGCGTTGGTTTGACCGACGACAATGCGGTCCCAATCTGATCCGGTGTGCCGGTACCAGTTTTCCCAACCGGGTGTCTCTTCCATTTCCCGTCGCACTTCGGCCCGCAGGTCGGCGTCGTTCTTCAGGCGATTGAGAAACTTTGCGCGACCTTCACCAAAGTGCCGCGGATGAATCAAAGCGTCGATGCCCAGACCATTGTTGACGTAGGGGTAAATATCGGCGGTGACCTGCCGACCTTCCGCTCGAGCGGCCTTGATTCGGGCAATCGCCAATTGCATCTTTCCCCAGTTTTGCCTGCCCGCTGCTTTGAGATGATAGATGTGGACGGGAGTGTTTCCGACGCGACCAATTTCCAGCGCCTCGTCGATCGCTTCCAAAAGCTGATCGCCTTCGTTGCGCATGTGAGTGAAATATCGTCCGCCATATTCACCCGCAACCCCGGCCAGTGCTCCGATTTCTTCCGTGGTCGCATAAACGGCTGGCGGATAGATCAGCGCCGTGGACACGCCGATCGCACCGGCCTCCATCGCTTCGCGAACATGCTCCTTCATCGCGTCGAGCTCTTCGTCGCTTGCTCGGCGATTGTCTTCGCCCATCACAAGACGCCGCACCTGCGTGTGCCCAACCGTTTGAACCACGTTGACCGGCATGCCTTTGGAATCGAGCAACTGGAAGTACTCGGCCATATTTTGCCAGCCAATCCTGGCCGCTTCCAGCTCGTGCACCGGCGCCGCAGAAGACCCTTCGCCCGCGTTGATCGTTGTGATACCCTGAGTCAGCAGGTTGATAGCAGTCGCCGGCTGACGCAGCATGGGCGTGGCCGTTTGCCCCATCATGTCGATGAAACCCGGGGCAACGATCAGGCCCTCGGCATCAATCGTCTTGCTCGCCGATTCTGGGTTGATCTTGCCGATCTTGATGATGCGTCCGTCGCGAATGCCAATATCGGCCTCGTACCACGGAGCCCCCGTGCCATCGACCACGCGTCCATTGACAATCGCGATTTCGAAAGTCCTTTGCGATTCCTCCCCGTTGACCGAACCACGCATGCAAAGCAACAACACGGTTGCGCAAAGAGTTAGAGAGGTAGCAGAACGAAAGACGAACAGAGTTTGCATCATTTGATCACGGTGTGGTTTCGCGGAAGATCATCTGGCAACAGCCTGATGCGTGGGCCGAAGCGCATCAATCGGCACGTGCGCAGAAATGTATCGATTTTTGCCCGACAGCATCCGTGCTCTCTCAGTCACAGTCAGCGTCCGCGCGATTGACCTGACGATACTCGCCGGGAGTCGCCCCCATCTGTTGGCGAAACGCCTGTGACAACGACGCGCCGGTTGCGAAGCCTGTTTTCAAGGCGATTGACGCGATGGACTGATCCGAATCGAGCAAAAGTCGACACGCGTGCTCCATTCGCACTCGGCGGATTTCTTCGGCGGGACTACGGTTCAAGACCGACCGAAACCGCTGTTCAAGACGCCGGCGCGAGATCGGAAAGCGTCGCGTCAGGCTGGAAACGGTGATCCCATCGGCTGCGGAATCGCGAATGCATTTAAGGATCTCAGCCAGTTCTTCGTCCTCGATCGCAAGCACGTCGGTGGAGTGTCGTGACCGCACGCGCAATGGCGGGATCAATGTTGTGCGTTTGGGCGCAGCAGCCCCCTTCATCATCCGCGACAACAGTTGCGCTGCGGAATCGCCGATACGATGACTGGCCAGTTCGACGGCAGAAAGGTGCGGTGATGCGACGTTGCACAAAAGATCGTCATCATCACCGGACAGAATGGCGACATCATCCGGAACGCGGATCGATTCAAGCGTGCAGATCTCGACCATTTGCCGGGCGGGATAAGGATCCGCCGCAAAGACACCCAGCGGACGCGGTAAACGAGCCAGCCATCTGCGGACATTCGCATGATTTGTCAACCAACCTTTGTCCTCGTCGCTACCCGTTTCGTACAACGAACATTCAAATCCATTGTCGCCGACAACTTGCAGAAACGCGTCGGCGCGGACGTCGGAATAGCGACCGATCGGCGGAGCGTAGCAGGCAAAGTGAGACAGCCCGTGATTTCGCAAGTGCTCGAACGCCATCTTTGCACGGACTGCGTCGTCGGTGGCGACGCGACCGAACCAATCGTCTTTCGGCACCATCATCGCAACGTCCACCACTGGCAATTCCAATTGCTGGAGGTGCCGCAGTAGCGCTGGGGTCCGAATCGATGCGATGACGCCATGTCCTTTCCATATCCTTGGCAAGCGAAGTCGCCCCTGAGCATCTCGAGGCGCGATCAGAACGGTCCAGTCAAGTTGTCGCGCAGCGCGACAGATGGCTTCCACGACGTTCCTGCCCCACGAATCATCGGTCTCGATGAGAATTCCGACTTGTCGAATTCTGTGGTTCGGTTTCCCCATTCAGCAAAACTCCGAGATGCTCTGACCAAAAACAACGACTTGCGCATTATAGCAACAGAACTGCGCGGCTGCGCATTCGGTGGCGTCGTCTTTCCAAATACAATGATCGCGAAACACTGCCAGTGTGCCGCCGTCTACACCGCTCGAGCAGCCCCTATCCGATAGTCTGCTGCGATATCGTCCGAGCGACATCGCTGCGACACGCCTGGCAGCGGCGTCACGTTTCCCCCAAGTGGTGAGCAGTCTTCATGATTCGTTCTGCGGTGCGTCCTTGATCCGAAAACCGTCCGCGATCGTTCCGACGCTTTTCACCCACATCGCTTTGCTGAGGGAATCAACGATGTCGTCGTGAACGGTTCGGTAGCGGTCGACCAAGCCCGCTGGCTCGGCACGCTCTCCGGTGAGGTCATTTTGAAACGCGCCATTTTTCTGCCATCCCGGTCAGCCGTACTCATTTGGTGCCACCCACCGATTGGTTCTTTGAGATGGCAGAAAAATCAGGGGCAGAAAAATGGGAGGAGACGGTGGGGAGAAGCAGTCAGACAAGAAAATATTGCATGGAGAGATCTGGATGCAAGGTAGCTAAGCCACGCCCGCGTGTGACCGAGTAGCCCCGTTAGGAACTGCTTCGGGCGTCTCATCTTCTTGTCACCCATTTTCTTGTCGTTCCCTCTCCCGGCTCAACGATCTTTTTGCCCACCATTTTTCTGCCATCCCAGCCAGCCTCTCTCCTTTGACGCCATCCACCGACTGATCGGTCTGCGGTCGCATTGAGCGTCGACTACCGGCGCATCTAGTGGATGGCACCATCCCTCTTGAACTTGAACGACTTGATCGCTGCGCGGCCCGTTCCGGCGGCATAGATTGCAGGACGCAGGTAAGAAAAATTCCCCAGCACATTGTGGTCGTAGCCGGAAAGTTCGTAGGTGCGTTCGTTCTTCGTCCAGGTCTCCCCGTCTTGGCTGTAGTACAGATTGAGCGATTGCTTCGACAGCTCAGCCCGCAGGTATCGAACATCGCTTGCAGCGACACCTCGGATGGTTTGCGTTCGGTCGCTGAACCGCATCATCAGCCGCTCGCCGTGAACGGCCAGCGAAGCGAGTCTCTGCTCGGAATACCAGATCGCCAATCCCAACTCGACGCCCGGATCATGGTCGCCAAGCTCGATCTCGACGGTGTAGTCTTTTCCCGGAGGATTGCACTGCAGCGTGCGCATTCGATCATCCGGATTGTTGAACTGAAATTCCCCACCGCCAACGCGATGGGTCTCCAGTACCGATGCTCCGGTCATCTGCCATTGGATCTTCAGCTGCGGTGATTCAAAGTCGTCCTCGACAATCGACTCATTCGGATGAACGATCACCTCCGGTTCCGATTTGGGATCACGCGTCGTCTTGAACCAGCCGTCGTCGGTCCACTCGATCGCTTCGACCAGCGTATGACGACCGTGCGGCAAGGCCCCTTTTTTGTAAGCGTGATAGACGACGTACCAATTGCCGTCGGCGTCATCGATGATCGTACCGTGTCCTTTCGACCAATAGGATTCACTTCGCGACCACGTGTGCACGATCGGATTGTGAGGGCTGTTCTCCCAGGGGCCAAGAGGTGACCGGGAGCGGGCCGAGGTCACCATATGGCTTGTCGCCGGACCCGCCGTGCCACCCTGCGCAGCGGTCATGTAGTAGTAACCATCACGAAACGTCAACTTGGGTGATTCCAGACAAAAACACTCGACGTCCCAGTCTGCAGGATATTCCCAACCAACGTGTTTTTGCTGCAGCTCTCCCGTGACCGTCAAGCCATCTTTGCTGAGCGGTGCCACACGGCCGCTGTGCATGTACAGAAATCGATCGCCAGTTGGAGTCGCCACATGCCCCGGATCGATGCCCGGAATGTCCAACAACCTCGGTTCTGACCACGGCCCACGTGGATCTTTGGCCGTCACGACATAGTTCTTCCCGCTCGACGGAAAGTACAGATAGAACAGCCCATCCTGTTTGATCAGATCGGGAGCCCAAACGGTTCCCACGTCCTTGTTCAACGCGTAAGCGATCGGTTGCCAATCGACAAGGTTGGTTGAATGCCAGATCTTCAGTCCTGGGACTTTCCGATAGGAACTATGAGTCATGTAGAAGTCGCCGCCATCGCGAACAATGGTTGGGTCCGCATGATCGCCACCAAGAATCACGTGCAATTTGCCATCGTTGGGCGGTCCGGCATTTACCGTGTGCAGACTCGTCCAGAGGAGAACGACGATCAGCAGAACGTGGGGCAATTTCATCAATCTAAATCGTTGCATGGGAATCGGATTTCCACTCGCCGACAACGCGAGTCGCTTGTTGTGGTTTTAGAGATTTTAGCACGCCGAACCGGCTACGTAACGAGTGCTGATGGCTCACAAACGGATGACCAGCATCGAGACCATCCGCCGTGCGAGCGGAAAAGGGGTCAGGTACCAAAAACCAAATGGCCCACAGGGTGCTTCGCATTTTTGGTACCTGCCCCCTTTTCCGCGGCACCCTCCGTTTAAAAGTTGACGCAGTCCTTGTGCAGTTTTTGGAAAGTCAATTCAACGGGGTGGCGGTTTCCCTGTGCTCGTCAAGGTGATCACGGTAAGCTAAGCCCCATGAAGCAGTTCGACACCAAACGCCCCGAGTTTTCGCCCTACGGATTCACATGCGAAACGTGGACGCCGACCCGAATGTCCCGTCCGGACCGGCACAATGAGATTGAAATGAACCTGCTGACGGCCGGTTCGTTGACCTACCTTCTAGGCGGTCAACGGACGACAATCCAGGCGGGCAGACTGGCGATCTTCTGGGCGGCGATTCCTCATCAAATCGTTGAGGTCGCAGGGGACTCGCCCTACTACGTCGTGACACTGCCATTGAGCGAGTTGTTGCGGGCGGGGCTCGACTTGACGTTGACGAATCGAATTTTGCAGGGGGAACTCCTGGTCGATGCCACGCAAGGCGAGTTGGACGTGAAAACTTTCGGGCGGTGGGAGCACGATCTGAAGAGCGACGACCGTACACTGGAACGGGCTGCACGATTGGAGGTGCAAGCACGCCTTTTGCGTTTCACCCACAGCGTTACCGACACACCTGTCGCCACCTCGATGACCCATTTGTCACGCGCCGATCAATTGGCGTGTTACATTGCGCGCAATTACCGGCAACCGCTGACCTCTCAATCGATCGCTGCAGCAAACGGCGTGCACGCCAATTACGCGATGAACCTGTTCCGCAAGACGTTTGGCACGACGATGACGGCGTTTATCGTCCAGCACCGTCTCTCTCACGCGCAGCGACTGCTGGTCACGACCGACGACGCGATCGTGAACGTCGCACTGGACTCGGGTTTCCAAAGCCTAAGCAGGTTCAACGAAGCATTCAAAGCAGGCTGCGGCTGCGCCCCGCGAGAATTCCGCAAAATGCATCGCCCAACCATTCCTGGTCAATCCACATCTTGACAACTCAATGCTCTCGTGCCGGATTGTGCCGGCGAAGGAGTCGCTTTCGGGGTTTTGTCGTTTCGGGACAGGTGTCGCGGGGCGGAGCCGAATGTCAGCTTCGACGGCACAGGGTATGGAGCAGATGAATGGGAAGGCGAATCTGCTTAGGGCACCTGAGACGGCAGAAAAATCAGGGGCAAAAAAATAGGAGGGGACTGAGGGGAGCACGGGAGACAGGAAAATGAGTGACAAGAAAATAGGGCAGGGGGAGACTTGCACGCTAGGAAGCTGAACCGCGAGGGCCTGTGACTGAGTCGCCCCATTGAAGACTGCTTCGGGCGTGCCATTTTCTTGTCGTTCACTCTCCCGGCTCAACGATCTTTTTGCCCACCATTTTTCTGCCATCCCAGCCAGCCTCTCTCCTTTGACGCCATCCACCGACTGATCGGTCTGCGGTCGCATTGCCGATTGATGCCCGGCGGATCTTGTGGGTGGCACGATAGATCAATAGATCACTCGAACTAGCGCAGTTGCTTGACTGCGGCGACCACTTCCGCAGGCTCGGCTCGTTTTTTGTAGTCCGCGTCGAGAAATGCGTAGGTGATCTTGCCTTCGGTGTTGATGACGTAGGTGGCGGCCAACGGAAGCTCCATCGCATCGCTGCCGTTGCGTTTGGCAAGCTGCAGCTTGTCTCGATAGACCGGCAAGATGGCGTCGGGCAATTGAAACACAATGCCGAACTTCCTGGCCAACTGATTGTTGGCATCATGCAAGACCAGCATCTCCAGATCATTGGCCGCGGCGGTCTCCTTGGCATTTCCCGGAAGCTCCGGCGTCAGCACCACCAGCTTGGCCCCCGCCCCCTCAATCGCACCGAGCTGTTTCTGCATCGCTCGCAATTGCAGATTGCAGTACGGGCACCACCCTCCGCGATACCACATCAAAATGACGGGGTTCTTTTCCCACACCTCACTGAGCGTGACCGGCTGGGCGTCCCAGCCTTTCAGCGTCGCATCGGCAGCCTTGTCGCCGACTTGTTTGGCCGATTTTTCGATGCCGGTGGCCCGAACGTTGTCGATGCCGGCTTGGAAGGTTTGAAGAACTTCGGCAGGATAGCGTTTGGAAGCGTTGGCTGCCGTTTCCTGGAGTTGGGAAGACAGAGTCGACGGATCGTCTGCGGAAACGTCGGTGACCATGGCGATGGATCCTGTGAGCGTGGAAAGCAAGGCGGCACAAAGCGAGAAGCGGAGATGCATGAGTTTGGAGACCTGAAAGGTGACGAACGCAACGGTTGCTACAGTGACATCCGTCTAATGACTGCGGCCCCACGAAAGCCGCCATCGATTGCCGAGAAAAGTCGCTCCCGTTCGCTTTCGCTCACAGTGGAATCGTGGGCGCGTGAGATAGAATCGGCAGCCAGGACCAGCGCCCGCAGATGGCAGAAAAATAGGGGGCAGAAAAACGGGAGGGGACTGTGGGGAGAACGGGGGACAGGAAAATGGGTGACAAGAAAATATTGCGCGCCGGTGATTGGATCCTGCGTCTCGTACCAGCTGGCCATTGCGACGCACACATCTCAAACACTGCGGTCCGTCGAGAGCGGCACAAGTGGCGTGCCAACCGAATCGGTCCTTGGGAGGGGCCCCCATTCACATCGCGTGGGGCTTTCAATCACACAAAGATTCGCCTGACCCACGCTGACTGGGGGGGAGGCGAATAAAGGGGAATCCTGAACTTGGGGCTCTCCCCCTGGGTCGGTGCAGGCTGTATGCCTGGGGTGTGGGCGGTAGAATGCAGAATCACGGTTAGGTCTCTGGCACCTAGTGCTTCGTCAACTTTTATTCTTAGGGTACCGCGGAAAAGGGGTCAGGTACCAAAAATGCGAAGCACCCTGCGGGCCATTTGGTTTTTGGTACCTGACCCCTTTTCCGCTCGACAAACGCAGGCGCGAAAATTGAAAGCTGACAAAGCACTAGATCGATTGCGAGACTTGAGACCATTTTCTGTTCCAGCCCGAAGAGACAGCGATGCCACGCTTCCCGTTGATCCATGAGACCGAGGCACCGGACGAGGTGACGGAGATCTATCGCGATTTCCGGCGAGAGATGCGGTTTCCCGACGTGCCAAACTTCATCCGCACGCAGGGTGCATCGCATTCGATGCTGGCTGGCACTTGGGGCCTGCTGAAGCATGTTCTTTTGGAGGGTCGCCTTCCGCGACCGACGAAAGAACTGATCTTTGTGGCGATCTCTGTGAAGAGGGAGTGCAGGTATTGCGCGGAGGCACACGCTGCGTGTTGTCGCGTCTTGGGGGTTGAGGACAGCACGATTCGGGCCGTGATGGAAGGGCTTAAAGGGGACGTCCCCGATCTCCCCGATCATACGCGCGACATTCTCCGATTCGCCATCAAGTGTGGTGCCACGCCCGAGAATCTGAACAACGATGATTTCGCCAGTCTCACCCGACACGGCCTGGACAACGAGCAGGTTTTGGAAGTGATCGCCACCGCAGCAATGGCGGTCTATTCGACGATCATTGCCGACGCGACGATGCTGGATGTTGATGACATGTTTGCAGAAATGTAGCAAGCACTCGCACCCATTTGGTGCCATCGGCCAACTGGTTCTTTGAGATGGCAGAAAAATCAGGGGCAGAAAAATGGGAGGAGACGGTGGAGAGAAGCAGCGAGACAAGAAAATGGGTGACAAGAACATATTGCATGGAGAGATCTGGATGCCAGGTAGCTGAGCCGCGCCCGCGCGTGACTTAGGTAGACCCGCTAGGAACGGCTTCGGGCGTACCATTTTCTTGTCACCGATTTTCTTGTCGTGCCCTCTCCCGGCTCTGCGATATTCCTGCCCCACATCAAGGACTTGGGCAACTACATTCAGCCCCCGAGTGTTACAATTACCGCTCCATTTCCCCTGATTTCTCAACAAGGTTCGACAATGAAATCCCAGGCCGTCTTCAACCGACGTGATTTTCTCCAAACGGCAAGCGCTACCACTGCGGCCGGCGTTTTCATGGGCACCAGCGCCGTCAGCCGGGCGCAAGATTCGCCGAATGAACGCCCCGTCTTCGCCACGATTGGGTTGCGCAACCAAGGCTGGACCATCACCAACAAGTCGACCAAGTTCGCGGACTTCGCCGCCTTTGCCGATGTCGACGCCAACGTGCTGGGCGCGGTCAACGAGAAGCTCGCGAAGAAAACTGGCAAGAAGGCTGACGGGTACAAGGACTACCACGAAGTGCTTGACCGCAACGACATCGATGCCGTCATGATTGCAGCGCCGGATCATTGGCACACGAAGATCTCGGTCGAAGCGATGTTGGCCGGCAAGGATGTCTACTGCGAAAAGCCGCTGACGTTGACCATCGACGAAGGCAAGTTGATCGAAAAGATTGTCAAGCAAACCGGTCGTGTGTTCCAAGTCGGAACCATGCAGCGAACCGAAAATAGCCACCGGTTTCTTCAAGCGATCGCATTGATCCGCGACGGCCGGATCGGCGAAATCCGCAAGGTGACGTGCGGAATCAACGGTGCCACGGGTTCGCCACCGATCCCCGCTATCGAAGCTCCCCAAGGCCTTGATTGGGACATGTGGCTCGGCCCAGCGCCGAAGGTGCCCTACCGTGCCTTGCCCGAAATGCGAAAAGGCTACGGTGGCGGTGTGCCACTGTTCACCAACTGTCACTACGCGTGGCGCAACTGGTACGAAACCTCCGGTGGCCAGATGAACGACTGGGGTGCCCACCACGTGGACATTGCGACCTGGGCATTGGGTGCGAGCGACACCGGTCCGAGCAAGCTGACGCCCGTCAGCTATTCATTACCGGTTGAATACAAAGACGGCTACCCGACGGTCAGTGATCAATACAATTCGCCAACCAAGTTTGAGATCCACGTCAACATGCCCGGTGACATTCCGATGATCATCACGAGCGAGGGTGACAACGGCATCTTGTTT
This sequence comes from Stieleria neptunia, assembly GCF_007754155.1. Taxonomy (NCBI): domain Bacteria; kingdom Pseudomonadati; phylum Planctomycetota; class Planctomycetia; order Pirellulales; family Pirellulaceae; genus Stieleria; species Stieleria neptunia. The sequence goes on along the minus strand of NZ_CP037423.1, from coordinate 3,633,991 downwards.
GAAGGCACGAAAGGTCGCTTCTTCGTCAATCGCGGCAAGCTAGCGGGCAAGCCCGTCGAAGACTTGGAAACGAATCCGTTGCCTGAAGACGCCGTGGAGAAGGTCTATGGTGGTCCCGTCAGCGAGAACCACACCGCCAACTTCATCGAAGGCATGCGTTCCGGTAAACAACCGATCTCCGATGTTTGGACACACAACCGAATGCTTGAGACATGCCACTTGGCAAACATCGCGATCCGCTTGGGACGCGAGCTGAATTGGGATCCGACCAAACGTGAAATCATCGGTGACGAGGAAGCCAATTCGTTCCTTTCGCGAGAGAATCGCAAGGGCTACGAAATCAACATGTAGCGATACCGTTACGTCGCCAGCCTCCAGGCGAACACTTCTTTGGTTCCACCCATCGATTGAGTTGATTGATCCGTTTGGTGTCCGAACTAACCTCTTTTGTCGTCAGTTGAATCGGCGATCAGAAAGTCGTTGCCTGGGTCCCCGTAGAGACGGTCTCGGTCATCGTCAGAGAGGACCGTTTGGTTTGCGATCAGGACAATGTCAGCGTTCGTTCCAACTCCGCTTTGCAGGTTGCTGACACGAGTGCGGAACGCTCGGTCGCTCGTCCATTCGGCCATGATGGTATCCAATGCGATTTGGTCGTCGTCATAGAGGGAGCTTCCAGCAATCAGCAAGTCGTCATCTCGTCCGCCGTAGATCCGATCCTCTCCGATGCCGCCGATCAGGAGGTCGCGGCCGCGGTCTCCGTACAGCTGATCGTTGCCCGAACCGCCCAGCACAATGTCGTTGCCGCTGCCCGATTTGATCGTATCGTGGTCGTCTCCGGCATTGATCAAGTCGTCGCCGGATCCGGTTCGGATGTCGTCGTTGCCCGCACCGGTGATGATGATTTGTCGCCCGTCGCGAGTTTTGATTTTGTCACGCCCGTCACCGGCAGAGATTCGGTTATCGCCGTCGCCTTGGATGTCGATTTCACTGCCGCCGTGACCGACGTTAATGATGTGGTTGCCGCGGTGCAGGTGAAGTTCATCATATCCGTCGCCCGTGACGATTGTTCCGTCACCGTCGCCAACACAAATGTCGTTGTGACCGCCACCCGCGTTGATCTCAAAAACACCGTCATCGACGCGGATCTTGTCGTTCCCGTTTCCGGTCGTCAGGATGTGGATTCCATCGCCGGCGTCGATCTGATTGTTTCCTTCGCCTGCATCGATCGTGACGTCGCCGTCATCGATGCGGATGGAGTCGTTTCCATCACCGGTCACGATCGATCCGCTGCCGTTGTCACCATGAACATGGTTACGTCCATCGCCGGCGTCGATCGTGAACAATCCATCGCCAAAATGAATGTTGTCATCGCCGCTTCCGCTGGTGATGATTTCGTGACCGTCGCCCAATTGAATCGAGTTGTCGCCGCCGCCCGCTTGAACCTTCACCGGAACGAAGCTAGGACGCTGGACAGAGATCTGATCGTTGCCGTCACAGCTTCCGATCAGGATGGATCGCACTTCGCTCTTGGGGAAGTAAAGCCAACCAGTATTTTTTCCGTGTAGATTGTCACGAACTTTGATCTTGTCGTGGTACTGATGGATTTCGATCTCGTCACGCTGATCGGCACCGATGATGTAGAGCGTTCCATCAATCAAACTTGCCCCGCGAATCGCGACCAATTGAGTGCTGGTGTCGACTCCGCCGTCGTCGTCGACCAAAGTGAGTTTGATCTCGTAGACACCTCCATTTTGGTAGAAGTGGTTTCCGGTGAAGCCGCGATCGAGATCGGCAAAATCGTACAGAACTTCACTGTTCCCATCTCCCCAGTCGACCGTAACTTTGTGCGTATCGATCGAGCCGATGTCAAAGAAGGTTCCGTCCAAGTCCACGCTTCCATCGCTGTGGACGCACAAGTCAACCTGCATTGAATCCAGCGACTTCGTTTGCTGTAGACTGACGTTTTCAATCAACGAGCCGTGATCACTCGAACGGCTCAAACTGACGAACTGGAGTGTGTGCTCGCCCGCAAATAAGTCGAGTTCAAATACGTAACGCTGCAAGTCGGCCGAATCCGGATCAATTCGCTTGAACTCCTCGCCATCAAGCAACACCTTGAATCCATTTTTCGACGATTGGTGACTGGTGCGAGCGGCGTCAAATTCGAATTCGAATCGACCGTGAGTTTCGACACGGAACGAACGACCAATGACCGCGCGTTTGACGAGTTCTCCGCTGAAATCGTCGTCCGCAAACACGTCGTCTGGGTCGAAGGAGCGATCGATTCCTTCAATCGAATCTTGATTCAACACGATCCGTTGTCGAATCAAAACGTTGTCAACGACCGAGCCGATGTGTGGTGACTGGCTCAGACCGACAAGCTTCACGACATGCTCACCAGAGCCCAGATTAACCGATTCGGTGAACGTTTCGGGTGAGTTCACTTGTGGGTGAATTGTCATTAGCAAGTGGTCGTCAATGTAGACCGCGACGCCATTTTCGGAGGCCAAGCTGTTACGTTTCGCAACGTCGATACTCAACTCAATCTCTCCGTCTTGTTTGATCGTGAAGGTTTGACTCAGCTCGCGTCCCTGGTCCAGTTCCGCAACCTGATCGTTGCTGGCAACACCAGTGCCATGATCGCCTTCTTGAATTTCAATGGTTTGAACCAAACCGGTTGCCGTCCAACCTGGGATCTTGTCGCTCTTAAACCAGGCGTACTTCTGGTGATTCTGCCCTCGCCACTTAAGTCGAGGCGACTGTTCAAACTCTCCGTTGTCTAGCAGATTGTCGGTCAGTGCGGTTGCAAAAACCGCGTCGATCCTTGGGGCGACATTGGTAACCGTGACCGGCGTTGTTTTTATATCGGATTGACCATCGTCGTCTAGCAAATGAACGCGGATGGTGTACGCGTCGCTGGACGTCGCCGTTGGATTGTCGTCCAAGTACTGGTGTGTGAAGGTGAATGGCTGACTGCCCGTCTCGCTAGCGTCGAAGGTGTAGGTCTCTGTGTTGTTCGGCGAACGCGGATCGCCCCAGTTTACTTCGATCGTGAAGGAATCGAGTTTGCCCGGATCGATGATCGTTCCCCTTAGTGTCGCGACTCCATTTTCGTTGATTGCCGCAACTGGATTCAATTGCAATTCAGGCGCGACGTTATTGACGGTCAAGTCAAACGTCGTCGTGGTTGCGGCCCCGTCGCTGTCGGTCGCGGTGATTGTGACAGTCTGCGATTCGTCGGGACCGTCGCTCGTATCGAACGACCAGCTCCAAGTGCCATCGGCATTCTTGGTGACGGTACCGAGTGATGCGGCGAGAGTCACATCATCGCCACCCAAATCGCTCCAGTTGCCCGTGTTCGTCGCAGTCTGGCCTTCGTCGAGCGTGACGTTTCCGTTGTTGGAAATGTTTGGCGCGACGTTGTTGACGGTCAAATCAAAGGACGTTGTCGTTGCGGCTCCGTCGCTGTCGGTCGCGGTGATCGTGACAGTCTGCGATTCATCAGGGCCGTCGCTCGTATCGAACGACCAACTCCAGGTGCCATCGGCATTCTTGGTGACGGTACCGAGCGATGCGGCGAGAGTCACATCATCGCCACCCGGATCGCTCCAGTTGCCGGTGTTCGTCGCAGTCTGGCCTTCGTCGAGCGTGACGTTTCCGTTGTTGGAAATGTTTGGCGCGACGTTATTGACGGTCAGGTCAAAGGTCGTTGTCGTTGCGGCACCGTCGCTGTCGGTCGCGGTGATCGTAACGGTTTGCGATTCATCAGGGCCGTCGCTCGTGTCGAACGACCAGCTCCAGGTGCCATCGGCATTCTTGGTGACGGTACCGAGCGATGCGGCGAGAGTCACATCGTCAACACCCGGATCGCTCCAGTTGCCGCTGTTCGTCGCGGTCTGGCCTTCGTCGAGCGTGACGTTTCCGTTGTTGGAAATGTTTGGCGCGACGTTGTTGACGGTCAAATCAAAGGACGTTGCCGTTGCGGCTCCGTCGCTGTCGGTCGCGGTGATCGTGACAGTCTGCGATTCGTCGGGACCGTCGCTCGTATCGAACGACCAACTCCAAGTTCCATCGGCATTCTTGGTGACGGTACCGAGCGATGCGGCGAGAGTCACATCGTCAGCACCCGGATCGCTCCAGTTGCCGCTGTTCGACGCGGTCTGGCCTTCGTCGAGCGTGACGTTTCCGTTGTTGTAAATGTTTGGCGCGACGTTGTTGACGGTCAAGTCAAAGGTCGTTGTGGTTGCGGCACCGTCGCTGTCGGTCGCGGTGATCGTGACGGTCTGCGATTGGTCGGGACCGTCGCTCGTGTCGAACGACCAGCTCCAGGTGCCATCGGCATTCTTGGTGACAGTACCGAGCGACGCGTCGAGAGTCACATCGTCGCCACCCGAATCGCTCCAGTTGCCGGCATTCGTCGCGGTCTGGCCTTCGCCAATGGACACGGTAGAAGCATCCACCGTCAGTACGGGCGCGGGGTTCTCTGACACGCCGATCGGAACCTCGCCGGTGGTTGTATAGGTGCCATCAGTGACCGTGACCAGCACTCGGGCCAGGCCAAAGAATTCTTGGGCGGGATTGAACTGTAGCGATGCGATCAACGAGTTGAGTGCAGTAGGCGTTCCACTACGAACGATCGAGGCGGTAGACTCGCCATCCCAGTTCAGCGTTCCTTCTTGTGTCGAAACAGTCACTGTCAGCGTCTCAGAATCTTCATCGGCGAATTGGATTCCGGGGACAGCGACCGGAACATTTTCGGTCGTGTTGATGGAATCAGGCAAAGCCAGTTGGGGACGACGGTCCAGCGGAATCACACTGATCACGAAGGAAGCCGCGTCTTCCAGTTCACCATCGGTCACGGCGACGTTCACAACTGCTGTTCCGCCATCTTCGGACGCGGGAACAAACTCCGTATTTGACAACGCCGTGTTGACCTCGCCCGCCGTCCCGGTCAGCGTCAGCTCACTTGCATCATTTCCATTGAATCGGAATTGCCCGTTGAAGACCGAAAGGGTAACGGTCACGTTCGTCGAATCGATGTCATCAGCGGACACGCTGCCAAGCGAGTACAGTTCGTCATGGAGAATGGTCACGGTCGTTGACGGCACGTTGAGGGTGGGAGCATCATTGACGCTGGCAACTGCGACGGGAACCGTCAGGTCGGTGTAGGTCGTTTGACCATCCGTCACATCAAACACGAAGCCGGCCGGGCCGAAGTAGTCTGGCAGAAACATTAGCCGAACGGTGTGTCCGTCCTGCAAAAGCTGGGCCGTCGCGATTTCGGCAGACGCGGATTTCAGCGTGAATGTGAGTTGCGAAATCGAGGAGTCGATATCGCTGACGAAATTGAGCAGGTCGACCTCAAGAGCTTCATCCTCGGTCGCCGTGACTTGCTCGACATCGAGTTGATAAGGATCATCTACCGGGACAACGTCGATGGAAATGGTTCCCGAAGAAAACCCGCCGGTGATCGGCGGCAGTGTGACCCGTTCAAGATTTTGGACGGGGACATCATCACGCCCTCTCGCCGTGTCGACTTCGATGATTTCAGAAACGGCGGAGAAACGGAACGACGCCGGTCCGTTGAAATCGGGATCCGGAGTGAACCGAGCGGTCACGCCGTCCGCCAACAGTTCGACAGTTCCGCCTAACGCATCGAAGAGTCGTGTCACTTCGACAATGGGGTCAGAATTCGCGAAAGCTGCGATCGTGGTCAGGTCAATGTCGACCGGATCATCTTCATCGGATACTTGCACGGTGGCTTCGATCGGTGGAACGCCCCAACCGTCAACGAAGGCGTTGTCCAGGAACAGTGAGGATGGAGCGTTCGGGCGGGTGGCTGGGTCTCCGGAAACGAAATGGAAGTTGGTGTCCGGGAATTGTGGGAACAGCCCCACCTCACCGCCGAGGGAATCCGACGACAATCCAACGGCACTTCTCAGGTCAGAGTCTCGGAACGCCACTTCTGTGTCTTCGACATTCACGGTCAATCGACTCAGGTCTGCGTTGATTCCCTGTGGGTACACCGTCGCGTCGAAATGTTCATTCTGCAGGTCGATTGAATCGAGCAACAACTGGGCGTTGCGAACGTTGACATCCAACCCCGTCAAGCTTGCGGTCGTCGACGCGATCGCGATGTTTTCAAGGGTAACACTCGTTGCCTCTTTGCCAGCACCGTTCACCTCTACGACCTGGCGATCGAAAAATGGCAAGGTAAAGGTACTGTTGCGGATGGTCAGGTCGCCTCCAAATTCATCACCGGACTGCGAAGCGTCAGGAAGATAGAGGTTGGTCGCCAGGGTAACGTTGTCGAAACTGAGGGACTCGGTTGCAGAAATCCCCACAAGTTGCGACGTCGATTCACTGGTCAGCGTGATTCCGCTGATGCTGATCTTCAGGTCGGTTTGATCGTCGTTGTCAGAGAAATGGAATCCGGGCAATCCGTTGGCGCCAAACGCCAGTTCAAGACTACGGTCGGCTCGGCCTTCGATATTCAACGACTCCGTAATGGCGGCGATCGGGTTGGCGCCTGAAAAGAACGAAGCGTCCGCGATACGAACGTCGACGGCTGTCAGTTCGTCGTCAAACCGAATCGTGTCCACGCCTGGGTTTTGATTCGAGAAATCAATCGCCTCGACAAGACTCAGGTCGTTTTCGCTAAAGTCGCCGTTGTAGATGTTCTCACCAACGGTGACGATCAGTGTGACGGGTTGAGACTCGAAGGCCCCGATGTCGGTCGCGGTTCCCGACACACGATCAAAACCCGTGCCGCGTGCATCGGTCGTCAAACCCGCCGGGTTGGATCCGGCGTCGATTGCCGGGCTGTCGAATCGCAACGTCGCGACGGAAAGCTGTCCGCCAAGCGGCTGCAATTCGTCGAATCGAGGGTCAATCAAACCAGACCCACTGGCCGAGCCAATGAGGTTACCGTTGGCATCGGGTGTCCCCACGGGGGCTTCATTTAATCCGCCGGGATCGCCGTTGATGATCAGACTGTTGCGAATCGTCTGTCCGCCGGCATCGACAAAGCTGACAATGCTGCTGTCGATGGTCGCCGGGCCGGCAATGCCTCCGCCATCGAGTACAAAGACGTCTCCGGAATTCGAGTCTCGTTGTCGCTCGGTCCCCAGAATCGTACTGTTGCGAATCGTCAGCGAGTCGGCGTTGGAGACAACGCTGGCGAAATTCTGTCCGGCAATGGTCTGCCCAAGGATCGTCGTGTTCTCGATCAGCGTTTCGCCGGGTCCGTTGTGAACGATGCTGCCGTAATGGATCAACGACTCCGAAATTTGGAATCGGGCCCCAAGTTCAGGTGCAGCGGTGACCAATGGAGCGTTCAAATCTCGATAGAGAACAACATTGCTGAGAGTCGTGTTCTCGGTCGAAACGAGTTCGGTCGTGTTGAAACTTAGACCGCTGATGTCAACGTTTAAGTGTTGATTCGGATTCGAATCGGCGATCTCGAACTTGAACAACTCGATCTCCAGCACGTCGGCTCCAGGCCCCACGATGTTGACGTCATCGGTGATCGGTAGGTCACGGCCGAACGTTATCGTGTTCAACTGTTGTTGGATCGTGCCGGAAAGGTCGGCAGCAAACTCGATGGTGTTTGGCCCCGGGATCGCGTTCGCCAGTGAGATTGCTTCGCGCAGGCTGACGTCCCCTTCCGACAGATCACCGTCGGCTTCATCACGGAGGGTCGACACAATGATGGATTCCGGTCGAGGTTCCTGGCGTTCGACCGATCCTATATCGGGTCTTCCAATCGCTCGTGTAAATCCACGTTGGTCAGCGGCCGGCAAGAGAAACTCGCTGGCTCCCTGATTGATGAGCGGGCTGCTGTCATCCAGTTCGTGAGTTGCGGTGCTTCCGCCGTTGTATGTCAGCGGTTTCAGTCCGGCACCTGCCCCCATGAAATTGGAATCCAGTGCAAGTTTGGTGGGATCGCCGAAGTACAGGAATCCGGTCCGACCGTCGACATGTGCATTGTCGGCGATCACAGTATTTGTCAGCCGAGTCGTGCCTGTCCCCGTGTTGTTGACAAAGACCGTCTCGCCGATCGTTCCGCCCGCAGTGGCATCGTTGAATGCGACGGTGTTGGCGACCACGTCCAGATTCGACGTGCCATCAACCGTCGCGTAAATCGCGGAGGCTGGCGAAGTGCTGGCGTTGACCGCATTGCCGGAGATCGTGTTGGAGACCAGCGTCGCGTCGGCATCGTTGATCTGCAGCGAAATCCCGCCACCGATATCGGCACGGTTGCCAGCGATCGTGTTTGCATCGAATCGAACAGGGCCGGTCGATTCCACATGGATGCCGCCACCGACGCTTGCGACATTGCCAGACAGCGTGCTTTGCGACAGTTCAAATGTTCCTCCGTTATTCTCAACAGCGATGCCGCCGCCGTAGCCGGTTGCGGTGTTGTTTTCGAATTGAGCCAGGTCCACCATCAAGTTCGCGTCGTCGTTGAGGCTGGCGAAAAGTGCGCCGCCTGCGATCGCTTGATTTCCATCGGCGGTGAATGGGCTGAAACCGTCACGGGTCGTGATCGTTCCCCCATAGCTTTCCAGATAGACACCGCCGCCGTGACCTGTGGTTGACTGGTTGGCAGCCTGGCGTGAGCCCAGTCGCACGTCGCCATCGTTGTTGACGAGATACAGGCCGCCGCCATGCCCCGTGGCTTCGTTCCCGTTGAATCCCCAGGCACTCAAGTCAACCGAACCGCCAAGATTAAAGACCGCCGCACCGCCGCCGCGCTGGGACGTGCCGCCACTTGCAATAATGGGTTGGTTCACTCCGAGAGGATTGGTTGAGAACACGCGACCTGTCGGCTGATTATTCAGATACAGCGTTCCGCCGTCGGCTCCCGCTGAATTGTCGATGGAGCCCGCAAAGATGTCGGAGGCGACGAACTCAACAACACCGTGATTGACAATCGCGAACGCACCTCCGTTGCGGCCGGCTTCCGCACCAACGGCTCGCACACCGCTCAGCTGTAGTCGACCGGTTTGAGGAACAGTTGCGAAGATCGCACCGCCATCGAGCGTCGCTTCAGAATCGAAGAACGCAATGTCGTCGAGAGTCAGGTTCTCGTTGGAAAAGATGCTGCCGCCAAAATCTGCGAATCCGCCATTCAGTACCAGATCATCCATGAAGACTTCGATCTGATTCGCAACATCACCATCATCAAGAATGAACAGTCGATTCGCCCCACCCGCTTCAATGACGATTCGATCGGCTCCGAATTCATAGCCATCGATCGTGACGGACTGGCTGATCGCGTAGGGTGAGTTGGCCGTGATCGTGCCGAGTCCCGCAAACGTGATCACGAACGGTTCGTCCGGGTCGGCCGTGTTGGCAAGGTCTACGGCTTCCCGCAATGTTGTGCGGCCGTTTAATGGATCACCATCATTCACATCCGAGGCGAAGACCGGGTCACCATCAAACACGTTGACGACAAGTGAGTCAGACACACGGAGGTTGTACCACGTCCACTCGGAACCTCGCCCCACCGAGTCGATCGCCTGGACGCCGACGCGGTAGGACTGCCCCGGCACGAGTCCCAATCCAACCAGATCGATGGTGGTCGCCGACAAGCGGCTTTGACTTTCGAAAATCTGTCGGCCATCGTCCAGGGCTTTCGGACCGGTAAGGCTGTCCGACTCCGATTGCACACGAAGGTTGTATTCCAGCGTTCCGTCAAAATCAGGAGCGTTCCAGACCACGCGTGTTTCATCCTGGAATGTGTTGGCAAACAGACCGCTCGGAGCCGGTGGATTTCCGCGATCGTCAAACGTCGGGTCGACATTGCGGAACAGTTCGCCAGTGGCGGTACCGGCGGCAACGTTTTCTACGGCAAGCACATCCAGTCCGCCGCCCTGAGATATCTGTGCGACGGTCCACGAACTCAGATTCAGCGGCGCAGTGATTTCCCGAGCGGACTTCGGAATGTATTGCCCCGCTGCGGTCTGAATCAGCAGTTGTGTGTTGCTGCCGCTGAAATTGGCCGCGTCCCCAAAGTTGTCATGAATCAACAGGTCCCGGTCGGAATCGCCATCGTGGTCGTACCACAGCAGACCGTCGATGGATCCGTTGTTCTGATAAACCTGGGTGAAGCTGCCGCTTGTGTTGTGGAAGATTGAAACACCTGATTGCTCCGAGTCAATCAGAATGTCAAGGTCGCCGTCACCATCATCGTCACCGAATTCCAGCGTTCCATTTCCGACACGAGGAAACACGAGGTCGGTCGCGATAAAGTCGCCATCGACATTGCGGTAGATCCGACTACTGTTTCCGCCGCCGACCAGCAGATCGAAATCACCGTCTTTGTCGTAATCTCCGAGATCAACCTGCCGTGCATCACCGAAGCCAGCCAAAATTCGCGAATTGACACTGCCGTTGGGGCCAAATTCAATGATCGCGGGTGTCGCGCCAATCCCGATGACGTCGTCCGTACCATCGCCGTTCAAATCGCCCCAGGCCACACCGCCGCCACCGCCAACGGTGGCCGCGTAAAGACTGAGTTGCCCTGTGGAGGGATCGGTTGTATAGACCTGGGTCAGGCCGGCACGTGAAATTGCCAGATCAGGCGTGCCATCGAGATTTGCGTCCCCCCATGCGAAGCCCGTGATCGAATGGCTATCGGCGATTTCGGTGACGTACTGAAGTCCGTTCCCCTGATCGATTTCGTTGCGATAGATTTGAATGCTGTTGAAATAGCCTGCCTGCTCGCGGGAGGTGTGAACGGCGACATCCAGATCGCCATCGCGGTCAATGTCGGCCCATTCAAACCCAGCCGCTTCGGTCAATCCAAAGCCATTGCCTGGGATCAAATTTGTATCCACAACCGGTGTGAGCGCGGGCAGGTCCAGTTGCACGTTGTCATCCTGGTCGATCGTCACCGTGCCCGGCGCGTCAGGCGGCAACTTCAGCTTGTAGACGCTGTCAACCGGAATGGAGCCTGTTCCGAACACGCCGTAATTCAGCACTTCCGCACCGCCGTTGAAGCCGAACAGATACGCGTTTAATGTCCGATTGACATCCTGTGTCAGTGCTTGGAACGACTGTGGAGTCGTTGAGCCAAACGTCTTTCGCACCTGAACGGGCGGCTCTGCACCATCGTTCACCTGAGCGATGGCATCAAGAAGCCGAACGTTCAAGTCGCCACCGGCAACAAGTGCTTCCACCTGGGGAAGGAAGAACGTTGGTGGCACCTTGCGGAGTAGGCCCCGGACGTCCACGTCGACGTCCAGACCCGCCTGGATCGAAAGGGTGGCAGGGGCATCCTGAACGCCGTTGGTTCCGGCTAACAGAAATGTTTCGACCAGTTCGATCGGTGCGAACCCAAGCACGCTTCCATCGGCTTCAATGTCAAGCTGGTTCGTACGGACTGCCGCGTTCCACCCAAGCGAACCGGATGTGGCAACATTGGTCGAGCCGATTGGGTTGTCGATCGCGGGTGAAGCGTTAACGCCGATGAGACTCAAATTCGACGTCGCCACATCGATATGAATCTCGGTAGGCGAGTAAATCCGCTGTACATCAAACGTCGTCGACACCGGCATGTTCTCGATATCGAAATGAATCTCCGGCTGGTCTGATCGATACGGAACGATGCTCTGGACGTAAAATAATGCCGCTCCACTATGTTGAACATCTATGTCGATCGAATTCAGCGATTCCACGAAGGTGAAGACGGGGGTTTCGTTCGCTGTCGTGAACCGCGATTCAACCGGCGTCACGCCATCGAATGGGGGAACCTGATTTGCGGAGAAGTTGACGGTTCCGCGCGGGACGTCGCTGAGCCGGATAGGCGCTGTGCCTTGAAGTTGGCCGTTTTGATAGAACGGCGTGATTCCCGATTCCCTGACAATGTTTCCGGCCGCGTCGATCTCCAGCTCGTAATCCTTGACCACGTCCTGAATCGTCACATCGGCAAGCCAAACGATGTCGCGAACCGGATTGAAATCACCGCGTTCCCGAACACTTCCGAAATCGATGCCGCCGCCTTTTTCGCCTCGACGGTCGTAATTCACGACGTTTTGGATCGCGTCGACGTTCAGGTCATTCGTCGTGATTTGAGCGTCTGGGTTCGTCCAAACACTGGAGAAACTGTCAAGATCCACAATGCTGGTCGAGTCTGAGTCGCCAAACGCACCCGCGCCGACCGCCCTCGAGAAGGAAGACGCATCGACGTGTTCATGGGTCGCCAGCAAGTCCACCTGAGAACGTCCCGTCACGCGTGCGCCGGAGCCGATGGTGACGTTCGCCGTGTCAAGGATATCCACGTTGGCGACGGCATCCGAATCCGTCCCAAACCCGGCGGCGCGGCTGTTCGATTCCATTCGCGCAAACAGGCTCGGTGTCCGTCCAGCCAGCCGGACGACATCCGCTTCGATCACCGCGCCCGGCTGCACGTCGGTTTGCGAAAATGCGATCGTGCCACCGATTTTGATGCCCTTCAAATCAGGCGAGTCTGGATCGCCGGGTGAGTTGCTCGATTCTGAATCGGCACCCAGACCGCCCGAGTTCGCATCGGACCTGCCGAACGCAAACAGGAAGGACCGCGCGTCGACATCGATCGTTCCGCCAGCCCGCAATGTCGAGTTGGGACGAATGCTGTTGGCGACATGGTAGTCAACCTCAAGCGTCGTATTGGCTTTGACGACGCTGATCACTCCGCCAATGTTTGCTGACGCGTCGCCGTGTTGGTTCATACTGGCGTCAGCACTCACGGTGATGTTGGACGTCGCATTGAGCATCGAGCCCGGCTCGATCAGGTTCAAGACTTGAGCAAATTGGTTCAGCGAGGCATCCACGGCGCCCGCCGCAAAAATGCCGCCGCCCGCTCCGGTCGTCAGCACTTCGCCCACCGCTGCCGCCTTTCCGATGATCGTGATGTCGCCGGCCGACAGCTCGGCCCCCTGACCAATGCGGTTGGTCAGGGTCGGTGTGACGCTGGAAAACGAATCCGCGTCCTGCACGGTGATGGCACCGCCGGCGGTTGTAACGCTTGCCGCGGTCGTGTATCCGTCACCGGACTCCGCCTTCGAGCGGTCACTGCCGACCAGATTGGCTGGAGCCGACGAGGAAACCTGGATCGTCCCTCCGGCGTCGATCACGGCCGCATCGCCAATCTCTGATCGCACGGATTGATTGGTGGTCGCTCTCGCGTCAAGTGAGCTGACCGTCACCAAACCGCCGGCGCCTCCCCGGGCACTCGCATCCGCTTCCGCAATCCCGATGCTAGCCAATGTCACATCACCACCAGACGAAATCGTTCGACCGGGCGTCACAGTCACCGAAGTCGACGACTCTGCCAGCGCGGTTGCCTGCGAGACGTCCACCGTGACGGTTCCCCCATTGCGAGTTTCCACGATCGTCTCGACGCGATCGTCGGTCTGCGCGGACACGTCCAGATCGCCGCTGGTTGTCACGTCGCTGTCGATGATCGAATGGGTCTGTCCGGCGGCGGTCGCCGATGTAATGGCGGTCCCCACGTTCAACACTGCTGCAACCGCTGTGCTGCTGACCGAAGTACGCGAATCGTTGACAGCTCGACTATCCATAGCAATGTTGGCGGCGGAGATCGAATCGCCGAGCAGTTGCGTCTGAGTCAGAGTGTCGATGGTTGCCGTGGGTGTTCCTACCGAGACCGCAATCAACCCGACATTGGTGTTGCGGGTGTTCGCTTCAGCAGTATTGTTTGAAATCGCGTCGATCGTCACGGCGTCGGCAACGTCAACAATGGCCCCTTCACCGACGCCGGCGATTGTTTGGCCGCCCACCTTCGCATTCAAGACCAATCCACTGACGGTCAGCCCGCCCACCAGGACCGAAGACAACTCGCTCAGGACGGTCGATTCCGATTCAGCCGTCAGATTCAGCGAGCCACTGTTGAGGACGACGTTCGCGGCCGGATCGATGGTCGATAGCGTCGAACGCCGGATGTCCATCTCCAATAGAGCAGCGCCTACCGCCAACGCGCCGGTTCCGTCAACACTCGCCTGAGGTTGCCCCGAGTTGGTGTCCTTGGCGAACACGTCCAGAAGTCCCACGTCAAACTGACTTCGTCCACCGACCCCGGCTTGGGTTCGTCCGCCTATCAGAGCTTTCGATTCAATCGCGCTGATCGCGAGACCTGCACTGCCCGAACCAGCACTGGTGTTTGGATTCGCATCGGAAACGGAAGTGGCGTGGACTCGTACATTCTGACCTTGAGCGGTCAGGTCGACATCGGTCAACCGCGCGTCGGTGGTGACCTCGATTTCCAGCCGGGATCCAATTCCGGCGGCCGCCGCACCGCCCAGCGGGACGGCACCAGCCGTTCCGACGGCAATTGCCTGGGTGTGGATCGACGGAATCGCAACAGACGTCACGTCGACACCGCCAGCAGCAACCTCCAACGTGGACTGGCTGATCTTTGATTCGACTTGGTTTTGGACTACGTTTTCCGCAATGGCCACTCCGACCGCAATCGATGCGAATCCATTCGCGATGGATGCCGTATCGATGACTGCGTCGATGGATGATTGATCGTTTGCCGCGACGCGGATGGGGCCACCGCTTTGAACAGTGGCGGCCACCAAAGGATTGTTGGCACCAGAATCCTCGATTGAGGCCGACGTCCGTGTGGTAATCGTGTTCCTCGCACTTGTCTCGCCAACCGAAACGGCGCCGCCGATAAGAGCAGCCGTTGACGCGGATGCCGTGAATGTCGTGGCGTCGATATCGCTCTGTTCAGCGGCCGTGACCGTGATGCCGCTCGTTGAGATCAGCGAGCTGAGTCCGGTGATCGTGGCGCTAACCGTATTACCGATTTCATTTTTCGCCGTTGACCCCGACACATCCACACTGGCGGCCACCAAAGCCGCAGAGATCGAAACGGAAACAGCGCCGGCGGTCGAATCAATGACCGACTGGTCGTTGGCTGTGACTTGGACAGCGTCCGCCGAAACCGAACCGCCCGAAATCAAAGCAATCACATCCTGACCAATCCTGTTGGCGACATCGACACCAGCACCACTCGTAGCAACGCCGGCGATCGCTGCCCCTGCAACGGCAACCGAGCCGGCACCGACTTCAGCACGAATCGTCTGTTGGGCCTTGGCATCGACGGAAAGTTGGCCACCAACGCTGAGGGTTGAATCCAAGATTTGAGCTCGCACTCCAGCGCTCTGTTGAAGCCCACTGGAGTGAAAACCGATGCGGTTCTCTGCGACCGAGACTCCGACCGAAGTTCCTACACCAGTGATTCCCGCCGCGCCGACGGCTGCCGACGCGGCAACGACCGTCGCATCGATGCTGGCCTTGCTGATCGCGTCCATGTCGAGGTTGGTGCCGACCGAAATTGAACTGCCCGAAATCAACGCATCGGATTCCGTGAGGATGATGTTCGTCGCTCCCGATCCAGCACCCGAAACGCCAACTCCGGCGATTCCCGCCGCGCCTGTCGAGACGGAAGCGGCAACGGCGGTGGCGGAGATGGTGGTTTCATCCGGATGGGTCGACTGGACTTCGGATCGAACAATCAAATGACCGGTCGTCTGAAATTGTTCCACATCGATGATGGTGGCGCTGACTTTGTTGGCGACGTGATTTTCCGCAGACGAGAAACCAACCGAGAGTCCGACTCCGGCCACCCCCGCCCCGCCCACTCCGGCACCAATTCCGATTGCCGTTGCGTCGATCGACGACTCGTCTTTGGCGGTGACCGAGGCGTTGGTAACGTTGATTCCAGAATCGTCGCCGCTGATGAATCCGCGGACGGATGTGCTGATCCGGTTGACCGCGATCGAACCTCCGATCGCACCGCCGACCCCCGCCGTGCCGCCTGCGCCGACCGCGATGCTGCCGCCCAACACCAGCGAATCGATTTCTTGTCGCGCACTGGCTGCGATCATCAAATCGCCACCCGCATCGATGCTGGTGTCCGTCGAACCGGCCCAAACGACGCTCGCGTTTTCGTCCAAACTGAGTGGCAACCAAACCGACGTGTCGTTGTAGCTGAGCAGTGAAAGATCGACTTCCTGGTTCAGATCTTCACCAAGATAGCGATAGACTTCGCCTTGGCGCGGTCCATCGGCAATGCGAACCGTTCGATTGCGAGCGAGCGAGGAGACAACTTGATCGCTTTCATAGTCACTGGCGATCGCCGCTGCGTTGGGATCCCAGCCGATCAAGTTCCTCGCCACGGAGGCGCCGACCGATGCGCCCACGCCGGCCGTTCCACCGGCACCGACTCCGACAGCGATCGCCAGTACTTTCGCATCGATCTTGGACTCGCTGGTTGCGGTGAGACGCACGTCGCCAGTGGTCTGGATCTGACTGTCGATGAGCTGCCCGCGATTCATCCCAAGGATCACGTTGGTCGCTTCAGCACCAGAGCCGGCAACCGCAACTCCCCCGCTCGCCCCCACCCCGACTGCGACCGAAGCAGCGAACGCGACTGCGTTGATGATCGAATTAGACGCAGCGTCGACAAAGACTCCGGCGACCTCGCGGGTAGAACTCGTCAGGTCAATGTTTGCAATTCTCGCGTCGACGATCGTGTCGATCGTATTTCGCCCGATCCCCACACCCACGCTGAGAGCACCTCCGATTCCACCGCCGGTCACAGCGACCGCGACGGAAACGGCACCGGCGGTGGCGCGGACCAGCGACGTATCAGTCGCCTGGACCCTGACGTCCGAGGCGCTGACATCGGTAGAGTTGCTGAAGAGTGCCGTCGCATCAGCGGCGATCTTGTTCGAGGCGCCTGCTCCGGCACCCGCCAAAGACAAACCGGCTCCTCCCGTTCCTGCCGACACCGCAACCGAACCGGCAAACACAAGCGAGCCGATGGACTGTCCGGTGCTCGCCGAGACGGAGACTTCACCGCCGACATCAATCGCGGATTGATCGACGAGAGCAGAAGCCACTGCGGGTTTACGATCGCCGCTTTTGTCAAATCCAATGAAATTTTGCGACGCAGCGGCACCGATGGCCGCGGCTGCACTGGTTCCGCCCGTACCAACCCCGACTGCGATGGAAGCCGCAACGATCGTCGAAACAATCCCGCTGGTGTTCGATGCTTGCACATCCAAGTTACTTGCCGCAGTGATATCGCTATGCTTCACGTGGGCCATGGTCTCGGTCAACACGACGTTGGTCGCGCCGGCACCTCCTCCGCTCAGTGCGATACCTTTCTCACCGGCAGAAACGGCGACGGATGCTGCGACGGCGACTGCTTGGATGTTGGTTCGTTGAACTTCCAAGGTTCCCGATTTATTGCGAATCGTCCAAGTCTTGTCGTTGATCGGATCAATGACAGCCCAGCCGTCGCTTTCGTCCAATTGTTTGACGTAAGCCTCGTCGTCGAGTGATTGTCCGTGGTCACGGAACTGCTGAATTAGCTTTGCGGTCAGCAGCCGATTGTTCGCTTGGTCAAGGTCAAATTCATTCGCGGCTGTCGTTTCATCATCCGATGTTTCCGTGGAAGCATCGTTCAGCTCCTCGACGGTGATCCCGCCGGCCCCCGTCTGATCCAAATCGAACAGTCGCTTTTCTTCCGAGCTCGCCGAAACGGTTACCTCGCCACCTGAATCGATGGTGCTGGCTTCAACGATCGCTTCGACAGCTCCGGAAATGACGTTTTCGGCTGCCGAAACTCCAACCGCGATCGCTGTCGTTGCATCGTCTTCGGGAGTGCTCACCGCGACCGCACCGCCGATCGTGACGGAGCGAATGAACGACACATCATTTGCGTCGATATCAACATCGCCAGCTGCATCGATCTCGCTACCGCCGGCGACGCTGGCGCGAACATCGCTATCGATGTCATTGAGCACGATGGACGCGCCGACCGATGCCCCTTTTGAAACGCCGACGGCGCCACCGATCGATTGAATATCCGCTCGGTTTTGGGCACCAGCCACAATCGGACCGCCGGCAGTGATCTGGGCGTTGGTCAAATCCGTCGCGGTGGTTGATTGAATCCCATTTTTCACAAATTGTCCAGCCACGCTGTTGTCTGCGGTGACCGATCCGCTGACCGCGTAGGATTGGATCTCGGGGGACGTGTTTGCGGTTGCCAACACGCGGCCCGAAAAATCCAAGGTCGCGTTGCTGACGGTGACTTGAGTCGTCGCGACCACGTCATTCTCGGAGTACGAACCGGCAAGCCCGGTCGAGTTGGGATTATTGTTGACAACCACAGCACCGGAAATCGCCAGAATCTCAGTACGGTTCGCAGGACGCACTACGGAAACAAACGCATCCGAAGTGCTCTCATTGGTCAGGCGTGGTTGAATTAGAACCAGTACTGCACGTTCGAGCACAATTTCATCCGGAGACACCTCGGCAATGATGTAGGTTTCGTCGTTGCTTGAAGATCCACTGACACGAATTTTCTGACGTTTGCGGAAACCGTCCGCGATCCAACTTCCGCGCGAGCGCGTGATACGATCCTTTCCGGTGGGGTTTGGATTGTGCACGAACGTGATCGTTGGCGCACCGTTGACTGCGACGACGACCGCAGCGCTGGCTTCGACCACTTCATCGACGACCGCGCCGTCGACAACCACCTCATCGTCGCTGACCGAAACGACCTTAAAGAACCCGTCGTTGCTCGCCGTGTCGGTGATTTCGATCGTTTGTCCAGGACGATAGCCTTCTCGCAGCCAGCTGCCACCTTCACGCCGGATCGAATTGGCTGATGCCTCAAAACGGAAATCTGCGGTGGTGTCCGGCAAGCCGTCACTGTTGGCGCTGAAGAAACCGTCTGTCGCCGTCACGTTGGCACCATCGGCGATCACCGTTCGCGTCTCCGCATCGATGTCATTTATCGAAGCATCGCCGGCAACATTGACGTTCAGCGTCTTGCTACCAACATTTTGCTCCTCGCCCTTACCGGCTGTGCTACCGGCCAGGGCCAGCGAAAAGACCGCGTCGTTGGAAATCGCATCCATGGACAGGTTGCCGCCAACGCTCACTTCACCACTGCCGTCACCGGGGATTGTTCCCGTGACGAATTGAGACTGATCGCCGATGACGGCTAGCGTCTTGGTGTTCAGGTCGGACACGGCGACGGAAGCACCAACGCCAACGCTGGCACCCTTGGATTGGCTGCCGGCCAAATTGAAGATTCGCGGTGTTGTGGTCGCCTGGATCCGTAGATCACCACCGCTGCTCACGTCCGCGAATTCGTCGACGATGGCAATGCCGGAGCTATTCAATAGCACGGCGCCTCCCGATCCAAACACACCAAGGTTTTGTGTTTTTCCGCGTGATTCGGCGACGGAGACGATTTCTTCAGAGGTCGTTGCCAGAACGTTGATGTCATCTTCAGCGTCGACTTCGGCGGCTTGCCCGATTCGAGCGATCGCTTCGTTATCGATTTGCAGAACGGCAACCGCTCCGCCAAATCCGGCTTTGGGGTCCTTCACTTCGCGCAGTTCACTAATTTTCGCTTTCGCACTCTTGCGGGCTGCCAGCGCCAGCAAGTCATACTCCGGCAGCTTCGCAGTTCCCATTTTGTCCAGCAGCCCATATTTGACATCGCCTCCGACCAGGCTTCGCACTCGGACGTCCGTTTCGGCAAACACGTTGACGGACTGGCTTGGATCAGGCGAAACGACAAATTGATTGACGCTTGCTCCGTCATCGATCGTCGCGTGAGCGGCATGGTCCATGACCATCATGTTGAACGCGCCCGCCAAGCCAAATTCGTCACCGCCGCTGGCATTGCGAGCGAACCCGTTGAAGATTTTTGTGTTGATCGAGTTTGTGATGTAGTCAACGATCTCTTGAGGATCCGAAAAATCGATCTCTGGCACCGGCATGGTCACAGTCGCCGTCACATTGGTGTCCCCTGTCGCGTTCGTCACCGCGTTCGATTTGATCGTCGCATCTGCGGACACGTCATACCGGCCGAACGCGACGGCCCCTCCGATCGCCACGCTGTCGGATGTGGTTTCGCCATTCGCTGCCAGCGACTTGCGGTCTAGCACTTCGGCAGTGACATTCAGGTCTCCAGCGGAGACGATTGCAGTGCCGGAAATGTATGCGTCGACATGATTGTCCACGTCCGCCACGGCGAATGCACCGGACAAATTCAACTTTCCCGTTTCGAGAAGTGGAAACGTTTTGCTAATGACTCTCTTTATGAAAAAGCTGTCGGCCAATTCCCCAATCACGCGATTGGCAACGGCTCGACCATAGGCATCAACGGTATTTTGAACTTGAGTGAAGAACGCTCCCGTATTGCCCAGTGCGCGGGTGTCCGATTCGACGAGGTTGTTCACACCGACGCTGGATGCGGTCACATCGACGCTGCCGCTGGCCGTGGCAATGCCAGCGATGTATGCATCGGTGGCCGAATCAAAGATCCCAAACGCGACGGACATGCCGAGTCCGCCCCCTCCCTGCCCAAGCGTCGCCGCGGTGGTCGCCAGGTCATGCTCCGATTCGGCAGCGACGGTAATGTTGTTCGCTCTTATCTCAGTATTGGGGCCGGTGTGCGCATCGGTGTTTGAAGAAGCGACCGAACCAGCGAAGGCGATGTTAAAGGGAGTGTTCTTTGCGTTCAGCATCGCCGACGCGGAAATCGTATTGCCCGAACTACTCGTCAGGCTGAATTGATTCGCTTGTACGGTGGTTCCTCCCTCAATGATTGCGTTCGATGTTGCATGAGATGCCGCATAGACCGCGCCGATCCCAAAGACGTGTTTGATTGCGAATCCCGGAAAGAAGGGCGTGGCTTTGGATTCCGCTGACGATGCAATTTCGACGTTACCGGTCGCACTGATGGCGGTCGTACCGTCGATCAACACGTTGGAGGTTGCATTCGAAATCGTCGCGATTGCCGAACCTTGGAAACCCAACAGACTATCGACGATGTCTTCTGGGTTGGGGATGATCGCAGACGCACTGACGGTAATGTCCCCGACTGATTCGTCAACCAGAACCGTTTCCGCTGCCAACGTCAATGTCGTCTCGGTTACCTGTTCGACATAGTACGCACCATCATTTGACGCACTGCCGACGACATCCAACGAGTGTCCCGGAACAAAGCCATCAGATAGCCAGCTTCCCTCGCTTCGCGTGATCGTGCTGACACCACTGGGATCGCTAGAAAATGTAAATGTCGGATTCCCGCTGACCGTCACTTCTTGGATGTCAGCCAATAGCGACGTATCGGCATTGGCTTCGATGACAATCTTTTCAGCCTGGATGTTCGAGCCGAAAATATGGATGTCGGCGGTCGCATCCTTCTTAAACCCAAAGACGCCTAACCGGTCTAGCGCCGTGGCTTTGATCGACAAGAACTGTGCCGCGATAAATGCATTCTGAATCCGGACGATGGCTGCTGGTTCAGCAGAAGCGTTCGCCCGAACAATCGAACTGACCTCGGCATCAAGATGGATGTCCCCCGCCGAAAGGTCGGAAAGAGGCAGGACCACAATTTCTTCACTCAAAACAGTCAGATCAATCGCGCCAAAGTCCAGATTGCCTTCGAAGCGAACAACATCGTGTCCGCCACCGGCATCGATCGTGACGCTGGTTGCATCGTTCGGAATGGGAGTAAGATTCCCATCGCGATCAATGACAATGCCACCAGCTTCCTCACGGACAACAATTTCATTGGCCAGCAAAGCGGGCAGAACTTCTAATCCAGACGGATACTCGAACGGCTCGGCGGCGAGCAAACGACGATCCTCTAGCGACTCAAGGATGCTACGTCGACGGTTTCGAAGCGACCTACCTAGTCTGGGGGCGTTTAAAAATCGATTCGGTTGCCTTTTTGAATGACGACGTTTGCTCATTGACCTGCTCCCCTCTTGCCGCGTCGGACGACGCTGAAATGACTGCTCGGGGAGAACAAAACGATTGCTGACGCAAAGTCATTTGAAATCCAAAAAAAACTGAATCTTCGACTCAAGTGTGTCGTCCACCGCTGAAGCAAACAGAGAATCAGAATAGAATCTGACAGATCGACAATTCGCACGGCCGCGCGAAGTGCTGTCGGTGTACATTTGGAGCCAAGTGCAGCCTTGAAATTCCCCAGCCCAGAATCCTCCCAATTCAAGAGCACGCAGTGGAGCGTCATTCTGCGAGTGGCTGAGTCGGGTGATGAAGCAGCGGCCGAAGCACTCGACCAAATGTGCCGCACCTATTGGTATCCGCTTTACGCATACGTGCGGCGGCGCGGGCTGACGCCGGATGATGCACTGGACGTGACGCAGGGATTTTTTGCGCAGTTACTGGCGAGTTCCGGTATCCGCGACGTGCACCCCGAAAAAGGCCGCTTCCGCGCCTTTCTGCTGGCATCAATCAAGAACTATCTCCGCAATCACTGGCGCCAACAGCAAACCCAGCGACGTGGCGGCGGCACACGAACGATCTCGATCCAGGACGAAGAATTTGAGAAACGTTACCAAGGTCGCTTGGCCATCGAGGATGATCCCGAACGGCAGTTTGAACGTGATTGGGTCGAAGAACTACTCAATCGCGTTCTTTCGGGATTGCGTCACGACTATCAGGTTGCCGGTCGCGAAGAGCTTTATAGGGTGCTCTATCCCTTTTTAACGGCTGACGAAAAACGTTTGCCACTGGCGTCACTTGCTGAGCAACTGGGGTTGAGCCTGTCAGCAACAAAAATGTCCATTCACCGCATCAGGAAAGAGTACGCCGAGCGTGTCCGCCATGAAGTCGCGGCGACACTCGACAACCCCGACGATGTCGAGGGCGAATTATCGAAAATGATCTCGCTGGTACGGCGATGAGCCAAGTTTGTTTATGGCCGTTGGCCGAAACCATCCAACCAGACCAGATCAGAATCACAAAAGAGGTGTAGGCACCAATGGCAGGGGTAAAGGCTACACACCAACGGTTGCTGAATCCCTTTTTGCCTATGCCTGCCAGGAAAGCGAATTCATGGTAGCGTTTGGCGAAAAGAGTCAAAAATGATTATTTGTTGAGTGACCAATCTCGAAAAGGGGTTTTACCACCTTATGTAGCCACGTACTCAACTCGCTTTGAATCCGACATGAAATCAGATCCACCGACCTGTATCTCTTGCGGAAGCGAACTGCAAAGCAGTCTCGCGGCGGGTCAGTGCATGGCGTGTCTGTTGCAACTGGCAAAGGATGGCCAAGACTCGATGCCAGGGGGCCACGATCCGTTCGTCAGTTTGCTCGAACAAACTCGATTTGCCGATTACGAAATCGAATCGGAAATCGCCCGTGGCGGAATGGGAGTCGTTTTTCGCGCCAGGCAAATCAGCCTCAATCGCCCCGTCGCCTTGAAGATGATCATCGCCGGTCAATTGGCTAGCCCCGATCTGGTGCGTCGTTTTCAAACCGAAGCGGAAGCTGCGGCAAAGCTGGCGCATCCGCATATCGTTCCGATCTACGAAGTCGGCGAATCAGAGACGCTGCACTTCTTCAGCATGAAGCTGATCGAGGGCGAAAACCTGGCTTCCCTGATCAATGAATACCGCGTTCAAGATGGCACGGCATCTCAGGTTCTCGATCGACAGCGACGCATCGCGAAGATGATGTTGAAGATTGCCAATGCGCTGGCCCTCGCGCACAAGCACGGCGTCCTCCATCGTGACATCAAGCCCAGCAACATCCTGGTTGATGTTGCGGGCGAACCCTACTTGACCGACTTTGGATTAGCGAAGCTGACGGAGCAAACACAGGACACGTTGACCAGGACAACCGCGGTGCTGGGCAGTCCAAGCTATATGTCGCCGGAACAGGCCAGCGGCGATCACGACCAAATGACGACGCTCGCGGACATCTATTCATTCGGCGCGGTGCTGTATGAATTGTTGACCGGCCAACCTCCGTTTGCGGGAAAAAACGCAATCGAGACCATTCGTCGGGTCATCGACCAAACGCCCGAGCGTCTACGAAGCGTGAACGAACGCATCCATCCGGACCTGGAAACCATCGCCCTGCGATGTTTGCAGAAAGAACCACACCTTCGCTATGCATCTGCAGCCGAGGTTGGCGCAGAATTGGATCGTTTTCTTCGTGGCGAATCGATCGAGGCCCGACCGGTCGGCCCGTTTCAAGAGCTGTGGCGGTGGGCGAAACGCAACCGCAGAGTTTCACTGCTTGCAGTTACTTTGTTTTTGGCCCTCGTCTGTGGAACCGTCGGCGTTGCCTGGCAATCTCGTCGAGCAACAAAGGCCAACGAAACTCTGACGGAAATGGTGGCCACGTTGACCTGGTCGAGAATCACAGATCTCGTCACCCGCGGAGAAGTTCGACTTGCCCTTACCCATCTCGCCAGAATGATGCGTGACGATCCAACCGATTGGCGCGTCGCGATGTACGCCATGTCGGTCTTGGATCAATCGCGTTGTCACGTTCCGGTCGGCCCGGAGATTCTTCATCCCGGTCAGGCGATCATCACCGCCGTGCAACTGGATCCAACCGGTCGCATCCTGGCGACGGGATCGGAAGACAAAACGATTCGACTTTGGAGCGTCAGTGATAGTCAACAAATTGGACGGCCGTTGGTATTCGACGGCGTCGTCAAATCGCTTGCCTTCGATCACTCGGGCGAGCGTCTCGCGGCGGTCTCAGGCAAAGGGAAGTTGTTACAAGTCTTCGATGTGGAAAGTCGGCAGGAAATTCGCTCGCTTCGTTTCGACAACCAAATTGTCCAGCTCGAATATCCGTCTCCGCAACCTCAAGTAGTCGTCGTGGAAGGTTCAAGCCTCCATGTGATCGACCTGGATCGGGAAGACTTCGATCAAGTCTATGATTTCCAGCAATCAATTGCGGCTCTGTCGCTGTCCAGCGACGCCAAGCGAGCGGTGTTGAGATTGAACAACGGCGAGGCCATCGCGGTTGATGTTGAATCAGGAACTGAATTGCTACGTGTCAATGAATTCCGCATTGGTGACGCAACCATCAGTGCAAACGGCCGCCTCGTTGCAGCTTGCGAGAACAATTTTGGTAACGCCGCTGTCTGGGATATCGAAAGCGGTCTTCGCAAATGCAAGTTAGACACTCATGAAGGTGAGGTCACGAACCTCACCTTCGCCGCAGACGGAAACCGCCTGTTCGCGTCCTCCGTACTGCAGGAGTGGGTGGTCTCCTACGACACGCATACGGGACTGCAAAGTGGTTCGCGGATGACTCACGCGGAACGTGTTACCTCGATCCATGCCTTTGACGGACAGCGGCAACTGATGATGGTTTCTGGCCGCAACGGTGTACGATTCTGGGATGCGCTGACCGGCGATCCGTCCGCCAGCCCCGTCATCATCTCAAAAGGAATCGTGAGTGCTGGGAGCACTGAATCCGGTGACCTGCTCTGGACGGGATCCTGTTCGGAGTTGGGATCTTGGCATATCGATTCGATTCAGTTGTGGCGACTGCATGAACCTCAAGTTCCGCCCGTGCTTGCCGAAAGTCCAGAGCCGTATCTTGCCTCGGCAGGCACTGTCAGCCCCGATGGTCACTGGGTTGCGGCGAATGTTGTGCAACGGGGCAGCAATGGCTACGACCGAGTGGAATACGTGACGATCGTCGACGTAACGACTGGCGAAACGCTCCGCGATCCACTGCCGCTTGACAGCACGCCGTACGGTCTCGCCTTCACCCCTGATGGAAGTCGCTTGTTGATCGTGACGGTTCGCGGCAAGATCTATCTGTTGTCCACGCCCGATTTTGAGCTGATCAAAGGCCCCATTGATTCTGGAAATCCGATCCAGCCTTCGCGGATGTCTCCGACGGGAGATCGCTTTGCAACGGGATCGGCAAACGGCTGGGTGGCTGTTTGGGACCTCGAATCGCTAACGCCAATTTGGAAAGAGCGGCACTCTGATTCACGACTCAATGATTTGTGCTTTTCCGAAAGTGGTCGTTGGCTGGGAAGTTGCTCCAACGACGGAACTGCCAAAGTCTGGGATGTTGACAGCGGCCAAGTCGCGGTGACGTTACTCGGTCACACCGACAAGGTCTATCACATCAAGATTGACGAACAAAAACAGCTCTTGGCAACAAATTCAGATGATCGCAGAACCATTCTGTGGGAACTTGCTACCGGTCGGAGAATCACGAGTCTGGAACATGCCGTCGAAACTAATTCCATCAGCATCCATCCGACCAAAGAATTGATCGTGACGGCTGACCGTGATGGCCGATGCCGGTTGTGGAACACCCAAAACGGACAACCTGTCGGACGGCCTATGGTGCACGATCAACCGGTGGTGGCACTGAGCTTCAGTGAAGATGGCGAGCGGATACTGGCAGCAGACCAATCCGGCTTTCGCCTATGGGACACCGAGACTCAGCAACCGTTGACCGTTCTTCATCCGCATCCCACTCAAGCATCGCTGGGAGTCGACTCCGACGGATGTCGCCCCGTTTTTTTTGACCACGGCAACGCAGTTTTTTGCGGAACCGTGTCTTACCGCTGCCAAATTTGGCGACTGCCACCGCCACGTGGCGACGTACCCAGTTGGTGCCCGGAGTTTATCGAGTCGATCGTGATGCAACGATTTCCGTCCGGCTCGGATATTCCCGTGCTTGTGGAATCCAAACAACACGAACAGCTGAAAACGCAACTCTCACAACATCCCGACTCCGATTACCTCCGATGGAGTCGCCGCTGGTTGGAATCAGTCAATCAAGCCGACTAGAAATCCTCAGGTGCTGCCACCCATCAACTGAATCTCAGATGGTAGAAAAATCAGGGGCAGAAAATCGGGGTGGGATTGGGGGGTGGAGTAGACAGACAGGAAAATGAGTGACAAGAAAATAGGGCATGGGGAGATTTGGACGGCAGGAAGTTGAACCACGAATGCGTGTGACTGTGTCGGCCCAATTGAACCTGTTTCGGGCGTGCCATTTTCTTGCTGCCCATTTTCTTGTCGCTCCCTCTCAGCCTCTCCGATTTTTCTACCCCCGATTTTTCTGCCAGCTAATTCAGATAGAATCGCGCTGCGTACAATTGCTGACGCATGCAAATTGGCCCCGACTTGCCCACCCCATGAATCTCGCGACAGGATGATGCGATGTTGTTGAGTGTCGAATCGTTGATTCTGTTCACGGGGATTCTGCTTCTCTTGGGCATCGCGTCGAACAAGTTTTCGACACGCATGGGCGTGCCTGTTTTGTTCTTGTTCCTGGTGGTCGGGATGCTGGCCGGATCAGAGGGAATTGGCGGGATCGAGTTTGAGGACTACTCCGCGGCCAACACGATCGGGACCATCGCGCTCTGTCTGATCCTGTTCGACGGGGGGCTCCGCACAACGATTGGATCGGTCCGAACGGCTTGGAAGCCGGCAGCGGTGTTGGCGACGCTGGGGGTCGTTGTGACGGCCGCCATCACGGGCCTGGCCGCCTCCTGGATCCTTCACATTTCGATTCTCGAAGGGCTGTTGCTCGGCAGCATCGTCGGGTCGACCGATGCGTCGGCGGTTTTCTCAGTTCTCCGCTCGGGCGGAGTGAATATTCGGCGACGTTTGGCAGACACGTTGGAAGTTGAAAGCGGGTCGAACGATCCGATGGCGATTTTCTTGACGGTCGGCTTGCTCCAGGTGCTCACCAACGCTGTCCCACTTGGCTCCGGCCTACTGACGCTATTTCTGACGCAACTTGCCTACGGGGCGGTCGTCGGGCTGCTTGTCGGCTATGGCGGGGTTTGGCTCCTACAGCATGTTCGGCTGGGTGCCGCCGGTCTGTACCCCGTGCTAGCAACCGCACTGGCCTTGCTCGCCTTCGGCCTTGCCGCGGTCATCGGGGGCAGCGGCTTTTTGGCCGTCTATCTCACCGGGATCGTGATCGGCAATCGGCGTCCTGTCTTCCATCGGGGCATCTTGCTATTCCATGATGCGGCGGCATGGATCTGCCAGATCCTGATGTTCATGACGTTGGGCCTGCTCAGCTTTCCCAGCCGGCTGCTCGACGCCGCGGGGCCTGCACTTTTGATCTCCGCCGTGCTGATCCTTGTCGCACGCCCGCTTGCCGTCGCGACGTTGGTCTCGTTCTTCAAGTTTTCAAAACGAGAAGTCATGTTTCTGTCGCTGGTGGGACTCAAGGGCGCCGTTCCTATCACGCTGGCGACCTTTCCCATGCTGGCGGGCCTTTCGGGCGCCTCGCAATTGTTCGACACGGTCTTCTTTGTCGTGCTGGTCTCGGCGCTGATTCAAGGTTGGCCGCTGCCGGTCATGGCTCGCTATCTGAATGTCATTGAACCGGCGAACCGACCGCCGCCGGTCACCCTGGAAATCAGTTCACTGCAGAACGTCAACGGAGACATTGTCGATTACTATGTCGAAGCGGGATGTCAGGCCGCCGGCCGCAAGATCAAGGAGCTGGCCTTGCCGGACGGAGTCGTCGTGGCGTTGATCGTCCGAGATGAAGAGATCACGCCTCCCCAAGGCCGCTCTCGAATCGAGGTCGGCGATCACCTTGTTGTGATCCTGCGCCCCGCGGTTCGAGCCATGGTCGATCGCGTGTTTTCCCATCGTGAACGGAAGTCGGCCGAGTTGCCCTTGTCGTTGGAGTTTCCGCTACGCGGTTCGACCAAAGTCCGGGATCTTGAAGAGTGCTACGATCTGAAACTCGGCGAATCGCCGGACGTGACTCTGGACCAACTGATGCGTTCGCGACTGGCCGGAGACGCATTGGTCCCAGGACTCGCTGTGCCGTTTGACCAAATCATCCTGTACCTCCGCGAAGTCTCTGAGGACGGATCCATTCAGTATGTGGGAATGGTGATCTTGCCGGCCGATGAACGGGAGCCGCCCGCCGAGAAAACGCCGGAGGAGTCAATGGAGTCGGATGAGCCGGCGGCGGAAGCGTCCGCGGTGCCATCGGAGGCCGACGATAAAAACGATGCCGCGGAAAACCCACCCGGGATCGACTCCCCAGAGAACGGTTAGCACTCAATTGACGTGACCCACCGGCTGCTTCTTTGAGATGGCAGAAAAATCGGGGGCAGAAAAATGGGGCTGGGGGTGATTGGGATGTCAGGAAGCTGAGCCGCGCCTGCGTGTGACTCCGTTGCCCCGTTGAAACGGGTTCGGGCGCCGCGTTTTCTTGCCATCCATCGATCTGTGGAAGGGCCAAATGGAAAGAGGCTCTCGCCACAAACAGAGGGCGAGAGCCTCGAAGAAGTTCGAGCGCACTGTGCTGTCCATCACCACACATCACGCTGGTTCGTTCATGCCATGCCTTTCTGGGCGAAACACGAATCAACGCCGCTTCAGGAAACTGCCGCTTCAGGAAAGCGAACGAGATACAGTGTCACAACGCAAGACGAAGTCAGAGTCGAAATGTAGTCTGAACACCAAAGGCCTCCTCACAAACCGGAGGCAGGTGCACTCACAAATATGGACGGTGGTTCTTGCATTAGCGACCTCATCAATAGAGGAAGAATCACAGGAAACGACTCTACTGCAAATTTACGCTGGAGTCGCGCAGAGGTCAATTAAATTTTTGTAACAGACTTCGATGGGAACGCACCCGGTGCCACCCAGCGACTGATTCTTTGAGATGGCAGAAAAATAGGGGGCAGAAAAATGGGGCCTGGAGAGATTTGGATCCCGGCAAGCTGAGTCGGGACGACGTGTGATTCGGTCGCCCCTCTGGAAACGGTTGCGGGCGTCCCATCTTCCTGTCATCCATTTTCTTGTCGCTCCTTTTCCCGGCCCTCCGATTTTTCTGCCCGTCATTTTTCTGCCAGCCCACCTCTTGCTATCATATTGACGTCCAGACAAGCGTTCGCGCCGACGTACCATTGAATTTGGTCCGGTGCTCCGCACCCCCGCCGTTTGGATCCCGCCCGCCAGAAAGATGACCTACCACCATGGGTCTTCCACCCCAATCTCTCTCATGCCACGAACAGCCAGTCGATTGTTGCTGCTGACCGGCGCGCTCGCGTTCGCCGCCCTGTCGATCCGCGCCGAGAAACCCGCCGACCAAACGCCAGTCAACACGGACGCCCCTCCGTCAGGGATTGAAAACGGCCGACCGACCCTCGCCGATTTGAAGACCATCGGGCGAGAGCAATCCCGGTTCAAGGGCCTAGCCGCGGGGAACAATCAGCCGAGCGAAAGCGCCAGCGACGCCGAAACGCGTCAAGCGAATTTGACGCAGTTCGAATCAACGATCAAGCCACTGCTGGAACAGAACTGTATCGACTGCCACGGTCCGGATACGGTCGAAGGCAACGTCCGAATCGACACACTTGATCCCAATTTGTTGACCGGTGCCGATACCGATTGGTGGTCCGAAGTCTTTGCCGCGATCACCAAGGGCGAAATGCCTCCGCCTGACGCCGGCGAGTTAAGCGACGACGAGCGGCGACGGCTTGTCGATTGGCTGTCCCGCGAATTGCACTCCGCTTCGATCGTGCGGCACCGGTCCGGCGATCATTCCGCATTCCGACGAATGACGCGATACGAATA